>JAKFER010000039.1:0-35354 GCA_036675565.1 Chitinophagaceae bacterium
ATTATCTTCCCATGATTTGCCTGTCAACTTTTCTGCAATCATTCCCTGTACCAAAAACATGAAATTATTATACTGCCATGTCTGCCTTAATGGTGCTGTAGGTTCCATGTGTTTTATTCTTCTTAACAAACTATCCCTTGACGAAGACCGGAAAAGATACCAGCTATAATCATGTCTGGGAATCCCGGTTCTGTGTGTCATCATATCCCTGATCGTAACCTGGTTATTCAATTCGTCATTGTAAAAAAATAATTCGGGAAGGTAAAGTCGTGCAGGCTTATCATATTCAATTTTACCATTTTTGTTTTCTATTCCTAATAGTGCTGATGTAAAAGCTTTGGTACATGAACCAATGGCAAAAAGTGTATTGGTGGTAACCGGTAATTTATTTTCAAGATCACGGTATCCATATCCTTTGGAAAAAATGACCTGGTTGTTTTTTACTACAGCAACGGCAAAACCAACCGCCTTCCTTTCTTTTAAAACCCGTTGAAATGCAGTATCCAGCCCGGCAAATGGGTCTGGTTTTTTTTTGTTTTTTTTCTGGGCAAATGTGAATGTGAAGGAAAATAAGAATAAGAATAAAAATAACTTATGCATAGCTGTTAGTTTTGAAATAAAATATTTTTATTGCAATGCCTGGCTCAGGTCGGCAATAATATCTTCAACATTTTCCATTCCCACGCTCATCCTGATCAATCCATCGGTGATGCCGTACTTTTTTCGTGCTTCTGCAGGTACGCTGTAGTGTGTCATGGATGCAGGATGACAAATAAGCGTATCGCAGGTTCCTAAAGAAACGGTTCGTGTACACATTTTCATTTTGTTCATAAAAGTAACGCCACCATCAAATCCATTTTTTAATTCAAAACTCATCATCGCCCCGGGGTGTTTCATTTGTTTCATCGCTACTTTATAATCCGGGTGATGTTCAAGCCCGTTATAATTAACCTTTTCAATGGCAGCATGCTTGTCCAGGAATTTTGCCACTTGCATGGCGTTACTACAATGACGATCCATTCTAACTTCCAAAGTTTTCATACCATTAATCAGCATAAAAGTATCAAATGGGTTTGGCGTTCCGCCCAGTGTCTTGTACATTTTATAAACCTTACCGTTCATGCGTTCAACATCTTTTCCCAATAATACACCGCCAATGGCTGTACCATGGCCATTTAAAAATTTGGTGGTTGAATGAACAACAAAATCAACTCCATATTTAAACGGTTGCTGCAGGTAAGGCGTTGCAAATGTATTATCGCAAGCAACAATTATAGCATGCTTTTGTGCCAGTTTGCAAAGTACATCAAGGTCAACACATTGGATGGTCGGATTAGCTGGTGTTTCCAGGTATAGCATTTTTATGGCGGGATCGGTATTCAACATATCTTCCGCTTTTTGCAGATCACGCAGATCCGTAATAATACTTTCGATGCCTAAGTCGGGCAACACATTTTGTAAGATTTCTTCCGTTCCACCATACAAAGAAAAATGCGTTAATACTTTATCACCCGGTTTTAAAGTGGCTAATAGTAACGTTGTAATGGCAGCCATGCCTGAAGCATGCATCAGCGCTTTTAATTGCAGCGGATTTCCATTTTCATCCCGGATGCCAAAACTTTCCATCGCTGCAATTTTTCTCTCTGCTTCTGCTGCTGTTGGATTTCCCCAACGACTATAAATGAATCCTTCTTCTTTTCCACTAAACCGGCGCATACCTTGTTCAGCATCATCAAAAACAAATGTACTCGATGCGTATATGGGCACCAGGTGTGCCTGGTTTGATTCTTTTTGATGACCTGCATGTATTGCTGTGGAACCAAATCCTTTTAAATCAACTTCATTATCCATGTTTCTTTTTTTTTTATCATTTCAAATTTAACGGCTGCAACTCAATAAAGAATCAGCCATTCAAATTATATTGTGAATGGTTCATTTAAATTGTCATGAAATGAAAGAATTACTCACTAAGTATGTTGCCTACAATCTTTGGGCAAATGAAATATTTACAGCATTGATTTTAAAATTACCTGCCGGAGATGTGTTTAAAGAAGTGCCTTCCAGTTTTAAAACCATCCAGGAAACCATTTTTCATATGTGTTTTGCTGAATACATCTGGAGACAGCGTATGCTATTGGCAGAAAGAATTATTCCATTAAATGAAGATCTGAAAAAAGACACAACTGCATTATGCAAAGAATTAATTAACCAATCAAATCAATTGCACAAATGGGTTTCTGGCAAAAATGAATTGGCTTTAACGCATGTTTTTGAGTACAGGAATTTAAAGGGTGAATTTTTTAAGCAACCAGTAAATGAAGTATTATTGCATGTATGCAATCATGGCACGTATCACAGGGGACAATTAGTCAACATTCTTCGCCAACTGGGATTTGAAAAAATACCGCAAACGGATTTTTCATATTGGACCAGGTTAAGGAAATCCTGAACTAAAATAATTTGTATGAGAACCAAAACGATGGTAGCTGGTTTGGCAATCATTTCAATTATCCTTGTTCCGGTTTTATTATTTAATTCGGAGGAGTACGAGGTTAAAAATTACAAAGACCTCAATTTTAATATGATGGATATCCGGATATACCAGGAGAACCTGGGTGATGAAATAAAAAAAGGGAACCTGGATGACGCGGTCTGGTTACTTGAAGGGATGGACAGCATTTTGTTATTACTGGGAGATGAATTTCCTGAACATCGAAAACTACGGCAGGATGGATTTGCTTATTATTATAAAAAAGAAATGCAGCAACCTATTGGAATGATGCGAAAATCTATTCGCAAACAGGATACTGCATTAGCCTTAAAAGGTTATAAACTGCTGGTTAAAAACTGCAACAGTTGTCATATCAATTTAGAGATTGATAAAAAAGTATGGGAGTGACCCATTTATTTTTTCGAGTCGTACGCCCACTTGATCAGTGTTGCACCCCAGGTAAATCCACCACCAAAAGCTGCGAGTACAATTTTATCTCCTTTATGTAATTTGTTTTCCCATTCCCATAAGCATAAAGGAATAGTTGCAGCTGTGGTATTTCCATATCTTTCTATATTCAACATCACTTTATCCTGCGATAATCCCATACGATTGGCAGTGGCATCAATAATCCTTTTATTGGCCTGGTGCGGTACCAGCCAGGCAATATCATCGCCCGTTAAATTATTTCTCTCTAACAATTCAGCACTCACATCAGCCATACCTTTAACAGCAAACTTAAAAACCGGCTGACCATCCTGGAATATAAAATGTTGTTTATTGGTTACAGTTTCAATCGATGCAGGATTTAATGAACCACCCGCTCTCTGATATAAATATTCACGTCCTACTCCATCACTTTTCAATAAACTATCCTGAATGCCATAACCTTCTTCATTGGGTTCTAATAAAACACAGCCAGCAGCATCTCCAAATAGAATACAGGTTGAACGATCCGTATAATCAACTATGGCACTCATTTTATCAGCACCCACAACAACCACTTTTTTATACCTGCCACTTTCAATCAGGGCAGTGCCGGTAGTAACGCCAAACAAAAAACCGGAACAGGCTGCATTCAGGTCAAAGCCCCATGCATTTTTTGCGCCAATTTTATCGCAAATGATATTTGCTGTTGCAGGAAATAGCATATCGGGTGTTACCGTGCAGCAGATCATACAGTCAATTTCAGTGGGATCAATACCTCTTTTACGGCAAAGTTCAAGTACCGCCGGTGCTCCCATATCTGATGTTGCCAATCCTTTACCTTTTTGAATTCTTCTTTCAGATATGCCGGTTCTGCTCTTTATCCATTCATCGTTGGTTTCCACCATTTTTTCCAGGTCGGCGTTAGTCAGTTTGTCTTCTGGTACAAATGCCCCAACGGCAGTAATAGCCGCATTGATCTTATTGCTCATCTTATGTAGTTATTTTTTTAAAATGGCCAAAGGTACATAACAAATGTTCAATGCAAATAGTGTGCACTAACAACTTTATTTTCATCAGGTTTCTAATTATAATAAATTAATAAATCAAAATGGCTGAAAATAAAGTTCTGCCTATTTTCGCAATCTTATGATCGCATATTTAAAAGGGAATTTTACATATAAAAGTCCGACCAGCATTCACCTGGATGTAAATGGGTTGGGTTACGAAGTACTTATCAGTCTCAATACCTATTCCAAAATCCAAAACCTGGATGCTGGATTATTACACACGCTTTTACTGGTTAGGGAAGATGCTCACATCCTGTATGGTTTTTTTGACCTGGCAGAAAAAGAAATGTTTTCCCAATTGATCAGTGTTTCAGGTGTTGGTGCTTCAACTGCCCGGATGATGCTGAGTTATATGAAACCTGATGAACTGGCCAGGGCAATCATTGGAGGAGAAACAAAAACGCTGGAAGGTATTAAAGGTATTGGTAAAAAATCGGCTGAAAGATTGGTGGTGGAGCTGCGTGATAAATTAGCCAAACAACCCCTCGGCTCAAATATTTCGCCGTTGAAACACAATACTTTACAGCAGGATGCGTTGAATGCTTTGTTGGCGTTGGGCATACAACGGCAGGCTGCTGAACAAGCCGTTCAGAAAGCTACCGCATCTCAACCCGATATGCCTGTAGAAGACATAATCAAAAAGGCACTACGTACCTTATAATCCACTATTATAGTAACTAAGTAACTAATTGTTAGGAGAAAATAACTTGAAGCCCAGGACCAGCTACATTTTGAGTATGTTGGTAATAGCCAGCATGCTATTGCCAGGGTTATTTACGTTTGCCCATGGCCGTAATACACATGGAGCACCCCGCGGATTTTATCCATCTATTTTTGCCGATACTATTCCTTATCCGATCTATGACCGGTATGGAGATCCTTATACTTATCCCAATCGTAACAGTTTTGATCTAAAGGACAGTTCTTTCATTAAACGCAAAATTGAATACGACCCGGTAACCAAAGAATATTATTTCATGGAGAAGATCGGTAGCCGTTATTACCGCACTCCCATGACTTTTTCCATGAACGAATTCCTGGAATTGAAAGGCAGGCAGGATGAAGTTGAATATTTCAGAAGAAGGGCTGGTTTACTTTCTGATCTGAACCGGCGATTATACAAACCTAAATTTTCGTTTCGCAATGATTGGGTTAATCGTATTATGGGTGTGGGAAAAGTAGAGATAAAGCCAAATGGTTATGTGGATATTATGGCAGGTTACCAGGGCCAGAATATTAAAAATCCAACGTTGCCAGAAAGGGCACGTAAAAATGGCGGTTTCGATTTTAATATGAACAGCCAGTTGCAGGTGGATGCAAATATTGGTGATAAACTCAAACTGCCAATCAATTACAATACACTGGCCAACTTCGATTTTGAAAACCAGTTAAAACTGGATTACCGGGGCAGGGATGATGAAATTTTAAAAACGTTCCAGGCGGGTAATGTAAGTTTTGCCAACAAAGGAACGCTGATTCCTGGTGCTCAATCTTTATTTGGTATAAAAACCCAGCTTCAGTTTGGAAAATTATTTGTTACCGGTATACTTGCCAATCAACGTTCTCAAAGGCAGTCATTGGGATTGCAAGGTGGAACGGCAACCCAGGATTTTAATTTGCGATCTGATGAATACGAGGAGAATCGCCACTTTTTGGTTGCCCAGTATTTTCGTCACCGGTACAATAAAGCGATGAGCACTTTGCCCGTGGTTCAATCGAATGTTCAGATCTTAAGAACAGAAGTCTGGGTAACAAACCGTACCGGCGCTACTACAGATACCAGGGATATTGTGGCATTTATGGATTTGGGTGAAGGATTTCCTTTTAATAATAATTGGACGGGTAGCGGAGATTCACTGCCAAGAAATGGTGCAAATGATCTTTATCAAACATTATTAAATACGCCCGACAGCCGTAATTCCACCCAGGTACAAAGGGTGATGACCAGCTTAGGTTTGCAACCAGTACAGGATTTTGAAAAAACATTTGCCCGCAAACTTCAACCCACAGATTATTTTATCAACGAAAGAATTGGTTTTGTTTCACTGAACCAACCACTGCAACCTGACGAAGTTTTAGGTATTGCTTATCAATATACTTACAACGGAAAAGTTTACCAGGTAGGTGAATTTAGCCAGGATGTTCCACCAGACAGTACCGGAAATGCACAAAAAGTATTGTTCTTAAAATTATTGAAAGCCACATCACAAAGGCCCAATTTGCCTTTATGGGATTTGATGATGAAAAACGTTTACTCAGTAGGTTTTGGCCAATTGGAACGCCAGGATTTCCAGTTAAACCTTTTATATGAAGAACCAAGCCTGGGAGAAAAAAGATATTTACCATTGGATTCCGTTCTTCCCCAATACAAAGGTATTCCGCTGATAAACTTATTAAACTTAGACCGGTTGAATAATCAAAATGACCCGCAACCCGATGGTGTATTTGATTATATTGAAGGTTATACTGTGATCCCTTCTCAAAGCCGGATCATTTTCCCTGTACTGGAACCTTTCGGTCGCGACCTTGAATATGTTTTTCCAACTCAACAAATCAGGGATCGTTTTGTATATTATCCTTTATATGATACGATTAAAGCAATCGCTCAAACTTATGCAAATTTAAATCGCTATAAAATTGAAGGACGTTCCCGGTCAGCAACATCAGGTGATTATCAATTAGGTTTTAATATTCCTCCTGGTTCAGTAACGGTAACTGCAGGCGGACAAGTCTTACGAGAAAATATAGATTACGAGATCAACTACGACCTGGGAAGTATGCGCATCATCAACCAGGCAATCATTAATGCGGGGTTGCCGGTGCAGGTGCAGTATGAAAATAATGCGACGTTTGGTTTGCAACAACGAAATTATATGGGGCTTCGGTTGGATTACCTGGTAAACAGGAATCTGACTGTTGGTGGAACCGTTGTGAGATTGGGTGAAAGACCCTTCTTTACTAAAACGACTTATGGTGACGATCCTATACGAAACACCATGGTAGGGTTGGATTTTGATTACCGCAATGAAATTCCGCGATTAACAAAATGGCTCGATAAACTTCCTTTTTATTCTTCAAAGGTTCCTTCTGCTATCAACGCATATGCCGAAGCAGCCTGGTTAATTCCCGGCCACGCACCGCAAATAGGAAAGGGTGGAGAAGGCCTGAGTTATATTGATGATTTTGAAGGAACCCGCAGCAGTATTGATTTAAGATTCCCGCTGATCAGTTGGACCATGGCTTCTGCACCGCAAAAAAATGGTTTATTTCCTGAGGCTGACCTGATCAATGATCATGCATATGGATTTAACAGGGCAAAATTAGCCTGGTATAATATTGAGCCGGTTTTGCAGGAAAGAAGAAATACAAACAACCCACTTCGTAACGATCCCAATGAACTTTCAAAACCTGAAACACGTCAGGTTCTGCAACAAGAGATTTTTCCTAAAAGAACCAACGATTTCGGCCAGGGATTATTGACCACTTTTGATATGGCTTACTACCCTCGTGAAAAAGGTCCATACAATTTTGAATCAAGGTTAAATCGTATTGATGGAAATGGACAGCTTTTGAATCCGAAAGAAGCCTGGGCTGGTATTATGCGTCATATTGACCAAACAGATTTTGAAACCAGCAATATAGAATTCATTGAATTCTGGATGCAGGATCCATTTATCAATAAGCCATTTAGTACAGGTGGTAGTTTATATTTTAACCTCGGAAATATTTCCGAAGATGTGCTTCGTGATGGTAAAAGATTATATGAAAATGGTTTACCGGCACCCAATTTTAACAGCCCTGTAGATACCAATACCGTTTGGGGAAAAGTGCCGCTGAATCCTTTGCAGGTAACCAATGCATTCAGCAATGATCCGGGCGACAGGCCTTTCCAGGATGTTGGTTTTGATGGTTTAACGGATGAAGAGGAAAGGGCCAAATTCGCACAATACCTGCGTAACCTTGAAATGACCTTTGGTGCCAATTCCACTATTTATCAACAAGCGGCATCAGATCCTGCCGGTGATAACTTTTTACCTTACAGGGATGCAATTTACGATCAGCAAAATGCAGGTATCCTTCGCCGTTATAAAGATATCAATAACCCACATGGCAACTCACCTTTGGCCGGTGCGGATGATCAATTTACGAATGCATACACCATGTATCCCGACCAGGAAGAATTGAACCGGGATAATACCATGAATGAAGTGGAAGAATATTTTGAGTATAAAGTTGACCTGGCACCAAACATGCAAACCGGTACAAACTTTATTACAGATGTAAGAGAAGTAAATGTAACGCTTGCCAATAATACCAATCGACTGGAAAAATGGTACTTATTTAGAATTCCTATTTCGGCATATCAACAAAAAGTCGGTAATATTCCCGATTTTAAATCCATTCGTTTTATACGTATGTTTTTAACCGGTTTTGAAGATACCGTGGTTACCCGTTTTGGTAAATTGGAACTCGTTCGCAATCAATGGCGGAAATTCACTTATGAAGTGGATACAACAGGAAATTACAAACCTTTACCACCAAATGATCCGGCAGCTGTAAATGTATTAGCTGTAAACCTGGAAGAAAATGATCAGCGTGATCCAATTATATATGTACAGCCTCCTGGTATCGAGCGTCAGCAACAATTGAGTAATAATAATGTACAGTTATTACAAAATGAGCAATCATTAAGTTTAAAGATCTGTGATCTGCCAAAAGATGAAAGTCGTGGTGTATTTAAAACTATGAACCTTGATCTTCGCCAATATGGTAAATTATCCATGTTCATACATGCCGAATCTGTAAGAGGCTATACGCAATTGGATGATGGAGATCTGAATGCAGTTATCAGGATTGGAAGTGATTTTGTAAGTAATTATTACGAGATAAAAATTCCGTTGAAGATGACCCGGTTTGGGGCAACGGATTCGTTGGAAATATGGCCTGAAGAAAATAACCTTGATCTTTCCTTAAATGAACTGACCCGTTTAAAATCACGGCGTAACCAGGGTGGTGTATCTCCTTCAAGGTATTACAGTGAATTAAGACCTGATGGAAGAACCTTTGCCATATTGGGTAATCCTAATTTAGGAGAAGTAAGAGGTATGCTGATGGCTGTGCAAAATGCAAAAAAGGAATTCGTTTGTTCAGAAACCTGGTTTAATGAATTAAGACTTTCTCAATTGGATGAAGAAGGTGGATATGCGGCTATTGGCAGGGTAGATCTTGCATTAGCTGATTTGGGAAGCCTGAGTTTATCAGGAAGTGTTCGGAGCAGCGGGTTTGGAACATTGGAGCAAAGAGTAAATGAAAGAAGCCGGGAAGATTTCAACCAGATTGATCTTTCATCCAATCTTGATCTTGGAAAATTATTGCCAAGAGAAGCTGGGATAACCATTCCTGTTTATGCAGGTGTTAGTAGAACAACCAGTACACCTGAATATGATCCTTATGATCTTGACATCAAATTGAAAGAAAAGTTGAATGATGCGCCAAATGATAAAAAAGATTCTATCAGGGATGATGCGGTGGATGTGATGACCATTAAGACAGTGAATTTTACCAATGTAAAAAAGATCAAAACAAATAATAAGCCCGCAAAAATCTGGGATATATCGAACGTGGATTTCAGTTATTCACACACCGTTTCTGAACGGCATAATCCTTTGATTGAAAGTGAAGAGATCAAACGTACGAGGGGTGCCGTTGGCTACATGTTTGCACCGCAACCAAAAGTGTTTGAGCCATTTAAAAACCTGATCAAGACAAATTCTAAATGGCTGGCATTGATTAAAGATTTTAATATTAATTATGCTCCCGCATTATTATCTTTCAAAGCAGATGTGTTCAGGCAGTTTGGAGCCATCAGGCCACGGAATGTTGGTGGTGATGATAATTATAAAATACCTGAAACCTATGATAAGTATTTTACGTTCGACAGGTTTTATACCATGCGTTGGAACCTTACAAGATCCATCACATTAGATTATAATGCAATTAACAATGCACGGATCGATGAACCATTTGGCAGGATTGATACCAAAGAAAAAAAGGATTCTGTCCGTGAGAATTTATTTAAGGGAGGAAGGAATACGCATTTTCACCAGGACATTGGCGTTAGTTATAACCTGCCCACGCAAAAAATTCCTTTCCTCGACTGGACTTCCGTCAGGGCAAGTTATGTAGCTAAGTATGATTGGATTGGTGCTTCATTATTAGCGAAAGGTTTAGGAAATACTTTACTGAATGGAAATACAAAAAATATTACGGCTGATTTTAATTTTGACCAGTTATATAATAAATGGAATTTATTAAGATCATTAAACAGCAGTGCCCCGGTTAACAAGTTGCCCAAAGATACGTCTACCGTAAAAAAACCAAGAAATCCTAATGATCCAATACAAATTTCGGGTGTACCTAAATTCTTTGGTCGCATATTAACATCTGTAAAAAGAATTGGTATTCAGTATACCGAAGATTTGGGAACATTATTACCAGGTTATTTGGACAGCACGAAATTTTTAGGTCAGAATTTCAACAGCATGGAGCCTGGATTTGATTTTATTCTTGGCTACCAACCTGATACAAACTGGATCAATAATGCGGGTGCAAAAGGCTTATTAACCCGTGATCCCTTGTTCAATTCTTTGATTCAACAAAGATTTAATCAAAGATTGAATATTACAGCGCAGTTAAGTCCTATCCGTGATTTGAATATCGATTTGAATCTTGATAAAACATACGATAAGCAGTACAGCGAATTGTTTAAAGACACTTCGGGTACGGCTGGTTTGGAAAGGTATAATCCATTTGCAACGGGAAGTTTCAGTATGAGTTATATCTCCTACAATACCATGTTCACAAAGTTTGATCCCAATGAGGTTTCAGAAACATTTAAACAGTTTGAAGCCAACAGGGCAATTTTGTCGGAGCGTTTAAGCAACCAGAATCCTTATCCTGGTAATGATGCAAAAGATCCTACTGATCCTGATTATTATATTGGATATGGTCGATATGCACAGGATGTATTGATTCCAGCTTTCATTGCAGCATATACAGATAAAGATCCGTTGGATGTAGGGTTGCTGAAAAATTCAAATCCTGATTTAAAATCAAATCCATTCTCTGCATACATTCCAAAACCGAACTGGAATATTTCATATAGTGGATTAAGCAGGATCCCCGGACTGGATAAAATATTTACAAACTTTACCATCCGTCATGGCTACAATAGTACCCTGAGCATGAATAGTTTTAATACGGGCCTGTTATTCCAGGATCCGTTCAGGGTTGGTTATCCATCTTTCCGCGATACACTAACGGGCAACTATATCCCATATTTCCTGATTCCGAATATCACGATCAGTGAAGCATTCACGCCGATGATAGAGTTGGATATGACATTTACCAATCAATTGTCAACGCGGTTTGAGTTCCGTAAATCACGACAATTGAGTATGAGTCTCATAGATTACCAGCTTGCGGAAAACCGTTCTACGGAATATACCCTTGGAATGAACTGGCGTAAAAGAGGTTTGCCAATCCTGCGTAATATTTCAATTGGTAAAAAAGGTTTGAAACTGGATAACGACGTTACATTCCGTTTTGATTTTTCACTTCGTGATGATGCAACTGCCAACAGTAAACTGGATCAAAAGACCGCTTTTGGTACGTCAGGTCAAAAAGTGATCCGCATTGCACCTTCCATAGATTATGTTTTCAACAGTCGCGTTAACATCAAACTGTTCTTTGAACAGAACCGCGTTATTCCTAAGATTAGTTCTTCTTTCCCTGTTACCAATACAAGAGCCGGCATGCAGATCAGGGTGGCGCTTAATTAATGCAAATTCAAATCAGCAAAGCTTTCTCGTATGCAGTATGATCATTAATCATTCATGTAACCTGTTTTTATTTATGGTAGTCTGATATTGGAAACATGCATTATGCAGTCAACACTTTGTACTATTTTATTAATCTGTTTATTTCTTGTAAATGCTTTATCACTGAATGCTCAACAAGATAAATTTAAACATCCGGGTACTATTCATGACGTACAAGTTTTATATACTTTCCAAAAATCAAACTGGGACGTCAGCAATGCTTCGCAGGTATTCCTTTATATAAAAGATACCAACCACCTGGAATCATTTAAATGGAGTGAAGGCGATAAATCGTCTTCACTTGTTTCTGCTGAATTTAACTGGAATGAATTTGTAGTTAACAAAATACAGAATCACAGAATCGATAATAAGGGGAATAAAACTTTGGTTGCAGAACTAAACCTGGAAGCAGCCAAAAAAATAAAATTTCAAATAGGGGATTTCCGGGACTCGATGATTCTTTCAGATCCGTTCTGGCATAGCTATGATTTTGATTTTGCCAGCATTGGTTTTGCATGGAGGGCATTGAAAAATAAAAAGGGATCTTTTTCATTCCTTATTTCTGATGCTGCATTTATTAATAATAAACCTGGGTTCGAAAATAAAGGCAAAGTTGAGGTAGATTATTTAGAAGAAGAATGGGTAAATGGTAAACAACTTTTGAAATATAAAATTGATGGCCCGGGTTTGCAAAATAAAGGTGGATTTATTTGGGTAAATCCTGGAAAAAATTATATGATTGAATTATTCAGGATAGAACATCCCGATGAAGAAGGTTTTAAAAACGGGCAGTTGAAGCTTTTGAAAACAGAACGTTTATCACCTGCAGAATGGGAGAATTTTATAATGACAAAAATGAGTGGTAAATAAAAATGGAGCACTGGTAATAAAACTTAAACTACATAAAAAAAGCATCCATTCATAGATGCTTTAAAACTTTATGATAAATGGATCTTTTATCTTGCTGAACGATTCTCTTCTTTATTTTTTCTAAACAACATCACATAACCGCAAAGATCTTTTTTCTTCTTTTTATTTACCTGTACGGGCTTCATCATATGAAATTCTGTTTGCCTTGGGATGTAAGAGTAATTGATGATGTTACCATCTATATCACCCCATTGTTTCTTTTGATAAACAACCATCTTTTCATCAAAGTCATACATTCTTACTTCGTAAAGTTTGCTGGTATATTCTCCAATGAAAACAAATTCGTACCAGCTACCCTGGGTAAGTTGCATAACAACAGGCATCTCGTATTCACTTTCCATACTGATGGATGCTTCACGTAATAATGAAAATCCCTTCTCAGTATAAAGACTTTTCAGGCTATCAACCTGTGAATTGATGAATGGATTACTGCATGATTGCTGCCGGATAACAGATTGTGAAAATACCGATGATGCAGCAGTGAAAAAAATGGTGAGAAGTAATAGGGCGCTTTTCATATTTGGATTTATACGGTATTGGATTAACGAGATAAATATAGAAACAAATATGCGCTGGTGAAAGTTAATTGACGATTTTTTTTGCAATTAAGTATATTTTCTTAGGGCTAATACTTAGCAAAGAAAAGACCTGTTTTAGTAGATGAAATGTTAAGTTCCGCTATAACTCAATAGGAGCAAATCATGTAATAATAAATGGTTATTTGTATTGGGTAAAAATGTATTTATTACGAATCTTTAACCAGGTAAATTGAATTAGCTTGTTGAGTAGCAGTAACAACAAGATCGTTTATGCATACGTGTGGCGGCAACGTAGTACAGTAGAAAATGATATCTGCAACATCTTCTGCACTTAAAGGTTTGTAACCTTCATAGACATTCTTTGCAGTAACTTCATCTCCCTTAAAACGAACCATTGAAAATTCCGTTTCTGCAGCCCCGGGATGTATGGCAGTAACTTTTATATTATGTCTTAGCAGATCTATTCTCATTCCTTTACTTATGGAATCTACAGCCGCTTTTGTAGCACAATAAACATTACCTTTTTCATAAACATCTTTAGCTGCTGTTGAACCAATATTGATGATATGACCTTGTTTATTCGGTGTCATAAAAGGAAGTGCTGCTTTTGTAACATACAGCAATCCTTTCAGGTTGGTATCGATCATTGTTTCCCAGTCTGCCAATTCTGCTTCTTCAGAATAATGCCTGCCCAATGCCAGCCCGGCGTTATTTACAAGAACATCAATTTTCTGCCATTCAGTAGGTAAAGATTTAAATGCATCAAAGACTTCTTTTTGCACTTGTACATCAAAGGGCAGCACATACACTTGCGTATTATATTTTTTCTCCAGTGATTCTTTTAACTGATTTAAGCGTTCTACTCTTCTGCCATTTAATATAAGGTGATAACCGTTCGCTGCAAATTTTTCCGCAGTTGCTTTTCCAAAGCCTGCGGTTGCTCCACTAATGAATATAATCTTTGCCATGAAAATTTTTTTAAATTTTGATACAGTGCTTTAATTCCCTGGTGGATAGGCAATTTTTGAGTAACTAACGTTAACGGATAAGTGTTACTATTCCTTTTTTAAAGAATGGCCTGTCAAGGTAATCGGTTCCCTGTACAATCCATACAAAAGAATTTGTACCCTGTGTTTTTCCACTAATATTTCCATCCCAACCCTGACCAGGTACTGACGTACTGAAAACCATTTGTCCCCAGCGATTGTAAACCCTGAAGTATTCAAATCTTTTCATTCCCACAGCAATGGGTCTGAATACATCATTTCTGCCATCACCATTTGGTGTAAAGGCGGTGGGAACAAAAACCTGTGGTTCCACATTATAAATTTTTACAGATACATATGCAGAATCAGTACACCCTGCCTGGTTCGCCATGATCACCTGGTAACGAATGCTGTCAAAACTTCCATCATAAATACCAATTGGGTTTGGAATATTTACATCGTTCAGTGCAGTGCCCGGAAACCATGAATAACTGATGCCGCCGGTTGCGTTAAATTGTAATGGCTGTCCGACAACTACCGCAGTATCATTACCAGCAAAAGCATCTAATGGTGGTAGCACCGTTACCAATACACTGTCAAGTCCTGGTTTAGGGCAACCAGCCGTACTAAAAGTCGAAAGAACATAACTTGTTGTAAATGCCGGGAACGCGACAGGATTTAAAGTGTTCGGATTATTTAATGTAACAGCAGGTGACCAGCTAAATGAAGTTCCATTAACAGTACCATTGAGCTGGGCATTTGATTGATAACATATAACCGTATCCGCTCCGGCATTTGCCAGCGGGTAAGGAACAAGCGTCACCATTACATTATCAGTAGCCGAACATCCCCCTATGGTGGATGTGATCTGGTAACTGGTGGTATTCGATGGCAGGGCAACCGGGTTTAAAATATTCGGATCACTTAATGTTCCATCATCCGTCCATTGAAATTGCAATCCATTTGTTACTGCATTTAACTGTACAAAGTCTGTGGAACAGATTGTGGTATCCGGCATTGCAGCCAGGGTCACGAAGCTTACCACGTTTACAGTAACTGAATCATAATTTAAACATCCATTATCATTCAATTCAACTTGATATCTTGTTGTAGCGGATGGACTTACTGTAGGTGTAGCGGTATTGGCATTGGTTATAGAATTGTTTGGTGTCCAAGTAAAAATTCCATTGCCGATTGCTTCTAATTGAAGATTGTCGCCTGTACATATTAAGGTATCTGAAAAAGCAACACTTAACGGAGGTTGGTCAATTATATCCAATGATTGGAAAACGGTGTCAATACACCCCTTGTTGCTGGAGACAATAAACCTGATATTTTTTGAGCCCTGCGTTGGATAACTGTAGGATGGATTTTGTGAAGTTGACACATCATCAGTTACTGTGCTTTCTCCAAAATCCCAACTCCATGAATCAACCACACCATATTTTGTTTTAGTGGTATCAGTAAATAAAGTAGGCTTGGTTACACAGATTCCTGAAGTAGTGAATCCGGGGAAAAACCCGGGATAAACTTTAGCCAGCGCAAAAGTGGAATCAGTGCAATTTAATCCGCGGTTAACAACCACTTTCAAATTATAAGTACCGGTATCTGCATATGTATGCGATGGACTAACATCCGTTGAAGTTTGCCCATCACCAAAATCCCAAAAATAAGTTTTCACTTCAGGACTTGGATTATTGTTGACGAAGTCTAATGTAAACCCGTCGCACGAAATATATTCAGGTTTTAAATTTGGTTTGATTGGATTACATGATCCTACTCTTATATGCAGTTCCTTCCGGGTAGACGCGATTAATGATCCATTGCGAAACTCGTTTACACATACCGTTAGAACGAATTCGCCGGAACCGGAAATATTAGGAGCCACACCACTGATTAACCCCGTTCTTGGATCAATGGAAACGGCGGAACCCAGTGGTTTTGATCCAGTGTAAGGGAATAAATAGGGGACTGTTTGATATGGTGGTGAAGCTGATTGCACTGGAGCCGGATCTGTTTGATTTCCTCCAACCCAGGCATCACAAAAAGAATAAGATAAGCTATCTCCATCTGCATCTGTAGCAACAAATGGAAAAGTGAAATAACTGTTTCTGCAAACAACAGCAGTATCATTAACTACGAATGCAGCACTGGTATTTGTTTGCGCATTGTGAGGCGTTGCAGATCCTGGAATCGTTATAGCATAAGAATTCCCAATTGAACTTGAATTTTGAATATTTTCAACACCCGAAATTCTGCAACATCTTTGATAAGTAAAAGTATATCCATTCGCATTGGATGGTAATTCAATTTCACTCAGATCATAGACAACAATGGTATAATAACAACCACTTTGATCGCCGGTAATGCAAGGCTCGTCATTTGGTTTACTTAATTCATAACGGCTGGTAAGCGGAACACTTACATTACGGAAAAACTGGTTATTCCCTGCATTGAATATGGTGAAGTTTATGGGATTGGTAAGTTGCCCGGAGGAAGGAAAACATTCCATATATACTGTTAGCGTTACCTGGTAACGTAAACTGCCGGAAGTAGCTCCCGGCCCCAAATATTTGTAATTAAAAAAACCACCTTTGATGTGATTTGCAGAAGCTATGCTTAATACTCCAAAAATCAGGAAACAGGCTAAAAGAATTTTTTTCATGGAATGCGGTTGGCATCATTAAATATACAGCCTGGTTAAGCAGCTAATTTTGACTGTAGAAAATAAATTAATGCTGAAAAATACAAATTTTTACGCATCAACTGGTTACCCGGCTAGTGTTAACAAACCTTTTTGAAAATAATGACGATTTGCTTACGAATGTTTAAACGAACCAGCATTGATTATTAGTGTATCATACTGCAGTCCACAATGGATTTCGTAGCATCTAACCAGGATAAAAGAATATTATTCCGTAAATATTTAAATGATGTTCCTTTTTGTGAAGATTAGCATGATTCCAGGAAACGGGTAAGGGCCTGGTTGCTTTCTACAGGTTCTTCTACCATACCCATATGACCTGAATTCTTCAAAATAGTAATGTATGATTTTTCAGGTAAGGATGATTGTTCAAGACTATCAGCAATGGGAACAGCCTGGTCATTTTCACTCATAATAAGCATTACCGGGATTTTTGAATCCTTTAAAATTTTCCTCCTGTCCGGTCGGTCGATCATGGCTTCGTAATAGGAAACAAGTGTTGATGCGGAAAAGTGACTTGATTTCTCAATCAATGCTTCCACCAATTCTGGTTGATGTTCTTTTGTTACAGCTGAAAACAAGTTCGGTAAAGTGGTTTTTAAAAATGCAAATGCACCATGTGTTTCAATAAATTCAATTCCTTTTTTCCGCGTAATGATCTTTTCTTTTGAATCTGCATATGAAGTGGAATGGAACAAACCTAAACCTGAAAGATTTTCCGGGTATTTTTCAGCATAGGCTAAAGCTATATATCCACCCATACTATGACCTACCAGAACAATTTTTTCACCTGGAGATTGAGTGCTATCATCCACGATTACTTTTACCAAATCTGCCATTCCATCAATAGTCATATCTTGAAGTAATTCAGACGCACCAGTTCCAGGCAAATCAGGAATAATGAGTTTATAGTGGTTTTTAAAATAAGCCACCTGGTTTTGCCAAATGGAATGATCTCCTCCAAAACCATGGATTAGGACTACTGGTTTACCGGTTCCATATACATAGTACCATATTTTTCTTCCCTTAATTTCAATTTGATGTGATGCCATAAAAATCTTTTTTACTAATAAACCACGACCTGATAAGAATAATTCCAGTAACAGGTAAAAAAGCGATATTCAATTGCTGCGGAAGAAATGCCCATGCTACGAGTAAAAGCAAAGTGGAAAAGAAAACAAAAGTAAAATAGTTTTTTACCATCCGGCTTCTTTTATGCACCATAAATGCCATTACTGAATGAAGTGGGAATGCCCACCAAATATTAAAATTATGTTTTGCAGTCTGGTGTTCAGTTCCAAACCACATAAAAAGAATTAATAATCCTATAAGACCGATTAAAAGAAAAAATATGATATCAAAAGCGGTCAATGCAACCTGGATTTTTTCATGGGTCATAAATGATGCAATGAGAACCAATAACATTAAGATGGTAAAAACTACCAGTGGCGTAAAAATGGGTTTATTCCCATAGTCAATTAAAGGTGGTATGAGTTCCTTTTTTTGCTGAACCAACGGATTGCCATTTTTTGTTGTACTGTCAAAGGCATAAAGCAGGTAATCGGGTAAAAACATAGCTTCATTGTTTGTGAGTTCTTTATCTAACGGCATACCCAGAACCATATCAATTCCAAACTTACTCCAATACTGGTTCCCCCTGTCAAGATATTCATGAATAAGATTTCTGAAACTGACTCCTTCAAATGGTCTTATATTTTTTGTAAACAGCTTTTCATCACTTTCATTTTCCACGATATCACGTAACCGGGTGGTACAATTGTCATAGACAAAATCATACTTATAATACTTATTCTCTTCTTTAGCATTTTCAATCAGCGCATTGTACAACTTGTTTTTTTCATTGCAAGTAAGATTTAATACCTGTTCTGTTATTCCCCGTTTTTCATACTGGTACTGGTAAATAAAATTTTCAAAATCATCTACCGAAACAAAATATAGAAGTTTACCTTTTACAAACTTTGAATAAAAATCAGGATCGTCAAAGTCGAATGTTCCATAATTAAAGATGATGTCAGTCCCTTGTATGGAATCTGTAACCCTCAATGCGCTGTGACCAAAAGTGGAATACAATTCTTCACCAGGTGTAGCAGTCAGTAAACTAATTTGCAATCCACAATTATTTTGTTGGGCATAAATAGTTGAAAGAGAAAAGAAAAAAAGAAAAAATAAATGTCCTGATTTTTTCAAAAAATTCATTTTACAAATAGGTAATTAAATAAAGGGAATTATTAAAAAAGCCACCAGCTTGTTTTATTGCCAGTGGCTTTAAAGTTATTTTGTTTCTGATTAAAAAGAAGCAGATAATATTTTATTTACGGCTATAGTTAGGCGCTTCTTTTGTTATTTCAACATCATGTGCATGGCTTTCACGCATACCTGCATTTGTAATTTTGACAAATGTGGCATTTTTTAATTCTTCTATGTTTCCAGCGCCGCAATATCCCATTCCGGCACGTAAGCCGCCTACGTATTGATAAACCACTTCTCTCAAAAATCCTTTAAAAGCTACCCGGCCTTCAATTCCTTCCGGGACAAATTTCTTTATATCATCTTCTACATCCTGGAAATAACGATCGCTGCTGCCTGTTGCCATTGCTCCCAGGGAACCCATGCCCCGATACTGCTTAAATTTTCTTCCTTCATAAATAATGGTTTCACCAGGACTTTCTTCTGTTCCGGCAAAAATGCTTCCCATCATCACACAATCCGCACCAGCTGCCAAAGCTTTGACCATGTCACCTGTATAACGGATACCACCATCCGCAATTAATGGAATATTCCGTGATTTTAAAACAGCATGTGTTTCCATGATAGCGGTTAGTTGTGGAACACCGGCACCTGCAACGATTCTTGTTGTACAAATAGAACCGGGACCAATACCAACTTTTACGGCATCGGCGCCCGCATCTGCTAACGCTTTTGCACCTGCGGCAGTGCCGATATTACCCGCGATAACGGGCATGTTTTTGAAATTCTTTTTGACTTCTTTTAATGCATTGATAACCCCCTTTGAATGTCCATGCGCACTATCCAAACAAATAACGTCAACCCCTACATGCTGCAGTGCGGCCACCCGATCCAGAAAGTCGGCAGTAATGCCAATACCGGCTCCAACTCTTAACCGGCCAAATTCATCCTTTACCGCATGGGGGAAACTGAGTAATTGAAGAATATCCCTGTACGTAATCAGGCCAACCAGTTTGCCTGCTTTATTGACAACTGGTAATTTTTCAATTTTATATTTCTGAAGAATCTTTTCAGCTTTTTTCAGGTCTGTACCTTCGGGAGCGGTAACCAGGTTTTCACTGGTCATTACTTCACTTACTTTCTTTTTAGGGTTAACTTCAAAACGAAGATCGCGGTTGGTTAATATACCTGCGAGTTTTCCGCCTTTGTCAAGTATGGGAATGCCGCCAATGCGATTTTCTCTCATTAGTTTCAATGCATCACCAATTGTAGCATCAGCTTCCAGTGTAACCGGGTCGGTGATCAAACCGCTTTCGCTTCTTTTCACTTTGCGCACTTGTTCAGCCTGGCCTTCGATACTCATATTTTTATGTAATATTCCCAATCCGCCTTCCCGTGCAAGTGCCATTGCCAGTCCTGATTCGGTGACTGTATCCATAGCTGCTGATAACATGGGAACATTCAGGGTGATGTTCTTTGTAAGTCTTGTTTTAATCTCCACATCACGGGGAAGTACCTGCGAAAAATTGGGCATTAACAATACATCATCGAATGTTAAACCTTCGCCGAAAAATTTTGGGGATTTGTTTTTTGAAGCTGGGGACAGTCCGGTAGTGCCGGAACTGGATTTCTTTATTATTGCCATGTGCAAAGATAGTCGCCCAGGTAAATATGAGCCAAATGAAATTTACAATCGCCTTGTTAAAAGCCTGTAACCTTTATGTGTTCTGCATTCCAGGTTATTGTGAAATGATAATCAGTCATAGAGTGCATACATTTTTCCTGGCAATGAACGGATCACACTTTGAAATTCAAGACTTAGAATGGCAGCGGCAACCGCACTACTGTTGATGCCACTTTTAATATTGATCTCATCGATGTGGACATTTTCTTTTTCATTTAAAATGCCAATGATGATTTTTTCTTCTTCCGTAAAATTCAGAAACAACTCTTTTTGCTTTTTTACCTTTACTTTCTTTTTTTCTTCCCATCCCATTAATTCTATAAACTGCTGTGCGTTGGATAACAAAACTGCTTTATTATTTGCTATCAAATAATTTGTTCCTGCACTGTAGGTATCCGTTACCCGCCCGGGAACGGCAAACACATCCCTGTTATACCCATTAGCCATTTCAGCAGTGATCATGCTGCCGCCTTTTACACTAGTCTCTATAATGATTGTTGCATCTGCTAGTCCTGCTACTATGCGATTACGAATAGGAAAGTTATGTTTATCTGGTTTTGTTTTACTGGTAAATTGAGTGAGTATCCCCCCATTTTCTTTGACCATTTCTTTTGCCAGGCTTTTATTTTCATATGGGTAAATGGTATCCAGGCCATGACCCACCACGCCAACAGTTGGTAATCCGCTTTTCAATGCTGCTTTATGAGCTATCGTATCAATGCCAAATGCCAAACCACTGATTATAAGAATTTGCTGGTCACTTAATTCTTGTACCAATTCATCGGTAAAATTTTTTCCGTAAGCGGTATAGCTGCGGGTACCTACAATTGATACAATTTTAGAAGCATTGAGATCCGCATTTCCTTTATAGTATAAAAGTGTAGGCGGATCGTAACAGTTCAATAATCTTTTGGGATAATTTTTATCGGTAATAAAAAGTGGTGTGATCTTAAATTTTTCTATAAATTTTATTTCTTCTTCGGCACGACTAAAATCTTTGAAATGTTTGATCGATCGGGCTCTTACGCTTCCAATACCTTCCAACTTTTCCAGGTCTGATAATCTTGCACCAAAAACAGCAGGAGCCGTTTCGTAGTGATCCAGTAAAATTTTTGCATGAACTGCACCTACATTATTAATCTGGGTTAGTGCTATCTGGTGCAGCAATTCGGCGTTCATTTATTTATCAGGAATGAAGGTTTGAAGTTTTTTAACCCTTACAATTTAATCATTTCCGTGAGCTTAAATGAAATCAAAATAGAATACCTAAGATCTTTTTATCCGGTTTATTTACTAATCACTTTCATTTCTGTGCGGCGGTTTTTTGCCCTTCCTTCTTCTGTACTATTTTCAGCCATCGGTATGGTTTCTCCATAACCTTTATGAGATAATCTGTTAACCGCTATTCCTTTTGAGACAAGGTAATTAACAACTGCTTTTGCACGATTGTTACTTAATACTAAATTATCTGCAGGTTTACCAACATTATCCGTGTGTCCACTGATCTGGATTTTTAATGAAGGATTTTCATTTAGCAGTTCAACCAGTTTATCCAATTCGACTTGCGAAGGTTCTTTCAGGGCAAATTTATTTACGTCGAAAAATATATTGCTTAAAACGATACTTGCATTCGCTTCTAATGGTTGTACGGGAATATCTTTTTTAAAAATTGAATCGGTAATATTTTTATCCAATAAAAAATTATCTGAGTAAAAAAGATACCCTTTCCTGTTTACATTGAATGCATAGTTTTTACCTACTGGCAGTGTGACCAGGTAATTTCCTTCTTCATCCGTTTGTATTTTTGAAACGGTTTGTTTTGATGAAAGATCTATCAGTTCTACCGATGACGGTAAACCTTTGGTTGTTTTTTTATCAAACACTTTTCCCGAAACCCAAAGAGTTCTGCGTGGTCGGATATCATCTCTCATTTCAAAAGTATAAATATCCAATCCACCTTTAGTATCACTTCGGTCGCTTGCATAATATGCAGTTCTTCCATCCGATGTGATAAACAAAGTACCTTCTGTATTAATGGTATTTATGGGATATCCCAGGTTTTCCGGAATACTCCAAACACCATTGGGTCCTTTGCGAGTTAAAAACAAATCCTGGTCACCATAACCGGGTAAACCATTACTGGTAAAGTATAAAGTTTCATTATCGGCATGAATAAAAGGACTTGATTCATCACTCGATGTATTAATTCCTTCCCCCAAATTTTCAGCCTCACTCCAGCGGCCATTTGGTTGTAAACGGCTTACATAAATATCACTTCCACCAAAACCACCCGGGCGGCGACTGGTAAAATAAAGTTCTTTTTTATCAGGAGAAAGACTGGGTTGTGAATCCCAATCCTCTGAGTTCACGTGACCTCCCAGATTTATTGCTTCACTCCATCCTTTTGTAGTGCGGTATGAAATATAAATATCACAACTGCCCAAGCCATCTCTGCGGTTACACCCGGTAAAAACCAGCCATTGTCCATCCTGCGAGATCATTTGTGCACCTTCATTCTGATCGGTATTAATATTACCGGGTAAGGGGGCAGAATTTTGCCAACTCGTATCCTGCTTTTTGCTATAATAAAAATCTTCATTAAAATTATTGACACGACGGGTAAATACCAGTTCAGAACCATCAATGGTGAGGGAAGGAAAATATTCTGATTCCGTTGAATTAATTCCTGTCCCTGCATTTACAGGTGCAAACGAATATTGTTTAGCCGGTTTTTTTTGATCGTAAGCTACTGCAAATTCGTATGTGCGTTTACGGTATTCGCCTGCTTTCCGACTATTTGGATTCTTAATATTCGGATCATTCAAAAAATCATCAATGGTTTTTAAAGCATCTGAAAACCGGCCTAAACCCGCAAGATTTATGCTGTAAGGAAGTTTATATTCACTGGTATATTGAGGATCTATAGAAAAAGCTTTTTCATAAAATTCCACACTACTGCTGTAGTTTTTCATTTGCCCATAAACTCCTGCAAGCGAAAGGTAGGCATCCACATAACGTGGATCTGCTTCAATGGATTTATGCAAGGCAGTTATAGATTGGGCATACTGCCCTTCTTGAGCTTTTTCAATGGCCAATTGGTAAAACTCCAAAGCCTTTTTATTTATTTTGGATGGATTATATCCCTGTGCTTGTAATAAAGAAAAACTGGATAAAAGTAAAAGGAGGAGTAACAGATTTTTCATTGGTATCAAGGTTCGTTGAAAGATAACGAAACTATTATTTTTTTATTCCGCTTTCAACAATTAAATGTTAATAGCTCCCAGATCTCAGGGTACATTAATGTATTTATGGATCTGGAGGGAAAGTTCCCATTTAGGATTGGCCTTGATATAATCTACGATCAAAGGAGTCATGATGCCAGCTTTACTCCATTCGGGTTGCAGGTAAAGTTTACATGTTGTTGGTACCTGGGCAGCATGTTTTTCAGCCCAGTCGAAATCGGAAGGGTTATAAATTACCACTTTTAATTCACTGGCCTTAGCCAGAACATCATTCAATGGCGCTTTGAATTTTTTGGGTGAAACACAGATCCAATCCCATTCTCCACTGATTGGGTAGGCTCCTGAAGTCTCAATATGGGTGAGGATATTTTGCTTTTTTAAAGAAGCTGTTAATTCGTACAGGTTATGCATCAATGGTTCCCCACCAGTGATCACGGCTATATTGGCAGGTGTTTGCAATACAAAGTTTGTAATTTCTTCTATTGATCTGTGCGGATGAATATCGGCGTTCCAGCTTTCTTTTACATCACACCAGACACAACCTACATCACAGCCGGCCAGGCGAATAAAATAAGCGGCTTTACCCTGGTGAAATCCTTCTCCCTGGATGGTGTAAAATGCCTCCATTACCGGGAGGGTTTTCATTGAAACCACTGATATTTTCGCCTCATTGTCCATATCTGCCACGAAATTATTCATAGTTACGCTGAATATTGGCCTTTAACGTGTTTTTCATTAAAGCGGCAATGGTCATGGGGCCAACACCACCGGGAACAGGCGTTATCCATGCACATTTTGGAGAAACGGAATCGAAGTCCACATCGCCTTTTAACCTGAACCCACTTTTGCGGCTGCTATCTGGAACTCTTGTTATGCCAACATCAATAACGGTGGCTCCTTCTTTTACCATATCCGCAGTAACGTAACCCGGTCTTCCAATGGCAGCCACTATAATATCTGCCTGTAAACAGATCTCTTTTATATTTGGCGTTTTTGAATGACAAACCGTAACTGTGCAGTTTCCGGGATTGGTATTATTGCTTAATAATATACTTATGGGACGTCCAACAATATTACTGCGACCAATAACCACAGCGTGTTTACCATTGGTTTCTATCTTGTTATATTCTAATAATAACATGATTCCATAAGGTGTGGCAGAAACAAATGCAGGCAATCCCTGAACCATTCTGCCTACACTTTCCGGGTTAAAACCATCAACATCTTTAGAAGGATCTATGGCGCTGATAACATTCTCGGACCTGATATGAGCGGGTAAAGGCAGTTGAACAAGAATCCCATCTACATCCGGTTCACCATTTAATTCCCTGATCTTATTGAGTAGTTCATTTTCAGAAATAGATTCCTCATACCGGATCAATGTTGACCCGAAACCCACTTCATCACAGGCTTTTACTTTGGCCGCAACATAAGTTTCACTGGCTCCATTGGTGCCAACTAATATAGCTACCAGGTGAGGGATACTTTTGCCATCATTGGCACGTTGAGCCACATCCAGCTTTAATTGTTCTAATATAACAGCGGATGTTTTTTTCCCATCTAAAATTTTCATGGCGCAAAGGTAGGTCTGACAAAGGGTTAAGCGAAGGCATATCGGAAAATATTTTATAAAAGGTCATGTTTTTAATAAATTGTAGAAAACCTGCTAATTGCTAAAAACCTGCTTTTTTATCAGCCTGCTCATACTTCCGGGTATGTTTACAATTGCACAAGTGGTAAATGAATCACCGTCAAGCGGTTATTATTCATTAAATAATTATACAGGAAAAGAAAAATCCGTTTTATCCTCAACATTTAATCCCGCTGCATTAGCAAATTTAAAATATTCAGCTGCAGGCATTTATGGTGAACATAGATTCATGCTGAAAGAGCTTTCATTTTACAGGTTTGCATTGGCTTTAAATACAAAACCCGGAAACTTTGGACTTAATGGGTATTATTCGGGATCCGTGGAATATCATTCAATGTCTGTGGGGGGTGCATATGGCAGAAAGTTAGGCGAGAAAGCCGATATCGGCATTCAGTTCGATTATTCATCTTACCAGTTAAAGGGTTATGGAAATGCGTCATTTATAAATGTACAGATGGGTGGTTTGATCCATTTGTCAGAACAACTTCACGCAGGTTTGCATGTGAAAAACCTTGCCGGCTTCAGATCTAACCAAAAAAGTGAAAAACTAAGAGCAGTATATACGGTTGGTCTGGGGTATGATGCTTCTGAAAACTTTTTTGTGGCTGTTGCTTTTCAAAAAGAAGAAGATCAGAAAAATGATATCTATGCAATGGTTCGATATGATATTCAAAATAATATAGGATTTAAAGCCGGGATATCAACACAAGTTCCCGTTGCATATGGCGGCATAACCTTTGGCCTGAAAAATTTTACTATTGATGTTTTAAGCAGTTATCATCCTCAATTAGGTATTACACCTGGTTTGGCTTTGCAATATAAGTTTCAAAAGGTAGTGGAATGAAGTTCTTGTTATCCATATTATTTGTATTGATATGGGTTATCATCATCCATGGCCAGGAAATTCCGCCGGTAATAGAACAGCGGTTAGAGTTAACCGTTGAAGCGGATGAACTGGAAACGGAAGATGATCATTTTTTACAACAATTGGAATACTTTAGGACGAATCCCATTCAATTAAATACGGTCACTTCTGATGTATTGATCAACCTGCGGATTTTATCACCATTGCAGATTCATCATTTTTTAAATTACAGGAAGCTATTTGGAGAAATTACTTCGATTTACGAGTTGCAGGCCATTCCATTATGGGACCTGGAAACGATCAAAACTTTACTGCCATTTGTAACCATAACGGGTAATGAATTTAATAAAGAAGAATTTGCAGGCAGGTTTAGTGGTGGCGATCAATATATACTTGGCAGGGTTTCGCAGGTATTGGAAAAATCACAGGGTTATAAAAAAACATCCGGCAGTTTTTATGAGGGTTCCAGGCAGCATATTATGATGCGCTATCGGTATCGTTATAAAAACAGTTTACAATATGGAGTGGTAATGGATAAAGATGCTGGTGAATCATTTTTTTCCAAATCTCAAAAGCAGGGATTCGACTTTTATTCCGCTCATTTATATGCAACAAACATTGGGAAAGTGGAAACGCTGGCTATTGGGGATTATACTGTAAACCTGGGGCAGGGACTTATTCAGTGGCAAAGTCTTGCCTTTAAAAAAAGTGCTGATGTTACAGGAATTAAAAGGCAGTCCACAGTTTTAAGACCTTATAATTCTGCAGGTGAATTTTTTTTTAACAGGGGAGCAGGGGCAACATTAAAATTGAATGACTGGCAATTAACAGCATTCGGTTCATTAAAAAAAATGAGTGCCAATTTTAACCTGGATACATTAAGTGATGAGGAACTGGTTACTTCTATATTAACCGGGGGATATCATAGAACCCCATCTGAAATTAATGGCAAGGGACAATTAACGCAAACAAGTTTTGGCGGAAACCTGAATATAAAAAAAGATCATTGGCACCTGGGTTTGAATGCCGTGCATTTTAATTATGATCAACCATTACAAAAAAGAGATGAAGCTTATAATAATTTTTCAATCAAAGGAAGAACCTGGCAGAATTACAGTTTGGATTACAGCTATACTTATAATAACCTTCATTTTTTTGGTGAAGCAGCCATAGACAAATTGATGAATAAAGCTTTTATAAATGGGTTGTTGATTAGTTTAGACAACCGGGCTGATTTTTCTCTTTTACATCGTTCCATATCAAAGGGGTATCAATCAATCAATGGAAATGCTTTTACGGAAAACACGATGCCAGTAAATGAAAAAGGTATTTTTGCCGGTTTATCGTTTCGGTTATCCCAAACCGTTAAATTAGATATGTATGCGGACCTATTTTCTTTTCCATGGTTAAAATATTTGTCTGATGCGCCGAGTAACGGTAAAGAATATTTGGTACAACTTGCTTATTCCCCTAACCGGCAGCTTGAAATGTATACCCGGTTCAAATCGGAAACCAAACAAACCAATCAAAGTGATAATATTTCTGAAACAAATTTCCTGGTGCCCATTTCAAAACAAAATTGGCGAACACAGTTTACTTATAAAGTAAACCGGGACGTTACCTTCCGACAAAGAACAGAATTAATGTGGTTTACTAAAGGAAAAGAAAGTGAAGAAGATGGTTTTTTGTCATACGCAGATTTTTTATATAAGCCAATGATGAAAAAATTTGGCGGTGGTATCCGGGTTCAATATTTTGAAACGGATAGTTATGACTCCCGATTATATGCCTATGAAAACGATGTTTTATACAATTTTTCTATTCCTCCATTTTCGGGCAAGGGCTTTCGGTACTATTTAAATTTCAACTTTGATATAAATAATATTTTCTCCCTTTATTTCCGCTTTGCACAAACCCAATATAAAGATGTAAATAAAGTTGGAACGGGTAATGACGAAATTGACGGACATACTCGTTCTGAAATTAAATTTCAATTAATTGCGCGTTGGTAAAATTTTACCCCTAAATTTGGCAAGTCTTTTTTTAATGATTCTTTTTTTAGGGCCAAATCATAACGACTGCTTGTGAATGCTGATATTGGGGAGGTCATTTTTTATAAATGAGATTTTGGTTTTTCCAATTAAATTTTGAATAACATTTTGTAATAAGCAGCATTTTATGTTACATGCATGTCTTTGTGTTTTGTTCCTTTTGAAGATGTTCAATTAATGATGGTTTTTAAGGCTTGTATTTTTTAATTTAAAATTGATCGTTCACATGAGAAAATTTTCTTCACTGTTTACAGTGCTGATGATGCTATGTACAATAGCATTCTCCCAAAATCGAACTGTATCTGGTCGCGTAACCGATGCTTCGGGTAATGCGGTTCCATTTGCTACGATTACTGTCAAAGGCACTACTACGGGTGTAGCTGCCGATGTTGATGGTAATTTTTCTATCGAAGCTCCCGCGAACGCAGTATTAATTGTGTCTGCTGCGGGTTACACTGCTTCTGAAACCAATATTGGCAATCAAACAACGCTGAACCTGACATTGGGTGCCCAATCCAACCTGCAGGAAGTTGTTGTTACAGCTCTTGGTATTTCAAGAACCAAAAAATCGCTTCCTTATTCTTCTCAAACCGTATCTGCATCTGAACTGAATAAAATCAGGCCGGCAGATATTTCTTCTGCATTAGCAGGGAAAGTTTCTGGTTTGCAGGTGTTGGGAACTCCTAGCTCCAACTTTGGAGAAGGTAATGTGCGTATCAGGGGTGCTGCATCACTTACGGGTGCCAATCCTATTTATGTAGTGGATGGTACAGTTGTTAATCTGAATTCGGTTAACCTCGATGATGTTGAAACACTTACTGTTTTAAAAGGACCATCAGCAACAGCAATTTATGGTGTGCGTGGTTCTGGTGGTGTTGTTCTTATCACAACTAAAAAGGGTAGAAAAAAAGCTCCTGCAGTTACTATCAACTCATTAACTGAAATTGGTAATGTATCTATGTTACCTGATTACCAGAATGAGTATGGTGGTGGATATTCACAGGATTGGGAAACTTTTGAATACAATCCTGCGGTTCACCCTGCTGAATGGGCTGCATTTGAAGGACAAAAATTAGTTGACTATGGTGCTGATGAAAGCTGGGGACCAAAATTAGATGGTACTTTACATCGTTCTGCATATAGCTGGTATCCCGGTGATAAGTTCGGACAATTGACTCCATTTTCACCAAACCCGGATAACGTTAAAGATTTTTATGAAAACACCATTCGCCTGAATAATAATATTGTATTTGAAGGTGGTGGAGATGTGGCTGTTTATCGTTTAAGTTATAATAACAGGGTTAGTACACTACCTTTTCCAAATACAAGAAAAGAAGATAACATATTTTCTATTCGCGGAGCGGTTAATGTATCTCCAAAACTGACTATCAGCTCTAATATTAATTACTTGAATATTCAGCAAAAGGGTGACCGTACGGAAGGTTATACCAATGATGGTCAAAACATTGCTCAAAACTTCAACCAGTGGTGGCAACGCCAGATTGATATCAACGAGTTGAAGGATTATAAAAATCCAGCTGGGGGCTTTAAAACATGGAATATCCGTAGCCCAATAGATGCCCGTCCTGCTTATTGGGATAACGTTTATTACCAGATTTACGAAAGCTTTAGAAGACAATGGCAAAATCGCACTTATGGTGATATTACAGTTAGCTATGACATTCTTAAAGATCTTAAAGCATCCGTTATTTTCCGCGCCAACGTATTGAACTATGGTGGTGATGGTAGGATTGCCAGCGGTGGTTTGGAATTAGATCGTTATAATATTTACAACGGACAAACCGGTGAATATAACTATGAGTTTTTGGCAGAATACAAAAAATCCTTTGGTGATTTTGGCTGGGAACAATTTGTAGGTGGAAATATGCGTAAAGATTTCCGTCGTGAAAATTCAGCTGCAACCGTAGGTGGACTTTCAGTGCCTGGTTTGTACAGCATTACTGCAAGTGTCGACAGACCTGCAGTTGGTAACAGCTGGAGCGATTATAAAATCAATTCACTGTATGCACGTGGAACATTTGATTATAAGAATTTCTTGTTCATAGATTATTCATTAAGGAATGACTGGTCATCTGCTTTACCGGCTGAAGATAATTCATACCTGTATCCTTCAATTGGTATGAGCCTTGCTTTTACTGATTTAATCGATAATGCTGGTTTTAAAAATGTTTTAAGTTTTGGTAAACTGAGAGCTGCTTATGGAAGGGTGGGTTCAGATCTTGACCCTTACCAGTTACAGGCAACATATGGTTTAGGAACACCTTATGGCAGTAATCCAACAATGGGTGCTCCAACAACTGTGTTTGATCCAAACATTAAACCTTCTCTTTCAAGTGAATATGAAGTTGGTGCTGAATTACAGTTTTTCAAAAACCGTATTGGCCTTGATTTCAGTTTATACAGAAAAGATGGTGTTGACCAGATTCTGCCACTTACAACCACTCCTTCATCAGGTTCTTCCAGCGTATTTATTAATGCTGGTTTGATCCGCAGCCAGGGTTGGGATTTGATTCTGAATGCTACTCCTGTACAAGGAAGAGATATCAGATGGAATGTGCAATTAAACCTTGCTAAGAATGAATCCGAAGTTATTGATTTGGATACTACCCAAAATTTACGCAGTTACCTGTTAGGTACAGCGGCTTTTGGTCCACAGGTTCAATCAAGAGTTGGTGAAAAATGGGGTACTTATATTGGAAGAACACAGCGTATTGATGAAAAGACTGGTTTACCTGTAATTAATTCTGCGGGTGCATTTTTATCAGATCCAAATAAAAATCTCGGATCAGCTTTACCTGATTACACAGGTGGTATCTTAACTTCTGTTGATTATAAGAACTTTTCTTTTGGAGCAACTTTCTCATTCCAGAAAGGCGGTCAGTTTTTCTCAACAAGCAAGTTATTCCTGTTATACTCTGGTTTGCACGAATCAACTGTTGGTTTAAATGATAAGGGAAATCCTGTTCGTGATGATCCATCTGTTGGTGGTGGCGTTCGGGTAGATGGTGTTTTAGCAGATGGCACACCAACCACAGTTTATAGAGAAGCTCAAAGTTATTATGGCGGTTTATTTGGTATTCATAATTTCTTTATGGAAGATGCCAGTTTCTTTAAATTGAGTGAAGCGAGAGTTAGTTATAATGTACCAGTTACTAATTGGACTAAAACAATCAAAAACCTGAATGTTTCTGTATTTGCACGCAACCCATGGTTGATTTCAGCAAATACCAAAACCTGGGGAATTGATCCTTCTGAACTGGAAAATGACAGAGCTTTTTATGAAGGCGGTCAGTTACCTCCGGTTAGAAGTTATGGTTTAAACGTTTCTGTAGGTTTTTAATAAAAACAAAAAATTAGTTATGAAAAGACAAATAATAACATTTGCAACTTTAATAGCAGTTGTTATGGGTGTCGGATTTACAGGGTGTACCAAACTCACAGAATTTGAAGACACCAATGTTAATCCTTATGCATCCACAGTACCTGTTACACAAAATTTGTTAACCGGGGCTTTACGTTGGTTACCTGCTACTGTTAACAGTGATGTAGGCGCTATTTATGCTCAGCATATTGGCGAAGTTCAATACACTGATGCCAGCAGGTTTTTAGGAATAAATTTCGCTTATACCGATTTTTATCGTGGACCATTGTTGAATCTGCAAAAGATCATTGATTTTAACAGCAATCCTGAAACAGCACCAACAGTTGTAGGTGGCGGTTCAAATGCTAACCAGTTAGCAGTTGCCAGGATATTAAAAGCATATTTCTTTTTCCATATTACCAATCGTTGGGGTGATGTTCCTTACAGTGAAGCTTTACAACAAGGTGATAACCTAACGCCTAAATTTGACAGGCAGCAGGATATTTACACTGATTTATTTAAGGAATTAAAAGAAGCTGCAGACCAATTTGATAGTGGTGCACCTGTTGAAGGAGACATTTTCCTGAACGGTAATCCTGATCGTTGGATAAAATTTGCTAATTCACTCAGGCTTATCATGGCATTAAGGCTTTCAAAAGCTGATCCTGCTACTGGTAAAATCGAGTTCATGGATGCAAAAAGTGATGGTGTTATAATGACCGATGCAGAATCTTTCAGGTATCAGCACCTGGCCGAAACTGCTAACCAGAATGCCTGGTATGCACGGTATTTAACCCGTTTCGATTTTGCAATCAGCGAACCTTTCCTGGATTATCTTGAAAGTGTAAATGATCCAAGGATACCTGCCCTGGCAGATAAACCAACAGATGGTAATGCAAATTATGTAGGAATGCCATTTGGATTGGCAAGCACAACTGGAATTGCCAACAATTCAATTTCTTATATTGGTAGTGGACTGCGTGAGCAGGATTCACCTGAGGTGATCATCTCTGCGCCGCACGTTTTGTTTACACTTGCAGAAGGTGAAGCAAGAGGCTGGAATGCAGCCGGTACACCTGATCATGTTGCAGCTGCTCAATATTATGTTGAAGGCATCAGGGAATCAATGAAGCAATTTGGCACATATGATGCAGCTTCATTTGCCGCTTATATCGCTCAGCCTGAAGTTGCTTATACACCTGCAGATGCTATTGAGAAGATTTCTTATCAGCGTTGGATTGCATTATACCTGAATGGATATGAAGCTTGGATGGAATGGAGAAGAACTGGTTTCCCGATTCTTGATCCTGGTCCTAGTCCACTTTCAATTGATGGAGAAATTCCTCGCAGGCAAGCTTATACTACCCTGGAAAGAGATCTGAATCTTGAAAATTATAATTCAGTATTACAGTCTCAGGGTCCTGACGAAGTGAATACCAGAATATGGATTGATAAGCCATAACATTTTAATATCGTTTAATGGAAGGGGTTATTCTTAACGAATAACCCCTTCTTTTTTTTAGCGCTACTTATTTTATTGACATTAACGTTTATGCCTAACCGATATAAATTTCCTCATTAATGATTATTCCATGTAAGAATAAATGATCAATAATTGCTTGTAATTTTTTATGAAAGAAGTATTTATGATGAGTTTATAAAAACTCATCAATTCATTTGTAAATAGCCGTGGTGGCTGATTGTAGAGCTTAATACATTAAAATAAATATAAAATTTTGCAGCATTCTGTAAGCAGGTAATGTCTATTAAAGTTGGTGTTGAAATCAAGTACCGCATGAAGCGAAATTTCATGCACAGTTTTTTAACTGTGGATTTTTAACATTAAATGACATTCACATGAGAAAACTTTCATCGCTTCTCACGATGCTGATGCTGTTTACTGCATTGGCATATGCACAAACCCGCACCATTACGGGAACAGTAAAAGATAGCAGGGGAAATCCCATTCCTTTTGCTAACATCCTCATCAAAGGAACTACTACAGGGGTTTCTGCAGACATTAATGGAAATTTTTCTATTGAAGCATCAAACGATGATGTGCTTGTTGTTAGCTCAACAAGTTTTGCTGGAAAGGAGGTGCCGGTTGGTACTGGCTCATCCTTATCTGTGGTTTTGTTAGAGGAAGGAGGTTTGCAGGAGGTTGTTGTAACAGCCTTAGGTGTAACCCGAACCCGGAACCAGGTTCCCTATTCTGCTCAGCAGGTTACCGGGGCAGAGGTTAGTCAATCAAGATCCTCCAATTTTATTCAAAATTTATCTGGTAAAGTTTCAGGTTTGGAGCTCAGACAATCTAATACATTGGGCGGTTCTACCAATGTAGTGATCAGGGGTATAAAATCCATAACCGGAAACAACCAGGCCTTATTTGTTGTTGATGGTATTCCATTGGATAATACCAATGCAAAATCAGGAAACCAGGCTACTGGTAGAGGAGGTTATGACTACGGTAGTGCTGCGGCAGATATTAATCCTGATGATATAGAATCCATCACTGTTTTAAAAGGAGCTGCTTCAACAGCACTTTATGGTTCACAAGGGGGAAACGGAGTTATTTTAATTACTACTAAAAAAGGAGCTCGGGGATTAGGTATAACGGTTAATACCGGAGTAACGGTTGGTAAATATGATAAATCCACTTTTGCCGAATACCAGCAAGAATACGGGGGAGGTTATGGTGGATATTATGAAGATCCTACAGGTTTCTTTCTCTATAGAGATATAGATGGTGATGGTGTCAAGGACTTGGTTACCCCAACCAGTGAAGATGCCTCATACGGTGGCAGCCTGGATGGCAGAATGGTTTACCAATGGGACTCTTTTGACCCGTTATCTCCCAATTTTGGAAAAGCTTACCCATATTTAGCACCCCCCAATCAACCAGGTGATTTCTTTCAAACAGCAATATCTTCAAACCAAAGCATCCTGGTTTCTGGTGGAGGTGAAACAGGATCTTTTAAAATTGGTTATACACGTAATGATGACCGTGGTATTCTACCCAATAGCAACATCACTAAAAATTTATTGAATTTCGGTGGTTCATATAATATAACCTCAAAACTTGTTGCCGCAGCATCAGTAAACTTTTCTGGTATCAATGGCAAAGGAAGATACGGAACAGGGTATGATGACAAAAACCTGATGACAAATTTCAGACAGTGGTGGCAGGTGAATGTAGATGTTGATGATTTGAAGGCTGCGTATGAAAGGGAAAAAAGAAATGTTAC
>JAKFER010000177.1:0-6525 GCA_036675565.1 Chitinophagaceae bacterium
TGGCTCAAAAATGCGGATGTAAAAAAAATCCTGAATATTTCATCAAACACTATACAGCGGCTACGCATTGCTGGTAAACTTCGGTCAAGCAAGATCGGTGGTGTGCATTATTACCGGTACGCCGACATTGAGAAGATGCTGAACGAAGGATCTTTATGACACCAGAACTATATCCATTAACACAATTCCTTACTTCTATCAGAGAAGACAACAGGATTAGCCCTACGCATATCAGCTTATATATGGCGCTATTTCAACTTTATATCCTGAACTGCTTTCAAAATCCAATTGAAATCAGCAGGCTAACGGTAATGGATAGATCAAAAATAAGCGGCCTGGCTACCTACCATAAATGAATCAAGGACCTGAATGATTATAATTATATCCGGTATCAGCCGTCATATAATCCAAGGATAAGCAGTAAAGTGTGGATTTAGGTGAATTATCATCCATTATTTTATATACCGTATAGAATTTTATTTATGAATCTGAGCAGTTAGGGTTTGCGTTTTCAGTTAACTAAAATTGCTTTCTTATAATCCATTTAACACCTAATACCATCATTAAAATTTGGATAATGAAGAAAATACAGGTTCAAAAATTAACAAGTAATTATCGGGTTCTTTGTTGCGTAATCATTGAAAAGATTACAATATTCATATTTTTGCCAGGCTTCTCAAGAGCATTTTTGATTTAAGCAACCAATCGTTAAGGGTCCGCTGTTTCTACAGTGGACATTTTTTTTGTATGATATGGTAAGGAAAAAAAAATCCCGGCTATTGCCAGGATTTATCAATAATATAATTGAAATAATATTTGAATTTTACTATGCTCCGTTCATCAGCATATCTATAGCAACTTCGATTTTCCTTTGAATAACAGGTCCTTCAAATCCAATTGTTTTGAAACGGATGTTTCCTTTCTGGTCTATGATATAAGTAGCAGGTATCACATTGAAGCCAAATTTTTCTCCAATGGATCTGTCTTTATTATAAAAAACCGGAAAGCTATATTGTTTATTTCCCCACCAGCCTTGCGCATCCTGTAAGCTATTGTTGGAACCACTATTTATAACCATAAATAGTACATTATCGTTATTCTTATATTTTTCATACGCATTTTGCACATAAGGCATTTCCTTCATACAGGGAACACACCAGGTAGCCCAAAAATCCACTACAATAATTTTATTTTTTGTGAGGTTTGATGATACCGCTTTTCCATTCAGATCTACTATTGCTTTCAGAAACTCCGGCGCCTTTACATTGATGATTTCTTTTTTTAGTTCCGCCAGCATTTCATTTTTCCAATGATCATTTAATTCTTTCATCTCGACATCCCACCCTTTTAAACCCTGGTGAACTTTGTGATAATTGGCTTTCATTTTGGCAAGGGACAAAGTATCTTCAGGAACCACAAGCATGATCTTTTTGTATGCATTAAAAGCTTTATCGTGCTTTCCGGTTGACTGGTAAAATTCTCCCGCATTGGATAATGTTTCAACGTCAGTGGAAATTGCCAATGCTTCCTCCATAATATGCCCAGCCTCCTCTTCAAATCCTTGTTTATTCCGGATCAACGCAATTAAAGACTTCATATTTGCGGTTGATTTTATCGTTGAAGCTTTTCTTTCTTCTCTTGTAACATATGATGGGATGTGCCCGGTTTCCGGAAAATGACGGGTTAATCCTACTTCAAATGTATCGGCAAGCACCAAAGCAAATTTTGCCAGCCGCAATGCTTTATCCAAAGCAATATCAGCTTTAAGCAAAACTTCTGCCTGTTCTTTTAAATTATCCGGTGTATAAGGCGTGAAGTCTTTATTGATTTTTTCAAGATGGTATAAGGCTTTGTCTTTTTCCTTCAGTGCTGCATAATGTTTAAATAGAATTTCATGTGCGTTGGAAAAATAATTTTTGTTTTCCGCTGTTTCATTTTCCAGAAGTAATAAAAGTTTTTTTGCTATAACTGCCGTATCTTCTTCCTGGTTGATTTCATTTATTCTCATGCCATAACCAACTTCAGATTCAGGATATTCCTGCCTTACAACCTGCCTGATTGAATCGAGCCTGCTATTTTCACCAATGATCAAGTAACCCATAGTTGTTTTATTCATAAACCCATTTACACCAGGGTTCTCATAAAATTTTGATGCGATAATTTCTCTTGCCTGGTTTCTAAAATGTTCTTTATCCTTTACATCAGCCTTTGCAATCTTATAATTCAGCAAGCGAAGTTTTGCTTCATAATTATCAGGGTAATGCGCTAATTCCTTTTTTAGCAGTTCTGCCTGTTTGTCTGCCAATTCGGGCACCTTTCCCAATTGCGCACTTAAACTGTAGCTTTCATACAAGTAACTGTTTTGTATCCGCTTGTTATTCTCAGAAATAGCCAGCTCATAATGTTTATTTTTTGCTGGCTGATCTTTTATCTCACCACTTTGTAAATAAAAAGTGGCATAGGTTGCATAATAAGGAACTACAAAAGATGTTTCCCAGTATTTCCCTTTTTTGTTCAGAGGTAAGCGCCAGGGATATTCATACATATTTGAATAGGTAAATACCACTTCTACTTTTTCTGCATTGTGCGGGATGGTAGCTCCATTACCCGAAGGATCATACCTGATAGTAACTTTTTTTCCACGTTCCGGTTGAGAAGGAATAACCGATAATTTATCCTGCCCTGTCAAATCGCCTGCCAGGCAAAGACACAACAAGCAAAAAGCCATGATTTTTATAAGCATTTCAAACAATTATTTATTTTGTTAAACAAAAAAGCAATAACACTTCATTAAAAATAACCCGGATTTTGTTCGAGGTTGGGATTGGTATTCATTGCTGCCAATGGAATAGGATATAAAAGGTCTGTTTCAGTGATTTCTGGTTTTGTGACAGACAATACTGTCAATGCACGCCCTGTTCTTTTAAGATCCAACCAGCGATGCCCCCACTCCGTAAATAATTCCAGTTTACGTTCCTTTTCAATAGAAAGTAAGACTTCATCTTTTGTCAATGTGTCCAATAATTCTGGTAACCCCGCCCGACTCCTGATTTCATTGAGATCATCTATAGCGCCTTCCAGATTGTCCTGATTCGCTCTTGCTTCTGCACGAATTAAATATAATTCAGCAAAGCGCAGCACCATGGAATATTCCTGAACATCTGCATTGGTCCTGATCTTATACTTGTAAGGATAATAATAAGTGCCCGATGAATTAGTAAATGATTTAACCCATGCATCTTTTCTCTTATCATCTAACTCAAATGCATCGACGAAATCAGGGTAAAACCTGTATAATGGTGTACCCGTAGGTGTCGGCACCACACTAAACCCTTCCCAGGTATTAACACCGGTTGTTGAAGTATTCACAGTTTGCAGTTGCCAAATGGCTTCATTACTATTTTTCAGAAAAACACTATTTAAATCATCCATTAAATCATACCTGGTATCATTGATTACCTTGGTAGCTTCTGTTTCTGCATTTGCCCACTGACCAACATATAAGTATACCCTTGATAACAGCGTTGTAACTGCTGCATGATTTACCCGTGTTCTTTCCGCTGATGGATAATCTGCGCTGATATCCGTCTGCGCTTCCTTTAAATCTGTGATGACAGATGCGTATACATCACTTACTGCACTTCTTGGAAGTGAAGTATTTGTCTTATAATCTGTATTTAACACTAGTGGAACATCACCAAAATGATTTACAAGATAGAAGTAAAAAAAAGCTCTCAGGAATTTAGCCTCTGCTACCAAATGCTTTCTGACGGATTCTGTTACTGCGGTGTTACCAGTTAATCCTTCAATGATGGAGTTGGCTTGATAGATATATGAATACACGGGTTCCCATAATCCGTTGACTGAAGAATTACTGGCTATCAAATCATTCTCTTTAAACTCGTCTAAATTGGCGCTGCTGAAGCCATAATGAAATTCATCTGCACTAAAGGCCGGTAAAAAGTTGCCGTTATAATTTGCGAATGAGGAATTAAAGGCATTTAACCTGCTGTATAATCCCAGCACCGTTGCTGTTGCTGTTTTATCATCAGTGAAAACCAGATCAGAGATTAATTGGTTTTGGGGTGGCGGTATCTCAACATATTTTTTACAGGATGCAAATAAAAATATTGATGTAATAAAGGTGAATATATGAATGCGTTTCATTTCAAAAATTTTTAATGATGAACAGGGATGATTTCTACAGTGCAAGTTTTAATCCTATAGTCACTGTTTTCAAAACAGGTATTGCCTGTGATCTAACGGAACCAAATGGATTGATAGGAAAAACGAAACGGCGATCGAATCCATTAATCTCAGGATCAAGTCCTTTATAGTTAGTAAAGGTCAACAGGTTTTGACCTTGCACAAAAACACTGGTTCCGCTTAAATTCCATTTGTTTGTTAATGAAGACAGATCATAGGTTAACGAAACATTTTTCAATCTTATATAAGATGCATCACCCCATGCCGCATCAGAAGAACGATAATAATTTCTGAATGCAGTGTTTGCAGGATTTGAACTGGTGGCAGAGGGTCTTGGAATATTGGTTATATCACCAGGAGATCTCCACCTGTCAAGTGCAGAAACATCTTTATTATTCATTGATCCAAGAACGCCAACCAATGGCCCCCAATCATTGGTAATGGATTCCTGTTTAACGAACTGCAGAAAGAAATCGAGGGTAAGGTTTTTATATGAAAGTTGATTTGATAAACCCCCAAAAAACTTTGGCATTGTTTCACCTATAACTACCTGGTCATTAGGGCTGGAGACATTACCATCCTTATCTACATCCAGGAATTCAGGCATACCAGTCTGAGGATTTATACCGGTAAATTGGTAACCTTTAATCATCCGGATGGATTGTCCAACTTCATAACTACGGGCATCACCAGAACTTTCCAGGTTAGGGTACTCAAGCAATTTATTCTTAGGTAATGAAAGATTAAAGTTTGTTGTCCATGTAAAATCCCTGGATTGAATATTTGTTGTATTTAAATCAAACTCTAATCCGGAATTTTGAACTTTAGCAGGCAAATTTGCCGTATAGGATGTAAACCCGGATTGAGAAGATAAGGTATAACCTATTAACTGGTTAGATGAGCGGTTATTATAATAATTCGCAGTCAATAAAATTTTATCATCCAGGAATCCCAACTCTAAAGCCACTTCCAATTTTTTGTTGATTTCCCAACTGTAGTCAGGATTATAAACCCTTGTTGGATTTAACCCACTGGCTCCTCCGTATGGGAAAGTGGTAGATCCCCAGGTATCGAGGTATTGATAATCCCCGATTTGGTCATTACCAGTTGTACCATAGCTACCTCTTAATTTTCCGTAGCTTAGAAATGACAAACCATCTTTAATAAAATTTGCATTAGTAAAAATCCACCCTGCTCCTATTGCACCAAAATTACCAAATTGTTTACCTGGTCCGAACCTGGACGATCCATCTCTTCTGAATGTTAAATTCAGTAAATAAGTCTGATCAATGTTATAATTTACTCTACCAAAAACTGATTGATAATTATATCGTCTTTGATCAATTCCACGAACAGTAAGATTTGTAGCAGATGCCATATCCTTCAGTAATGCATCGCTGGAATAACCTGCCCCTTGTATAAACTGACCTTCCACAACATTTTGTTGCCAACTAGCGCCTGCCAGCATATTCATGCGTCCCGGACCTGCTATAAATGTATAGTCCACCTGCGGCTCCACGATATATGAATTTGTACTTGTATTACCAAACTGACTTGAACTACCTGAATAGGTGGCTGGATTAAAACCTGCTGCAGGCAAAGTGAGTAGCTGTTTCATTGTCGTTTGAGTATACCCCACATTGGTTTTAATATTTAAACCAGGAATGATAGTATAACGTAAAGTGGTATTGCCAATCAGGTTATTGGTATTTGTTTCATATGTTCGGTTCAAATAAGCTAATGGATTTTGTACCGAGCCGAACCAATATAAACTACCATCAGGATTGTGTGTAGGATAATTCGGCGGCAGAAATATATACTGCGAAACATCTGTTGGTACCGAATTATTATCATCCAGTGTTACATTAAAGGAAGAATTCACACCAAACTTTCCATTTTTAGATGTGTGATCGGCATTCAGGTGCACTCCGCCTTTTTTATATTTAAAATCACCTAATAAAACGGTGCCTTCATTCCTGTAAGTACCACTTAATAAAAACCGCGTCTGAGCATTGCCCCCTGAAAATGAAACTTGTGCTTCAGTTAATTTGGCAGTATTTCCAATCAGTAAATCCTGCCAGTCCGTATATGCACTTTGTTCCCAGGTTAACAGATCCGGGGCAGTTGTAGCAGTAGGTGTAACACCATCTAATTCAAACGCATCACGGCGCATGTCCAGGTATTGTTCTGTGTTTAAAAGATCCAGCTTATTACTCACCATACTAAAGCCAGTATACAAATTCACATTTACTTTACTTTCACCTGCTTTACCTTTTTTGGTGGTGATGATCAATACACCATTTGCACCTCTTGAACCAT
>JAKFER010000092.1:0-34861 GCA_036675565.1 Chitinophagaceae bacterium
AGCTGAGAGGTTCAACGAACTACTGTTAATAAAAGACTTCAGGCAATTGGGTGCAATTTCTTACATTTAATGAATGAAAATCACTTGTGGTAAATGCAATGAAATACTGGACCTTACCAGGATCTTCAAATATAGCTATTGCAAAAAGTGTCATGCAGAGTATATGCGGGAAAACAGGAGAAAGCATTCTGAATTGCCGCCGGTGCAGAAATTCAAAGCAAATTCGAGGGCCTATGCAAATGCGTACCAACGGAGAGGGAAAGTAATTAAACAGCCCTGTTCTTCCTGTGGTTCAGAACAAGCCGAAAAGCATCATGAAGATTATAGTAAACCATTGGATGTAAAATGGCTTTGCCGGCCTTGTCACATTGAATACCATAATGTGATTCGTGGAACACTAAGTGAAATTCATCCAACGGAAAGGCATTATCCTTAAAATATCCATTTTCAATGACACCAATATCTGAAACGATCCGAACTAAGATTATAGATTTAAGACGCAAAGCCAATCTTTCACAAAGCCAGGTAGCTGAGTTTTTGAACATTGAGCAAAAAACATACGGACACTACGAAACCGGCCGGGCAAAGCCAAGTATTGACACTCTTTTCCAGCTCACAAGGCTTTATTGTTTATCTGGAATAGATGAATTGATTTCAGGCCATGCGGAAAAGAAAACCACTTTAGTTGACAGGTATAAATCACTTCCATTTGAAAAAAGAAAGATCGTTGATTTCATTCTACAGAATTGATTTGCTAAATAATTTAGTATTTTTGGTTTATGGAGTTGAACGAAAAAAATAAACAGTTCGCCAAAGAGTACGTCAAAGATTTCAATGGAACGCAGGCAGCTATCCGGGCTGGATATTCAAAGAAAACGGCAAAAGTTACCGCCGCCAAACTGCTAACAAAAGCTAACATTCAAAGTTTCATTAAGAAATTGCAGGAGAGAACAGCGGAAAGGGTTGAGATAACCAAAGAGAGACTTTTGAATGAGCTTTACAAAATAGCTATTTCAGACGTTCGTAAAATATATACCGTAGATGGCTGTCTTGATCAGGCTAATATGCTTGATGATGATATCGCCCCGGCTATTGCAGGAGTTGAAACAAAGGATATAGTGATGGAGAATATAACGATCGGCAGAACTACTAAGCTAAAGATGTGGGATAAGATTTCAGCCATTCAGACAATAAATAAAATGCTTGGCTTTAACGCCCCTGAAAAAACAGAATTATCAAACCCCGATGGAACCTTAAGGCCTGCTACCCCTTTCTCCGACAACCAGGTTGATAAAATAATCACCGCGCTAAGAACTAAAAAGAAATGACTTTTAGAGCCGTTGAAGAATCTTTGCTCAATGAAATCCCGGATGAAATAAAAGAAGGACTTATTGCAAGCGGCGTTATTCCTGTGAATGATAAGTACGTTCAATTGTATAATCTTCCAGAGGGAACAAGTGTAGTAGTTCTTATCGGGGGCCGTGGCGGCGTTAAGACTACGGAAGGCAGTAGGTTTGTAGCACTGAATAGTACTTTAGATAAAAAGCGTTGTGTTATACTTCGGGATGAAAAGGAATTGATCAGGGAAAGTATTTTGAATGAAGTTCTTTTAAGGTATGACGAACACAATGCGTATTGGAATTTTGATAAAGATTTTACAAGGCTGGACACCGGAATAAAAGATAATGCAACCGGCGAAATGCAGGTATTTACCAAAGGCTTCCGGGCAAGTAGCGGCCAAAAACAGGCAAATTTAAAGTCAGTGTCAAACGTTGATATCGCTTTAGTGGAAGAGGCTGAGGATATCAGGGACGAAAATAAATACAATACGTTTGCTGATTCAATCAGGAAAGAAGGTTCGCTGATAGTTATTATCTTAAATACGCCTGATACAAAGCACTGGATAATTAAAAGGTTTTTCAATTTAATCCATGTTGATATTAAAGACGAAAACGGGTTGCCTGTTGAAGGTTATTTTGATATTGAACCAAAAAAGATTCCGGGGTTCGTTTGTATAAAAACTTCGTTCAAAGACAATCCGCATTTACCGGCTCACATCATTGACAACTATAATAATTACGGCAATCCAAAAAGCCATCTTTATAATTTACATTATTACCTCACAGCAATTTTAGGCTATGCATCTACGGGAAGAAAAGGTCAGGTACTAAAGAAAGTAAAGCCTATCACTTTAGCGGAATATTTAAAGCTACCGTACAAAGAATACATAGGGCAAGACTTTGGCACCAGCTCCCCGGCCGGGACCGTTGGCGTAAAGAAGTTTAAAAATACTTCGTGGTGCAGGGAGATCAATTATAAACCACTGCCAACGCTTGACATCGGTAAAATGTATTGCACATTAAAAATCCATCCGACAAGAGACGAGATAATTGCTGATAGCGCCGATCCAAAAGCGATTGATAAATTAATTAAAGGATGGAATAATGAAGAGCTTCACCCATCCGACTTCGCTAAGTACCCCAATCTTAGAAACGGCTGGAATGTTATACCAGCACGGAAAGGCGCTGATAGCGTTAATTACGGCATAGATAATATGACTGCAATGAATCTTTATGCAGTTGAAGAATCAATTGATCTATGGGATGAGATTGCGAATTATGTATATGCTCAGGATAAATATTTCAACTATACAAATGATCCTATTGATGATTATAATCACCTAATAGATCCCTGGCGTTACGTTCTTAATCATCTCGATTTAACAACAGGATCTTCCGGCATGGAAAGAGGAAATTAATTAACTTTATAGCTATGAGCGTTTGTAATAATCAATATATACCTCAGCTTGACATTTGCACAGAAAGAGTATGCTCAATTTTATTATCAGGAGATATTGAATCTGGAACAATTGAAGTCGCAGAGGTAGAAAAAGGAAACGTATGGAAATTCAGGCTTACGCATAACCAGCACGTAAATTACGATAGCAGTATTTCCGGGGTAATTGATAAAAACGTATCGTTAACCAAAGGTGAAAAGTATGATATTTTAAAAGCCCTGAACTTAATCCATAAGCCTTAATCATGAATACCTGTTCTGATATCTCATACCCATTGCAATTTTCTTTATGCGACGCCTACCCTAAACAAAAGCCTACTATTGGGAGATTAAAGTTTTCTCCTGAAATAGCGGAGCTAACAAAAGGCAAGACGTTTGAAGAAATAAAAACCTTTCTTTCTGAGCACTCATTCACCTATAGCCAATCGGATGACACTATGAATATTTTAACCATTGCAAACCCGAACGATCAGGCCGGATTGCGAATATCATTCGATTTTAATAAATAAATTATAGGCGGGTAACGCTATTCTTATGACCAATAAAAGAAGTTTCTAAAAATATATTTTGCTAATTCCTTTAGTAAAGTATAAATTTGTTCTCGTACATGCCAGGTGACGGCAGAAATAATCAAATTCAAAATCTTAAATCATGGATTTATTTCTCTGTCCCCCTCCGGCTGCTATAGCAAACATTCCAACTTTTACATGCCCTATTCGCTGGGATCAGATCCAGAAAATCCTTTTCAGAAGGATTGAGGGTAAAGTAGCTTTAACAACTGCATCCGCCCTGCTTTCAGCTACAATCACGCCCCTGCTTTCAGCAATCGACGACACGAAACTAATCGTCTCCCCACTTCTTTCTAATGTTATTATTCCGCCAAATGAAATTCTTAAAGAGGGCGGTAATGACAATACAACCTTAAATGGCGTTCCTCAATTCAGAGGGCTTGGATTTGCAGGCGGTACAGCTCAGTTGAGAAATGCACCTGGAACAGTGGCCGCAGCAATTGGTGCCATCACTCCTGAAAGCTCTGTTCAACCGGGACAAACAAATATCGAAGCAATCTTTGTTCAAAAAGATGGAAAGATCATCGGACGTGTGCCAACGGGTGTGGAGTTTCACGGATTCTCGATTTACAATTTCGTAATTACTGATGTTAGCTCCGAAGGTTTCGGAAGAGACAACGTTTATAATATTTCATTTGACCTGGCTCCGGGCTGGTCAGATAACCACACAATGTTGACGCCTACCGATTACAGTGCGTTAACTATTGTGAATGCTTAATACAATGGCTGAAACAAAAGTAAAGCTGTCATGCAGTGTTCTGGAAAAGAAAGACGTTGAGTACGGGATTACTCACGCACAGTCGCTGCTTGACCTGGAAAAAAAAATTGGAGTTGAAAATTGGAAATTAACCGACAATAAATTCATGCTGAAAGATGGCATTATCCAAAGAGCAAATAGTAAGCCTGATAAAGGAACCAAAGGCGAAAGCTCAACTGATAAAGGCTCTCAAGCATGAACAAAGGGTTAGGTTTCATGCGGAAGAATCTACGGACGAGAATGAATGCAGCCCCTATTTAATTGATTTCTGGGCTTGGGTTGCCAGGTTTTTACCGGCCGATAAGTTTACAATGTTCAAAAATATAATGGGATTTCCCATTTATACAAATGAACTGATAAAAGGAATAGCTGAAGAGTATGCTAAGGTGTATGAATCGCAAAATAGTTCTTTCACATACGAATTTTCAAGCGAAACAATAGAATCAGAGTTTAAGGCTTTTTTGCGAGATATAGACTTTTGGTCAAACTGGAAAGATGAAAGTGCTGAAGCTATGCTTACTGCTATCAATAGTATTTTGATAGTTGATTTGCCTGCTGAAGCATTAGAAGAGGCAAGGCCATACTACTATTTTCAGAGCATTGATGCTGTTGAGGATCTTGCAATAAATGCACTGGGAGGGATTGAGTATATACTGGTAAAGGAAAGCGAAGAGTCTTATTTCTTCATTGATGATTTCCGGTATGCCAGGTATCAAAAAACTTCTCAGGATAATTTCTTAGAAGTTCTTTCAAGCCCTCACGGCCTCGGTTATTGCCCGGCTACTTTCTTTTGGAAGGAATCTATCAAAAAGAAAAAGCCGCTGATCAAACGCTCCCCTATTACGCCGGCTTTGACAAATCTTAATTGGCTTTTATTCTTTGAAACTGCCAGGCGTTGTTTAGAGACTTATGCTGCTTATCCGATCATAACATCGTTCAAGGACAAGTGTACATACTTTGAGCAAAGAGAAGATCAGCAGATTTATTGTAATGCAGGTTTTATTGATCGTGGTCTGGGACCGGTCCCTTGTCCTGCTTGTGCAAGTAACAAGATCATTGGTCCCGGCACATGGTTTAAAGTTCCAATGCCTTCCAGTAAAGAGCAGGCTAATAATATTGATGCAGTAAAAGTCATACCAGCGGAAAGAAATTCATTGGATTACTGTACCGAAAGATCAGCCGAGATATGGGACGAAATCTTTTATGATTGTGTTGGCTATGGTGGCGATGATATGCAAAGCCAGGCGGTCAATGAAAAACAAGTAAGAGCAGGATTTGAGAGTAAGCAAAACATCCTCATTGGATTAAAAGAAAACCTTGAAGCTTCTCACAAGTTCGTAGTTGATACAATGGCCCGGATAAGATACGGCTCGGCTTTTAAGAATTCAACTATCAACTATGGAACTGATTTTTATTTGAAATCAAGTTCTGAAGCGGTGAGTGAATATAAAGAAGCGAAAACGGCAGGTGTGCCGAATTACTTTATCAATCATAAAAGAAATCAGATTGACAGTATAAGCACAAAAGGGAATGAAACTGATCAGGAAAGATTGTTTATTCTGAAGCATTTGGAACCGTGGCTGGATATGAGTTTGAGCGAAGCGAAGGGGTTACAATTAGATTTAAGCAACCGGGAAATGTTTATGTTGAAATCAGATTTTAGCCGGTTGATATTGAAGTTTGAAAGTGAGTATGGAAGTATAGTAGAATTCGGAAGTCTTATAGACTTTAAAATAAAAATAGATCGCATTAATCAACAACTTTTAAAATATGTCAAAGAAGACTACCCCAAGCCCAAAGAGCCAGCCGCAGGAAAACCAATCATCTGAAAAGGTGTCTTTCGGCAACCAGGATAAGGATAAAAAATACGACTTATCAAAACTGAATATTCCAGAAGGCCATTACGTGGTAAGGCATTTTAGTTCTGTTGTATTGGCGAATGGTCAGAAAATGGAAGATCCTACTACCAGCCGTTTCCAGGTGTACGATAAAATGACTTTTGAGAATCTAAGCAAACAGAAAGTAAAAGATGGAAAGCAGGTAGCATCGCAGTTTGAAGCCCTTGGTTTGAACGTGGATGTATTACATAATCCAACAAAATAATTATCGAAAAACCATCATTAAAAAATCAAACAATAAAATTGAAAAACCTATTTTCCGTTGTACTGCTTTTAGTCCTCAGTTTTGGAAAAGCTGAGGCACAAACCAGTTTTATTTCAGATGATAACGGTAGCGTCCTCGATACGGTAGCAACCGCCGATCTTACAAAAACTTTTGTTCTGACAACGGAGATAACCGGCTCTTCAAATATTGTAGAAATACAATTCACAGCGACTAAGATTTCCGGTACAGTTGCCGGTACAGTTACTGTACAAACGTCTTTGGACGGTATTGACTGGTACACGGCGCAGGGCACCACGGCTTATACCTTAACCGATGCTACACAAACCACTTCGTTTAAAATAACGAATTACGGCGCCCGGCATATTCGAATACTAACGGTTGGCACTGGTACGATGTCGGCACAGTTAAAAGCGAAGTATATAGGCAGAAAGGTTTCAACTCTTTAGTTCTTATTTTTTTATTATAAAACATAAATGTGACTTATGCCATTAACAATTGAAGCTATCAATGCAGAATTGACAGCACAACCAGAGTTGAAAAAAACTCTTTTAGGTTCTTTGAAATCAGATTTTACTGAAAGCTTAAAAGCTGAAGGCGTTACGGTTCGTAGTAAAGATGAGGAAAGTGAGTTCCTTAAAAATTATGAAACCAATATCATCCCGACTAAGGTACAAGCTGAGATCGGTGCAAAAATAAAAGCTGTACACGATCAGTATGATAATGACCTTCTGGAATTATTGGGAGAAAAGAAAGCTCCTAATGAAAAGACTTATGATTTCATGAAGCGCAAGCTGACTGAAATGAAAGCAAAAAAAGCAGGCGGTAATGATGATCCTGTTTTAGCAGATCAGATCAAAGCCTTGCAGGCTCAGATAAAAGAACGTGAAAGCTATGTCGCTCCTGATGAAGTAGAAAAGCTTAAAGGTAAATATTTCAGTGAGCACGTTGCTTTAAGGCTTACTAATAGCCTGGACAAAAAACCAATCGCTGTACCGGCTCATATCACAGATGAAAAAGCAAAACAGCTTTACATCGAATCACAGCGGGGTTTTATCAGAAGTGCTTTCATGGGCAAGTTTACCGCAAAGCATGATGATAAAGGGAATATAGTTTATTATGAAGGCGATAAACTATTGACAGACCCGAAAACAGCGGCGCCTTTAACAGAAGAGCAATTGGTTGATCAACACTTTGCATTTTATTTCGTGCCAGAAAAAGCGCCGGTAAAAGGCGGCGGATCTGGCAAACAGGAAGGAAAAGAAGTTGACACTAATGAAGCGAATCTGAAAACAAAAATGGAAGTAATAAAGCACCTTAAAGCAAAGGGTATGTCGCAAGGTGCCGCAGATTTCAATAAAGAATATAGCAGAATCATAAAAGATTACGCTATTACCGAGCCGGGAGAATAACCGGCAATTCGATTGGCAATGTGACCGCCATGAACAAATAATTTAAAAACATTTTAAAAGTTAAATCATGGCATTAACAGCAACCATTTTACAAGACGCTATCGTTGAGGTTGGCTCCGGCAAATTCGGATCCTTCGAGAAACGATTAAGCAACTACGGCGCCCTGGAAGCTTTTCAGGATAACGCCCCAAAACTCCTTTTACCCTCAGCGGTGGAGGATATTAAAAAATCAATTGTACAACCTGTAAAGGCAATTGCGCTGAATAAGTACACTGCGACCGTTATTTCGGCACCAAGCTGCGCCCCAACTGGAGTGCGGCCAACATCCGCTTTTAAAACGCTTACATGGGCTTTCCTTGGTTTTGAAACACAGATTATCCCCTCTCAAAATGAAGGTAACTATGTGAAGATGACCGAAGATTTAGCACACCAATTGCGTATGGGCTGGAAAGGTATTTTTGCAAGCCTTGACACTACTGCGGTTAGCACTTTAGAAACAAACAAGAATGCAGTAGCGGCAACTTCAAGTATAGCGGATATAACAACCAGCGCAGCAGGTTATGATTATACCGGCGACGCTAAAGAGTTTTACCTCAATGCTCCAGGCTTAATGTTGATCAATGATATGGAAGGCCCATATGCTGATGTGGCTAATTCCGAATCACTGTCAACGCAATTGAGAATCCAATCTTACGGCGTCAATAACAGTCAGAACCTTGACGGTGTAATGCGCGGGAAAACCGGCCCTTGGGATCACTACCTTACTAACCGTGTTGCCCCTGGATTAAACAACGAAGTGCATTATATGTTCCCCGAGGGTTCGGTTGGCGTTTATAATTGGGTTGATCCTGATAGCCGGGCCGGTCGTATAGCAGGCAATAAATCATGGGACGTTTTCAAAGATCCTATGTTTGGATTTGATTGGTCAATATATAGCGTAAAGGATTGCGTTGATGACAGCGCATATATGGCTGGTAATACCAGGGCTTACGGTGAGATAGCACAGATAGGCGCTTGGTTTGCTTTCCTGACTGAGTATAGCTCTGATACCAGTTCGCCAATCATTAAGGTGACTTTCAATGATCCTATATAATTAAGAGGATTTAATGTTTAAATATTGGTAAAAAAAGCCCCGGAGATATTTCGGGGTTTTTTTATGCTAAATGATTTAGTAATATCTTAAATTTGATTTCATGTTCAATCCATCTACCATTCAAACGTGTTTATCTGGCTTGATAGGATTCAGGCAACATTACAATAATTCATATGACAGATATGATGCCGATATTGTCGCATCCGCAGCGGGATTATACATTGATAGCTCAGCACATTCATTACTTACAATTGAAAATATTGCAGCTATAGCGGAGAATTTCAGCAAGACAGATGTGAGTGTTTACAGCGCAGTTACTACTTATGCAATTGGTGATATTGTAAAGGAAGGGGTTGTTATTTACGAAAGCCTGGTTGCTGCCAATCTTAATAATTTGCCTTCTACAAGTGTAGCGCAGTGGCTACCTACAAATTTACTTTCTGCTTATTTGCGGCGCCTGGTAAAAGGATCTTCCTTAAATCTTTTCAATAAAGTTTTTGCACAAAAGAAATTGTATGAAGTAGCTAAAACTCTTTTAACTGATACAGCTCTTTATGATGGCGTTGGTAATCTTGCCCGAAAGATCGCAAAGCTCAGCCGGTTTGTAGGCTTCAGGATCACACCTAATTTTAAAGATACCGTTATTAATGTAAGCTGGGCGGGGTTTCAGTTTGATACAATCAATCCTGATTTTAAACTGTATGTGTATCATAGTAGCCAGCATGAACCTTTACAGGAAATAGATTTAGTATTAACTAAAGCAATTTCTTTTGAGTGGAAAGAATTACAAACTTTACTTTCCCTTAAATACAGTACAAGCGAATACAACACAAAAGGGTATTTCTATATCGGGTATTATGAAGATGATTTATTAGGTCAAGCGATTTGGAAAGAGCAAAGTTTTTCCGGCGCAGCTTGTGCAAGTTGCAATAACCTCGATTCTTACTTGTGGCGCCAATGGAATAAATATTTTTCGATTCAATCTATCTACGTTGAAGAGGCTTGGCTTGATGGCGATCGTAATTTATTCGTTGAAGAAAAAGCTATTGAGTTGGGAAATCAGAATTGGGGAATGAATTTAAAACTACAGGTGCAATGTGACGTTTCCGATGTTATTTGCCGCAGTAAAATGGCTTTTGGTGATGCCCTTGTTAAACAAGTCGTTCATGATCTATTACGGGATATGGCTTATTCCATGCGTGATAATCCGAAAAAAGAAAAGGTAGCACAGTTGGCACATTATGCATTGGAGAATAAAGAGAATCACACCAAGGGAGCGATTAAGGAGCTTGAAGATGCTATTAAAAATGTTTCTTTTGATCTCAGTTCAATGAATAACGTTTGCCTTCCTTGTAATGATGCAGGAAGAGGTGTAACGATTTCGAGTGTATTTTAAAATAGCAATTATATGTTAGCAGTAGATTTCCCTCAATCAAATTTCACATTTGGCAAGCCTATCAGTATGACAGATGAAGAGTGCGGAGATTTAAGAGTATTCAGGGGTCCTGATGGCAACGGGACGCCGGTCATTATATCAAAGTGGCAACCTTCAAAAGAAGACATTGAGGCGATAAACAGAGGTGAAGGTATTTATCTATACATTATCGGAGCAGGGATGCCCCCTGTTAGCATATGCACAGAAAGCCCATGGTAAGAATCTGCAAATTGATAAACTTAAATCATAAACAGATGCGAATGTTTTTATTTTTTGGCAGAAAAGCAAGATATCCCGGTCTCAGTTATTGGGAAAACTTCTTTGGCGGTCATTTGAATATCGGTAAGAGGATAACAATATTTGGAGAGAATGCAATGCACTGGGCTATTGAAATTCGTACAAAAAAGTACGGAGTAATTGTATTCACTTTGCCGATAAGGACTTTTGGCAAGTACTACGGTTGCCACATTTATTGCTCACCAAATGGCACTCCTTGGGCATCTACTTATTATAAATCTTTATGGAAAGAAAATAATAGATCAGAAGAGCTAAGGGCAAAAATAAGAAAGTTGAATTTTGGCCACAACTTCAATACTGATACCCACAGTAAGAAGCTCAGAGCTTTAAATGAAAAGTTTGATTGGTTTAAAATAAGTGAATACGATATAATGAAATGGGCTGTATGAATAAAGTCACTCCGCAAATAAAAAAGGAACTACAGTTGATTTCAACGAGGCTACCAACCGTCCTGAATGAAACGCAGGAATACCATTATTTAACCGGCCGGGAGTTGAAAGAAATGGATATCGAAAATGATGATCAGGGAAATATGCTGGTTAATGATCTTAAATATAAATGGAAATTCCCTGTTCAGTTAGCAAGCAATCATTACCGGGCATTGCGGAAAGCATTTGAAAAAGGCGGTGAAACGGAAGTGATAGCTTATATCAGAAAAGTAAAAGCGATGCAAGTAGCATGAAAGAACTACAAACAATATTCTCTGCTCCTCTGAAAGTTCCTGATATGGAAAAGATTATTGCCTCATCGTTAGAAAAGCACGAACAGCAAATAATTGACTATAACCTTCAGCAGCTTGATCGTGGCTTGGATGCCAAAGGTAAGAGCTTGGGTAAGTATGCAAACTTTAAATATAAGAACAGGTATCAGCCGGTTGACTTGAAATTAACAGGTGAATATCGTAGGAAGAAAACGCTTACTCCCGGAAAAAAGAAAGCTGAAATGTTTTCACAAGATGAGAAGGCGCCGATGCTGGAAAAGAGGTACGGAAAAGATATTGAAGGGTTGAATAGCCAGAACCTGGACAATACCAGTGAACTTATTAAACCGCACATGCAAAGATTGTTTTTATTATCCCTTGTAAAATGATGATCATAGACAATAAATACGAACTCGGTGAGATCGTTTATCTGAAAACAGATGTCGATCAGGTGCCCAGAATTGTTACTGCTGTGGTAGCCTGCCCAGATGATAGTATTTTATACGAGCTTGCTTGCGGCACAACATGCAGCAAGCATTATGATTTTGAAATAACCTATGAAAAACTGGTTAACGTATGAGCTATAACAACCCGACCATACCAACTATACCCGCTGCTTCTGGTTTTGATGCCGTGACAGAAAGCATCCGAATAGCATTGTCTGCGCTTACCTGGCTGGAAAAATCTTTTGGCCGGGCTTGGGAACATAAAGAGATTGACATTGAAGGAAAGGTTAAGAAGGTTCCTAAAGTTTATACAGCTGCCGGTGAATATCTTAACGTTCTACCGAATGATTTTTTGCAAGCTCAGTCTTTCATTCGGGCCGATGGACCTGAAGAATGGGAACAATTCAACCGGTTTGAAGGAAGTATGAAAAGCCGGAAATTGGACGTTATTTTTTGGGTGAATCTGAAAGAAATAAACCCGGCCAAAGATTACATTTTCATTGATGAATTAAAAACAGAGGTTGAAGGGATATTGTCAATCCATCCGGCTGTAGCATCTATGAACGAATATTATGACGAGAGGATTGAAGATGTATTTGAGGGCTATAGTATTGAAGATGTAGCAACGCAATATCTTATGTGGCCGTATGCAGGTATGCGATTTAATCTTACTGTAAATTACCCAGAAGTATGTATATGATATTAGAAACGATCATTGTAGTTGCCCTGCTAAATACAACTATTTTAGTTTGCTTAAAAAAATGGGGTTGGCTTGAAAGTTATTCCATCGACAGAAGTCCATGGATGCCCCGGGCCGACTGCTACCTTTGCCTTGGCTTCTGGCTTGCAGTAGTTGAAATTATTGGCATAGTAATTCTCTATGGCCCCGTTTTTATTATCGTGCCCTTTTGCTCCTGCGCTCTTACAAATTATCTTACTAACATAGCCATAATTCATGATTACAATTCAGGCCGGAAATAAAACATTTGAACTTTTTGGGAGTATAAAAGAACTACCTATTATTCGCCATAAAAGGATGCAGCATTTTCTTTTGCAGGAAAGCGGTATTGGTGCCACTGTAGCCGATTTTGATAATCATTTAAGCAAAACAGTAAGTTTATTGCAATCTCAAAACTACGATGAAGCGACAAACGAATTAACCAATCTTCGCTATTCATTCTTTTCTACACTGTCAGAACTCGATTTCAGGTCGATGGCTTTCGCCTGCTTCATAAATAAGATAGATGATCAACCCTGTGACGATATAAGCTCTGAAGGCCTGGCAAATACTGTGAAGGTGATGAGTGACACAAGCCTTACTGTTGAAGAGTTAGAATCTCATTGGGAAGTTGTAAAAAAAAAGTTGATACCGAACTCAGAACCTATTTCCCCGGATGGTTCGGAGATGACATTGAGCACATTGACAACCTGAGACAGTATTATTTATTGAGGGCTGAACTCGAAGTTGAGCACAATGATAAACAGGCGGCATTATTAAAATCAATCTGTGAATATTTTATAAAGAAAAACCTTCCCCTTTGCTTTAATCCTTATGATGAAAATTCGGTCCTGATCAATGGAGAAAAAGAGTTTGAAGAAATATGTAATAGCATGGAAGATAGCGGCGTGAGATCAATAAAGGAAGGAACTGTTTTTGAGTTTTACTCAAAAGTTCAATATCTGGAAAAGAAGGTGAAGAGAATGAAAGAGGCGGCAAAGCAATAAATTGCTAAATTTGTTAGCAAACTCACTCTATGCTGGTAAATACTGAAAACTTTCTTCGCTGGGACGATGGCGCCGCCGCTGCTTCAATTGAATCAGATATAGCAACCGGATATCATCGTGACCCGTCCCGGTGCGATTATAAGCCTCTGTTTGCCGCCGCTGAAGCAATGCGGTTTTATATTAATACTCCTGAAGGATTGGCTTGGATTGATGATCCCAATACTCACCTTTTAGCATTAGTGAATGAACAGGGGGCGGTTATAGATACTGATATCGCTACTTTACAGGTTCACACATTTGCCACATTAACAGGAACGGCAAAGACATTCTATGCTGAAGTTATTATTGATGGAACGGTGCCGGCCGGGACTTATTACTATCAGATCAGAACAGCGGCCGCAGTAGTAAAACTTACCAGCAATAAGTTTACCGTTGTACCTGCTGGCAATGGTCACCTGGTTTATTCCACACTCTGCAAATTCCGGCATGACCGGTATTTCTACGGAATAAATTATCAGGATCTTCTTACTTTTTATCAGCAATTCAGGCTACATTTTAATCAGATTGACCGCCAATTTGAAGGAGAGAAAGAGATCTATAAAGAGGTCACAACGGGCAAGGAGCGGACGTATAATAATTTTATGAGCCGGATTAAGAAGGTTGAGGCATATTATTTCGATAAAGACGCCCATGATGCAGCCGCCGTTATGTTTGATCACGATGAAATTTATATGAACCTGAAGCGATACCGGGCGAAAGGAACGTATAAGATTGATACGGCTGATCTCAGTAAGATTTCCAAGGCTGAGATAGACCTATATGATGAAGAGTTTGCCAGCGCAAACCGTTGCAATACCTGAGTTATTTTATTACCTTTAATCATGTTTTTGGCTACGATACTATTAATTATAATGGTGATTTGCGCAGGCAAGTTGGTAGCGTCATGCATAGCGTTGTTTAAAAAGCCTGATCCATATTGGAACGGCCCGGCGCTTACCAGGTTCGAAAAGAAAAAAGCCAAAGAAGGTATTTTTAGTGTGATAGAAACCCATCCGGACGGCGTTTTTGCAAAGAACAATCCCGAATATGTTGAAGAGTATTTAAACAGTATTGAACTCGACTTGCCGGCAGGAATAACTACAGCAAAATGATCACCGAAGGAATAAATAAAGCCTCTGCATCTATTATTTCCGCTATGAAATTAGCGGCAAATGGCGACCCAAAAAAGGAAAAGCAAATCGCTTTAATGGAAAACACTTTGGCGTTTACCCGGGAACTTACCGAAGTCGCAATATTAACCACAAGTGGAAGAAAGCGAATCCTTCGACCAATCAACAGAACGCCAAAAAGGAGAATGCAGAGAAAGCAAAAGATATTCAGAAAAATAATGAATATCAAAAGCCTGGAAATGCAGCGGCACATGATTTTATCAACTCCCATACCAAAATACCAAAAAGGCGGTAATTCTTATAGCAGCATAGTTGGCGAAGCGCCGGGTCCAGAATTGGTAATGCTTAAAAACGGCCATCTGCAAGCCGTAAAGCCAATTTCTGCTAAATAGTTTAGTAATTTAAATTACATTTGGAGTAATTATTCACTCCGCAAAGGTCATGTGACGGCCGGGAGCCTAACCCCGTCAACTTTCGCACATGGCAGCAATCAAATATGATGAACTCTTTGACTTCCCTGGCTATACAAAAGCCATCAAAGATGTAGAGGGCGCCAATAAAGATTTTGGGAAGGTTGTCAACACAATAAACGATCGGATTGCCGCACAGGTAAAATCTCTGCAATCAGAATACGGCGAATTGATAGGCGTTCTGAAAAACTACAATGTCAATCAAAGGGGCGCCGGTGAAAGTATTGCAAAAACAGGTGAAGCGGCTTTAGGTGCAGCTAAGAAAATGGCTGAGCAAAAAAGGGTGATGCAGGAAATTATCGGCGTATCTGATCTCACGTCAAAAGCACTCAATGACATAAAAGCGGCGGCCAAAGCAGTAGAGCAAGAATACTCAAAACTATCCGGGCGCAGTGACGACGTAAGGGCAAAGAAACAAGCATTGGCCGAAGAGTTTAAACGATTAACAGCCGCCGCCAAACTTGAAGCAGCTGCACTAAAAGCAACTACTCCTGTTCTGCATGCCGCTGAAGGAAGTTATCAGGCGCTACAATCTCAGCTTTCTAAAGTTGGCAAAGAATTAAAAGCACTTCCCAACGCTTTTGACGCAACAACCGGCAAGCTGAATAAGAATAATAAAGAAGCGGTTGCACTTTCAAAAACATACGTTCAGTTAAATAATACATTAAAAACTGCGGATGCTCATTTAGGGAATTACCAGCGAAATGTAGGTAATTATTCCAGTGCAATCGGAGGCGGTATAAAAGGGATAGTAGGAAACCTTGGTGCTTTAATAGGAATAACCAGTGCCTTTCAGGGGCTTAGCTTTATTGTCAATACAAACAAGGATCTGGAAAGCCTTGATCAGGCAATGAAGTTGGTTTCCGGCACTTCCCAGGAGCTTGCCATTAATCAGGAATTTTTGACACGGGTTATTGATGATTTTGGTTTAGAAATTATTGATACTACAAGATCATTCAAAAACTTTTACGCATCTTCTACACTTGCCGGTATAAGCGCAAAGGATACCCGAAATATTTTCGAATCGGTTACAAAGTCTGCTGCCAATATGAAACTATCGCAGCAGGATGTAAACGGAGTTTTAGTAGCGTTTGGACAGATAGCATCAAAAGGTAAGGTGCAGGCGGAAGAGCTACGGGGTCAGATAGGAGAACGTTTGCCAGGTGCTTTTTCTATCGCTGCCAAGGCTATGGGAGTTACACAACAGGCCTTAAATAAAATGCTCGAAGATGGGAAACTCTTATCAGCTGAATTCCTGCCAAAATTCGCCGTTGAACTCGAAAAGACTTTTGGCAAAACAGATAGAATTGAAGGAATGCAAGCCTCTATCAACCGGTTGAATAACGCCATAACAAGGCTTGCCACTGACAATGAAGGCGGGTTGAATAAACTATTTACCAATATTGTAAACGGCGCTACAAATGCAATTGAAGCTTTAGATAAAGTTATTTCAGTGCTCTCTGATCTTGGAGAAACAATTGCACAAGGAGAATCTACTCCAGGCGCCTTTGCGGTTGAAGAGGCCGCAAAATTTAGTGATTCTTATAAAAAAGAAATTGACGCTGTAACAAAAACGTCTCTTGGGTTCTTTAGCATGTACGATAAAGCCATACAGGCCGGTAAGGTGACAGAAAAAGAGGCAACAGAAGAGTTATTGAAAAACTTAAAAAAGAGAAATACTGAACGTGAAAAAGAAATAGCTATCCAAAGGAAGAATGTACAGCTATCCGGAGAAACTAAAAAAGCATATGCGGGTTTGGTTGTTGATTTCCTTGGTACACAAAAAGCAATCGCACAATTAGAAACAAAGCTGGCTCCGGTTGCTCCCACTGATAAAACCTTAACCGATGAAGGGAAAAAGAAAGGTAAAACCAGGGAACAGCTATTGGCTGAAGCTGTAAAAAAAGAACAGGAAATTTTAGAAGCAGCGGCACAGAAACGGATTGCTTTATTTGAATTGGCGAAAGCAAATGAGATCATCAATGAAGAGGAGTTGCAGGCTCAAAAATTTGCTATCATAGTAAAATTTACCGAACAAGCTATTGCACTGGAAAAAACAAAAGGGAAAAATGCTGATAAGAAAGCAATTGAAGACTTTGGTAAAAAAAGAATTGATGCAGAAATAGACTACCAGAAATTTCTCAATAAAACCGCGGCTGAAAGATTGGAGCAGCAAAAAGAAGCGATCAAAAATGAGGCTGATATTAAAATACAGGCAGTTAAGGACGAACAGGAAAATATTCTATCATCAAAACAACTCACGGACCGGGAGCGGAAAGCCCTGGAAGTGCAGTATCACAATGATATTGACGCTATTTTAATTGATTCACTTGACCGGCGCATTAAACTCGAAACTGATGCGGCCAAAAAAATAGCATTGGAAAGAGAAAAAGCAGATTTGGAGAGAGGTATTAACACAAGGAATAGAACTTTTGACGAAGGGAATATTGAAAAAAAATATCAAACTGAAATTAAGGCTGCGCAAACAGCTTTCGATATCATTAAAGCCGGTCGGGACACTTCATTCAAGGAAGAGTTAGCATTCCTTGAAAGGTTGAAGGCGATTAAAATAAAATATGCCAAGGAGACTGCTGAAGAGGAATTAGCTATTGCAGAATTGAAAGCTGAATACGAAAGGCAACTCCGTGAGGAATTAGAGGAAACCATCGTACAGGGTATAACGACAGGGCTGGAAATTGCCCAAAATATTGTTGACGGAAAATTCGAAGAAAGGATTGCCAACCTGGAAACAGAAAAGCAAAAAGAACTCGATTTGGCTGGGAATAATGCTGCTGCACGTGTAGCCATAGAGGAAAAGTTTAATAAAAAGATTGCTGAACAAAAAAACAAACAAGCTAAAGCGGACCGAGCTTTTGCGCTTTTTAATGTTGCAATTAATACCGCTCAGGCAATCGCTAAAACTATTGCTCAGTTCGGTATGCCATTCGCTATTCCATTTATAGCACTTGCGGCCATACAAGGAGGATTACAGGCCGCTGCTATTCTTTCCCGCCCATTACCTAAATATAAAAAAGGACGTAAAGGAGGCCCGGCAGAATACGCCGTAGTGGATGAAGAGGGTCCTGAGTTGATCATAGATAAACATGGGAGGTTGAAGGAAGTTGGCGGATCCGGGGAGCGAACCACAAGGCTTGATGCGGGTGATTCTGTTATTCCTCACGTACAGACAAAAGAGATCCTGAAAAATATTGAAACGCAAAAGATAATCCGTGAAATGGAATTAACCGGTCATTTGTCTGATTCAATCCGTAAAGGCAAGCAGGATGAAATGATCTATGTAATGGCAAAAGCAATGGAAGGAAATCAGATAAATGAAAAAGCCTTACGTGGTGCTTTCCGGGATGCCGTTAAAGACATTCCTGTTCAGCAGTGGATCAGCGATGAAAGAGGTCAACGACTGAGAGAAAAAACGGTGAATCAAACAACAACTTATTTAAACAACCTAACTAAGTTCTGATGCCTTACCAAACGGTACATAGGTTTACTTCTACTGCCGGTATAACATATTTTATAACGGTCAACTACTCCACTAATGATATAGTTACATTAGCGGCGCCAGTTGGTTCAACGCCTGAAGGATCTGTAACCGCTGGCGAACTTGGATTTAATGAGGGGGATGTTATCGAGTATCGTTGTTTTGATTCGACAAAAAAAATAGTTAAGGCACAGCTTGCTTACCCTTTCGCATATTTCGAAATAGTGGAAGATAGCCTGGACTGTGGGTTTGCTCCGCCAGATTGTGATTTTACTTTTTTCGCCGTTACTACCAGCGCTACAAATGGCGGAAACAATGGTAAGATATCTGTTATAATTATAGGATCGTTTGTAGGATATCAATACAGCCTGGATAATGTCAACTGGCAAACTTCGGCTGTATTTAATTTCCTTTTTCCGGGAGCATATCAAGTATATGTAAGGAATTCAAGCGGATGCATGAAGTCTGTTATTGGTTCGGTTGGCAATATTATTGTTGGATATTTAATACCAACGAACATTCCTTTTGAACAACCTCACCTCATTTGTTATTTTTTTCGGTTGATCATCGATGATGTTGTTCACGAGATAAGGGAGCCGATAAAATGGGATGACGTGAATATCGTTGGTGAAAGGGATGCGGAATTTCACGGATATATGTTTAAATACACCGATGGAAATGTAAACCTTGGCTTTGACTGCGCCGCCGGTATGGATTTAATCGAATCGGTTTATAATTCCAAAGGGCAAGATGGTGAGATATTTTTTCAGTATGGCTATTCCTATGAAGGCGCTGATTATATCTTATTTCCGGGTAAATTAATGCTAAACACCTACAAATGGTTTCCCGAAAAAATAGAATGTACGGTTGAATCAGAAGATTTAGATTCTGCATTTACCAGCCGGGCGGACACTAAAGTAAGCATGACGCAGGATAAGAGTTTTGACAACGAAGACGTGGCCCAGCCTACTCCTTACACTCTTGATCTTCATGCAAAGGAAATATTGACACAGGTTTTGTCCGACCGGTCTGATATTCTTTACGAATCATTTGCTTTTTCAAGCGAAACCGATGCTATTTATATTAAGCCCGATAATTTAGAGCCTACCTACACAGAAATAGAAGAAAATTATCAATATCCGTTAGGTGATCAAACCAGCAATCCGGCTGATATTGATGAGTATATTTTAAAACTAAAATCCGGTGGTAATGCAGAGGTAGAAATAAATCTTGATATAGATGTGGCTATGACTTGGTTTGATGTTTCAACAAATACAAACTACACTGCCAAGGTGATGTATGTAAGGAGGAAATATAACATCGGAACGAACACTTATGATCTGATAGAAACTGACATTACTACTATTCCTGTTTCAGGGAATTTTGATGGAATAGGCATAGGAGTAGAAAATTTTAACATAAAAGGAGCATTAACAACAAGCGATACATTTTTAGTTGATGACGAGGTTTTTTGCTATGTAAAGATAGCTTTCGATACTAATGATGTTCAATATAAGTTTTCCCTTACTCAAAACAATTTCCGGTTTCAGTTTACTTATCTTGAACAAACAGCCGAAACACCGGCCAATACATGGTTTTTAGAAGACGTGATTCGCCATTGCATAAATGTTCTGAGTAACAATAAATATGCTTTCCGGTCCAGTTTTTTTGAGCGCAAAAACGCTAACCAGGTGATTGATGGTTGCGGATCAAACTATACTTTAACCAACGGTTTCCAGATCAGGCAATTTGAAATTGATCAACGGCCATTAAAAATTGATTTTAAGAAAATACTTAAATCAATAAATGCAATTTTTTGCATTGGCCTGAACTACACAAATGATTCATCCGGATCCGTGCTGAGAATTGAACGGGCGGATTATTTTTACCAGGATAGGGAGATTATTGCTATCAGCGAACTGGAATCCTATAAAGAGGAAGTTGCGATTGATATTATTTACAACGAACTGGAGCACGGGTATGAAAAATACCAGGATAGCGGATTTAATTCCTTGGATGAATTCAACACTAAAACGGAGTGGCTTACTCCAATAAAAAAGAATAAGAAAAAGCTTTCGCAGCTATCTTCTTTTATTGCTTCAGGATATGCCATTGAATCAATTCGCCGGGATCAATTCAGGGATAAGCCTTCCAGCTCAGTTACCAATGATGAAGAGCCTTTTATCGTAGCGGTCAAAAGAATTGACAACGCAACTTGGGAAACCGAAAAGGATGAAGCTTTTGAAACGGTGACCGGAATTATCAGTCCAACTACGGCCTACAATCTTCGTATTTCGCCAAAAAGAATGCTCTATAACTGGTTTATCAGGTTAAAGGGAATATTTGCTTACAAAGAAGACGCTGATAAGATCACTAATACTTTTATAGCTCAAAATAATGAGCTGGTTACAAAATTTAATTCGGATGAAACCTGTAGGGTTGGCGACGTGGATAGGTCAACTTTAGCCGAAAAAGATGCTGTGTTGATGACTGCAATGGCAACTACTGCTGATATCTATAAACCTGAAAGAGTGTCTATCAAATGCCGGCTTTCTCCGCAAGAGATTCAGGTAATCAACCTGGCTATGACCGGCCGGTATGGAACAACGAAAGACAGAGGGTATATCATGGTTTTAAAACCTACCGGCATTTGGCAAGCGGTATGGCTCGAAAAACTTTCCTATAACTTCTGGACAGAAAAAGCAGAGATCACCGGCATGAAAAAATTCGAATCTCCGGCAGCCCCGCAAGAGCCGCCATGCTGCGAATGGCTGTTGGTAAATGGTTGTTACATAAAAGCAAACGGAATAAAATTAATCGCTTAAAACTTAAAATATGGCCTGCGAACAAAATATATTGGACATTCCGCTAAACGCATCTTTGATTGATCCCGACGAAGTTGTTATATTTACGTTGCCGGACGGCACTTCTGTACTTCGCAAGTGGAGCGTAATTTTAGGAGCGATCACGCCGGCAGATATAGAATTTCAAGTAGGTGTTACACCTGGCGCCCCAAGTGACGGAGATCCAACTTACACCAATGCAGCCCTAATCGGAAAAAGGGTAAGAGTTTTCAGACAATTTTTAAAACAAACAACCCTTGTAATTGCGGGCGGATATGGCTATTCGTTTAACAATGTTGCAGGAACTATTACACCAAGCCCGGCTTTTTCGGATGAAGAGGTCTGGTCAATAGAAATATACTAATTATGAAACGTTTTTTTTGCATAGTCGTGCTAAGTTTTTTAGCAATTACTTTTTGTAATGGTCAATCGACATACTATAATGATGCTATTTACCAGCAATTAGGAACGAAGAGAACGCACGTTAAGACATTAGGTTATCATACCGTGGATAGTCTTTTTCGATTACCTAAAGACACTTTGTCTTTAGCGCCGGACGGATCAATGGCGTGGGTCAATGGGTTGATTTATCAAAAAGATAGTTACTGGAAACTGGCAGGCGGCGAAGTCACCCAATCCGCTCTTGATGATACAGCAGCAGCGATAAGAGGGGATGTAATAGATAGCATCGGCAGACGTGCCGGAGTTGATAGTTTCGATGTTTACAAAAATGGGGCTTATGTATATAGCGTTAAAGATAGTACGGGGGGTGACGGCACTCTTAAAGTACAACGTGGCGGCAGCGGCATACCTATGTGGTGGAACAATGAAATTGACACTGCTTTGGTAATTAAAGATGTAACGGATGGTTACGGTTTAAATGTGCAAACGAAAACGGACAGTACACTTGAATATTCTGTTGACACCACTTTAATTTCCACAAAAGATTATGTAGATAATGCTGTAGCGGCAGGCGGCGGCGGTATGGATTCTTTGGAAGTTGTAGAATATGATTCACTTGCCGTAAATAATGTTTGGATCAATTCATCACTACGTAGAATGGGCTATAGGTTGGATTCATTTTATTACCATATAGCGATTACTGATAGTGTTAGATATATTGAGCCGCTGGAATTAGATGTAGATGCGCAGGATTATATCACAAGAGTAGAAGCAGCTGGGCGGACTTTAACACCAACAGAGGAAGGTTATATAAACACTTATTTTTTAGCCCTAAAAGCAGATGGTATTTGGGATAAAATATATGATCGGGCTTTACTTATTTGGGGAGATGCGGAAGCCAACGCTGAAACATTTAAAGACGTTGCCAACACCACATGGATCGGTACGGTAACCCATGCAAGTGATGGGGCTGCAAGTGATGGAATAGCAGGTTATGGAGATCTGGGCTTTAATCACACTGTTTTAACATTAAACAGCACACATCTTTCACTTTATTCCCAGCAGGATTTAAGCCAACTATCTACCTATGACATAGGTTCAAGAGGGTCGGTATCTTCAACGATGTCTATGATGTTGGAAAGTGCTGGCAGTGCAATTTTTGAAATGAATACCACAACAGCGGATGTTGGTAAAATAACAAGAGCGAACGGAGTATCAACTGGATATTTTTGCGCAACGAGGATAAGTTCAACAGATTTAAGAGCAATCATAAACGGGGTGCAAATAGGCGCTGTCGTAACGGGTGCAAATACGGGAACGCTCGCTTCGTATAATTTCTTTTTATTCCGATCAAATATAGCAGGCACTCCATCGACGGCAGTTTCTGCACGTAAAATATCAATGTGGAGTGTTGGTGATGGATTAACAACTACTGAATGTGCAGACGATAATACGGCAACTGAAGTTTTTCATGATTCAATGGGAATAGGAAAACAATGAGTACAATAAAAATAAATAGCATAGGAACAGCGGTTACAATTAACAAGACAGGAAAGCCAGTTGTTATTAACCCTCCGATTGATGTCAGTATGGGTATGTTATCTTTTAATGGAACAAGCGATTATTTAACCATTCCCCAAACTACTTTAAACTTTACTAATACCGATCCGCAGTCGTATGAGGTATGGTTTAAACTGCCAACCGTTGGTGATGTAAAGAGATTGTTCTCGATGTATGATTCAGCAACTACAAAAGGCACGATGATTTTTATTGATGCGAATAAGTACATCGTATTTTATATCCGAAATGCGGCGCAGCATCTTCAACTAAGAACGCAGGCCGGTTCTTCGTCCTACAGAAGTCAGATTCTAATCCCTGAGCGATGGTATCAACTAATTGTTACTTACGATGGTACAGATGCGGCAGGCGTTGTTATGTATGTTGATGGATTCCCCGTTACTGTACTAACAGTCACTAACTCTCTCGCAAGTTCACCTGAAAACATGGCGAATGTTGTCATAGGCGCTACACCTGATTTTGCGGATTATTCAGATCAAACGATTGGAGTTGTCCGAGTATTTTCAAAAGCATTATCTGAAAGTGAAGTTAAAGTACTTTACAATGTAGGTACGCCACTTTTGGAAACAGAAATTTCTGATTGCGTGTTTGAGATATTGCCCGATAATCCTTTAACTGATTCCGCTAACGATGTAGCAGGAACAAATAACGGTGCTACACTTGCAGAAAGTGATGTTAATTTAAATATCCGAAACGGTAATCAGTTGTTGGTAAGTAGCAAGGTTGATTACAACACTTACGGGCTTGCAGGAGACGATAGAACATTAATCACAAATTCTCCTTTTACCGATAAGCGAACAAATATTATTTTCGATTCAGTTACTAATCGGACATATATAGCATGGCAGCAGAGAGCCTACTTAGGAGGCAACAGGCAGAGCATGTTAATGTACGTAGATCACGCCGGAGGATTCGCAACACCATCTTATCCTTTAGGATATGTTTCACCAGGCACATTCGATACACACCCTGCACCTGCTTGCATAATTACTCCCGATAATGAGATTTTAGTTATACATGAGGATATGCACGCCTCACCTATTTACTGTAAAAAAACCACTGGTAAAAATCCGGCTGCAACTACACACGCATCAACCATCACTGGCGAACACGCTTATCCAGCTATTTGTAAAGTAGGATCAAATTTATTCGTTATTACAAGAGGTGGAACGCAAGCTGGTGGAGCAGGAATGATGGAAGACTATATTACCAAGTCAACAGACAACGGCGCAACATGGGGGACATCAAACAAAATACTTGATTTAGACAATGGCACTGGAACAGACAGGGCTTATTTTTTACAGGTTTATCACCCTACAAAACTTTGTTATTTTATAAAATTAAGAGAGGATAGTGTAGGATTATTTACTACTAATTTTTATATCGAAAGTACAGACGGGGAAACGTTCTCAAATGTTGGCGGAACCTTTTCAAAAGACATTACAAGTGCTGCACTTACGAGGGCGGAATTAGAAGCGAACTGCCTTGTAAATTTTGATTCAGGCGAAGATGTGATGCTAAAGGAATGTATTTATTTAAGTACAGGCCCGGCAGGTTTCATAAACCATCCTACCGATAATTATCAGTACTTCTATTGGAGCGGGTCAGTATGGGTTTTTAAAACCTTAAACCTCGCAATTTTTACACCTGTTCAATCCGATGGCAACGAAGGTAAATCAGACTATTGGGCTTGTTATGCTTATGATGATAATCATCAAATTTTATGGAGAATAGAAACCCGATCAACTTTTGATGTAGTTGTTCAATACGAAACTTTGGATGCATGGGACTCCTGGGATGCGGGTACAATAGTTAGCGGTGCAGACATAGATCATCAACAGTTGCAAGGCACACAAAATAAGGATGCAACCAAAATAATTATCGCCGCCAATATATTAACAGACGAAAATGAAAACAACAATATGTTCATTTACGAATACACACCTACACTTGATTAAAACATTTTTATGAAACGAATACTTTTTTTTCTATTACTGATTTCGGGATTTGCACACGGGCAAAACGCTTTTACCGGCGGCAATACTTTTGCAGACACGGTAAGCTATACGGGTAATTTCGGTAGCAAGTACAGCACAAGATCGTTAGTTGATAAAAACTATGCCGACAGTAATGCAACTGCAAAAGCAAGGGCGGCGGTTAGTGTAACCAATACCGGAACAAGTGGCGCAGCAACTTATACAAGCGCAACGGGAGTGTTTAATATTCCGGTGTATGCGAAGCCAACGCTTACAAGAAATTTAAATCTTGAATCGCCAACTGCAGCAGAAAACAAAGGAATATTCTATACCCCAGTAGCAATTACAATCACACAAGTGAGAGCTGTATCGGTTGGTACAACACCATCCGTTACTTATAACATCGCATTCGGATCAGATCGAACAAGCGGAACGAATGTTTTTACGGCAGGTCAAACAACGACCAGCACAACTACAGGAGATGTTGCGAGTGGTGTTAATGATAACACTATTCCGGCAGGCTCTTATATCTGGCTAACAACAGCAGCAGCAGCAACGCCACCAACAGAGATATTATTTACGATAACCTACACAGAAGACTAATGAAAAACCTACTTCTCATACTCCTTTTTCTCCCTGTAATAGGGATGGCGCAGATAGCGATTACCAATCAAACGGCTATCAGCGTAAGCACAGCAGATGGTACTAATAGAAACATATCAAGTGCTATTCTGCAATCCAATTCAGTGTATTTGTTTATTGTCACTAATTCAAAAGCATCATCACCAGACATACCTACGGCAACATCACCCTCGTTCACCTGGACGCAAGTGGCAACCGAAACTACGGCTACGCATAGGGTAACGGTATTTAGAGCTTTGGTTGTGTCAGGTGCTACAGAAACCATCACCGCAACTTTTGGAGCAACTTATACAGGTGTCAGTCTTCAGCTTATTAGGGTCACCGGATGTGTTCTGACTGGAACGAATGGTTCGGATGCAATTGTACAATCGGTTACGGACGTTGGTGCTGGTGCCGATCCTGCTATTACTATGGCAGCAATAAGCAGTAGCCGTAATTCAGTCATGGCGTTTTTTGCAAATAATATAAACCCGTTCGGAAGTACAGAGGAAGCCGGATGGACACTATTAGGTAACACTGGTTATGATACGCCAGCATCAGGAATAACAACTACGATGCGACTTAATACAACTGACAACACGCCAACGGTAACAGCAGCATCGAGCGATTGGGCGGGAATTGCTATTGAAATAAAATCAACGGCCAGGCGAAGGATAAATATAGACTAATGAAACTACTTATTTTTTTATTACTAATTTCAACTGCGGGATTTTCGCAGCAATTATATGTGGAGAAAGGTTTTGTAAAAGTTAGGCCGCAAAGGTGTGATACGGTTTATAAAGTTGTCTATGTAGATACTGTTATTTATAAAGACAGAGTTGTTTATAAAGACACGACTATCTATCGTGATACTTGCTTTCCTTTAATCACTAAGAGTTATTTATCATTACCTCTTTCGACTACAAAAGTTATAACCAATCAATCGAATGTTGTTATAGAAAACATGAGGTTTGAAAATGCGTTAAGCGTTGCGTTGTACGTAGGCAATAGTTCAAATATAACTATCCGTAATTGTTTTTTTAACAAAGGCGTAGCAGAAGCAATAGTTTTAGAAGGATCGAAAAATATCACTATCGTAGATTGTTTGTTTAATGGATTTGTAGCCGGTGTGTACGCCACTACTTGCCAATCAGTGAAAGTAAATAACAATCAATTTGTAAACATGCGAATGCGGGCAGACGGTAGCAGTAGAGGGCAGTTCGTTCAGTTCAACACAGTAACAGGTGCGGGGAATGAGGTAATGAATAATAAAGGCGAAAACTTTCCCGGTGAAAGCAATCCAGAAGATCAGGTAAGCATGTTCAAGTCAAGCGGGACAGCTACTTCTCCTTTACTTATTAAAAACAATATGTTTCGTGGTGGCGGACCATCTTTATCAGGCGGCGGAATTGTAGCAGGTGATTATGGCGGTGATTATATTATAATCGAAAATAATCAATTGGTAAATCCAGGTAATTACGGAATAGCAGTAGCAGGAGGCAATTACAATGTTTTAAATAATAACCGGGTTTATTCTGATTATCATAGCTACAATAACGCCGGGGTAATTATTTGGGGGCAAGGCGGTGCATCGTGTAGCAACGTTACTTACACAAATAATCATATCAATTGGCCTTATAAATTATACGGTCAAAACAATGTACACATTAATGGCAATTGCGGAGCATTGAAGGAAAGCGGTAACGTATATAATGAATCATTGTCAGTAATGATGCCTGACTTTCCTAAACACTTGATTGATTTTATTACACCTGATGAACTTTTAAAAATTCGTGCTAAATAATTAAACAACCCTGTGAATAATGAGCAAGGACAAAACAATAGCATTTTTGGGAGGTGATATTATTGTGACCATATTTCATTTATTCATCGGTGGAATATGGGCAGATATTGGAAATTTCGGTGTGAAAGTAGGTGCCACAATAATATTAGGAATAGCTGGCGGCATGGCGGGTATGATAGGTAAAGATTTGTATCAACGATTTAAAAAGAAAAGAAATGGGACAAACCACCATTAAAACAAGTAACATAAATAAACCTGCTCCACGATGGTTCAGAAAACTTGATGACGCTGTATTGTTTATAATCATTCCTATTGCAACGTTGATCTTACAAGGATGGGGATTTAAACCGGAAGATCAGAAAAAAGTTGACCGGGCGAATTTAATTATAGCCGTTGCGCTGCCAATTTTTATGAAAGGCATGGGGAAAATATTGGCGAACGGCGAAGAATATGCCTCTGTTACGCCCGATCCGATTGAAGATGAAAAAGTAAACCTGAACTGATGGAAGAAATAATAATAAAAATTGAAAAAGCAATCCTTATATGTGATGATTCTATTTTGCTGGACTTATTAAAAACAATTCTTTCCGATTTGAAAAAACTTAATCAATGAGCTACAAGTTTTATAATGCTTTTGCTTTTATTGTAGTAACAATTTTGTTACTTATAATGGCATTTAGTTGCAAGACGGTTAAGGAGGTTATTAAAGTGCAAACCAAATACGATAGCACTGCCATTGCGGAGGTACAGCATCTTACAAAGGTGTTACGTGAAACCAAAGAGGAGCATCAAAGAATCATTCAGGAACTATCTACAACGGGTATTTATTTTGATACGGTTTATTTGCCCGGTGATACTACAAAGCTTCCAGCCAGAATAATCATTGACAAAAACGGACGTATCCAGGCAGAAGGAAAATTGAGTAAGGTTTTATTAACGAATCAAAAGTACAGTCAGGAAATTGATCTATTGGGGCGTATAGTTGATAGTTTGACAATGGAAGATCAAAAGAAGAAAACCGAATTGAGTAAAAAGGAATCGGTTGTTGTTAAGGAAAAAAAGCAGACTGTTTTACCCGGATGGATCTGGTTTCTTTTATTGGCCGGATGGATTGGCCGGGGGTATTGGCCACGGTTGAAAAAGTATTTATCACTTATTAAATTATAATTATGAACACATTTCAAAAGTATCCGAAAGACTGGTGCATAGTTGCAGCCGTTGCCCTTACTGCATTCTTAGCCGTTAGCGCTGATGGATTTTCTGACTTAGCAAACAAAGCCTTTTGGTGGAATTTCTGGTCCATCATTCATGTAGCTGCTATAATTGCATGTGTCGGCGGTTGGATATATCTGAAAGGAAAAGATAAGCAGAGGTGATCGGCGCCACACTCATATTACTGGCTGCTATTTGCAAAGCCGTCGCCGATACTATTGCCCATCACAAAGAGACAAGCATTTTTAAAAGGTCAAAGTTTTGGAGTAATGGCGGCAAAATCATCAAAGGGACTAAGTACCGGTTCGATGGCTGGCATTTAGCCAACTCTGCTATGGTGATCTGTTTTGTTGTTGCTGCTGTCCTGCATCGGCCTGTATTTGCCTGGTATTACGAAATACTGATCGGCGGGGCTTTGTTCAATCTTGTTTTTAATGTTTTTTATAATAGAGTATTAAGATGAAACTTACTAAAAACTTCGACCTGGCAGAATTTAACTGCAACGATGGTACGGTCGTGCCGCCTGAATTAATGCCAAACGTTATTGAGTTGGCAAAGAACCTGCAGGTTTTGCGGGATGAAATAAAAGAACCTATCCGCCTAAATTCAGGATACCGGCATAAAGCCTATAATAAAAGGATTGGTGGGGCAACCAACAGCCAGCATTTACTTGCTAAGGCGGCTGATATTACAGCCAAATCTTATTCGCCAAAGCAATTAGCCGCGGTGATTGACAAGCTAATAAAGGCTGGGAAAATGAAACAAGGTGGTTTAGGTATATATCCTGGATTTACTCATTATGATATAAGAGGCACAAAAGCACGTTGGTAAATAAATGTATAGCTATTAAGAACTAAAATTGAGTAGTTCGGGAATTCCGAATAACTGATATGAGAACCGGTCACATATATTACAAAGGTTACAGAATTGAAATAACCGGGTGCTGGTATATAATAGACGGCTATCCGGATAATGTATTTGAGTGGCTGGAAGATGCGAAAAAATTTATTGATAATCTTTAAATGAACTGGCGATTTTGCCAGCATCTTGGATTAGTAGTTAAGCCGCCCATTACTGAGCGGCTTTTTATTAAATGCAACATTGTTGCAAACATATTTATGTTGCGGTTTGCTTTGTATTGTTATTTGACTTATATTTGTGTAACAAAAGCAGATAGTATGACACATTTTAATAAAGATTTTTACCAGCCTAACATGAACTACACAGTTGAAATGGCAGAAAAAAGATTGACATCTTTAGGGTATAAAAACTTTTCATTTACAGGGTCTTCTTTTTCAAACGGTGCCTCCTTTTATTTCACTTCTGAAGATGGTAAAAAAATTAGAGTGTCAGACCATTGCCTGACAGGAAAAATAGCTTTTGATATTGTTGAAATTGATATAGTAGAAAAAAAGATGATGGGTATAAATAGAAAATAGTATCATCTTAAATAAATGAAATGCCAAAAATAAACAAACCAGGCCGTCCGGTAGCATTCTGGACAAAAGAAAACATCGCTCTCCTTAAAAAACTTTACCCAAAAAAAAGCAATGCGGAAGTAGCGGCAGCATTTAATCTGAATGAACGAGCTATCCGCAACGCTGCTATGCGGTTTAAGATTAAAAAAAGTAATAGATATTGGGATAAGCCGGAAGTAGATTATGTGTTAAAGAACTGGCCGGTGATGTCAGCGGTTGAGATCGCAGCCGGTTTGAAGGAAAAGTTCGGGATCGAAAAAACCAGGTGGGCGGTTATTAATAAATACAGGGAGCTAAAGTGAATCATTTCTTTGATTGTTTAAGGTATTCGTTGTATTAAGGGATTGACACTTTAAATAATTCAGCCTTTTCTATACCGCTATTATAAACCCTTTTAAAGAATTTGGCAGTAGTTTCGTTGTATTTCTGCTCCATGACTGTAACCCAAAAAATAAATAGTACTCTTTTCTTTACACATCTAATCGTGCATCCTAACACATTTGTTTCAACTAATCTGTATTTCATTTTTAAATGTTTATTCTGGGAATCCATCAATTTTAAAACAACACCTGATAGTATCTTTCCACTTCAAGTAGTGGGTCTTTATTTGTGCCGCTACCCAAAACCTATCAACGATAGCGCCCTTGTTTGCATACTTGTCATCAATAAGAGTTACCACGGCTCTGCTTAATTCAGCATTTGATTCAATAATCAATTGGTTTTTACTTTTTCTTTCTGAATCCAAAAGTAGCATCATGTTTGGAAGAATTTCATCTTCTTCGCTTAGGTATTTGAATATTAAATCTTTTAACTTCCTCTCATCAATTTCCCCTGATTCAAATGATTTTGCCCCGATTATTACCTGTCTTAAAGAATCCTTCACCGTACTCATTGTTTTTGTTTTAGATATAGGTTGTATAATTCGGTTGTGGTATTAGCAAATGTCTTATCACGGAATGCCGGGTTGTTTTTCACCCACGTTTTATTATTGAGCATACATATATCCATATAGTTTATCCATTCAGCAAACCCTATCGCTTCCTCTTCACTACTTAGGGATGGCACTTTGGTGGCCTTTGTATAGTGTTCCGGGCAGTTAGCTAAATACACTTCTTCAAGTTCTCCCTGGCTGTTGTTTTTACCAAAAACAACTACTGAATATTTACCACCCCTTTCCGTGACTTATTTTTCAGCAACCTCTTTTGCAGTGTCAATGCCCCTGCATATATCAACTACATAACTGTGTCCTTCTCTGTGTCCGTAGCGGTAGGCTACACATACATAATCGCTGCTATCTTTACAAGAGAGTTCTGTTTTATTCATTGTTTGTTTTTTTTGTCACTTCCCTTATTGAAGCATGGATTTTCGCTTCTTCAAATTGTTCAGTAAAATCGAAGTGGGCAAGAGATATAAATCCCCTTCCTATTTTTATAGGGTTTACTTCCCACCCAGTCGCATCTTCCTTAAAGCACAAGCCTTCAAATCCAATATCAGATACTGATTGCACTGCAATAGAACTAAGCTCGTTTCTATTCATGTTCAGTAAGTAGAAAAGGGGTTTAAACTGAAAATAAGAATTATCCAACTCTTTCATGTTTACTTTTTTAATGTTACTTCCCTTGATGTACTTTTATAGAATCAACTCCTTCAAATATTATTCCGTGGTACGGCGAATAAATGTCGTAGAAAACTTTTGCTTCTGTAAATTTTATGGCTATTATCTTCCCCGACATTTCTTCATCTGCTATTCCTAACCTCTGTTGGTGTCTGTACATTGGCCTGAATGTTACTTCGTCATTTATTTGACTTTGGCTTGGTAAGTTCATTTTGTTTTTTATTTTCCTGTTTCAATAACTGATTTATTAAATACTCAATTGAATTGACGCTAAGAACATGGCTTGAAATATGCTTTGCAAGCTCTTTTACTGTCCAATTATTTTTAGTAATCATCTTTTAGATATTTTATAGGCTGAAATAATGTCTTTTATCAATTTCGAGTTTTTGAAATTATCAAGGCATTTGTAAAAATTATCTTTCGGTCTTTGCCTTCCAGCAAAGTGACCTTCTTTAAATGCGTACTCTAATATCCCAATAACATCCTGCTCCTTTTCTTCCTCTGTGCTAATTGATGAAGCGGATTCGTCTGGAATTGGCTCTCGTTTATTATTTGGAGGCAAACCTTCTTTCAGATTTTTTACTTCATCTGTCCATTTATAATCTTCTCTTGCTGACATAGTTTTATTTTTTATAGGTTTATATTGCTTTCCATTGTTGAACGTGCCATTTAAAAAAGAACTTAGAATCTGATACATGAAAAATATCATCACCGCCTACAAAATAACCTTCGTGAAACTCTTCGTTTTCGGTCATAAATTTTACGTGCTGCCCATCCTTTGGAAGCGATCGACGGTCAATCATCAACTGCGTGTAACCATCAATTATTTCAATTTCTTCCCCTGATGTACTTGATTGAGGTGAGGCTGCATAGCCAGCTAAAAACTCATCAAGCAATTTATTTATCCTAAACTGACATTCATCATTTGTGAAATGATTTTTCCACCTTTCCCTGAAAACGGTATTCAGGCTATTAAATAAAATGCCCCTTGCATCTTTATCTACATCTATACCTAATGGCTGAGGGGGTGGGGTGGAATAATTCTCTAATACTTCAATGGCTCTATTAAATTCGGCAATCCAACTTTGGATATTACTTAGCGCGGCTTCAAACATTACTTTTTGCCTATTATTTTTGGCATACTTTGCCTTTTCTTTCAGGCTATCAATTTTACCCGTCTGCTCAATAAGAGAATCTTTTAGTAATAAAATTGCTGTGTTAAATTGATCTTTACCTCCTACTGGCTCCTGTGTTTGACCTTCTGAAGTATTCATAAATTTTTGTTTTTATTTTACCAGCATTTGTTTTTCATGGCATCTTCCGTTGCGGCGCTCCGTTCATCTTTCTGTTCTTTGGGCATCAACAACAGCCGGGATTAATTCTTTAATATCGTTCGGGTGGTATTTGCCAGAATGCTTTTCTTTTTCAAGTTTTACATCTATGTAATAAACATAATCAGTTCCATTAATTGCATTCTCTTGCATCTTTGTAATTGTTCCTTTTTTTGCCATTTGCTAATACTAATGCACCCTTAAACATCCATGATTCTTTTTTTCTCATAATAATAATTTTTTATACAGTTGAACGTAGCCTATTGCTTCTTTGTTTGAGTGTTAGTTAAGTTTAAGAGGGTTTAATTTAAACTTGTTTTTATCCCATTGAACAGTTTTAAGAATAAACTGATTTAATGCTTTTGTCATACAGTATGATAAGTCAACCATTGGTTTGCCAGCCTTAACGGTAGCTTCATAATTTATTTGAGCAACACATACGTCGCCTTTATACTCAACCCAATCGCAAGCGATAGGAAGTTTTAATAACATTCGCTCATACCTGTTACCTTCCAATAAATCTACCGAGGCTTTACCCTCTTCTGGTTGTTGGTTCATACAATTGTTATTTTATTGTATTTCGATAGACTTTAAAATTCCATTAATGGGGGTGCTATTAACGCCCATGCTCTCATATTCAATAACGCCAGATATTTTCTGTTTCCAAAAATCATCATCACTTTTTGCCCACTTAAAAAGCTCTACATACTTTTCTTCTGAAATACCGGACTTCGCCCAAAAAATTGACCCGTCTTGCGTACGGCATGTAAACGATCTTGGCGATGACATTCCGACTACTTTAAATTTATTATTCATACAATTGTTATTAATAATTATTTGCTATGGGTTTATAAGTTTAATTTTTCTCAATTGCCTTGCAAGAATCACCACTTTTTTCCCATTCATTTCTACCAACATATTTGAATTTTTACCACGGATACATTTACCATCGGCTCGGCGAACGGCGTTACATTCCATGCTTTTCAGTTTATCATCAGTAAATCGATCGCCTCTGTATATATATTCGTTCATTTTTCTATTTACTTATTGTTATAATTTTACCAAGTTTGATTACAAATACATTCCCCTGCCAGTTATCAGACCATTCTGGAACGGTTACGCCAATCTCAATCCCCTTGCATTCAACCGTAATCATGGGGGCATCTTTTTGATCCCCGTTTTTAAAACATACAGCATCAAAGTATTTATAACCATAATAGTCTCTATATGAAGTGCTGTTATTTCTGCTAACTATATCATAATTGCACAGCCTATTCCTCCAGTACTCTTTTACTTCCCGGTACTCCTCTGTCTTTTCGCCTGAAGCAATCATATCGAACCACTTCTTTTTCAATGTCAGATGCAATACTTTCATACTATTTACTTATTGTGAAAATGATTTTTAAAATATCGTTCAATATAAATTCTCCCAAACATAAACAGCCTGCATTGCCCATATCTTACGGGACCGTGACCAGTCTTTATATTTTACCAAACTCCAATACTTATTCCTTG
>JAKFER010000149.1:0-6418 GCA_036675565.1 Chitinophagaceae bacterium
CTGTGGTTTTAGAAGATAACTGCTGGGTTGGTTTTGGAGCTGTAATTTTACCCGGTGTAAAATTGGGTGAAGGTTGCGTGGTAGCATCTAAAACTGTGATCAGCGAAGATGTACCTCCATATGCGGTGGTCGCTGGCAGCCCTGCCAGGATCGTAAAATACCTGCGTTGAAAATAATGATGATTTTCCGGCAATAAATAAAAATGTATGCAGGCTAATTAATTGCTTACTATTCATTTGATTTTGCAACATTGATACAGTAATAATTTTCATAACAATGCATCATGCAATTATTTTTGTTGCATGAATGATTTGCTGCGATTTTATCTTCCCATATTTTTATTATTGTACCTGCTGATCATTTTTGTTTTACCAGGTATAAGAACATTTCGGCAAACAGGAATTAACCCAATGGTATTTGGTAAAACAGATAATGCCCATGATTTCATAGGCAGCATAATGAAACTGCTGTCCGCATTACCCATCATATTTGTCAGCATTTACGCTTTGAATGAAAATGTATACCAAATGCTGGTTCCTGTACCCTACCTGCAAAAATATTCTTTTCAACTTGTTGGATTGATCATGATGCACCTTTCCATGTTCTGGATCATTGTAGCACAATTCCAGATGAAAAATGCCTGGCGCATAGGCATTGACGAAAAAAATAAAACCATGCTGGTTACACATGGTATGTTCAGCATCAGCCGAAACCCAGTCTTTGCCGGTATGCTGGTGAGTGGATGGGGATTGTTTCTTGTTTTGCCCAATATCCTCAGTTTCTTTTCAGCCGCCTGTACACATATCATTTTACAAATTCAAATAAGACTGGAAGAAGTTCATTTATTAAAACAGCATGGAACTGTTTATGAAACTTATAAAGCAAATGTGAGGCGGTTGTTTTAGCAGTAAAAAATAGTCTCGCATTTTTAAATTTAAAATGTCCCAGGAATAACATTCTTCATTTTGCGCATTCTCATATTTCTCATGATCACGGGCATGTTCATACGACAGAAATTATTAAGACGGCATTTTAGCCGGATGATTAAGTGCAAATTTATCCTGGCCATTTATCTCGTGCATGATCTCCGAAAATAAACGATAAGATTTTACCCGGTCTTCATGATTATACATATTAGAAACCACAATTAATTCATCAACACCGGTTTTGGCAATAAATTTTTCCGTATTCTTTTTCACTGTATCCTTTGTTCCTGTGAAAGTATATTTCAGCATTTGCTGAAAGGTAGGATGTTGCGCCATTTCTCTTAACTCCTCCGTCATTTCTGTTGGCTCCTGCAAATAATCGCTTTTGCCCGTCAATACATTCAGAAACATCCTGATCAATGAAGTTGACATTTTTTCTGCTTCCTGGTCAGTATCTGCAATCATCACATTTATACCAGCCATGCTATAGGGTGCCAGTAAATATTTTGAGGGTTGAAATTCATTGTCATAAATGTTCAATGCGTCAAATAAATAGGTAGTTGCAAAATGGCTTGCAAATACATATGGCAACCCCAGCCTGGCAGCAACATGTGCGCTGTCTGTACTGGAACCTAAAATATATAAAGGGACAGTTACTCCTTCTGCCACCGTAGCACGAACTTTGGCATCCTTATTATCCAAAGAAAAGTACTGTTGAATCTGTTTAATTTCATCAGGAAAATTGTATACAGAGTTCATCCTGTCTGAACGAATAGCATGCGCTGTAACCTGGTCGGTGCCGGGTGCCCTGCCCAATCCCAGGTCAATCCGCCCTGGATACATTGTCCCCAACGTTCCAAATTGTTCTGCAACAATCAGTGGTGAATGATTGGGGAGCATGATACCACCAGAGCCAACCCTGATGTTTTTTGTACCACCGGCTATATAACCTATCAATACTGAGGTTGCCGAACTGGCGATGCTGATAGCGTTATGATGTTCGGCCAGCCAAAACCGGTTGTAACCAAATGTTTCCGCCTTCTGTGCGAGGTCAAGACTTTTTTTAAAACTTTCTGACGGATTGCTGCCCTTTGTTACAAAAGCCAGTTCTAATATGGAATAAAGAATATTCTTTTTGGTCATTTATAAATATTTAATGTCAAGCATTCCTGCTAATGTTTAACAGTAATAAGCCCATTTAGTTTTACTGCTTGTTAATTCATTTTGTAGGCCGGTTAATTTTTTATGATTTATTGGGGTACAACAATTTATAAATGTGTTGAAAAACGCGATTATATCGTTGCATTATAACTTGCTTTGATAATCAGGTTACCTGATATTAAGATAGATTTCTGATTGTTTACATTTTGCCAAAAATGTTACAGAGAAAGAATATCGTGACTAAAATCACGCATTAAACTTTCCGCTTCAATTTCTTTTGCCCATATCAATAACACGGCAAACAATTCATAGCACTATAAAAACAATAATGTGATGACTAAAATTAATTTTGTTTTATTCAGGGCGTTTACAAGCCTGATTTTTATTTACGCAGGATTAAATCACTTTCTAAATACAGGAAAAGTTTTTAACAGGCTTTCTAAAAGTGAATTGTATGGATTGATACCAAATGAAAATTTATTTAAAGTAGTCATTTTGGTTTCAGGATTTATAATGGCTACGGGTGGAATTTTCCTGCTTATGGGGTTGATGCAAAGAAAAGTTGCATTTGCTCTCCTGTTCATGCTGATACCGATTACACTTTCTGTACAATTAGACAATCTAAATGATCTTGGACCTTTTTTTAAAAATGTTGCTATTGCAGGCAGCTTAATATTTATCATAAACATTAAACAATATGAAATACAAACATCTCCTGTTCGCAATCATAACAGTACTTTTTAGTTCCGCAGTTTTTTCTCAATCAAATCATGAAAGTCAAAAAGACAATCTTTTGTTTTTATTAAGACAAAAGGAGCATATTAACCAGGCCTTAAAAACCGTTGAATCATTGGCCGGAAAGGCTGACACAAAATTAAACACTGGCCAAATTGTAATCATTGTTTGTGGAGAAGCAGTTACTTCCCTTACTTCCAATGAAGCTGAGGCATGGGTTCAGCGTATCAGTAAACATCCAAACGTAAGTATCATGGCATGTGGCTTATCCCTTAACAAATTCAATAAATCAAAAAATGACCTAGTAAAAGGAATTGAATACACGGAAAATGGATTTATAAAAGCATTCGAATTACAAAAACAAGGCTACCTATCAGTAGAACTTTGATAAACTATTTAGTTTAGAAAAATGAATAAAAAAAATGCAGCGACGTGCTGCATTTTTTTAAACTGAAAATAATATAAATTTTAGATCTATCCTGGCTGATTGGTCTTATCCAACAACCTTTCCCTGATAACTTTTTCAAAAGCCTTTTTTGGAATAGCCCCTGTTTGAACCATAGGCGCCTCATTCATAGGAATAAATAAAAATGTTGGAATACTTTGAATACCAAACATGGCCGACATCTCTTCCTCTTTTTCCGTATCCACTTTATATATGGTAAGTTCTCCTTCAAATTCAGAAGACAGTTCCTCCAATACAGGAGCCACAGTTTTACAAGGGCCACACCAATCAGCATAGAAATCAATTATTGCAGGTGTGTTTCCCTGGTAATTCCATTCTGTCTCTTTTTCAAAATCAAAAATTTTTTCTTTAAAATCCTGTAGGGTTAAATTTATTACCGGCATATCATTGATATTATTATTAAAAAATACTTTAAGAAACTACAGGCAAGTATCATGCCTACCCCGCTTCATAGATTTATTTCACATCTAAATCATATCGTTTTATGTTAACTAAAAATAATTATTAGCTAAAATCAAAAGGCATACTAATTGCATTCATATATTTTTTTAATATTAAAGCGATTGTTATGAATGATTATCACACCTACAAATCCTGTATTGACGCATGTTTGCAATGTGCCGCTGTTTGTAATCACTGCGCCAGTTCCTGTACACAGGAAGATGACATTAAAATGATGTCGAAATGTATTCAACTGGATATGGAATGTGCAGCCCTATGTTATGCCGCAGCCCAGTTAATGAGTTTGGGTAGTGAAAAATCAAAAGAAATTTGCGCCTTGTGTGCAGATATTTGCGAAAAATGTGGCGCAGAATGTGGCAAACATCAAACCAAACATTGCCAGGAATGTGCAGACATGTGCAGAAAATGCGCTGAAGAATGCAGGAAAATGTAATTAAATGTAAAACGCTATAACAAACATCGTTATAGCGTTTTATTTACAAGTATCCATATCCGTTGATTTTTTGGTGGGAAAAATGATTTCAATTAAACTATTGAACTAATCCCACAAATATCAATATTGGAATGGACAGCAACAAGACCGCAAACTCAGCGGCAAACTTCAGCTTTTCCATTTGATTTGTTTTGTGCCGGGATCAAATTTCTTTGCCAGGCGATGAATAATATTGTTTACTACACAAAGATCCATCATCACAGAAAGCAGGTCAATCGAACAAATAACGAATTGAATTAAACGTGTAGTGAATTGTAAAAAGAAAGGATTATAAAGTTGTTCAGCTTTCGGTTAAATTAGGAAACTTTCATTATTCCATTCTTCATACTATCAAGCGGAGAACAATTCATTCAGCATTCCCGGCAATTCATCCCAATAGATGAAGTTGTATGCTTTAAAAAAGTAAATTAGTGGTACAATAGTATGAAGCCCCTGATTTATTCAAAAAGTGAATGGATGATCATGTTCATCATTCTTCCCCCGATTGCCGTGGGAATCAATTTTGTACTATATGGTTTTCGCTACTTTTCCGAATTACGGGTATTTTTATTAGCTACGCTTGCCACTTTAGGCATCTTGATATTGATTTACATTTCCTGCGGTATGGTAGCAGGTATCATGCAATACCGCCTCCCAAAATATAGCCAGACATTCAAACGGATCGGTATCAGCCTGGTTATTCTTACCCTCATAACAGTTGCGGGTATTACCATTATTTTTTTAGGGTATGATTATATTCATTTCCTGGATTATGAAATAAACTGGAATCATTTTGCCTGGTTGCTGGTTATAGGTATCCTCAGTAACCTGTTAGCAACCAGCCTGAACGAGGGAGCTGCCTTTTATGAAAAATGGCGACTATTAGTTGATGAAGCGGAAAACCTGAAAAAAGAAAACCTGCAAAGCCAGCTTGAAGGTTTAAAAGGACAGGTAAATCCGCATTTTCTTTTTAACAGCCTCAATTCTTTATCATCCCTGATTTCGGAAGATCCAGAAAAAGCAGAGGAATTTATTGATGAAATGAGTAAAGTTTATCGCTACATGCTGCGAAGTAATGAGGATGGATTAACCAGCTTAAAAAATGAAATGCTCTTTATTCAGTCTTATTTTCACATGTTAAAAACCCGCTACAGTGATGGACTGGAATTAAAAACACTCATTGATGAACGTTATTTAAAATACCTGCTTCCGCCACTAACACTTCAAATGCTGGTTGAAAATGCTGTAAAGCATAATGTAATCCAAAAAGATTGCCCCCTCAATATCCTGATTATGACCACGAATAGTGGTAAACTGGTAGTGACCAATAACCTGCAGCGAAAATCGACCAAGATATTATCCAATAAAATTGGCCTCACCAATATTTCCAATAAGTATAAACTGATGAACCAGGAAGAAATTATGGTTAATGACGATGGAAAAGAGTTTTCAGTAGTTATTCCCCTCATTTATAACTAGTGAAAACGTAACAGTTCATCCAACTTATTTAACAATTCAACCGAAGTTCAATGTAAATGAAAACTAATAGGTGTTATTTTACATTAAGCTTTGCATAACTGTTTATAATGTGTATTAATCACGGGGTGGCTTAAAAGAAAAATTATATACATGAAAGTATTTATCATTGAAGACGAAGAACTGGCAGTAAAAAAATTACGTAAAACCTTAAACGCAGTTGATGAATCGGCCGAAGTTGTTGGTGTGGCCGACAGCATCCGGTCATCGGTAAACTGGTTACAGAACAATCCCTCGCCTGACCTTATATTAATGGATATTGAATTGTGCGATGGACAAAGTTTTGAAATTTTTGATAAAGTGGATGTAAATAGCACGGTCATATTCACTACATCTTATGATGAATTTGCATTGAAAGCTTTTAAAGTTAATAGTGTAGATTATTTATTAAAACCTGTTCAAAAAGACGACTTGCAGGTTGCCATAAATAAATACAAAAAATTAAAAACACTGTATAAAGATTCAAATGAATCTCCTGTTATGAATATAGAAAACCTGGTAAAAGAACTGCAGCAAAAAATGCAGGGTAAGGAATATCGTAAAAGGTTTTTGGTAAAACAGGCACAAAAGCTGGTTAGCATTGAAACAGACCAGGTAGCTTATTTCTATAGCGATGGCCGATTGAATTTTTTTAAAACATTTGAAAACAAAAAATTCGTG
>JAKFER010000127.1:0-6401 GCA_036675565.1 Chitinophagaceae bacterium
ACTTACATCGAGGATTACACTGCCCGTTCTCATATTACTCACCATTTCTTCCGTAACCACCATAGGTGTTCTGCCGCCGGCAGAATTTAATGCACCAACTGCCACTTCGCAAGACTTTAATTGTTTGGCTAAAATCCTTGGTTCTATAACGGAGGTCCATAAACGGTGACCGACATTGGTCTGTAATCTTTTTAACCGGTAAACGCTGTTATCAAAAACTTTTACTGAGGCTCCCAATGCTATGGCGGCCCGGGTTGCATATTCGCCAACAATACCAGCGCCTAATATAATGACTTTGGTAGGTGGAATACCCGAAATGCCACCGAGTAAAACACCTTTACCATGATTTGCCGATCCCAGGTAATGCGCAGCCAGTAACATAACTGCACTACCAGCTATTTCACTCATGCTCCGTACAATAGGATAAGTACCACTATCATCTTTCAGGTTTTCAAATGAGATGGCTGTAATCCTTTTATCCATCATTTTCTGCAGCAACTCAGACTTTAACACACTGAGATGGATAGGCGAAATAATGACCTGGTTCAATTGCAAAAAAGGAATATCTTCTTCAATAACGGGTGCACTTTTTACAAGTATGGGACACCGGTATACTTCGGCTTTTTCATATACGATACGGGCACCCGCTTCACTGTAGTCTTTATCACCAAAATGGGCAGCCTCTCCTGCATTATGCTCTATCACAACCTGGTGGCCATTACTCACCAATACACTTACCGCCTCAGGTGTTAAAGCAACCCGATTTTCCTGGAAGGCAGTTTCTTTTGGAATGCCAATATGAAGTTGGGCGCCCTGTGGTTTAATATCTAATGTTTCCTCAAGTGTTTCGTAGCTGAAAGATGTACTGATGTAAGGTTTTTGCTGCGCCATTTTTTGGATGCTCGTTTCTAAATTGATTGTTCCTCATTCTATAGTGCTCATCCCTTATAGTAAATTGTTAAGCAGCACTATTTATAATTTCAAAAATAGTTATTTATCTCCTATTCGGATGCGGCGTGTTTCGGGCCCCGTAATCTGTATAAATACATGGCAGGTTTCACCAGGCAAAAGGTGAGGAATTTTTTCAGGCCACTCCACCAGGCAAATGTGCTTACTGTATAAACAATCTTCAATGCCTGCCTGTATGGCTTCATCTTCTGATTTTACCCGGTACAGATCCATATGATAGATGACCTTTTCTTCACCATCCTCATTATACCGGTATTCGTTGATCAATGAAAATGTAGGACTGCTGAATGCATCCTGAATTTTTTTGTGGGTACATAAAGCATGAATAAAAGTCGTTTTGCCAGCACCCATTTCACCATGAAATACAAACACACGGTATTGTTTTAGAGAATCCCAAAAAATTTCAGCGGTGCTTTCAAGGTTTGCGATCGTAGTTAACCATTCCATAGCTCAAATTTAACAGTTGTTTGCAACCATGTAAAAAAGATAGTGATTCGGACCAATGTCCAACCATCAACCTTTTGGTAAATTTGCAAAATAGATATTAAGAAAAGTATGGAAAAAACACAATGGAAGGTAGAAGGAATGACTTGTTCAAATTGCGCACTAACTATTCACCAGTACCTTGAAAAAAAAGGATTACAAAATGTAAAAGTAAATGCGATTGGAGGAGAAGTTTCTTTCGATATAAATGATTCAACACCACCAGATCAAATAGCTAAAGGAATTGAAAAACTGGGCTACCAGGTTGTGCATGAAGGGAGGGCTGCTACCCGGACCAGGCCTTTTTTATCAACACATCTTCACCGTTTCTTATTTACCCTGCCCTTTACATTGATATTGATGCTGCACATGATACCCGGCTTGCATATTCACTGGCTGATGAATCCATGGGTGCAATTAGGTCTTACACTTCCTGTTTACATAGTTGGGATGTTATATTTTGGCCGCAGTGCTGTAAACAGTCTGCGCAATGGCGTCCCTAATATGAATGTTTTGATTGCATTGGGTGCAACTGCTGCGTTTGTGTATAGTTTGTCTGGCCATATCATGGGACTTGGAGATGAATATCTTTTTTATGAAACCGCGGCTACCATCATCACCCTTGTATTTCTTGGGAATCACCTGGAAGATACCTCTGTTGCTTCTACTCAAAAAGCTTTAAAGGAGTTGGCTAAGACGCAAAAAGTAATGGCCAATATGATTGCTTTTGACGACCAGCATAAGGAAATTGTTTTCCCTGTAGAAAGCTCGCAATTAAGATCAGGTGATCTTTTATTAATTAAAACAGGAGAACAGGTGCCGGCAGATTGTAAAATATTATGGGGTGAAGCTGAAATAAATGAAGCCATTATAACTGGCGAAAGTGTTCCGGTTTTTAAAAAAGCAAAAGACGCCCTGATTGGTGGAAGTGTTGTTGAAAATGGTACCATTAAAGCACAGGTAACTGCTGCAGGAAATGATACGGTATTGGCTAATATTATGCAATTGGTGAAACAGGCACAGGGTGAAAAACCACCTGTACAAAAAATGGCCGATCGCATCAGTGCTATTTTTGTGCCGGTTGTGATTGGCATTGCCCTGTTAACATTAGTTGTTAACTGGATTATTTTAAATGATTTCACGGATGCGCTTATGCGAAGTATAGCAGTACTGGTTATTGCCTGTCCATGCGCCATGGGATTGGCCACTCCTGCAGCTATTGCGGTTGGACTTGGTCGGGGAGCCCGCAATGGAATTCTTTTTCGCAATGCATCAAGCCTTGAATTATTCAAAGACATCAAACAAGTTGTTTTTGATAAAACAGGGACATTAACAACCGGTCAATTCAGTATTGAAAAATATGATTCGGGTAATATGAATGATGCAGATTTTAAATCACTTGTATATTCACTCGAAAAATACTCCAATCACCCATTGGCAAAATCTATCGCTGTTCAATGGAAAACAAATAATGTTACCCGCTGGAAAAAAATTGAAGAAATCAAAGGCCGTGGTATGCGTGCAGAAGACAAGGAGGGTAATATATTCCAGGCTGGTTCTTATGTTGGTGCCCAGCAACACACTACAGAAGATCATCACCAGGTATATATTTTAAAGAATGAAGAACTGGTTGGCTGGATTGATTTAAAAGATGAATTGAGACAAGAATCTCAACATGTAGTAAACTATCTCAAATTAAAAAACATAAAAACGATCCTTTTAAGTGGGGATCGAAATGAAAAAACAAGGAAACTGGCAAATGAACTTGGGATTGATGAAGTGATTGCAGAACAAACGCCACAACAGAAATTGGATATCATTACTGGTTTATCAGCTAAGACTCCTACAGTGATGGTGGGCGATGGGATCAATGATGCACCCGCACTGGCAAGAGCAACGGTTGGCATCAGTATGAGTGATGCTTCTCATGTGGCCATGCAAAGTGCACAGGTTGTTTTGATGAATAATGGTTTAAAAAATTTGCCAACAGCACTTGGTCTTGGCAAGCATACTTATATCACCATTAAACAAAATCTTTTCTGGGCTTTTAGTTATAACATCATTGCCATACCGGTAGCGGCGCTTGGATTTTTAACACCTACTTTTGGTGCTTTGGTAATGGCATTGAGCGATGTTGTGCTGGCTATCAATTCAGGAAGGTTATTTGTAAAAAAAGTAATTTAATATCATCCGAATTATTTTCCATCAACTGGCAATTGAATTTTTAATTTTAAATAAAACTGGAAACACCTGCTTCCATATTAAAAAAATATTGGGGCTTTGATGCCTTCCGCCCTTTGCAGGAAGATATCATTCAATCCATTTTAAATAGGAATGACACCCTGGCTGTATTACCCACGGGTGGTGGTAAATCTATCTGCTTCCAGGTTCCGGCATTAATGCAGGGTAAACTCTGCCTGGTGATTTCACCTTTAATTGCTTTGATGAAGGACCAGGTTGAAAACCTGCGAAAAAAAGGAATTACTGCATTTGCTCTCTATGCAGGAATGTCACGCTGGGAAGTGATCAACACTTTAAAAGTAGCCACAGAAAGTAATTGTCGGTTTTTATATGTATCACCAGAACGATTAGAAACATCTTTGTTCCAGGAGTACCTGCCGGGAATGGATATTTCTTTAATAGCGGTTGATGAAGCGCATTGCATTTCGCAATGGGGTTACGACTTCAGACCACCCTATTTACGCATTGCAGCATTAAGAGAACAATTACCTGGTGTACCCATCATGGCACTAACGGCCTCGGCTACACCGGAAGTGCAAAAGGATATCTGCCAGAAATTATCATTCAGCAAGGAGCATATTTTTAAACATTCATTTGAAAGAAAGAATTTATCCTACAGTGTTTTTCAACCAGATTCAAAAATCAACCGGTTGCTTGAAATAATCAATAAAGTTGAAGGAAGCACCATTGTTTATTGCAAGAGTCGAAAAAGAACACAGGAAATTTGCAGGTTGCTTGAGATGCAGGGAATTACTGCCGACTATTATCATGCAGGTCTTTCTTTGGAAGAAAGAAATAAGAAACAAGAAGATTGGATCACCAGCAAGGTTAGGGTAATAGCATGTACCAATGCTTTTGGAATGGGAATAGATAAACCGGATGTTCGTTTAGTGATTCATGCAGATGTTCCTGATTGCCTTGAAAATTATTACCAGGAAGCAGGACGTGCCGGGCGGGATGGTAAAAAAAGTTATGCAGTTCTTTTGTGCAGCCATCATGATCTTCATGAACTGGAAAACCAGGCCGATACCAGGTTTCCTTCTTTGCCGGATATAAGATTGGTTTATCAATCCCTAGCCAACTACCTGCAGATACCCGTATTGACCGGGCAGGGAATGTATTTTGATTTTGATTTTCCCGACTTCATTAAAAAATTTAAGATCAATAGTTTCACGGCGCTGTATGCCATTAAAGCGTTGGAACAAGATGGATGGCTGACTTTCAATGAGCAGGTATTTGTTCAATCCACCATTATGTTCACTTCCTCACGGGAACAGATAACCGATTTTGAAAACCTGCATCCCGAGATTGACCCATTGATCAAAGCCTTGTTAAGAACTTATGAAGGCATATTTGATTTTCCCGCTTCCATTTCAGAAAAAATGCTGGCCGGGTTAATCAGAAAGGATCTTGCAGTTGTAAAGAATGAATTGCAAACACTTCACCAATATGGTATCATACAATATCAGCCTCAAAAAGATACACCCCAGATTTTTTTATTACAACCACGTATAAAAGTAGAAGATCTTACCATCAATATAGCTGAATATAAAAAACGCAAGGAAAAATATATCAGCCGGTTGAATGCCATTGTTCAATATGTTAATGATAAAACGCAATGCAGGAGTGTGATCATTGGCAGGTATTTTGGAGATACATGTATAACTGAATGCGGTATTTGCAATAATTGTTTGGATAAAAAACAAACTGCCATAAAAAAACCTGAGTTTGAATTAATTCACCAAAAAATAAAATTATTGTTACAGGAAGGTCCACTTCATCACAAATTATTCCTGGACCAATTGAATGATATAAAAAAAGAAAAAACCTGGGAAGTGATTAATTTTCTCCAGGCTGAAAATAAAATTGAAATTTTACCCGATGGAAAGATCCAATGGGTAAAATGATAATCATTAAAAAATACTTTTCCTTCTTCTACGTGATGTTCCACCCAATCCCAATACGCCCAATAAAGAACGGGTGATAATACTTGCAGCGGTACGTCCTACTTGTTTAACGGTAGGATTATCAAAAAAGCCTTTTTCTGCAGGCGCTTTTCGGGTAGTTTTTTTACTTTCTTCTTCTACCTTTTCCGTATTTGCAGCTAACTCCAATTTCTCAGTTAGTATTTCATGTGCACTTTTACTATCCACTTCTTTATTGTATTTACTAAACAGTTTAGACCGTTTTACCAATTCATCAATTTCTGATGGAGACAAGATATCCATCCTGCTACGCGGAGCTACCAGCATGGTATGCACCAAAGGTGTAGGAATTCCCTTTTCATTTAACATGGTTATGATGGCTTCGCCTACGCCTAAATGAGTGATCAGATCTTCTGTTTTATAAAAATCGGTTTCAGGATAATTCTCTGCAGTTTGTTTAATGGCTTTTCGATCAGCAGCAGTAAATGCTCTTAAAGAATGCTGAATTTTCAATCCCAGTTGCGACAATACTGCAGCAGGAACATCAGTAGGATTTTGGGTACAAAAGAATATACCAATTCCTTTAGAGCGAATTAGTTTGATAATAGTTTCTATCTGCTGTAATAATGCACTGCTTGCTTCCTGGAAAATAAGATGTGCCTCATCTATAAAAATGACCAGTTTTGGTTTATCAAGGTCGCCTTCTTCTGGTGAGATTGCATATAATTCTGCCAGAAGTTGCAGCATAAAAGTGGAGAAAAGTTTGGGCCTGTCCTGCAAATC
>JAKFER010000100.1:0-34544 GCA_036675565.1 Chitinophagaceae bacterium
TTGAAACCTCGCTCTACAAACTAATTTCTAATCATTTGCTTTTGGGGTCGCTTTACTTCCAGAATTAATATGTCTGTAGCCTATCATCTCAGCATAAAAATAACCCTGTCTCACTTACGTTTGACAGGATCATTTTTTAATGATGTGGAGATTACCGGACAAAAGTCGAACCTTTTTGCAGACCTAAAAGCCTTAAATACTCTATTTACTTAAATTCCGAATACAGTAGAAATTCGAATTAAATGGCAGGCCTTATTGTTTATTGTGAAACCAAGGGATTCGAACCCTTACTCTTTATTATCACTAATAGATTGATAATCAAATATATGCAGGTATAAAAAATCTAAATAAATTTCCCGGTCTCTAAAATTACCATCACTCTTCGATGAGGTATGAAATTACCAATTTTTATACTCTTCCAGTAATAAACAATATGAAAAGCACTGAATCCGATCCTGTTTAATACTCCGGCAACTTCTTTGTGGCCAAAAGAGCTGCCGAAATGCCTCTAAAATAGGCGGAGAGATAGAAGTAAAGAGCCGTCTTGGTGAAGGCACTATTTTTTTAAAGACTATTTTTAATAAACAAACTTAACTATATGAAATCCGTTTTGGTAATAGATGACAACCAGGATATCAGGGAAAATACCACCGAAATAATGGAACTGGCAGGCTATAAAACTTTTACTGCTGAAAATGGCAAAAAAGGCGTAGAAGTGACTCTGAAAGAAAAACCCGATGTATAATTGTGTGTGACATTATGATGCCCGAACTGGACGGGTATGGTGTATTGCACTTGCTTCGCAAAAATCCTGATACGCAAAATATCCCGTTTATATTTCTCACTGCAAAAACGGAAAGAGCGGATCTTAGAAAAGGAATGGAAATGGGTGCGGACGATTATGTCACCAAGCCATTCGACGAAAGTGATTTGCTGAATGCCGTTGAAATCAGGCTAAAAAAGTGGAAGTGATGCAACAAAATTATTCATTGTCCACGCAAGGCATTAATAAGTTTCTCAAAGATGTGAAAGATGCCGGTATTATCAGCCATTTGGCGGAACAATACAACATCGAAAATTACGGCAAAAAACAGCCCTTTATCAGGAAGGTAAACACGGCCCAGGTTCCTGTATTACCTGGTAAAAGGAAAAGTAAAGAGCTTCAGAACTCATGCAGATGGAAAAGATTACATCACTGATCTTTTCAGTGACGGGGATTTTATGGGGTATTCATCATTGATCGAGGATAAAAATTATCCTGATTCTACTATAGTGTTGGAAGACGCGGAAATTATGCAGATACCAAAAGAAGATTTTTTACAAATGATCTATGGAGATATCAATGTCGCGGCTAAATTTATCCATATTATCACTCAAAATGTAAAAGAAAAAAAAAAGGTTACTTAATCTTGTCTACAGTTCATTACGAAAAAGAGTGGCACATGCCCTGGCAGATCTTCATAGTAAATACAATGCTGGTGATAGTAACAACGTAATTGATATTTCAAGAGAAGACATTGCTCATTATGTTGGAACAGCTACCGAATCGTGATCAGGACATTGAGTGATTTTAAAGCAGAAAAATTGATTGAAATAAAAGAAGGTAAGATTCGCATTGCCGACGTAGAAAAATTAAAAAATATCTTGTATTAATCCTGCTCAGTGTTACATATTTTCTCCATCGCGTTCATTCAATGTTGATTTTACAGCAGAGAGAGTTATCTCCCGCCCATGTTCATTTTGTTTTTGCAGGCTCCATTTATCGGTCATTGTTGTTTCCAGCCAAAGTACTCCTGACTTACGGGACACCTGTGCATTTAGTCCAAATTTTGTAAGAAATATATTTTCGAGATCCGCCACCGTTAAATCATTTTCTATGTCAATCAAACCGTTTTCCTTCAGACCTGCCATCTTTAAGGTGATTGACTGAGACAAATGTTTTTTTATACTAAGAGCGGGATCAGTAGTATCCCGTTTATAAAATTCAAGTTTCAAAAAAGGGTATTTGCTGTTGAAACTCTGCTGCACCTCATGTAGCGTTTTGTCTTTTGAAATAAACAAAAACATAATTAAATATTTAGGGTAATTATTACCACAAACTTAGCCTGGAACAAGGCAGCAGTAAGTGACCTGCAAGGATTACCAACCTGATCTTCATCAGGTTAATATAGTCACTAAAATCATGAATTTATCGATGCAACTCATAATTGCCGCAATGATTAACAAGCATTTTTACAGTCTAAATTTACAACTGATGGAAATGTTTCAACAGCCCTTGGGAACCATAGACCTTCGTGTTAAAACCAAAAAAAGATCACCGGGCTTATCGTAATTGCTGCAATGGGAATCTCGCTTGTTACTAACCTTGCCGTATTACCTACCAGGATAACAATCCCGGTATTTTTTCTTAGTCTTTTGATTAACCTGGTTGTTATCACGAACTGTATCATAACTCTTGATATGCTCTGAATATTATGAAACTGACAATAGTTTGTTTTCTGCTAACTACATTATCCTGCTGTTCTTCCAACCGTATCATCACTGTTTGGAAAGCAGATTCACGCTACAAAACAGAATTCAACCAGGTATTGGTAGTCGCTATCTTGCCGGAGGAAGATAGTATATTAAGAAAACAGATAGAAAATGATGCGACGATAAACCTCAAAAAACTTGGTTACCCTTCTATTTCTGCTCTCGAACATTTCGGAGCAAAGGGTCTCGCCGATATGGGAGAAGAAGCAACTTATATTAAACTATGCAATAGCGGCATAGACTTCGTTTTAACCATAGCATTTGTTTATAAAACAAAAGAAAAATCTTACGGTAGCGATGGGTCTATGCTTTATCCTGGCAGCTATTATTATGACCGTATCTGGAGCTATAAAAATAAATTATCCGATGAAAACAATAACTCAACGGAATGTTTTTACGAAAGTGTTTTGTTTGACCTGGCTACCCTGCAGGCTCAATCCGTTTTTCGTACACATCAATTTGATGAAACCCAAAAAACAAATACCAGCAATGAACTCACAACACGCCTGGTAAAGAAAATGCTGAAAGAAAAAGTCCTTACAAACCATATTCCTCGGGCAGCTCTCAAACCATTTTAGCAGCTTGTTGCACACAAACTATTTTAATAAAAGACAGCCTATCAGTGGTTTTATTGCTTGAGTACAATCAGGCTATTGCCTGACAGGTATCATTGAAATAGGTAGTCTCTGGGAATAGCTTTGATAAAAAATAAATCATGGAAAAAATATTAATAGCTATTGACGCCGTTAACCTCAATATGCCGGCATTAGACTTTGCCTGTTATATCGGAAGATTAACTAATTCAAAAGTAACAGGTGTGTTCCTCGAAAACCTGGTAGCCGATGAAAAACCTGTTTTGAAAAAAGCATATGGCACCCGATACCTGGAATGGGATATAGATGAATCTTCAACGCAGTACCAGGATAAACAGCAATTGATTGAAAAAAACATTTCACTTTTTAAAGAAGCTTGCGAAAAAAGGTCGGTCAGGTGTAATATACACCGTGATCGGGGTACACCAGCCCATGAAATTATAAATGAAAGTAGATATGCAGACTTGATAATAACAGATGCTTCTACTTCATTCAATAAAAGGTATGAAGGTATGCCTACTGAATTTGAAAAAGATATATTGAAAGAAGCGGAATGCCCGGTTATCGTTGCTCCTCAAAATTTTGACGGCGTTGATGAAATAATTTTCGCGTACAATAGCAGTAAATCCGCTGCTTTTGCCATAAAACAATTTACTTACCTGTTTCCGGAGTTTGATGACAGGAAAATTACTGTGCTCCAGGTAAACAAGGAGGGTGAATGGGCCGACCATGACAAATACAATTTGAGAGAATGGCTGCAGAACCGTTATTCAGCCATTGGATTTGAGGCAGTGAAAGGCGATGCAGAAGATAAATTGTTTGATTATTTACTTAAAAGAAAAAATGCATTTGTAGTTATGGGAGCTTACGGAAGAAACAGTGTATCGAGATTTTTCAAACCGAGCCATGCCGACCTGCTTATTAAAACCATCACCCAGCCGATTTTCATTTCACATTATTAAAAATATCTCCTTCATTTTAATAAAAACAATACGCTGATATGAAAAAAATTATAGCGGCTTTTGATGGTTTAAAATTCTCTGTGAGTACAAGAGACTATGCGATCCAAATAGCCCAAAAAAACGATGCTCACCTGGTAGGTGTTTTTTTGGATGATCATAACAGTTATAGAATCTATGATCTCATTCATGAAAAAGGAGGTTTGATCGGAGCAGCAAAAAGAAAATTGGATAAAAAAGACACCAAAGCAAGAGCCATTGCTGTTAAAAGTTTTGAAACAGCTTGCCAGGAAACAGGCCTGAATTATACTATACATCATGATCGAAGCGTAGCCATACAGGAATTATTACTCGAAAGCATTTATGCAGATCTTCTTGTGATTGACAGCCGGGAAACTGCTACCAACTATCCTGAAAAAGTTCCGACGGAGTTTATACGTGACTTGCTTTCTAATGTACAATGCCCTGTGCTGGTTGTTCCCCATTTATTTAAACCCATCAGCAAGTTGGTTTTATTGTATGACGGAGAACCCTCTTGCGTACATGCCATAAAAATGTTCAGCTATACATTGCCTTCATTAAAGTTCTATCCAACTGAAGTTATATCAGTAAATGATTCGAAGCAATCGTTGCATATGCCCGAAAACAAATTGATGAAGGAATTCATGAAAAGACATTTCCCTAAAGCCACATATACTGTCCTGAAAGGTTTAGCGGAGCAGCAGATCGTGGATTATCTCAAAAAACAGAAAGAAACACCTCTCGTCATATTAGGAGCTTACCGTCGGGGAATAGTTTCACGTTGGTTCCGTGCCAGTATGGCTGATGTATTAATGAGGGACCTGAAGCTTCCATTATTTATTGCCCATAACAAATAATGTATGTTAAGAGAAAAATTAGACCAGCTTCTTCTTACGGAAAATGATCAGCTTAAAAAACTGAACTCTATAGTTGTAAAATCCATAGAAGAAGAAAAATTAATATCTCAAAAACTGTATGAGTTGGATGAAAAAAATCCGGCTTTCAGTAGTAAAATAGCGGATTCTGTAGCGGCTTTCGGTGGAAGCTGGAAATTTATCCTTTCATTTATAGCATTCCTTGTGATATGGATGATCATTAATGTTTTGATATTGCAAAAACCTTTCGATCCTTTTCCATTTATTCTACTCAACTTATTCCTATCAGCCATCGCCGCTGTTCAGGCACCTATCATCATGATGAGCCAGAACCGGAAAGAGGATAAGGATCGTCAGCGTGCTACCAGCGATTACCTCATCAACCTCAAAGCAGAGATAGAAGTCCGTAACCTGCACCAGAAAATCGACTTGCTGATGTCGGAACAGATGCAAACATTATTTGAGATTCAGAAAGAACAGATGGAACTGATGGAAGAAATAAAAGTAGTACTAAAAAAACAGTGATTGTAGTATTGTCAGCACAAACAATAACTATATAAATAAGTTTTATGAAACTAAACAAAGAATGGCATCTTTCTCACCCCATGCCAAAAAACCCCACACTTGAGCAGCGTATAGAGTGGCATATCGAACATGGCAAACATTGCCAATGCCGGGAAATGCCTGCGAAACTGAGAACAGAAATAAAAAAAAGAAACATCAAACTAAAATGAGATGAAAGGTTTGGACAATGAGCTATATATAATTCTGCTTACTATCTCCAATGCTGTAGCCATACTGCAATTGATAGCTGCGATAAAATGGCCTCGCATCGCAAGGTTCTCTTTTTTCCTTTTGTTTGCATGGGCAAGCTGGACAAACTGGATTGAATCGCAACTGACGCCACAGTTTTATCTTGATTATGCCGATCTTACATGGAGCGACGGATACAGGAATTTTATTAAAGGATGGTTTAGTCAGCATATACAATTAGCCGTCGGCCTCATTGCTACCTGCCAGGGATTGATTGCCATTTCCATGCTGCTGAAAGGTTGGATATTCCGGATCGGATCAATCGGTGCTATTATTTTCCTGCTTGCAATCCTGCCATTTGGAGTTGGTTCCGGTTTTCCGTGCACAGCCATTATGGCTGCAGCTATCATTGTTCTATTAAAAAAACACAACAACGAATTTATCTGGCAAAAGAATCATCTTGTTGGAGCGTAGAGCCATTGCCCGGAAAAGAACTGACATCAAACTTATTGATCTATGAAACCTCCGTTTACAACCGAAGAATTCCTGAGGGTTTTTGAAAGGTATAATCTTACTGTGTGGCCAATGCAATATATCTTCATTCTGATGGCCGTTGCGGCAATATTCCTGGCGGTACGGAAATCTGCTTATTCAGGAAGATTAATCACCCTTATTTTATCTATCTTCTGGCTATGGATGGGAGCTGTATATCATATCTCCTTTTTTACAATTATCAATAAAGCTGCTTATATATTTGGAGCTGTATTTATTGTCCAGGGTGCCTTATTTTTATTTGCGGGCATTTTGAGAAATCGGCTCTCCTTTACATTCAAAAATAATATTTATGGAATAACAGGTGTAATTCTTATGGTGTTTGCTTTATTATTATACCCCCTGATTTGTTATCGCCTGGATCATATTTACCCCTTCTCTCCTACTTTTGGCCTGCCATGCCCGACAACTATTTTTACATTCGGAATGCTGCTGTGGGCGGACCATAAATTTCCGGGATATCTTTTTATCATCCCCTTATTGTGGTCTGCAATAGGTTTTACAGCTTCATTTTCTTTAGGCATGAAAGAAGATGTTGGGTTGCTGATAAGCGGAATAATAACAGTTTCATTGATTTTGCTAAAATATAAAAGAACAAAAATCATGAAAATTTAATTATATATTCCTTAAAAACCTGATTAGACAAGGAACGGCGAAGCAAACACCTGAGATATATCATCAGCCTTAGTGATTGGTCTCAATAACCAGTTGCGACTCTAAAAATATTTTTGTAAAAAAAGTGTTATGTCTGGGGGAAAGAAAACTCAATCGCCTCGATCCACAACGCTGAACAGGGTCAAACTTGTTCGGGGTGGCAAGCCCTACTTTGATTGCCTGCTAGATATTATTGAATCTGCCCGCCAAAGTATTCACCTGCAGACTTACATTTATGACGATGATGAAACCGGGGAGTTGATAGCTTCTGCATTGAAAGCTGCAGTTAAAAGAAATGTGCAGGTCTACCTGTTGGCAGATGGTTATGCTTCAAAAGCAATGTCGCGATCTTTTATAAATGGCTTAACTGAAGGAGGTATTCACTTCCGTTTTTTTGATCCCATTTTTAAAAGCAGGTATTTATATTTCGGAAGACGGTTGCATCATAAGGTAGTGGTTGTAGATGGTTCGTATGCGCTTGTGGGAGGTATAAATATCACTAACCGGTACAATGATAGACCTGGTAAACCGGCATGGCTTGACTTTGCATTGTATACAGAAGGAGAAGCAGCGAGGCAATTATGCCTGCTTTGCTGGAAAAGCTGGAATAATTTTTACCTGGACAAGGGCCGTACTCCTTGTGACCAAATGGAAACACATTTTACTTTTCAGCCGCATGAAACCTGTAACGTAAGCTTACAACGCAATGATTGGGTAAGAAGAAAAAATGAAATATCCACTACTTATGTAAATATGATCAGGAATGCTACATCACATATCGTTTTTTTATGTAGCTACTTTTTGCCGGGCAGTGTGATCAGCAAACAATTGTCTTATGCCACAAAACGGGGCGTCAATATCAAAGTGATCACTGCCGGTATATCTGATGTACGCATGGCAAAATATGCCGAGCGCCATATGTATGACTGGCTATTAAAAAACAATATAGAACTGTACGAATATCAACCCGGAATATTGCATGGAAAAATTGCAGTGTGTGATAGTCAATGGCTAACAATAGGTTCTTATAATATCAATAATATTAGTGCCTATGCCAGCATTGAATTGAACATGAATGTATATAATCCTGCCTTTTCGAAAGGAGTAGAAAAAACACTACAACAAATCATTGATACAGATTGCATACGGATTACCAAAGAATGGCAAAGCCGGACAAAAAACCCTCTGACGCAATTGATTCAATGGCTATCGCATGAATTGGTCCGCTTTACCTTGTTCTTATTTACGTTTTACTTCAAACATAAAAACTGAAGCTTCCTGACAAGTATCATGCTTTGTGCTGACAAGAGTCGTTTGAGCCAATATTCAATCCAATTAGATTTGCTAAGCAAGCACATTTTTATCCCAACGCAAATAAGACCTCGGATTTTGCTGTACAGATTGCGAAAAAAGCGTCTGCAAAAATTATTCTAATACATACCTGCGATTTGCTTGATATTACATTTAAGGACCGTATAAAAATAAAAGAAGAATATAACCAAAAAATAATTGCTGAAAGTGCTTGGTGCCCGGCTTGATATTGTCCATCTTGACTATGAAATTGATCCATTTAACGGGAAGAACAGCGTGTTGCCAAACTTATGGAAAAAAATGCCTATGGAAAGATTCGCCTGATGAAACAAAAAGCTGTTATTGAACATGCTTTATTAAAACAATTAAGAAAATTCCTGGATGTACATAAACCCCAATGGTTGGTAATGTTTACAAAAGAGCGTAATTTTTGGAATAAGATATTACTGAGAAGTAAAACTGAAGAAATAGCTAATTTTATGCAGCTGCCATTGCTAAGCTTTAAAAAAAGAATTACTGAAAATCCGCCTAAAAAATAGGCCAATCAAAATTATTTATGTTTCATTAAATAAATTAAGCAATATGTTTGGAAATTTAAACCATCATGAGATTGAAGAGGTATTAAAACAACAAATCGTTGGCCATATAGGATGCCATGCTAATGATGTAACCTATGTTGTACCAATCAGCTATGTTTATGATGGAACCTACATTTACGGATATACTTTTGAAGGAATGAAACTCAACATGATGCGGGCAAATCCAAAAGTTTGTTTCCAGGTCGATAATTTAAGCAATCTGGCTAACTGGCAGAGTGTAGTTACCTGGGGTAGATTTGAAGAATTGGCAGATTCAGAGCCACGAAACCAGGCTATTCAAAAATTAATGAGCCGGCATTTGCCAATGATACACAGCGAAACGATGCACATTGCGCCTCAATGGCCATTTCCTGCATCTGATACAGAAAATTTGAAAGGCATAACCTTCCGGATACGATTAGAAAAAAAGACCGGACGATACGAAAGAAGTTCAGATCAACATTATTTTGCTACCTAAGGTTCGTCATTGTATAGCAACCTATCAAAACAATCACTTCAGGGATATGGGCCATACTTCACAATTCGTTCATACGGCATCTCACGAAACAAATTCAGGTAGCTGCGCAAACCAATGAGAACTGTCAGGATTTTTTCTGATAGTGGTCATTTATACCGTATATCCTGTCAGTTAGATTTGTACAAAAAATATATAAATCATGAAAGAGGATGTCCCGACAATTACTACACTACATGACCTGGCAGATTATGATGCCCGCAAACTCGCCAGCGCAGAAAGGCAGGTTGAAAGTATCTTACCAGATTGGATAAACAAAGCCGTATCTGTAACGTTTAAAAGCATATTGCAGCAATACCTGGATTTTGTAAAAAAGCAAAATGAAAAAGTTCAGGATTTTGTAAATGAAGAAAATATCAATTCGCTTAGCCGGATCAACCATGTTATGCAGTCATTTATCATAGAAACAAGAGAAAGAGTGAACAACTGCACGGATTTGGAGGTTCAAGATGCCTGTTTGCTTGCGAGTATCCAGGGTATCAATCATTATAAAATAAGTATGTATGGCACGGCTGCTGCATTTGCAAAAGCGCTAGGTAATGATAAATACGCTGTCATTTTTCAAGAAGCTGAAGTGAACGAAAAACAAATTGATGAAAAGCTTTCACTGGTAGCTGAACATGAAATAAATAATAAAGCACGATCACCTATTGTATTATCCAATAAAAGCTGAATAAGCAGATTTGCATTTTTAACAGGAAGTAAATATATATGTTGTAAATCTATCTTAACAGGAAGATATTTTTACACTTGAAAGCAAAGGCCTTGGGTTATTAGAACAGCAAAACCTGAAAGTATAAAATTCAACAAAGCCAATAGCCTGATCAACATCATTGATTATACTGACTATCGTCTTTGATTGCTTTGCCCACTGGAAATACATTTGCCAAACAAACAATAATTTAAAATATTAAAAAACAAGGAGGTTTTATGGGAACTCAAGCATTAGCCAAATTGAGCGAAAGAATGCCATCTGTATTTGATGATTTTTTCAGGCCCTGGAACGAATGGTTTGACAACAGTGGTCTTTTGGGACGGGCAATGAATGTACCGGCAGTGAACATCACTGAGCAAAAAGATGATTACCTGGTCTCACTGGCAGCACCTGGTTTGAAAAAAGAGGATTTCAAAATTGATGTAGATGGTAATATGCTTACCATCAGCAGTGAAAAGGAACAAAGCAGAGAAGAAAAGGATAAAAAATTTACACGGAGGGAGTACAGCTACTCATCTTTCAGCCGCAGTTTTACCCTGCCCGACGAGGTTAATAAAGAAAAAATTGATGCCAGGTATGAAGACGGCGTACTGAAAATTTCACTACCCCGTAAAGAGGAGACTAAAAAACCTGCAGCGAAACACATCGCTGTTAAATAAACCAGCTACAGTATGGCTTACCGCCCCGTCACACAGGGAGACGGGGCATTTTATATTCCTTATTTGACAAAGAATATTTTCAAGGTTACAATACCACTGATAAAACCGTGTCACTTTATGATCACAATCAGATTTATTAATGACAAGAACTATTCCTCTGGCGTTTTAACAGCAATACCTTTATAAGTATAAATCAATTTTTATGGTCCCTGTGTATAACAAGAGTGCTAAAACCTGGATTACTATGCCAGAAATTAAATTAAAACAACTTCAGTTTGAAAATAATACCTGGAAAAGATTGCTGTGCTTCATGATGGATGAAAATATTCACATGAAAAACAGGATTGCAGAAATTCTTAAGACCGCTGTAGAAAAAAACATGCTGGAAGAAATAGAGAATTTTCAAAACAGTTTTATAAGGCAGGATGATCTTATTGGTTTATTAAGAAATGACACTTTCGAATTGGATAGATTATTAGTAAGAGAAAAATTTGAGGACGGAAAAATCAAAAAAATGATTGACGAACAACTCAAAGAGCTCCGTAATAATATAAACATTGCCGAAAAACAATTCAGCAAATTGAAATCAGAATTTAATAACTACCTGTTGGAAAATATAGAACAAAAGTGAAGATTAGTATTAGCAAAACCAGGCTGGCAATAGTAGTGGTCCATCTCTTAAGCATTCCCGCTTTCGCTCAAATTATCCCCGCTCAGATACGCCAATTTGTCTCAGATAATAAAAATATCAATAAAGCACAGGCCTGCATGATACTTCCAGAAAAAGCCTTTTTACATTAAACAAACGCTTTTTCAGCTATGGTTGCATGCGGATGGAAAAACCAATGGAATTAGGCCATCTCATTTTAAAGAATAATCACATTGCAATAGATACATTGGAGCAAAAAGGATGTCTGCGAAATCAATCTCCTATCGTTGTAAATGCTGATGAACATATGCCGGTTATTGTATGGTACAACCCGGTTGACATTGATGATACAGGGCGAATACAATTTTATGAAGATGTGTATGAAAAAATTTGACTGGATGAAAAGGAAATAAATGAATAGAGTTTTTAGCGAATGCGGATGCCAGTTCTTCTGTTGGATATTAAGGAACAACTTTGCTCACATTATAATTAAAATTCAAAGTGAGCATGAATAAAATCGGTCACTGCTTCCCGGCTTTTACTAATTTTTGTGATCTGAATCATTCAATCTCCTGACTGTAATCATTTTTTGACAATGAGTCACCAACGAAATTTAGTACAAAAATAGGTTATGACGGAAACACACTTGCATTTATTGATTACTCACCTTCCAATTTTCGGCTCAATACTAGGTGGTCTCGTTTTAGCATACGGATTGTTGACTAAAAGTAATCACGCCAAAATCGCCTCTTATGGCCTTTTAATAATTTCCTCTATCGGGGCAGGCATTTCATACCTGACGGGAGAACAAGCCGAAGAGACGGCAGAAGCAATTCAAGGTGTAGCAAAAGATATGATAGACCAGCATGAAGGCTTTGCCGTATTTGCATTGATAGCTTTAATCATATCAGGCGTTGCATCAATCTTTGGACTTTTCCTGACTTTACGAAAATCTTCTTTAATAAAATCAGTAGCATTGATTACCCTGTTTATTTCCCTTACTGGTTTCGTTTTAGTTGCAAGAACCGGTTATTTAGGCGGGCAAATAAGGCATACTGAAATTAACTCTAATCCTGTATTGAAACAGCAAAGTGCCCTTACTGCTAAGCCCTTTTAAAAATTAAAAACAACTATATGACATGTAATGTTGGTAAAGTAGACAAGACTGCCCGGATTATAGTAGGTATTCTAATCGGAGCCACCGGGTTTTATTTCAGATCATGGTGGGGGCTTGCAGCCTTGGTACCATTGATTACCGCTTTTACAGGTATATGTCCCTTATATAAATTACTGGGAATTAATACTTGTAAATCCAAAACCAGCATAGACTATAACCAGGGAAATATAGAGTAAGTAAATTCCCTGCCTCACTAATTTACCAGGTACTCTAGTTTTTTTTGATTGATAATCATAATATTTCCATCTTTCATATCAATGAGCTTCTCACTTCGAAAATCACTGAGTGTACGTATAACTGATTCGGTAGCGGTACCAGCAATTGTGGCAAGATTTTCCCGGCTGATGTCAATGCTGAAATTTACTTCTTCCTTTTGGTATTTTCGTTGCAACAGCAAAATTGCATCGGCCACTTTTTTACGCAGCGAATTATAAGCTAATCCTACTAACTGATTTTCCTTTTCAGTAATATTTTTAGCCAGCAGTTGTATAAATTTTTGCGCTACCTGTGTGTTCTTGTTCACTAATTCGTCAAAATCTTCTTTAGGTATTACGGCTAATTCGCTTTCCTCCAGGGCTTCTGTCGTATCCTTATATACCGTACCTCCCAGCAGGGCAATATGCCCCAGGAAATCACCGGTGCAAAACAGTTCTGTTATCAGTTCCTTGCCATCTTCGTTTGTTTTATAAGCTTTTATTTTTCCTTTTACAACATAATATAACCTGTTAGGATGATTTCCTTCTGAATAAATTATTTGTTTCTTCTTATACTTGTTAATATTGCGGCCCTCAGTAAGTGAGAGAAGAGCCTCCTTACCAAAAGTAGCCTGCATTAAATCCGTCAGGCCGTCCAGTCCCGGGGATAACTCCTGTTTTAAAAGCTCAAGTTTTTTCAGCCGGCTATCAACGGCGTTGAGAAGTTCAGTTCCATCAAAAGGTTTCGTAATATAATCATCAGCGCCGAGTTCCATTCCTTTGCGGAAATCACTTCGTTCTGTTTTGGCTGTTAAAAAAATAAATGGTGTATTTTTTATACCCTCATTTTTATGAATAGCGTGCAATACTCCATATCCATCCAATACGGGCATCAAAATATCACAAATGATTAAATCCGGCTTGTGTTCAATGGCCAATTCCACACCCTGTTTACCATTTTCCGCCGTGATGACTTTATAACCTGGTAACTCCAATATTTCTGCCGTGTTTTCACGAATGTCGGCATTGTCTTCGATAAGCAAAATCTTTTTCATATCAGGTGAATTTAGTAGTAAATATTATTTTGAACTCCGCGCCTTTTCCAAGTTCGCTATTACATTCGATAGTACCATTCATCAATTCGGCATACTTGGAAATAATATGTAAACCCAGCCCGGTTCCCTGTATAGTACTTGCATTGCTTCCCCGAAAAAAACGCTCCATTAAATGCTTTTGATCTTCTTTGGAAATACCCATACCATGATCTTTAACGGAAAGACTGATTTGATTTTTGCCCGTGCTGGTTTTAATTTCAATTGGGCTTGCTTCCGGAGAAAATTTACTGGCATTGGAAACTAAGTTCATTATAATATGTTTCAGAAGTGAAACATCCAGGTATACCTCATGATTGCCTTCATGGTGATATTGTATTTTTTGTTGTTTTTTCAGGTTGCCTTTTATTTCTCCCACTATTGAAATAACTAATTCCTGGATATTAAATTCAGTACTCCGTACCTGTATCTTTCCTTCTTCTATTTTTCCCACACTTAAAAAATCATTAAGGATATCTGTAAGCATATTTACAGAAGACAAAATTCGTCGCAAATGCTTTTCCCGGTTGGGTTGCTCATTGGAAGTTGTGTACTTTTCTATAAGGTAAGCTGAGGATAATACGGTACTAAGAGGAGTGCGAAATTCATGTGAAGCCATAGAAACAAATTTCGACTTTAATTCACCCAGCTCTTTTTCCTTTTCCAATGCTATTTCAAGCCGACGCAGTGTTTCTTTTAAGTCCTGTGTGCGTTCCTGAACGGTAGCCTCAAGCTCATTATTCAGCTTTTTAATTTCTATTTCCGATTTTTTACGAACGGATATATCGCTTATAAATGCAATTGCATTTTCCTGGCCATTATTTTGATAATTACCCAAACTTATTTCAACCGGGAATTCTGTTCCATCCTTTTTAACAGCAAACAGATCCATTCCAACACCCATTGGCCGGTTCCCTGGATGGCGTATATAGTTTTTTCTGTGATCAACATGTTTATGATGATACCGCTGCGGAATAAGCACCTCAATTGGCCTGTCAATTATTTCTCCGATCGAATAACCGAAAAGTTTTAATGCAAAAGGATTTACAGATTGAATGGAGCCCGTACTATTTATAACTACAATTCCCATCGAAGCATGATTAAATAATGCTTCAAACCGATTGGTTTCATTGACATTGTTTGGCGTAGAAAACTGAGTCATACTCAAGATTTAACAACAAAACTGAAACCGATGTACTAAAATTACGGAATCCGCAACTATTTTATTTTAACTAAATCTGCTTTGTAAAGTTCAACCCACATGGTACTTACAATTGCTATCCCAAGGCAAAGCCAGAACTGCCCGGGAGTAATGATTGTAAGTTGAAACAGGTCACGCACAAAGGGTATAAAATGAATGAGTGACAAGAAAGTGGCAGAAGCGACTATGATAACAGGAGTCAGGCTATTTTTATGATGGAAACTGTAAAAAATAGTTTTAGTAAATGAGCGGTTAACAAAGGTAAGAAGCACATTACTAAGGATCAGTGTGGTAAAAACGAGGGTTCTCACCTGTTCCAGGCTGGCGCCGCTTTTCATAAAATAAAAATATAAAATCAGGCATCCCGCAGCAATCATAAGACCTTGCACAATACTAATGAACAACTCTTTCCGGCTGAATAACCCTGCATTTCTTTCCCGGGGACTTAACTGCATCAGATTTTCTTCCACAGGTTCTTTCTCAAAAAAAATGGAACAGGTCGGTCCCATGATGAGCTCCATAAATATTACATGAATAGGCGTAAAGATGTTGGGATAAGCCCACCCCAAAATTAAAGGCAGCGAAGCAATGAGGATAATGGGGATATGAATAGAAATAATATAGCGAACCGCTTTTTTAAGATTGCTGAAAATCTTTCTGCCCTCACTGATCGCTGTCACCATTCGCTGCAGGTTATCATCGGTAAGAATTAAATCAGCCGCCTGCCGGGCGATCTCCGTCCCTTTTTTTCCCATCGCTATCCCGATGTGAGCTGATTTCAATGCCAGGCCGTCGTTTACACCATCTCCTGTCATCGCTACAATTTCTCCATTAGCTTTTAACGCATCAATTACTTTTAGTTTAGCATCCGGAAACATCCGGGCAAAAATATTGGTTGTTTTAATTGCCGCGTTTAATTCTTCTTCTTTCATTCCCATTACCTCCTCCCCTGTGATGCATTTAAGATGATTGTAAATGCCTACCTGTGCGGCAATATTAATAGCCGTTTCCGGATAGTCACCGGTGATCAGCTTTACACTGATCCTGGCATCATAAAATTGATGCAATACATCATGAATATTTTTCTTAGGCGGATCATACAAAGCTAAGAGTCCTTCAAACTTCCATTTAAAATCATCTTGCGAAACGGGTAGCTGAAGCTCAGTATGAACGGCGCTGGCAACACCAATAACACGATACCCCTTTGTAGCAAATAATGTAATATGATTCGTGATCTTTATTTTTTCGTTACCTGCTAATCCGCAAACCTGGATGATTCGTTCAGGGGCTCCTTTGGCTGCTATTATTTTTATATTATCACGTTCATATACATGTGTCATCATGGGAGGCCTGCCCTGAAGAGGATATTCAAAAACCATCTTTAGTTGCTGATGCCAATTACCAGGCGTATGATATTGATAAGCCTCCCAAATCGCTTTTTCCATTGCATCAAAAGGATTTTGTTCGCTGGCCAGTACACCGTAACGTAATACATTTTCGTTCTGCAATTTGGAATTATTATCCAAGTCAATCTGTGTATCACTGGCATCGTCATAAATAGTCTTAACCTGCATCTTATTTTCGGTAATAGTGCCGGTTTTATCTAAACATATTATACTTACTGCACCAAGGCTTTCAATTATCTGGGGCTGACGGGAAATGATACCCAGTTTGCTCATTTTATAGGCACCCAGCGCCATGAAGGATGAAAATGCAACCGGGATTTCTTCAGGCACTGCCGACATCGCCAATGTTAATGCAAACAATAAACTGGTAACCCATTCTCTGTGATGCAGGTAATTGACAAAAAAGATGATAAAAAATCCAATTAATCCAAACATTGCCAGATTACGTACAAATCTGCTAATTTGCTGTTGAAGCAAAGTTTTGGATGGATGATAGGCTCCGACGGATTTACCTAATTTACCCAGTATAGTATTATTTCCTGTAGCGGTTACCTGTGCAATACATTTACCACTATTGATGGTAGTACCCTGGTACAATATATTATGTCCTGCTGTTTCGTGTTTATCTGCAGGTAGTGATTCACCGGTGATGATAGATTCATTTACCGTAAGATCATTTTCCTGTAAAATGACGGCATCGGCGGGGATTTTCATGCCTTCTTCGAGCAACATCATATCACCGGGTACCAGTTCTTCCGTAGGAATGATGACTTCATTGCCATCCCTGATCACTGTAATACGGGGCTCGGTTAATTGCTGTAATGATTTTAATGCATTGCTGCTTTTTACTTCCTGGTATAATGAAATGACTGCTACAATACTCATGGCTATCAGCATCATGATGCCTTCACCAGCTTCTCCTAAAATAAAATAGAGTGAACAGGCAATAACGAGTAGAATAAACATGGGCTCTTTTAAGATATCCCAAACAATATTAATGTAACGACGCTGCCGCTCAGCGTGAAAAACATTTTTTCCATACTGTTTTCTCAATACAGGTATTTCCTGGACAGATAATCCCTGTATATTACCTGGCGTAATAACCTTTCCTGACATCAGCATGATATTAATTGCCCTTTACTGTGTTTTTTGCTTCTTCTTTTCGCTTTTGCTTTTCCTGCTTTCTGAAATAACCCCGCAGCAGAAAATTATGTTTTAATGCTTCCATATTCTGGTTAAAGCCATCGGTCCCTTTTTGAATATTATCAAGGCTGGCGTTTAATTTTATCGCCATTGCAGAGTCCTTAAACAAAGCGTTTACTGTGCCTTTTCCATTATTTATATCCTGCCGAATGCCCGCCACCACTTTACTTATTTCATTGGCCAGGGAATCAGCCTCCTCGCCAACATCTTTTATTTTCATAATAGCTTCATTCAGGTTCTGTGCAAAAGATGTATCTGTTAAAATAGCACCGACTGAACCTTTACCATTTTTTACATCCATTACAATGGCATGCAGGTTATCTGCCATATTACCGGCCTTGCTCGTTGCCTGGCGTATATTGGCAAGTGAAATTCTCAGATCCTGCGGTATTGATTTATCATTCAGCAAAGCCCACAAGGCACTGCTATTATTAATTTGCTGCACCGTTGTTTTTAAATTGTCTGCAATAACAGCTATATCATTATTGGTTTTGTAGAGTGTTTGCAGCATCTCATCGGTATTCACCGATTTTTTTGAGGCCAGTATATCACCTTCTTCCGCTAATGGGCCCGGCTCCCCGGCCGGAACAATATTCACCACTTTATTACCCACCAGGCCATCGGTTCCTATAGAAACAATTGCATTTTTCCTGATAATAGGTTCCATTTTTGTTTCAATGATCATTGTCACTTCAATAACAGTATCAGCCAGGATTTTAATTCTTTTAACCGTACCGGCCTGGATACCTGAAAATCGTACATTGTTTCCTGCTACAAGTCCCTGTACATTTTCAAATCTTGCTTTTAAAACATACGTTGATCCAAACAGACTCCTGTTTTTCCCGATCATGTATAGCAACAAAACCAGGAATAATAGCCCGCTTAATACGAATGCTCCTAATTTTACATTACTAATAACCTGTTTTGCCATAAGTATAATTATTCAAAAAATTGTTTCACTTTAGGGTCAGTGTTTTGTTTTAATTGCTCATAAGTACCGCTGACATAGCATCTGCCATCAACCAATATCACTACCCTGTTGCTGGCGATTCTTACACAGTTCATATCGTGCGAAATGATAAGCGATGTGGTGTTATATTTTTCCTGTATCTCCATCATCAGTTCAATAATTTCTTTAGCTGTTATCGGGTCAAGACCTGTTGTCGGTTCATCATATAAAATGATCTCCGGTTTTAAAATCAAAGTACGGGCCAATGCGATCCTTTTCCGCATGCCACCGGATAATTCAGCCGGCATCATATTGATCGTATGTGCCAGGCCAACATCCTCCAGTGCCTGCAGCACCATTTTATTTACTTCGTCCTGTGAAACCTTAATCCAGTGGCGGCGTAGCGGAAATTCAAGATTTTCTCTCACTGTCATGGAATCATACAAGGCGTTACTCTGAAATAAAAAACCAACTTTAGCCCTTATTTTATCTAATTCCTCATTTTTTATATCCGGTATATTTTTCTCAAACATTTCAATGCTGCCTTTATCAGGCTGCAGCAAGCCGATAATACATTTTATCAATACTGATTTACCTGAACCGGATTTTCCCAGCACTACCACGCTTTCCCCTTTTTTTAATTCGAGATTAAAATCAACCAATACGTGATTGTCGCCAAAAGATTTGAACAGGTGACGAATCACCAAAACCTGCTCTGTCATCGACAGCTTGCCGGTATGTTTATCCTGTTTTATTGCGACGATCATTTTTGTTTAAGTAAAGCCCAGCACATCGGTAATCTGCACAGCCAGTAAGTCAATGATAAAGATCATAATAGATGATACGACCACAGCTGAATTAGCTGAACGACCCACCCCCTCGGTGCCCTTGCTGCTGTTATATCCTTTATAACATCCGATAATACCTACAGCAAAACCAAAAAAGAAACTTTTTACAAATGCAGGTATTACATCATTAAATGAAAGGTTATCGATTACCTGTGTCCAGAATAAATTAAAACTGGTATTTCCGCGGATATTAACACCAAGCCAGGAACCATATAATGAAATGGCATCGCCCAACAATATAAGTACAGGCAGCATGAAGGTAGCAGCCAGCACTCTTGTTACTACCAAATATTTAAAGGGATTGGTACCACTCACCTCCATTGCATCTATCTGTTCGGTCACTTTCATGGAGCCAAGTTCAGCGCCGATGCTGCTACCAATTTTCCCGGCAAAAATCAAAGCCGTTATTACCGGACCTATTTCTCTGACAATGGCAATACCTACAATTGCCGGAAGTTGAAATTCTACGCCATAATCCTCCATCGATGGCCGCAATTGCATCGTTAATACAAGGCCCATAATAAAGGCTGTTAGCCCTACCAGCGGAAATGATTTATACCCGATAACAAAACATTGCCGGATAAATTCGGCTATTTCATAGCGGGGTTTAAACCATTGCTTAAAAAAACGACCTGTGAAGCGGGAAATATCTCCAGCTTCAGTTAAGAATATATTGACAGATAATCCTTTATTCATTTTCAGTATTAAACTCAAATCTGCAAAATGAAAATGAAAATAGGTATGAACGACATCAGTAGCTTAACTGATTATGATCATGAAGTGATAAGCCTGTATTAAAACCTGCATCTGTTTGCATACTTCAGTTACTGAATCATGGTAGCGTACCACAGCCCAAAAGTGAAGGGTTGAGTGCAATTTTGCGTTGGCCTGCTTAGTGCAGTTTCTTTGAAACACATCGCCTCAGAGAATATTTAAACAAAAAACATCCTGCCTGATGAAAGCATAGTAATTTAGTTCAGATTCATTAATGATTGTTGATAACCTGTTTTATGGTATGGATGAGACTTTTTTTTCGTATTTGCAAAGACTTGAATTAATTGCTTTCTTCTCAGGATATCCTTTGATCTATGCTATTATTTTTTTTATCGCAGGCAGTCAGCCATCAAAAAATAAATTGAAAGGCAAAATATTTTTTCTTTTGCCTTTCGCCTATGCGTTGGTGGGCACCTTATACCTGGGTTTGCAATTAAAAAACCTTTACCCTGATTATTCTGTAGAAAATACAAAACAATCTTTCCACCAACCGATTTTAATTGGATGGGGATTAGTCGCCATGCTTTTCTGGATACCTGCAATTGCTAAAAAGCCGGTATTAAGCCTGCTGCACAGCTTCGTTTTTTTCTTCCTCTTGATAAAGGACCTGTTCTTTCAATTACCTGCTTTTGCAATTGATAAAGACATAGTAAGAAACGACATGAAATTATATACGGATAGTCTTCTCCTGAACATAGGGGCTCTTATAACCATTACATTGATTTACTTTCTTCTCTTCCGGTTAAAAGTCCGTAAAGAATCTTCTGGTGTTTAAACCTGACCCTCTTACTATTCAAACATTCATCTTTCCTCTATTATCTATCTGCTTGCTGATTTATTCCTACTATTTGACTTACGGGTTTACAATTCTGTGACGAAAGTCATTTTGACTGGTGACAAGCCTCATAAATAAGCTTTTTAGTCGTAGCTAGTTTTATGTAGATAAAATAATGATTTCCCCAACAAATTTTTTTTATATGAAACTGCTTAATAACAAATTGCTGTTGATCTTGCTGATCCTTATCAGCGGATACGGATATATGATAAGTTGTACCCGTGACAATGATCTTCTTGTTCCGATTGAGCTCACCCCGCCATTCGTTTCTTCACGGAGCACTAATGTGCATCTGCCAGGTAATATGACAGGTGGAAATACAAACGAATGGAAAATGGACAAAGCTCACTCAAGTGTACTTTGGTCTACAAATTATGTTGGCGCTGCCGGCCTTCTTACCGGTCGTTTTAACCAGTTTGGAATGCATGATGTCAATGATGCGAAAGCAATAAGCTATGCAGTAACAGGTCAACCCCTTTTAGACAGTTCCTGGGCTTTTTATGAAAACGAACCTGCCAAATCCTATTTCAATGGATATGTGCAGATAAATACCTCCAATACCGGGGAACCTGGTCGTGATGCAGGTTGTAATGTTGGCGGCATGGGTACTGTCGCTATCGTTGCGGGTACCCAAAACCTTGCCTTTCCCAATCTTGCAAAGATTAAAACCACTGAAGTAAAATTCGACCCTGAAAGCAATGGCTATATAGTAACACTGAATCTTACTTACCAGGGCAAATTAACAACGCCACTAACTAAATCAGTTGTAGGTAAGCTCACTTACATTCCCAAAAAAACCGTTCAATTTGGTACTTCAACTGCATACGATGTTTTTGGGCTGCAACTAAAATTCCAGTTCAACTGCCGTGATTTCGGTATAACCAGCACCAGCATTTCAGATAAGATCGACATTGAGTGCAACATGAATTTCAATAATAAATAATCACACTTAAATCAACCAATAATGAAACGGCTATTTATATATATGGGTTTGATTCTGGCAGTGGGGATTGCTTTTACAAGCTGCTATAAGGATATAATTAAACCTAACCTGGCAGAAGATCCTGACGGGCCTCCCAAGCAAGTTAGCTTTAAGACTGATCTAGAGCCATTATTTAATGCAAGTTGTGCCAAATCGGGTTGCCATGTATCAGGAGCGCATAAACCCTACCTGACAACTGGTATATCTTACCAGGAAATTGTAAATGGTGGTTTTGTAAATCTTGCATTGCCAAAGGAAAGTATCCTGTATAAAAACATTTATGGCGAAATGGCGGAACATATACCCTCTAAAGCTGACAAACAAAAAGTATATGACTGGATCAGAAACGGGGCCCCTAATAATTGAGTGATTTAAAATAGTAACAAAAATGAAACGTAAACTATATATTCCAAAACACCGGATTACGATAGCCGCATCGTTGGTTAGTTTCCTGTTGTTAGTCCAGGGAATCCTTAATGCCCAGGATAGCACAGTAGTTGTGGAAGAATCAACTGTCCCTGCCAAAGCCAAACCGGTAAAAAATACATTCCAGAGCGTTTGGATCATCGACAATCAAACCGTTATGGTACCGGTAAAAAAGACTTTTGAAATGGATATTCAACACCGGTTTGGTACAGTTGAAAAAGGGTATGAGGATTTTTGGGGATTCTTTGCACCTTCCAATATCAGGATAGGATTCAGCTATGTACCGATCAATAAACTAAATGTTGGCGTTGGCTTTACAAAAACCACCGCATCTGTAATACCTGAGCAAGGAGTTTCATCCGTGAATGGTCCGTTATGGGACGGTAGCCTGAAATATTCAATAATAACCCAAACAAAAGGCATCTACCCGGTTAGCGTTACCTATTATGTCAATGCTGCTTACAATACGAAAAAGGACAAGGCTAAGGATGTGTATAGAAATTATTCTGATCGCCTTTCTTATTTCCATCAATTACTAATTGCCAGGAAGATCACTGACAAATTATCTGTCCAGGTTGCTCCCAGTATTTCACATCACAACGTGGTGAATGGCTACTTTACAAAATTGAACGACAGTACTTTGAAGATAAAACCTGATATGAAGTTTGATCATTTCGCAATCGCATTATCTGCAAGGTATAAACTGACCAACGTCACTTCCGTAATGATCAATTATGATCAACCCATTACAAAGCATGTATCCAATAATCCCAATCCAAGTCTTTCTTTTGGTTTGGAGTTTAACACCAGCAGCCACTCCTTCCAGTTGTTTGCCACTAACTATTTTTACTTAGTTCCACAAATAAACAGCCTGTACAACACAAATTCGCCGTTTAAATATACCGATGCAGCGGATAATAAAATTGAAGGTGGAAAGTTCCTGATAGGTTTTAACATAACCAGGCTTTGGAATTACTAGATCAGTTTAATGCAGTATAAACGTTGGTTTTTAGACAGCCCCGGAAAAATCCGGGGCTCTGTATTTCTACTATATTAATTTAAATTGTACCGTTTAATTTTTAAACTGACCTCATGAAATCCTTGAGATTCAAGACAATCTATAACCTCAAACTATAAGCGTGATGAAGTTTCATTTGCTCTCTTTCCTTTTTACAGTAATACTAAATATTTCTTGTAATAATTCTCATCGGTCAAGCCAGGATAGCGTCGAAATTGAAAAGAACAAAGCACCCAAAAATAAACCGGGGAGCAGTTATTCAGATACGATAAAAATCAGTTTGCCGGCTGCTGTTTTTTATAATCCCGATTCGCTGCAACTTGAAAAAATAAAAGATATTACTGAGCCAATGATATTTGAAAGCGCCATGCATGATTGCTTCTTCCAGATGAGAAACTCCCGGATGATTTTGAAACAATACTATGCTCATATCAAAATTATCGAAGTAAAAAAGGCCAGGTATCTTCTTTTTGAGAAGTCTGACGAGAAAAAAGAATATGTTGATTTAAACTTCCAAAATGACCCCTGCGGTATTATTATTTTTGACGGTATTAAAGCTCCACGCATGGTTGATATGACTAATATAGAAAGTGAGCTTGGATTTTACTTTACTAAATGAGTCTAGCTTTGGATACGTGTTTATGCGGATAAAAAGGCATTGCTAGGCTTTATTAATAAATACCCTGACTAAAATCATACAAAAGTCAGACAATGCTCAATTAAGAACCAACTCTTTTTAAATATCTTAATACCTGGATTTTAATCTCAAAAAAATATTATTAATAAATCAATTCAGTAATCATGAAAGAAAAATTATTGAAACCACTTACACTTTTACTTAGCGGCGCATTTTTCTTTAGTATATTTTCCGGGTTTATTCTGTTCCGGCAAAAAGCCTGGCCGGTCCCGGATAATTATAAAAACATGAAAAATCCTGTAGCTTCTAATGCAACATCTATCGCAGACGGGAAAGCGTTGTATGCAACACATTGCAAATCCTGCCATGGTGCAAAAGGGCTGGGAGATGGTAACAAAGCCGCCCAGTTAAAAACTGAGCCTGGTAATTTTTCAACAGCCGCATTTCATTCTCAGAGTGATGGTTCGCTTTTTTATAAAACATCCGAAGGTCGCGACGATATGCCCAATTTTAAAAAGAAAATCCCGGATGCAGAAGAAAGATGGGCTATCGTAAATTTCATGAGAACGCTCAAAAAATAATTTTCTTAAAAAGTAAATGAGCGACCGGCCTGGGATATAAAGGCCGGTCGTTTTTTGTACGGTACAATCCTGATGAAAATCATATAATTCACTGAGTAAGGTAATCCTGTGCTTATAAAGCACAGGTTAATTTGTGGTATTAAATTAATGCTGCAAATTTTTTATGGAACAATCAAAACACAATTCCAACCGAAAAAAATTCCTGCTATGGGGAGCTGCCCTTCTATCTTCTTTCACGATTTTTAAATTTCTGCCAGGCAACAAGAAAAAAACACCTGTCCCGGATGGTGATACAATTATAATGCTAACCCGCGATGGCCGACTGGTCGAAATTGACAAAAAGCTATTGGCTTCCGCAGAGAAAAAGATCAGTGATGAGGAATTGCAAAAATGGATAAAGAAATAAACTGTTAAGCGTAAAACCATTTACTAATGAGCTGTAACTGCAACAAAGAACAGTGTAACAATAACGATAACAACTCCAGGAGAGAGTTCCTCCTGACGGGTTTGATGGCAACAATCGCAGCTGTTGGATGCGGTGACAGTCAAACGCCTTTTGCCCGTGAAGAAGAAGTTGCTTTGTCAGGAGAAAAAGTTAAACTGCTTTCTGTAGATGGGCAGGTGATAGAAGTGGATAAGGCTTTTTTGAAACCGGTACCTGATCTCCCCAGGGTATCAAATAGCGAAGAGAGAAAAGGAATAGAAGGTAAGAAATTCGTGATAGTCATAGATCTTTCCAGATGTAAGAATGTGGGGGCTTGCAAAACAGCCTGCAATCATGCTCACGGATTAAATCCCGGCCAGAATTGGATAAAAGTTCTTTCAATGCAGGATGCAGATAAGACGGCTCCTTACTGGCAACCCACCACCTGCATGCATTGCGATGAGCCACCTTGTGTAAAGGTTTGCCCCGTAGATGCAACATTTAAACGCCAGGACGGAATTGTGCTGATAGATAGTGACCGCTGTATTGGCTGCCGTTTTTGTATGGCTGCCTGTCCTTATTCTACCAGGGTTTTTAATTGGCAGGAACCAATTTTGGAAGAAACAGTTGCCGCGCAGCCTTACTCCTGTGAAACCAGTATGCCGCAGAAGATAGGTACGGTTAGTAAATGCGATTTCTGCCCGGATATGGCAAGAAAAGGAGAATTGCCGCATTGCGTATCCGCTTGTCCCAATGGTGTTTTCATGTTTGGTGATATGAATGAGGATGCTGTAACAAATGGTGCGGAAACTTTTCGTTTCAGCGAACTAATAAAAGATAAATCCGGTTACCGGCTAATGGAAGACCTCGGTACAAAACCCAGCGTATATTATTTGCCACCGGTTAACCGCAATTTCCCCTTTGAATCAGGATTAGAAAATCAAAGCCCGGTTGATCGGCAACATCATTAAAATTACTGCTCGTGGAAAATTCATCTTCTTTATCAAGCGAACAAATCACCTGGGATCTGCTTCCTCAAAAATTTGGAAAACGAGGAATGATCTGGACGGGTCTGCTCATCTTTTTATGCTTAATCGGTGCTTTTGCCTATTATCGCCAGCTCAGGAACGGCCTTGCAGTAACCAATATGGGAGATTACGTTTCCTGGGGAATCTATATTTCCAACTTTGTATTCTTTGTAGCCATTAGTTTGGTAGGATCACTGATCACGGCCATCTTCCGTCTCGCGAATGTAAAATGGGCTACACCACTTACAAGAATCGCGGAGATCATTGCCGTATCAGCCATTGTATTCGCATCCCTTATCATCATTGTAGATATGGGTCGTCCGGAAAGAATGCTAAACCTGTTTATACATGGCCGTATTCAATCGCCCATCATGTGGGATGTAATAGTTATCAGCACGTATTTCGTCATTAGTTTATTGTTGTTGTATTTCCCTTTATTACCTGACCTTAAAATACTGATCAAATTCAAAGAAAAATCCGGTAAAGCCCTGAATAGATTATACCGTTTCCAGGGTTCATTCTGGAAAGGAACTGTTCAGCAGTTTAAAATAAGTGAGAGGGCCATTACTATTCTTTGCATAGCCATCGTACCGGTTGCTTTTAGTATTCACACCGTTACTTCCTGGTTGTTTGCAACTACCTACCGTGCTGGTTGGGACAGCACTAACTTCGGCGCCTACTTTATTTCAGGAGCGTTCCTGGTAGGAGCTGGTGGGGTGGTAGTAGCGATGTATGTATTCCGCAGAAACTATCGCCTTGAAAAATATATTACAGAAATGCATTTTGAAAAAATGGGAAGAATTGTGGTTATGCTCTCTCTTCTTTACTTGTATTTCAATATCAACGAATACATGGTTCCGGCCTTCAAAATGAAAAAATCGGAAGAAGCGCATTTAGCGGGCCTGTTGACCGGTGACTATGCGCTGATGTTTTGGTTTGCCATCGTGGTGGGTATGATTATTCCTATTATTACGCTATTATTCAAAAAAGGAAGAAAGCCGTTACCAATGTTTATAGCAGGTATCATGATAGTGGTGGGTGCCTGGTTCAAACGTTACCTGATTGTAACACCTACTTTATTGCACCCATTCTTGCCTATGCAGGATGTTCCGGCCAGTTATCATCAATATTTCCCCAGTTGGGAAGAGTGGGCTATTACCATTGGTTCCCTGGCAGGTGCGTTATTAGTCATTACTTTTTTTGTGAGAATTTATCCGATCATTCCCATTCAGGAAACGATAACCGAACAACATGCAGAAGCGATGGCCAAACAGGAAGAGATAAGCAATGATCCGGCTACCCAGCGCCCGGTAGAAATAGCGTGATGAACCTGGTTAAGGGGTCCATTTGACAAAAGACGTAAAAAGATTCAAATGAAAAAGATGAAAAGAAATAAATACATTTTGCTCCTATTACCTTTCCTATGTTTAATGATTTCTGGCAAAGCAGCAGCGCAGGAAGATTCTGTAGTTGCTAAAGAACTGGTCAGGTTGAAATATTTCAATGATAACAATAGTGTACAATACCTGCTGCTCGAAAATTCATTGAAAACCGGCAAGAAGATAGAGCCGTTGAAAGATAAAATATTCCAGGTATACCTTGATAGTAACAAAGCTGAGAATTTGATAGCGGAAGTGAAAACGGATAAGACCGGTAAAGCAAAAACCTTTCTGCCCGTTTCTTTAAAAACTATATGGGAAGAAACTCACTTGCATAAATTTATAGCTGTTCCTGCAGGAAAAGAAGATATAACTGAATTAGAAATTGCAAAAGCAAAAATGCTGATTGATACAGCTTCGGAACAAGAAGGCCGGAGTATAATTGTGCAGGTTCAAAAGTATGAGAATGGAGAATGGTTACCGGCTAATGAAGTGGAAATGAGAGTCGGTGTGCATCGCCTTGGTGGCATATTATCTGCCAATGAGGATGCAACTTTTACAACAGATTCCAGTGGCATCATCAAGGTTGATTTCAAAAGAGATAGCCTCCCGGGAGGTCAAAAAGGAAATATTGTATTGATAGCAAAAGTAGAAGACAATGACCAATATGGAAATCTGATGATCGAAAAAACAGTTCCCTGGGGAGTTGCTTTAAAGCAGGGTAGTAATTTTTTTAGCCAACGTAGTCTTTGGTCAACCCGGTTCAAAACTCCGGTATGGTTATTATTTCTGGCTTATTCTATCATTATTGGTGTATGGGGAACGATTTTTTATCTGGTAATACAACTTATAAAAATAAAAAAGTTGGCAAAATCTCCTGATTAATCACCGGGGTTGATAAGTGTGTATAAAAAGTCCGCATCTTTTTTTTTGCATAATTCTGTTCTTGTATTCATAGTAGCGGCCGTACCACAAGCTACTCCATACTGTAAGGCTTGTTCTAAATTCTTACCTCCCGACAAACTGTAAACAATACCCGCTACCATACTGTCTCCTGCCCCTACAGTACTCTTTCGGTTTACTTCCGGGGCAATGGCCTTATATGTTTTTGTTGCGGTTACCAACAAGGCACCCGCAGCACCTAAAGAAACAACAATGATCTCACAATTTTTCTTACGAATTACTTCTTTTGCTATCTCTTCCACATTTTCAATATCAATTTTTTGTGTTCCTGCGAGTGTACTTAATTCACCAAGGTTTGGCTTGAGCAAATAAACCCCCTTATCAGCGGCCTGTTTTAATGCTTCACCAGATGTATCAACAATGTATTTTGCGTTTTTAGCTTTGGCAATCTTTGCTAACTGCCCATAGATGTCTAACGGTACTCCGGGAGGTAAACTGCCACTGGCAATTATAAATCCGGGATCGTTTATATTTTCCACGGCCTGCAGGCATTGTTTCCATTCGTTTTCACTTAATTCAGTTCCGGGCATTCCGAACCGGTACTGGTTATTAGTAGATTCATCCAGAACGATGATATTTTCTCTTGTCTCATTAGTGGATTCAATAATCACGCAAGGCACATTTTCTTTTTCCAGTAAATGATTAAAAAATTTTCCCGTGTAGCCACCAGAAGGAAAGATGGCTGTGGCTTCCCCGCCGAGTTTTATAATAGCCCTTGCTACATTGATGCCGCCGCCCCCGGGTTCAAGCTTTGGTGGTGAACATTTTAATTTTTTTTCAGGAATTAAAGATTGTACTGATGTGCTTTTATCAATACAGGGGCTGAAGGTGATGGTGATGATGGGAGACATATATCTGGATAACATTAATCGTCTTCAAATCTCCCGGTTTTTTCTGTTATTACAATCCGGTAAATAACAGGTTTGATACTTTCCGAAGAAAAGGAATGTACACTTTTTTCACTTGTTTCAATCGGAATATCTGCATTACTTATTTTCGCGTGCATCATTTTATCTACAAACAGTTTCATCGCATAGTACCTGTCCCGTTCCGCTATCAGTTCCTGGTATTCACCCCAGGCAATTACGCTTTTCCAGTTGGTTAAACTTTTCATTTCATCTACTTCAAAACAAACCATCGGGTTGTTGCGCATCATATTAATTTTCATTCCCTCCATAGAATGGCCAATGATAAATTTTCCGTCATATACGTAATTGACAGGTACTACATAGGTTTTTGTACCGTCATTGCACCCAATGTGGCCCAAAATATTTCCCCTTAATACTTTTTCAATTTGTTCATTAGTCAATTTCCCAATCATACAATCAGGTTTTATAATTCTTCATACTCGCTGAAGTTGGCCGTTTCCCGCTGCCAGGCAGGCATCGTCAATTCGTTTTTGGAGAGCTTATTATTTTTCCAGCATTCAATATTATCGAAAGTGGTTATAGCAATATTTGATAAGGCTTCCTGTGTAGCAAATGCCTGGTGAGGAGTAGTCAATACGTTCGGCATCGATAATAACTTTTTCAACATGGGGTCATTTAATTCTTTGCCTGAATGATCATAAAAAAAAACACCTCTTTCGTTTTCATACACATCTGCACCATAAGATCCGATATGGCCATTTTCTAACCCTTCAATAACATCTTGTGTATTCATACATCCGCCCCGACCGGTATTTATAAGCATAACGCCACGCTGCATTAAACCAATAAGTTTTCTATTTATCATATACCTTGTACCGGGTGTCAGGGAGGTATGAATACTGATGATATTGGCCTCACGGCATAATGCGGGCAAATCAACATACTCCAGCCCATATTTCTCTTTTAATTCTTTATTTTCCTGAATATCATAACCTAATAAGCGGCACCCAAATCCATGCATGATTTTTACCAATACACCGCCTATCTTACCAACGCCAATAATGCCAACAGTTTTCCGGTTAAGATCAAATCCAACTAAATTACTCGTGGTAAAATTTTGCTGGTGTACCTGCTTATCAGCCGCAATAATTTTTCTGTTCAATGCTAATATCAATGCTACTGCATGTTCTGCTATGGCATAAGGAGAATATTCGGGTGCGTTAGCGACGACAATTCCCAGTTCCGTTGCTTTTTTAAGATCCACATTATCATATCCCGCTGCACGGATAGCAATAAATCTGACGCCATTTTTATGTAGAGCTTCTAATACTGCAGAAGAAGCATCGTCACCAGCAAATATGCTTACCGTATCAAAACCTTTTGCCTTATCTGCCGTTTGCAAACTGAGTGCCTCTTTAATAAACACTATTTCTTCCTTTCTGAAGTTGGAAGTTTCCAGGTAAGGCTGCTCAAAATCTTTGGTACTGTAGAAAAGAATTTTCATTACGAATTTTTTTAAACTTTCACCAGTCTGTGTGATTCAGCATAATTGATGTTTTCAATTCCTTTTAACAAGGCATCAGGATTAAAAGAAATGCTATCAATGCCCAGGTCCACGAGGAACTGCGCAAACTCCGGGAAATCGCTGGGAGCCTGGCCGCATAAGCCAATTTTTACTCCTTCTTTTTTGGCTTTGCTAATCATATCGGCAATCATTTCTTTTGCCGCTTCATTTTCTTCGCTGAATAAATCACTTATAATGGCTGAGTCCCTATCTATACCAAGAGTAAGTTGTGTCAAATCATTTGAGCCAATGGAGAATCCATCAAAAATTGTTGCGAACTTTTCGGCAAGCACCACATTACTCGGTATTTCAGCCATTACATATATCTCCAGGCTATTCACATCTTGTTCAAGGCCATATTGTTTCATGACAGCTATTACCTTATTGCCTTCTTCAATCGTTCTGCAGAAAGGAATCATCACCTTTACATTCGTTAATCCCATTTCATCTCTCACCTTACGAATGGCTTCACATTCCAGCCTGAACCCATCTTTATATAAATCATTATAATACCGGGATGCACCTCGAAAGCCAATCATCGGGTTTTCTTCATGTGGTTCAAAATCTTTTCCACCAATCAAATTAGCATATTCATTGGTTTTAAAATCACTCATCCGTACAATAACATCTTTAGGATAAAAAGCGGCTGCAATAGTGGCCACACCCTGGGTGAGTTTATCAACAAAGTATTTTTCTTTATCAGGATAGTGATGCGTCAATTCTTCAATCCCTTGTTTTACAGCTTCGTCTTTTAATTCATTAAATTTAACGAGTGCCATTGGATGAATTTGAATGGCATGCGTAATGATAAACTCAATACGCATCAATCCGACTCCATCATTGGGATAAAAAGATAGTTTGAATGCCTTATCGGGGTCGCCTGCTATCAGCAATACCTCAGTGGATTCCGGTTTTTTAATGTTGGAAAAATCCAGTTCTGTTTCTTTAAAGGCCAGTTTGCCCTTGTACACAAAACCGGTTTTTCCTTCGCTGCAGGAAACGGTTATCGCTTCTCCATCCATAATTTTTACGGTTGCGTCGCTACAACCTACAATAGCCGGGATACCTAACTCCCTGGCCACAATCGAAGCATGGCTGGTTCTTCCTCCTTTATCAGTGATTATAGCTGTTGCATTTTTTAATATCGGGTCCCAGTCAGGACTGGTTAATTCAGTAACTACTATTTCTCCGGCTTGCAATTTCCCTGATTCTTCAGGCGAGTGTAATATCCGTGCTATACCCGTTGCTATTTTTGAACCGATTGCTTGCCCCTGGGTTATTGCTTCTCCTTTAGCCAATAGTTTATATTCCTTTACCTGGAATGGGTTTCGTTGAGAATGCACTGTTTCAGGCCTTGCCTGTATTATAAAAAGTTGGTTTGTGATGCCGTCTTTAGCCCACTCGATATCCATTGGCTTATGATAATGCTCTTCAATGATCAGCGCCCAAGTGGCTAGTCTTGCAATTTCTTCATCGTCTAATACGAATTGTTCCTGCTTTTCTTTAGCTGTATTAGTGTTAACAATAGGATTTATTTCATCATTGCCATAGATCATGGTCTTTGCTTTTTCACCCAATTTTTTTTGAATAATTCCATTTTTTCCCAGCAGCAGTGTTGGCTTAAATACAAAAAACTCATCGGGTGTAACAGTTCCCTGTACAATATTTTCACCCAAGCCCCATACTCCGCTTATATGAATAATATCCCGGAAACCTGATTCAGGCTCCAGTGTAAACAAAACACCGGAAGATGCTTTATCCGAGCGAACCATTTTTTGCACGCCAACAGATAATGCAACTTTTTCATGAGCAAAATCATTGTCTTCGCGGTACTTGATAGCCCTGTCTGTATAAAGGGAAGCAAAACATTTTTTTATTGCGTTTAATAAAGCTGCTTCACCTTTAATATTCAGATAACTTTCATGTTGCCCCGCAAAACTGGCCTGTGGCAAATCTTCTGCTGTCGCACTGCTACGCACTGCTACCTCAAAATAATTTTCACCACACAATTCTTTATAGGCATGCACAATAGCCAATTGAAAATTTTTCGGAAGTTCCGCATCAAGCATTAATTTTCTAGCTTTTGATCCCGTGTCTCGCAGGTTCGAATAATTTTTCTTGTCTAATTGCTGGATCAGATCAAAGAGTCGTGAATGCAATAAATTATGACTAAGAAATTCTTCAAAAGCAAAAGCAGTGGTGGCAAAACCGTCTGGTACCGGAATACCTTTGGAAGAAAGCTTAGAAAATATTTCTCCTAGCGACGAATTCTTACCACCCACCGCTGCTGTATCGGCAATGCCGATTTTGTTGAACTTCTTTATATATGAATTCATAGTTGACAATTAGAAATATTAATGAAGTGCCATAACGGGAACATGACTATGTAATACAAATTGTTTGGTATGACTTTTATGAATGACTTTATCTAACAAACCATGCCGCTTGGGTAGTACAACCAGTAAATCAATATGATTTTTTTCGGCAAAATCGATAATACCCTGATCTGTACTTCCACTGGTGATGGAATGATATTCGGGCTTTAAAGCACCCAGCATTTCCTGCAACAACCCTGATTCAAACACCAGCTCGGGTTTAAATTCTTCTCGCTTACCGGTATTAAGTATATGCAGTTGGGCGCCAAAATCATTGACCAGCATTTTAATCTCATCAACAGGTGTGGTGTCGACTACCTTATCAAAGTCACAAGCCAACCCTATTTTTTTAACAGATGAAAAAACAACTCCTGCCGGAACGGTAAGTAAAGGCCATTCCAAATGTTTCATGGCGTACACTGCATGGGTGCCAAACAACAATCGTTCCACTGCTGATGTACCCTGGCTGCCCATAACAACCGTATATGGTTTTATACTTTCACAAACCGCTTTCAGTTCATGAAAAAAAGAACCCATTTTAACCTGTGTGGTAATGTTTATTTTTCTACCTGTTTTTTTGAGCAGTTGATCTTTTAGTTCATTTATCAGATTTTCTGCACTCAGCTCCAAATCTTCTAAACTCAGAGGCACCGCAACCTCACTGTAATTAACAGGTATACTATAGACATGCAGCAGTAAAATATCTGCATGAATGGCTAAAGCCATGTCTGCCGCATAGTTGGCTGCATTCAAAGCAGCGGGAGAGAAATCAGTTGCAACCAGTATTGTTTTCATTTGTAATTTTTTTTAGTTCATCTGGAAGAAATTGATTGCAGGTCGTATTGCAGCGCCAACTATTTTTAATAATATTTGACCAAAGCAATATGATGATAGCCTTTAAGTATATCCTCATCTACAAATTCCACATCTCCGCCACCTTCGAGTACCTTTTCTATTACATCATCAACGGCATCCCGGATATATGAAAACTTATTATACGGTTCAGATGTTTTATAAATTACATCCGCGCTACCTCCGTGCTGTGCTGCATACATATAATTTTTCTCAACGATCAGCAGCCTGCCTTGATGATTTACCGCCTCCCGCCACACATCTTTCATTCCAGTCACCAATTTCTTGTTATTGGCGGCTTCTTCTAATTGATTCAATAAATCTTTTTGCATTACTTTTTTCCAGTCTGCAATGCGGGGTTCGAGTAGTTCCTTCAGTTGCG
>JAKFER010000131.1:0-34502 GCA_036675565.1 Chitinophagaceae bacterium
CAGCGCCAGGCGGCTTCTTCTTCGGGTTTGTATAATTCATCGTGGCAAACCGGGCAATGGGTAGGAAACTTAATAGGCTGCTCTTTCCCTGTTCTTAATTCTGTCAGTGGCTTTACGATATATGGAATTACGTCACCTGCTCTTTCCACTAAAATTGTATCCCCTATGCGCAGGTCTTTTTCCCTGATCACATCTGCATTAAATAATGATACGGATGTAATGGTAATACCGCCAATGGGAGCCGGTTCTATTTTGGCCACGGGTGTAATGGAACCGGTTCGGCCAACCTGGAATTCTACTTTTAATAATTTACTGGTAGCCTGTCTTGCTTTAAATTTAAAAGCAATGGCCCAGCGTGGATGATGCGCCGTCATCCCCAGCAGTTCCTGGTACTCAACATCATTCACTTTTATAACCATCCCGTCAATTTCATAGGGTAATTCATCGCGGGTTTTTTCAAATTCAATACAATAATCAATAACGCCTTTAATCCCGGTAAAAACTTTTTTCTCGTTGATGGGTATGCGAAAACCATGATCATACAACATGTCCAGGGAGGAGGAATGATGCAGCAGTTCCTCCGGAATGGGAGCGCCATCTACTGTAGCGAAATAACTTACACTGTATAAAAAAGCTTCCAGGTTGCGCCGCCTTACTTCTGCAGGATCTTTTATGCGTAATGTGCCGGAGGCAGCATTGCGGGGATTGGCCAAGGGTGCAAATCCCTGTTCCATCAGCTGTTCATTGTATTTTTTAAAATTATTTTTGTTAATCAGAACTTCACCCCTGATCTCAATCAATTCAATTCCTTTTGACATAAAATCCGCTGATAATGGAATACTCCTTATCTGGCGAATATTGGGTGTAATATCATCTCCCGAAACACCATTTCCTCTTGTTATTCCCCTTACCAGTAAGTTGTTTTCATATACCAATGAAATGCTTGCACCGTCAAATTTTGGTTCTACGCAATAAACTATTTCGGTTTTGCCTGTCAATTCCCGCGCCTTGCGATCAAAATCCAGCAGGTCTTCAGCATTGTATGAATTATCCAAAGAAAGCATGGGAACCATATGCTGTTGGGTGGGGAAGTCTTTGGTTATAGATCCTGCAACGCGTTGCGTAGGAGAATCGGGTGTAACCAGGGCTGGATTTTGTTTTTCAATCTGCTCAAGTGTCTTATACAATACATCAAATTCATAATCTGCAATTAAAGGATCACTCACTATATAATACCTGTATTCATGGAAACGAAGCACTGACCTTAACTTTTCAATGTCAATTTTTCCAGTTTCTTTTTTGTCTGCCAGTTGCAGGTATTCAGTAGTTAATGATTGTAATTCTTTTATCTGCGAAGTAGCATACATAATGTAATAATATGCGGCTAAGTTAGTTGAAACCAAATATTTTTTTTCGATAGCAATGTGTTTTTAGTACATATTTGTATCTTGGTAGCAATTTAGAACTAACGAATTTTTTTAATTGCCATTATGAGAAAAGCTTTTCTAGGGTGCCTGAGCCTGCTGGTCATTCTTTGTAGCAACGCCCAATTACTAACCTGGACTCCCTCTTTCCCGGTTGAAGATGATGCAACAACTTCCCTGGTAATAAATATGGATGCCTCAAAAGGTAATCGTGGTTTATTTGAATATGCTATGACCAATGATGTATATGTGCACACCGGAGTAATTACAAACAAAAGCAGTAATTCCAGTGATTGGAAATATGTAAAATTCAACCAGAATTTTAACCAACCCAATGCTTCATTGGGCGCAGCTTACCTGGGCAACAGCCAATGGCGTTTTACCATAACCGGTAGTTTGCGGAGTTATTACGGAATTACTGATGCAACGGAACATATTCAGAAGATTGCCATTTTATTTAGAAACGGAAACGGATCAAAAAAACAGGCCAACACAGATGGTAGTGATATGTATATCCCGGTTTATTCATCTGCTTTAGCAATTAGAATAACGGAGCCGCCTATTCAACCAACTTATAAACCTGCACCAGAACCCATACAAAAACTTTCTGGCGATAATATAAATATTGCGGCTGTTTCCAATAAATCAGGTGCATTAAAGATTTATGTAAATGGCGCAATGATCCGGTCAAATACCAATTCAACCGGCATTGCCGCCAGTCATATACTTACACAAACCGGCAATACCAGGATCATTGCCGAAGCTGATGACGGTACCATGATCAGCCGGGATACCGTTGATTTTTTTGTAGCCGCGGGAGTAAACATTGCTCCATTACCCTCAGGTGTTAAACAGGGTATTAATTACGAAGCCGGGAACACTGCAGCAACACTCGTGCTGTATGCACCTTTAAAAAACCGGGTTAGTGTTATTGGCGATTTTCCAGGCAGTAACTGGACAGAGCAACCACAATACCAGATGAATAAAACTGCCGATGGAAAATATTGGTGGTTACGGATTTCCGGTTTAACACCTGGTACAGAATACAGCTATCAATACCTGGTAGATGGCACTTTAAAAATCGCTGATCCTTATACAGAGAAAATACTGGATCCGTACAATAATAACGACAGTTATATTTCAGCTTCAACATATCCGGGTCTTAAACCTTATCCAACAAATTTAACTACCGGCATTGTCAGTATCCTGCAAACAGCATCACCAACTTATAATTGGAAAGTGCAAAATTTCAATCGTCCAGATAAAAGGAACCTGGTGATTTATGAATTGTTGTTGCGTGATTTTGTTGAAGCCCATGATTGGAAAACACTAACGGACACGCTCAACTATTTAAAAAACCTGGGTATTAATGCTATTGAGCTGATGCCATTTAATGAGTTTGAAGGGAATAACAGCTGGGGTTATAATCCTGATTTTTATTTTGCGCCTGATAAATATTATGGTCCAAAAAATACATTAAAGCAATTCATTGACAGTTGTCATAGTAAAGGCATCGCGGTAATAATGGATATCGCTCTGAATCATTCATTTGGGCTTTCGCCGATGGTGCAGTTATATTTTGATAATGCCAATAACCGGCCAGCTTCCGATAATCCCTGGTTTAATCCTGTTACTAAACACGCTTTTAATGTGGGTTACGATATGAACCATGAAAGCCTGGATACGCGGTATTTCACCAGCAGGGTGGTAGAGCATTGGCTAAAAGAATATAAAATTGATGGTTTTCGATTTGACCTGTCCAAAGGATTTACTCAAACGGCAACCTGCGATAATAATGGTGGCAATTGTAACGTAAATGGATGGTCGAATTACGATGCCAGCCGGGTGGCTATCTGGAAAAGATATTATGATACGGTTCAAACAAAATCGCAGGATGCGTATGTGATCCTTGAACATTTTGCGGCTAACACGGAAGAAAAAGAGCTGTCCGATTATGGTATGTTGCTTTGGGGTAACCATAATCACAATTTTTCACAGGCAACCATGGGATATGCCCAGGACTGGAATTTTGAAGGTGGCATATTTACACAACGGGGTTGGCAAAAGCCTCACCTTATTACTTATATGGAAAGTCATGATGAAGAAAGGATCATGTATAAAAACCTCCAGTTTGGTAATTCTTCGGGTAGTTATAGTGTAAAGGATTTGAATACAGCATTGAGAAGAACCGAAATGTCCACTGCATTTTTACTGAGTATACCGGGTCCTAAAATGATCTGGCAGTTTGGCGAACTTGGTTACGATTATTCCATTAACCATTGTCCCAATGGAACAGTAAGCGATAATTGCCGGTTGGAACCAAAACCAATCCGTTGGGATTATCTTCAAAATACACCACGGAAACGCTTATATGATATTTATTCAAGCCTTTTAAAACTGCGTGCACATACAGCTTACAATGCCGCTTTCATGAGTGATAAAATCACTTATAGTTTAAACAATGCAATCAAATGGATCAAGATTACAACAGATACCAGCAACCTGTTGCTGGTTGGTAATTTTGGATTAACTGCTGCTGATGCAACCATCACCTTTCAAAATGCCGGTACCTGGTATAATTATCTTGATGCAAGTACATTCACGGCTACCGGGAATGCACAGACTATTTCCCTGCAACCAGGGCAATATCATCTTTACCTGAACCGGAATATTGTAAATGCAGTCACCACACCTGTGAGCAACCTACCTTCAGCGTCTGCACTCTTACAATTAACAGCTTCACCCAATCCTGCACAAGGCATGATGAACATTCAGTTAAACATGCCTCAAACAGGTACTGCTAATATTTCCATTTTGAACGTATACGGACAAAAAATAAAAGAAATTAAAAATTCCATCCTGATAAAAGGGAAACACCAATTTGATTGGCAATCCGATTTTTTCCCTGCGGGGACCTATTTTTTGCAGCTCAAGACTAAAGCAGCGACCAGCACTATTAAAATTATTCTACAATAATAATGATCTAATAATTATGGATAAATTGATGCATTTAAAAACAGCTGAAGTTGAGAAAAGTAGTCACCTGGATTATTTCAATATTGCTATTTCGGTTGACTGTGTCATTTTTGGATATGATAAAAAAGAACTGGAAATATTACTTATAAAATCGGATTTGGAAGAGTTCGAAGGGCTTTGGTCGTTGTTGGGCGATTTGATAAAACCAGACGAGGATATTGAAAGTGCGCCATATAGGGTATTAAAAGAAAGAACCGGCCTGGATGATGTATTCCTTGAGCAGGTTTATACTTTCGGATCATTGAACCGACATCCTTCTGGTCGGGTAATTACCACAGCTTATTATTCCCTGATAGATGTAAATCATCATAAACTTCAATTAACAGAAAATGAAGTGCACTGGCATAAAGTAGCCGATATTAAAAAACTGGCTTTTGACCATAAACTTATTATGGACACCTGTCTTCAAAGACTTCGCCAACAGGTTATGGAAAAGCCTATTATATTTAACCTGCTACCCGAAAAATTTTCCTTACGGGAATTACAGGATCTCTACCAGGCCATTCTGGGTGTTCAGCTAGACAGGAGAAACTTTCGTAAAAAAATTGCCTTAAAAGACTGGTTGGTGGATTTACATGAAATGGAAGATAATGTTCCTCATCGTCCGGGCAAATTATATAAGGTAAAATCAGATTTAAAACCTAAATCCACCAGGAAAAAAAAGGTAGTACGAAGCCGCCTCGATATGGTTTAGGGTAAGTGAATGCAAACTTATGCCTCATTCAATTTTCAATTCTAGTAAAAACTAACTGGTGCATAAGAGAATAAATTTCATGGATATCTAAAAAACATTTATAATTGTGTTAAAAATACACATTAAAGGTATTTATCTTCATTTTCTAACGTACAGATCAATTGCTTATGCCAATCAAAAAACTGCTACAGGCGCTTATATTGCCTGCTCTTTTATTTTGCTGTTTTTCGTCTTTCGCTCAAAACAAAACAATTACCGGTAAAATAACAGATACTCAAGGTGTTGGGCTTTCAAATGCCACCGTTTCTTTAAAAAATTCAACAATAGGCACTACTACAGCTACCGATGGTACATTTAGTTTATCAGTACCAGCGGATGCAACCACGTTGGTAATATCATCTGTTGGTTTTGCTCCGCAGGAAATAGACATTACGAGTATAACAAATATTGCTGTAACGCTAAGCACCAATACTGCAACAATGGATGAAGTAGTGGTAGTTGCTTATGGTACCCGGCGTAAAGGTGATCTTACAGGTGCTGTTACATCCATTACACCCGATGACTTTCAAAAGGGCCAGATCGCTTCGTCTGAACAATTGCTGGTGGGTAAGGTCGCTGGTTTACAAATTACCAATGGCGGCGGAAGTGCAGGTGGTGGAAGTAAGATCCGTATTCGCGGTGGTGCTTCTTTGAATGCCAGTAATGACCCGCTTATTGTTGTTGATGGAGTACCTGTTGAAAGCAATGGTATTTCAGGTTCCGGCAATCTATTAAGCACAATAAACCCCAATGATATTGAATCCATGAGTGTTCTGAAAGATGCTTCTGCTACAGCACTATATGGTTCAAGAGCATCTAACGGTGTTATCATAATTACTACAAAAAAAGGTTCACGGGGAAAAGTGAAATTCAATTTCAATACCCAATTTTCAATGGGTGAGGTTCCTGAGTTTGTAGATGTATTAACAGGTGACGAGATCAGGCAGCTTATTAATGAAGATGCTGCGGCTACAGGGAATAATACCTATAAGAATTTATTAGGCACAGCAAACACCAACTGGCAGGAGGCCATTTACCAAAAAGCTTATGGAACTGATAATAATATAAGTGCCAGTGGAAGTATCGGCATGGTTCCTTTCCGTGCTTCTGTTGGTTACAGCGACCAGGATGGTGTTTTAAAAACAAACAATTTTAAAAGAACAACAGGTGCATTAAACCTGAACCCGAAATTTTTCAATGATCACCTGTCAGTAAATGTTGCTCTAAAATTAAGCCAGACAAGACATCGCTGGGCCAATGAAGGGGCCGTAGGAAATGCAGTAACATTTGATCCAACCAAACCCATTTACGAATCAAATAAGTATGGTGGATATTATGAATGGTTGCAAACTGGATCTAATAACCTTCCGATCGATTTATCTAACAGGAATCCATTGGCATTACTTGAATTACGAGATAACACTTCCAGAGTGAATCGTTTTATTGGGAATGTTCAATTGGATTATAAACTTCATTTTTTCCCTGATCTGCATGTTTTATTGAATGTTGGTGTGGATGATGCCAATGGAAAAGGTGATGATAAGATTGATTCTGTTGCAGCCACAAACTATAGAACAAGGGGTCGTTTTTCACACTATGCTCAGGTAAAGGAAAATACCCTGGTGGATGTTTCTTTATTTTATGATAAAAATCTCCCCACATTAAATTCTAAAATAGATTTTTTGGTAGGCCACAGTTACCAGGAGTTTGTTACCAAAGTCTATAATTATGCGCAGTATGGAAGGGACAGGTTGGTGATACCCACTTCCATTCCAAATTTTGCATGGGATAAACCAGAATACAGGCTGGAATCTTATTTCGGGCGAGCCAATATTAATATTGATCAAAAGTATTTGTTGACGGCTACATTGAGAAGAGATGCAAGTAGTAAATTTTCCCCTGAAAACAGGGTAGGTTACTTTCCTTCATTAGCCTTTGCATGGAGATTGAAAGAGGAATTGTTTAAAACTTCCCGTGCGGTTACGGATTTAAAACTTCGTTTAGGCTGGGGCGTTACAGGTCAGCAGGATGGAATTGGATATTATTCTTATTTGCCAAGATATACACTGAGTAGCCCTGCAGCCCAATATCAGTTTGGAAATAATTTCTATAATTTCATTCGTCCCGAAGGTTACGATCCCAGTATTAAATGGGAAACTACAACAACCCAAAACATCGGACTTGATTTTGCATTTATTCAAAACCGCATCAGTGGTGCTGTGGATGTTTACCAAAAGAAAACGGAAGATTTGTTGAGTGAAGTACCTGTGGCACCAGGCGCCAATTTTGTTAATAAAATTGTTACAAATGTTGGAAACATTGAAAACAAAGGAATTGAAATCTCGTTGAATACGGTTCCTGTTCGCAATGAAAATTTTAACTGGGAACTTGGGTTTAATTTCACCTACAACGAAACGGAAATAACCAATTTATTAAAAAACGAAGATCCTGATTTCAGGGGTATTCCTGTAAGTGGGATCAGCGGTGGAACAGGAAATACAATAGGAATCTTTGCTATTGGTTATGCACCTTACACTTTCGATGTTTTCAAGCAGGTTTATGATCCCGCAACAGGTCGCCCAATTGAAGGATTATATGAAGACATTAACCGCGATGGACAAATTGATGAAGCGGACCGTTATTTTTATAAAAAACCAGCTCCTGATTTCTTATTAGGTGCCAGCACACAAATAAATTATAAAGATTTCAGCCTGGGTGCTGCAGGGCACGGCATGTTCGGTAATTACCAATACAATAACTACTTCTCTAATAATGGTGTAATAAGAGCCGTAAAAAACCCGATCAACTTTATAGGAAATGCATCCCGCAATTACCTGGAAAGCGGTATGGAAAATAACCAGTACTTAACCGACTATTATATTGAAAATGCATCTTTCTTCAGAATCGATAATATAAACCTTGGATATAATGTGGGTAAAATATTTCGGGATGCAGCAAGCATGCGGATTACAGCAAGTGTTCAAAATGTTGCGGTATTTACAAAATATAAAGGGTTAGATCCGGAGATTTCATCTGACCAGGGTATAGATAACAATATTTATCCCCGTCCACGTACCTATGCTATTGGTTTCAATTTAGATTTCTAATTCATTAATATAATTGCATGAAAAGTAGAACAATAAAACATTTATTTATTATTGGGATAGCTGTTATTTCATTAGCATCCTGTGCTAAAAGGCTGGACTTATACCCGGTTAATGATTTAACACCAGCAACAGCTTTTTCAACTCCTGAAGGTTACAGGGGAGTACTGGCAAAAATATATGGCGGTTTATCCAGCACAGGTAACCAGGGCCCTGCAGGTGCATCTGATATTCAGGGATTGGATGAAGGTTCACAATCACCGTTTATCCGGGGATTTTTTAATCACCAGGAATTACCAACCGATGAAGCCGTGGTTTCATGGAACGACCAAACGATCCAGAATTTTCACAATTTCCGGTGGACTAGTTCTGATCCTTTCATTTTGGGAATGTATGCCAGGCCAATTTATAATATTACAGTGATCAATGAGTATTTAAGAGAAGCAGCTGATGCAAAATTGGCTGAAAGAGGTATTACGGGTTCAGATGCAACAGCAATTAAAACTTCAGTTGCAGAAGTCCGCTTTTTGCGTGCATTTAATTATTGGGTGATGATGGACCTTTTTGGAAAATCAACATTTATTACTGAAGAGAATTTAATTGGTACTGAATTACCAGGCCAGATAGAAAGAGCAGAATTATTCAATTACATAGAACAAGAATTAAAAGCTATTGAAACTGAATTGGCGGCACCACGCAGTAGTGAGTATGGCAGAGTTGACCAGGGATCAGCGTGGGCATTATTAGCCAGGATTTATTTAAACGCTGGTGTTTATACCGGTACTCCAAAGTATACTGAAGCCATAACGTATGCAAAAAAAGTGATTGATGCGGGATATACCCTTTCTGCGAATTACGAAGAATTATTTATGGCTGATAACCATAAACATTCAAACGAAATTATTTTCCCAATTACGAATGATGGCTTGCGCACTCAATCATTTGGTAATACAACTTTCTTTATACATGCAGCTTCAGGTGATGATCATGGGGAATATGGTGTTGTGGGAGGAGGTGGATGGTCCGGTTATCGTGCAACAAGTGCTCTTGGACTAAAATTTGAAGACAGAACAGGTGCTACTGATAAACGTGCATTATTTACAACTTCAAAATTCGGTACCAGTGATGCCCAAATGCAAATTCCTGATGTTACGGTTTTTGCCAATGGATTGCACGTAAGAAAATATCGAAATATCAGGAGTGATGGTGGTCCGGTATCGGATGTAAACCGTGAATTTTCTGATATTGATTTTCCGGTCTTCAGGTTACCGGAAATGTATTTGATTTATGCTGAAGCTGTTTTACGAGGTGGATCAGGCGGTGATGCCGGATTAGCATTAGAATATATGAACCGAATCAGGTTCCGGGCATATGGTAACAGTTATGGTCCTGGTGATGTTGGCCGATTAACATCAGGTGATTTAAACCTTCAATTGGTTTTAGATGAAAGAGCCAGGGAATTATATTGGGAAGGCCACCGCCGAACAGACCTGGTGAGGTATGATCAATTAACAACAAGTACTTATTTATGGCCATGGAAAGGAGGTGTTTCTTCGGGAACAGCAGTGGATCCAAAGTATAAATTATATCCAATACCATCAGCCAATTTATCAGCAAATCCCAACCTGACCCAAAACCAAGGCTATTAATTTTAAAAAGATAATTATGAACTATATCTCGAAATATTTTCTAATCGTTGCTGTAATGGTTACCGTTTTATGGTCATGCGAGAAAGATGAAAATAAAATTTATTTTGAAGGGGGAGACAATCCTGTACTTTCAGCATCATCAACTGATGCCCTGTTTCTTACACGTGCAGATAAAGATAAAAAGGCAATTAAATTTAGTTGGAGCAACCCAAATTACCAGTTTAGTACAGGAATCAGCTCTCAGGATGTTAATTATATTCTGCAGGTTGATACTGTTGGTGCAAATTTCACAAATCCGTTTATACAGGAAGTATCTATATCTAAGGACTTATCAATTGAATTTACAGTACAAGAATTAAACGCAGTCCTGACTAAATTAAATATGGCAGAGGATGTTCCCCACGATATTGAATTTCGTTTAAAAGCATCTTTGGGAAATAATTCGGCAACACTTTATTCAAATGTTATAGCAATTTCTATTACTCCTTATTTGGATGTTGCTGTACCTATTCCGCCAACTGGTGAATTATTTATTACGGGTGATGGTACGCCTAGTGGATGGACAAATGCGCCTCCGGTGACTCAGAAGGCCACTCAAATCAGCAACACGGAATATACCATTACAATGAATTTTTCTCCAGGCTTTTTCTATAAATTTTTATCAACCTCAGGCGCCTGGCAGCCCCAGTATGGGGGATCAAGTGCAACTGGCGGTGATTTAGGATATAATATGGGTGGGGGTAGCGACCCTGATGCAATTCCAACACCTGCTGAAGCCGGGAATTATAAAGTGACTTTAAATTTCAAAACAGGTAAGTATTCTGTTGTAAAACAATAATTTAATTAATCATCATTGTATGAAAAAAAATCTTGTCATATTTTCCATTACTGTAATTGCAACGATATTTTTTGCTGCCTGTAATAAAGTTGATGACCTTCCATTTTACGAAAACGGGAATGCAGTTACTTTAACTTCTTCCGCAACATCAATTGCTCCCGGTCCTGCTGATTCATTAAAAAACATGGTGACATTCTCCTGGACCAACCCGGAGTATGCAACCGACACTTCCAATTATAAGTTTATAGTTGAAATAGATTCAACAGGAAGAAATTTTTCACAGAAGGTCACTAAAACGGTGATGGGTAGCCTCAATACTTCCTTTACCGGAAAAGAGCTGAATGATATTTTATTAAACTATGGTTTTACTTTAGGTACTCCTTATGAATTGGATGTAAGAGTAGTTTCCTCTTATGGAAATAACAACGAGCAGTATACTTCAAATGTGGTTAAATTATCTGTTACTGCGTATGAAGATCCTTCGGTTTTAACGGCTTCTGTAACAGCGGTAAGTCCAACTTTGGCAACTTCAGCCGATAATGCTATCGATTTTACCTGGACACCTTCCTTTAATGGATATTCCGGAACAGTGACCTATTCATTAGAATATGATTCAGCCACAAAAAATTTTACGAACCCACAGGAAATTGCAGTAGGGCCAACACTTTATAATAAATCGTTGAACAATGGGGAGATCAATGAAACTGCATTAAATGTTGGCATAAAAGGAGAAACATCGGGGTCAGTAGAATATCGGGTAAAAGCAACAACTGCATTGGGTGCCGTTTCATATTCAAATGCAATTACGGTTCTGGTAAATGCTTATATTCCCATTCTTCGATTTTATTTGCCCGGAGGTTACCAGGCATCAACCAACAATGGTAATAACTGGGATCCGGGTACAGCACCTGAATTCATTCGTGATCTTCGTTCTGAAGTATTAAATGATTTGTATTATATCTATATCTGGTTACCGGCTGGCGCAGAGTTTAAAGTCACCCAAGGTCGTTCATGGGATGTTAATTATGGTGGTTCCGGTGGTGATTTATCATCAAGTGGTCCAAATTTATCCGTAAGCAATGCCGGATTTTACCGGATTTCCATCAGTCGTAAAAATATGAAATACGATATACGTGAAGGTCGAATGGGGTTTGTTGGTGGTGCTACCGGCGCAGGTTGGGATCCTCCGAGTGTATTTCCTAATTATGCAATGGGTGCTGCAGGTACAAATTTATTTGTAGGAATTACTGACCTGGGTAGTGGCGGCTGGAAGCTCATTGATAACAACGAATGGAATAATGGCAGCAATACGTTTAATGAGACCAGGAGTTACGGAACGAATGGAGGATCAGGAAGTACCTTACAAGTAAATGGTGACAATTTTAATGATGTTGCTTCTGCTGGAAAGTATCGTGTGATTTGGGATGGTCGCGATGTTAATAATATTAAATACGAAATCAGTCCAGCCACAGAAATGCGTGTAGTGGGTGATGGTATTCAAGGCGTTCCTGCCTGGAATCCTGGCGCCTCACCACAAATGACATACAGTGGGAATGGTGTTTGGACCATTACGCTTACGCTGGTCGGTGGAAAGGATATCAAATTTCTTGCTGGCAACGATTGGGGTGCGTTTGATTATGAAGATAACAGTGGAGGTATAACTGCAACGGGTACACCAAGAGCCATTAAATGGGAAGGTGGTGATAATTTTAAAACCCCGGCAGTAACAGGTTCTTATACTATTACATTAAATGAGCACACCCAAACAGTAACGATCAATTAAGTCTTAATAATTTTATCCTAAAACCGCTTCGCCCGAAGCGGTTTTTTTATGCAATATCCTTTTGGTTTTTTATAATGAAGTTGATGATATCATCCAGGTCATGATCCGTTCTACTGATGGCATCTGTAATATCGTCCCGATTAACCTGTGCTGCAAAGGAGGGGGTTTTTAATTTTTTTTTGATGCTTTTTGCATCCAAACCTTCATATCGGGTTGGTCTGATCAATGCTGCCGCATGAATAAACCCTGATAATTCATCAAAAACATAGATCATCAAGTCCATTTTATTATTGGGTTCAACGCCAAAATATCTTGGTCCATGCGCGGCAATACAATGAATAACTTCAGGATCTATATGCCTTTTTTCTAATTCTTCAATGATGATACGACAATGCTGGTCCGGGTATTTTTCCCAATCCGCATCGTGCAATAATCCGGCAAGCCACCATTTATAGGCGGTTTGTTCACTTTCATTTTCTCTTTCCAAAGCCCAGGCTTTCATAACCGCAGCAACCTGTTTCATATGTACTTGTAGTTTTACATTTGGAACCCATTCATTCAAAAGTTTAAATGCTTCCTCTTCTGATAAAACGTTCCCTGAATGCTCAGGCGAACCAAAAACTGATCTTGATAATTTATGATTGAGTTGAGTCATCTTATTAAGAAAATTGAAATAATGTTAAAAAAAATTAACACTATTGATGAGTTTTTCAATGATAATCGGTAAAATTGTCAATACGAACGGTAAAGGTTCTATTTTTTAATCAAAATTAAAGGTTCACATGAGAAAACTCTTTATGTTGTTTTTGGGCATTAGTATGCTGGTTTCACAAGCTGCTTTTTCCCAAACTAATCCCCTGAAAGGATCTGTAAAAGACGCAAACGGTCAACCTGTGATCGGGGCATCTGTAAAAGTCGCTACTTCCAATGTAGGTACGGTAACAGATGTTAGCGGAAATTTTTCCCTTAATGTAAATCCTGGCCAAAAACTTATTGTAAGTGCCATTGGTTATGGAGAATTAGAAGTCACTGCCGCAGAAGGGATGATCATTTCACTCACACAGGATATTCAATCCATGAGTGAAGTTATTGTTACGGGTGTAGCTGGTGCCACTTCTCGTAAAAAAATGACTGTTTCTGTAACTAAAATCAGTGAAGAGAGACTGAATGCGGTTACAGCCACATCTATGTCATCTGCATTATCCGGTAAAGTTGCCGGTGTTAAGACAAGTTCTCCTTCAGGTGGACCTGGAGGTGGTTTAGACATTCTTTTACGTGGTGACAATAACCTGAACAACGTAGGTTCTGGTCCATTGATCTTAATTGATGGAGTTATTTTAACAGGTGGATTAAGTGACATCAATGCGGATGACGTTGAATCTATGGAAGTAGTAAAAGGTGCTGCGGCATCAGCACTTTATGGTTCACGGGCAGGTAATGGAGTCATTGCCATTACTACTAAAAGAGGAAGTAACATGGCAATCAATTCTTCCAGTGTAACTGTAAGAAATGAAATAGGCTTTCAAAGCATTGCCAATAAATTAGATTTGGCTACCCATCACCCTTATGCTTTGGCCAGCGACTGGCAATCCGTACAAGGCCAGTATACAAAATATGCCGGTGTAACTTATCCTTCCGGTTACAAAGGAGGCGGTTACAATCCTGATATCACTGGTAACAGGACCATTGATGCAGACCATTACCTGGATAATCCGTTTGGTGTAACTATTGACCAGCAGGATAAATTCTTCTCAACCGGGACAAACTATACCAACTATGTCGGTATTGGTTCCCGCTCTGCTAAAACAAATATTTTTGCATCTTTTGAGAATAACTCACAGCAAGGTGTTATACAGCACACAGAAGGATACAAAAGACAAAACTTCAGGTTGAATATGGATCATATGGTTGCTCCATGGTTAAAATTAACGACCTCAAACCTGTTTATCAATACCCAGACGCAATACCCGGGTAATGGTTCCAGTATCTTCTTCAACATTGTATTAGCTGAACCGGATCTGGATCTTTTAGCACCCAATCCTGATGGACAGCCTTATTATTTAAGAATGAATCATTTTAATGGCGAAACAGTTAACCCGCTTTATAATGTTTGGAAGCAGGAAAGAGATGATAAAACACGCCGTTGGATCGGTAACTATGCAGCCAATATTAAGTTAGCAAGATGGGCTAATGTAGATGTTTCACATTCCATTGAAATCGGCAACTATCGCTATACTTCTTATAATCCTTATGATACATGGAGCTTAGGTGGTGGTGGTGCTTATAATATGAACTATAGTAAGGGAAGTTTGCAGAAATATTCTGACGAAACAAACAGCCAGAACACACAGGCCACATTGAACCTGAGCCATAAATTTGGCGACCTTGGTGTTAGAGGTAAACTTTCTTATTTGTTTGAAAACAGACAATATGAAAATTACCAGGTTTCTTCCCAATCATTTGGTGTACCCGATTTACCAACCTTCGCCAATTTTGAAGGTATAAATTCTGGTGGATCATATATGGACACTGAAAAGGCACAAAATTATTTTGCAATTCTTGGCCTGGACTGGAGAGATAAATTATTATTTGACGGAATGTTCCGTTATGATGGTTCTTCTTTATTCGGTTCTGAAGCTCGCTGGAATCCATATTATCGTGTTTCAGGTGCTTATCGTATAAGCCAGGATGTTAAGATTCCGGGTATTGATGAATTAAAGGTTCGCGCTGCATATGGAACTGCAGGTATACGTCCTGGTTTCAGCTGGCAGTATGAAACATATTCTATTTCTAATGGAGTAACTTCTCCAAGTACTTTAGGGAATGAGAATCTGAAACCATCTAAAACGGCTGAAACAGAATTTGGTTTAAATGTTGATTTCTTAAGGAAGTTCACATTTGAAGCAATCTATGCACAGTCTGTAACTACAGATCAATTTTTATTGGTACAAAAAATTCCTTTCTTCAACAGGGGTTTTAATTCAAGATGGGAAAATGCCGGTACTGTAGAATCAAATACGATTGAATTAAGCTTGGGTGCTAATTGGTTAAACCAAAAAGATTTCACCTGGAATTCTAATATCGTTTTTTCAAGAGTTAGACAAGAGATCACTGAATTGCCGATTCCTCCATACCTGTTTGGATCAACTGATGGAGGTGGCGGTCAGATGTTCTATGTTCGTGGTGGTGAAGCTTATGGTGCTATGTATGGTTTCAGCTGGGTTAGAACTTTAGACCAGATGGCGGCTCAATTACCTGCCGGTAAATCAATCAGTGATTATGAAGTGAATTCTGATGGTTATGTTGTTCCTGCTGGTTCACAAGGCACTGTTACTGAAAAAGCTATTCGCTTGAAGGATGAAAAGGGAAATGACTGGTATGGTAAAATTGGTGATGGTAATGCTGATTTCAACCTTGGCCTGGCAAATACGTTTAAATACAAAGGCATTACGCTTTATTTCCTTTTCGACATGAAACAAGGAGGTGATGTTTATAATAGTAAGAATCAATGGATCACCCGCGATTTTCGCAACGCACAAATGGATATGAGTGGTGTTCCTGATGGCCAGAAAAAAACTTACGATTACTTCCTGCAGTTTTATGATGTAAACTCGGTTAACAGTTATTGGGTTGAAGACGCCAGTTATATCAAATTGAGAGAACTTGCATTAGGATATTCTTTTTCTCAGAATTTCCTTGGCAAATTCAATAATGTTTTCAAAGGAATTACTGCAAAAGTGATTGGTCGTAACCTGTTAACTTTTACAGATTATTCTGGTTACGATCCAGAAGTTGGCTCATTAAGACAACCTTATGATGGAACTTATAAATATCCAAACTTCCGTAACGTAGCCTTTTCACTTTCCTTTGATTTCTAATCTTAAAAGAATAAATAATTCATTATGAAAATATTAAAACATTTGTCGGTTTTTGCGCTGGTGCTGGTCATGGCAACAGGTTGTAAAAAGGATGTCCTGGAGGTTGGGAATAATAATCAACCGGATTTTGACAGGGTATATGCCAGCGGTGAGGGTCTTGAAAATCTGACCTCATCACTCTTTAATAACTTTTATGGTGGCGTTCATAGTTATTCCGGTGTCGAATTGATGCTGGGTACCGCTGCTGATCATTTTTCCTGTTCATGGGGTAACCAGGCTATGCGTGATATGTCCTGGGAACCAAGAGACTTTGCCTGGAATAATTCACCCAGTTACAGTTACCAGGCTACAACCAATTTCTTTTTTGACAGGATGTATGGTGTAATTGTTACTGCTTCCAATGTGTTAACTGCTATGGAAAATGGAGTTGATATTGGTGCAAACGGTGCTGATAATGATCGTGCAAAAGCCTTCCTGCAATTTTCAAAAGGCATTGCCTTTGGACAATTAGCCCTTGTTTTTGATAAAGCTTTTGTTGTAGATGAAAATATCATTATCGAAAACGAATCCTTGGATGAAGCATCTTCTTTTGAGGATGTGAAAAATGCGGCAGTAGGCTACCTGGATGAAGCCATTGCATTATCTAATGGAAGTTTTACTATTCCAAAAAGTTGGCTAGGTACAGCTTCAGATATGTCCAGTGCGGAATTTAAAAAGCTGTGTAATACCATGGCTGCCAGAATTCTTTCTTATACACCACGTAACGGTACCCAATTGGCTGCTGTTGATTGGAACAAGGTAAAAACATATGCCGACAATGGTATTACTTCTGATTTTACTGTCATCAATGATGGTTATGTAAAATGGTATGCTGAAGCGGGGGATTATGCAACTTTCCCGGGATGGGGTGTAACGGATATGTATGTAGTAAACCTGTTAGATCCACAACTTCCACAACACTGGGATGATAGTCCTTCGTTTCCTTATCCGCCAGCATCAACCAATCCTGATGCGGATAACCGCATTAATACGGACTTTGAATTTTTAGGTTCAAACTGGTTCCAGGCGGCCAGGGGGTATTATCATTATTCTAATTACCGTCATTCCCGTTACGATGAAATGTATGCTATTGGAGAAGGTCCAAAGCCTGAAGTGATGCTGTCTGAAAATGACATGTTGCGTGCAGAAGCAAGGGTTTATTTAGATGACCTGGCTGGTGCAGCCGCTATCATCAATGCAGGAACCCGGAATACAAGGGGAGAACTGCCTGATGTTGCTGCTGTTAAAGAAGATCTTATCCAGGCAATACATCACGAACGTCACGTGGAAATGTATACTACTGGAGCAGGAATTCAATTCTTTGAAATGAGAAAATTAAACCTGCTGCAAAAAGGTACTCCTTTACATTTACCTCTACCTGCTAAAAAACTTGAATTATTTTCATTGCCTTTACCATTCTACACATTTGGTGGAACAGCTAATGCAGATGGAATTAATGTTTCCAACGGCGGTTGGAGATAAACTTTCTTTCACATGAGAAACATACAAGCCCTGGCCAAAAGCCGGGGTTTGTTATTTTTGGGGATGATAAAAGGATCAATTTTGAAACCTATTAAAAATATTGGTCAAAAATTTTATTGAAAACCAGTTAGTTGTAAAGGTGCTATCAAAATAAACCTTTCATATTGATTGTTTATCCACTACAACACTCCTATCTTTGCGCTCCCAATTTTTAAGGGAACAGTCAGGGGGATGGCCCTGCTGTTTTATTTTTTAATAGCTGAAGGAAAAACTTTCAGCCAAAAGATTTCAAAAGAATGAGCAAACAACATTTCACAACAAAACATGCGAATGCGGCTACCGTGCAACGCAACTGGTATATTGTTGACGGTACCAATCAAACCGTTGGTCGTGTATGTGCTAAAATTGCAGCGGTTCTCCGTGGCAAAAACAAAGCCTATTATACGCCCCACGTAGATTGCGGAGATTATGTAATCTTTATTAATGCAGATAAGATCAAGTTGACTGGTAACAAAATGGAAGACAAGATCTACGATACTTACAGCGGGTACCCTGGTGGCCGTAAAGAAGAAACTGCTAAAAACCTTTTAAAGCGTCGCCCTGAAGTAGTGATAGAAAGAGCGGTTAAAGGTATGTTGCCTAAAAACAGGCTGGGTCGTAAAATGTATAAAAAATTGTTTGTGTACGCTGGTACCGAGCATCCTCATACTGCTCAACAGCCTAAAGAATTTAAATATTAAAAAAACAGATTGAGTTTTATACTGGCACATTTACCTGCTAAAAAAAGAACTCACCGCAAAAAAATAATATAAATGGAAAAGCAACAAAACGGTGTTGGTCGTCGTAAAGAAGCTGTGACAAGGGTTTTCCTTTCAAAAGGAGATGGCAAGATCATAGTTAACGATAAAGACTACAAAGTTTATTTCCCACTGGTTTATTTACAAAACCAGGTAGAACTGCCGCTGAAATCAGTTGACGCAGTAACCAAATTTGATATTAAGATCAATGCCACCGGTGGTGGTATCAAAGGGCAGGCAGAAGCAGCCAAACTGGGTATTGCCCGTGCCCTGGTTGAATTGAACCCTGAACTTCGCCCAACACTAAAAGCTGCTGGTGTATTGAAAAGAGATCCGCGTTCAGTTGAACGTAAGAAGTTTGGTCATAAAAAAGCCCGTCGTAGCTTCCAGTTCTCTAAACGATAAGAACATGTTTGCTGCGAGCTGGAAAGGTTCCTGGCCAAAAAATTTAAATCATTTAATAACAAGACATACAAATGGAAAACAATACTTCACTTCAGCAACAATTATTGGACGCTGGTGTACACTTTGGTCACTTAAAAAAGAAGTGGAACCCCAAGATGTTGCCTTACATTTTTGCTGAGAAAAAAGGTATTCACATTATTGACCTGAACAAGACTACCGAATGCCTTCAGGAAACTGCTGCTATCATGAAGCAGATTGCCCGCAGCGGTAAAAAGATCCTTTTCGTTGGTACCAAAAAGCAGGCGAAGGATATAATTCAGGATAATGCCAAAAAAGTAAACATGCCTTTTGTTACCGAGCGTTGGTTGGGTGGCATGTTAACCAATTTCAACACCGTTCGTAAGAGTGTAAAGAAAATGCAGAGCATTGAAAAAATGCTGGGTGATGGTTCTTTTGATAATATCACTAAAAAAGAGCGTTTGACTTTAACCCGCGATAAAGACAAAATGGAAAAAGTATTAGGTGGTATTGCCCAATTGGGTCGTGTACCAGCCGCTTTATTCATTGTTGATATCGGCCACGAACATATCGCATTGGCAGAAGCCAAACGTTTAGGCATCACCACTTTTGGTGTGGTTGATACCAACTGCGATCCGAATAAAGTTGACTTCGCTATTCCGGCAAACGATGATGCAACTAAATCAATCGCAATCATCAGTGATTATATTACTGCTGCTATTGCTGAAGGATTAGCTGAAAGACAAGCCGCTAAAGATGAAGAAGGTGTTGATGAAATGAGCGATGATGAAAAAGAAAAGAAAGCAGCTCGTTTAGAAGCCGAAGCACAAGCTGAAGGCGGACGTGGTGGAAGAGGTGGTCGTGGTGCAGGCGGACCAGGTGCTGGTGGTGGACAACCAAAGCGCCGTATGCCAAGCACGCAAAGAAGACCAAGTAGTGGCAGTGGTGGCGGAAGATAATTCCTGCATTATTACCGGTACTTGTGTGTAAGGTATTTTAAATTGAAGTATGAGTTTTTTAAAGATTCATTTTCAAATTTTCAAATTATCTAATTTTCAAATTTTTCAATTATGTCTACTGTAACAATTACAGCACAGGATATTAATAAATTGCGCCAGGCTACTGGTGCCGGCATGATGGATTGCCGCAAAGCTTTAACTGAAACAAACGGCGATTTTGAAGCCGCTATCGACTGGTTGCGCAAGCAAGGTCAGAAAGTTGCCGCTAAACGCAGCGATCGCGAAGCAAAAGAAGGGGTAGTGATTGCACAAACCAGTGCCGACAAAAAAATTGGTTATATCGTAACGATCAGTTGCGAGACTGATTTCGTTTCAAAGAATGCTGATTTCGTTGCATTTGCACAAAGCATTGCCGATGCTGCTGTAGCTAATGATGTAAAAAGTGCAGAAGCATTAAATGAAGTATCCGTAAATGGTACCAAAGTTTCTGAACTGATCAATGATAAACTGGCCAGCATAGGAGAAAAAATTGGTGTTAGCCGTTTTGAAAGAATTGAAGCACCTTATGTGGCTTCTTATATTCATGGTTCTTACCGCATGGGCGTTTTAGTTGGTTTAAGTAAAGAAGCTGCAGAAGCCGGAAAAGATATTGCTATGCAAATTGCTGCAATGAACCCGGTTGCTGTTGATGCTGCTTCAGTACCAGCAGAAACCATCACCCGCGAAAGAGATATCGTTATGGATTTGATGAAGCAGGATCCAAAAATGGCTGGTAAACCACAACCCATGCTGGATAAGATTGCAGAAGGGAAGATGAATGCTTTCTTTAAAGAACAAACTTTACTGGCACAGGCTTATGTAAAAGATGGTGGCAAATCTGTTGAAGAATTTTTACAAAGCGTGGATAAGGATTTAAAAGTAACCGAATTCAAAAGAGTTGCGTTAGGATAATTAACCAATTAGAAATAATAAAAAATCCGTACAGTTATAATAATTGTACGGATTTTTTTTAATATTTTCTATCATCTCTCTGATTATTTATTTACCGGATTTTTTCTTGCATTTTTTTCCCAGGCATTAAAAACTTTCATTTCATTAGAAGTTAACTTGTCTGAAACAAAATCAATTTGGACAGAAACAGCTTTGGGATTTTGAATGGAAGGTAAATCATCAAGTCTTACAATAGGACAGCCCAGTTTCTTACCCAGGTTAGTATATAACTGAAAAAATGAATTTTTTCTATCACATTCTAAGTAACCTATCTGGATTACTATATCTTCCTCAATTTTTGTAAATAATTTTACCCGTTTATATGTAAGATTATTTATTACAGTATCTGAAAGAGTTTCTGGGTTTCCAATAAGCTTTAAATCCCTTGAATTATAGAAATTCCACCCTCCATTTCCTTGTATTGGTAATGAATCTGGTTGGGTATATTTATTAATTATTAATGCTGTATCCGAAAACGTTTTATAATGATAAAATGATTTTGACTTTAAATCAATAAAAACGTAACCGTCTATTGGATGTGTTATTGTAGTAAGTTGGGTTGTATCGGTATTAATATTGACCAATTTTATTTGCTCAATTACTAAACTGTCTTTATACCATATTTTCAAATCAGGAAAAATAGGTTCTTTATTATATTCTTGTACATTGGGGTTATATGATTTTGTGTTAAGATAGATAACCCCACTATTTATTGAAGCTTTTTGTACATGGCATGATATCATACTAATCAAGAAGCAAAAAAACAAAATTTCATTTACCTTTTGACAAATCATCTTATTGAATTTGTATAGCAAAACTGATAAAGGAATTATTTAATAAATTGAATTTATTAAAAATTAATTTCAATTAATAATGGATAATCAAATTAAATACTTCGAAGCCAATAAAAATCTCTGGAACCAGCGGACAATGATTCACAAGGATTCCGCTTTTTATGATGTGGCGGGATTTAAAAAGGGGGATAGCTCACTTAAATTAATTGAATTGAATGGTGTAGGGGATGTAGAGGGAAAAACAATGCTGCACCTGCAATGTCATTTTGGTATGGACAGCTTATCCTTTTCTCGCTTAGGCGCCACCGTTACAGGGGTTGATTTTTCTGAAGAAGCCATTTCCGAAGCAAGAAAGCTGAATGAAGAATTAAAACTGGATGCTACATTCATTTGCAGCAATGTATATGATCTTCACCCGGAATCTGGTCAAAACCCAATCTCTGACCTGGCAGCTTCCTTCGATATTGTATTCACTTCTTACGGTGTTATCGGATGGTTGCCCGACCTGGATAAATGGGCTGCCATCATCGCTCATTATTTAAAACCAGGCGGATTTTTTTATATGGCCGAATTTCATCCTGTCGTATGGATGTTTGATGATGAATTTAAATTCATTCAGTATAGTTATGGAAATGCCGGAGTTATTGAAATTGATTCAACCGGGACTTATACCGATCGTAATGCCGATATAAATGTCAAAGAATACAGTTGGAACCATAGTATCAGTGAAGTGATCAATGCATTGATTAAACATGGATTGCAAATTGATTTTTTTGATGAATATTTATATTCTCCTTATAACTGCTTTAGCAATACGGTGGAAGACGGGCAAGGGAATTTTCACATTAAAGGCATGGAAAACAAAATACCCATGGTTTATTCCATAAAAGCCACAAAAAAATGAGTATGTACAAGGATTCGGGATGGCGTGTTGGGCAAAAAATCTTTTCTTTGCACCGCAATTCAAAAATTCAAGGCTCTTTCATAAAATCTATAATCTACACATGCTTCCTAAATACAAACGGGTTCTTTTAAAATTATCGGGCGAATCTTTAATGGGTGATAAAAGTTTTGGTTTTGATACCAGCGTTATTTCTCAATACGCACAGGACATTAAATCTATTGTTGACCTGGGTGTCCAGGTAGCCATTGTTATTGGCGGAGGAAATATTTACCGGGGGATGAATGAAGCGGAAACCGGTATAGAAAGAGCACATGGCGATTATATGGGGATGCTGGCAACCGTAATTAACGGTATGGCGTTACAAGCTGGATTGGAAAAGATTGGGGTATTTACACGGTTACAAAGTGCCATCAAAATGGAGCAGATCGCGGAACCCTATATTCGCCGCCGGGCTATCAGGCACGTGGAAAAGGGCCGCGTGGTAATTTTTGGAGCAGGAACAGGCAACCCATATTTCACTACTGATACCGCCGGTTCCTTGAGGGCTATTGAAATAAAAGCGGATGTGATATTGAAAGGGACCAGGGTTGATGGCGTTTATTCCGCTGATCCTGAGAAAGATGCCAATGCTACCCGTTTTAATGTAATCACTTTTGCTGAATGCATTTCCAAAAATCTGAAAGTGATGGATATGACAGCATTTACCCTTTGCATGGAAAATAATTTACCTATTGTGGTATTCGATATGAATACACCGGATAACCTTCGCCGGGTAGTTACTGGTGAAAAAGTTGGGACCCTGGTTCGCGGATAACATCCACATTAAATAATCTTTAACCCTGTCATTTATGATGGGGTTTTTTATGCCATTTTTCATCCGGTTTAAATTCCCCTGCAAAAAGATGCATTGGTAAATGCAAGCCTAAGCATAAACAATTAAGGGTTGATAAAAATTAATTCTTAAAGGGAGTTGCATTTTATAAAGGTTGTGTATAACTTACCGCCTGTTATAAACAATTATTTTTATAGTTTACGAGTAGTTTTGCTGATTTTTTTCAGGATTTTTATCATTTTGTAGGCTGTTTAAGTAAAAACCCGTTTCATTTATCGTTCATATGGCTGAGTTAAATTTAACTATTATAGAGATCATTGTGCTCCAGGTTGGCGCAATTATCCTGGGTATAGCGATCCATTTTTTTATTACCAGTCGCCGCAGCCTGGAGCCAAATACAAACAGAACCAAAAAATTGCAAAGGCAATTTGAAGATTGGAAAATGAAATATTTTAATGAGGCGGAAATAAAGGACAGGGAATTAGCCGAAAGCAGGTTGTTGATGAAAGAAACAGCAGAAAGTGCAAAAATGTATAAAGCGGAAGTTGAAGAATTAAAAGCACGTAACGAAGAGCTGGAAGAACAACTTCAGCAGGGTGGAGATTTGGATGACCTGGCCATAAAAGATGAAGAAATATCCATTTTGCATCAGAAAATTAAAATGGCGGAAGAAAATAACCGCCACCTGTTAAAAAGGTTCGATGATTTGCAGGTACAAAACCGGGAACTTCAATCTGCCATTAAGAGCAAAGAAAATCATAACGTAAATGAACATCTGCAAACAGAATTTAACGAGCTGCAGACCCAGTTAAAAAAAGTACAGGATCAAAACCTGGTTTCCATTTCAGCATTAAATGAACTTAAGAATCAAAACCAGGCTTTGCAGTCAGAGCTGAATGAATTACGCAATCAGAATGAAGATCTTCAGATAAAGTTGCAGCACCGCGAACAGGAAATTCATACATCACCCGAGGATTATGGCGACTACCTTTCGCAGTTACAGGCAGCCAGGCAAAGTTTGCAGGAGCATAGTCAAAAAATCAGCCAGTTGATTGGTCAGGTAGACCTGGTTAAAGAAAATGAAGAAAAGCAACGGGCTATTCTTAAAGAAAACGAGCAATTGTCGCAACACCTGCAGGAACTGCAAAACCAATTACAACAGAAAGATTCTGAGATCAACCATATTAAACAAAGTGAACACCTTGCGGTAGAAATGCATTCCATGCTGGATAATGCTTATGCTGAATTCAATTCCATGCAGGTTAAAATGCAAAAACTGGAATCGCAGGTTGCAGCATCAAAAATGGCAAACCTTGAATTTGAAGATTTGAAAGAATCACACTACCGGCTTTCTAAAGATTTTGAAAATCAGCGATCCAAATTATTTGCCCAGATCAGTGAAAATCAAAAATTAAATGCCCAGGTCAATGACCTGCAGGAAAATCTGAATCAAGCCAATTTTCACCGCCAGCAATTACAAAAACGGGTTAACTACCTGGAAGAACTGAATAATGATCTGCACATTTTGTCCGAAGCCAATAAAAACCTGGAGAGCAGGTTAAAAAGCATTGGCGAATTGGAAAGCAGGTTAAATATGGTTGCCGAAGAAAGAGACCAGTTATTAAAGCAACAGGAAAAGCATTAAAGTCATTGCATAAATCTCCAAACTACTTCACATACCTTTTATTTTTTTAAGGCGCTGCAGCACGTAATTTTGTCTTGAAAAATGGTTTATGAAAAGCAGCATTTCCCACCTACGGTACGAGTACTCACGTCATACATTAACCGAAAACGAAGCAGCAGCTGATCCCATTCTTCAATTCGATAAATGGTGGCAGGAAGTTATATCTGCTGAAGTTTATGAGGCCAATGCCATGACATTGGCAACAGCCGGGGGTGATGGGCTTCCTTCTGCAAGAATTGTTTTACTGAAAGAATACAGTGCAAAGGGATTTGTCTTCTTTACAAACTATAATAGCTTTAAGGGCATTCAGATAGCTGAAAATCCAAAAGCATGCCTGCTTTTCTTCTGGAAAGAATTAGAAAGGCAAGTGCGCATAACCGGTATTGTTAGTAAGGTGAGTGATGATGAAAGCGATGCGTATTTCTATTCCCGCCCATTGCAAAGCCAGGTAGGTGCTCTTGCTTCACCACAGAGCCAGGTGCTTGACAATCGTGAATGGCTGGATGAAAATTATGCGCAATTACTTAAAGATGCCGAAAATGAAGCGGTAAAAAGGCCAGAAAACTGGGGTGGTTATATTGTTCAACCTGCCATAGTTGAATTCTGGCAGGGAAGGCCCAGCCGCTTACATGATCGTTTACAATATAGTTTAACAAATGATGGTCAGTGGCAAATTGACCGCTTAGCTCCCTAGTTCAACAAATTACTTACCTTTTTCTGCTTCTGCTTTCTTTGGAGTGTTGGTGGCTGGTTTGTTGGCGGGTCTGCTTTTGCCAAATGAACCTTTTGCTATTTTACCCTTCTTTGTTTTTTTATCTCCTTTGCCCATGATTTATTTTTTAGTCGGTAAATATAGTGAAATCACTTATAAACTTAGGTTAGTGTTTTTAAAATAAAAAGCTCCTGCACTTTGTACAGGAGCGTAATAAATTGAAAGGGCACAGTTAGATTTTTGAAGAAAGTTCTTTACCTGCTTTAAAGCGGGCAACTTTTCTTGCTTTGATCTTAATTACTTCACCAGTTTGAGGATTACGGCCATTACGGGCAGCACGCTTAGAAACTGAAAAAGTACCAAAGCCAACCAAGGTAACTTTACCGCCACCTTTTAATGTTTTTGTTACGGCCTCAACAAATGAATCTACTGTAGCATTCGCTTGTGTTTTAGTAATTCCTGCATCATCAGCAATCTTACTGATTAATTCTGCTTTGTTCATAGTGTGATAGTTTTTAAAGAATGTTTGTCTGCAACAAATTTAGACGGTTTTTCTAATCAACAAAACATTTTTAAAGAAATTTTATACAATATATTAATTCGGAAATCCGCATTGGATAAGGATTTTAGCCGATTTCACCAAATTATTTGCAATGATAACAATCAGTATATATCACCGAAACCCTTACCTGTAAAGGATTTCAGGTAGGGAGGTAATGAAATGCTGGCCTGCAAAGGTTTTTAATGCCATTAACTATAAATAAATCTTATCCACAGTTAGTTCACAATCTCCATAACCGTTGTAAAATACATCACACTCGTATTCCACTTATCAGAAATTTTTTTGAGTTCCTGTTCAAGAAAATTTTCTTCAAACTGGTTGAATTTATAAATGGTCGATGCAAAATATTGAATGGCGAAAGTTTGTTCGTCCTGTTGATTGTTGTTCATTAGTCTTAGTACCTGGTGCTTAATGAAACATCCTGTATCCATTATGCCGGGAATATGTTCCAGTTGAATCCAGGACAACCAGTCATCTAATAACTGTTTTTCAACCTGCATCGTAATATTATACAGGATGCCACTGTTGATTGCGGGCATTTCAACATCAAAAGCCATTATATTTTTATTTTTAAGTAAACCGGGCAATGATCACTGTGTTTCACTTCCGGCAAAATTTCTGCATCTGCTAATTGGGCTTTCATGGGCTGGGTAACATTTATATAATCAATTCGCCATCCTTTATTATTTAATCGTACGGAGGGAAAACGCTGCGTCCACCAGGTATAACGGTGAGGCTCAGGGTGAAATTCACGAAAGGTATCAATCCAGCCATCCGCAAATAATTTATCCATCCATGCTCTTTCTTCGGGAAGAAACCCGGTTGATTTTTTATTTCCTTTCGGATCATGAATGTCAATTTCTTTGTGAGCGATATTATAATCGCCACATAAAATAATTTTTGGTGATTTTTTTCTTTCTTTTTTCAGGTAAGTGAAAAATTCGTCCAGCCAGCGGTATTTAAATTGCTGTCTTTCATCCCCGGAAGTTCCGGAAGGGAAATAGGCATTGATAAGTCTTATATCACCAAAAAATAATTGAATGATCCGGCCTTCATCATTGCTTACCTGGTCATGGTTGCCATACAAAACTTTGTCAGGTTTTATTTTTGAAAAAACGGCAACACCACTATAACCTTTTTTTTGAGCCGCATACCAGTAACCTGTATAACCAAGATCCGTAATAGGTGCAAAATCAACATTAGATTCTTCAGCTTTTGTTTCCTGGATGCAGATAACATCTGCAGGGTCTGTTTTCAACCAGTCAATAAATCCTTTTTTGATGGCGGCCCTGATTCCATTAACGTTATATGATATAATGCGCATGATTATTTAAAAGTGGCAAGTTAATCCTTTGTACAGGAAGGCTTATCTTCAAAACCCTATTTTTATGTATAAAATTATAACCTGAACATGGAAACGCAGAAGCATATTATTCCACCCAAGTCGCATGTATATCTTGAAGGACCTAAGGACCGCGGATATGAACTGGCATTTGCCTGGCGTGTATTTAAACAATTTATAAAAGGATTCAGGGCTTTACACTTTGTTGGTCCCAGCATTACCGTTTTTGGCTCTGCAAGATTTAAAGAAGATCATGAGTATTATAAAGCAGCCAGGTTGATGGGTAAAAGAATATCAGATCTTGGTTTTGCCGTAATGACCGGCGGTGGCCCGGGTATTATGGAAGCAGCCAACCGGGGAGCCTTTGAAAATGGAGGTAAATCAGTGGGTTGTAACATTCAGTTACCCTTTGAACAGGAAGGAAATCGTTACACGCAAACGGCAATCACTTTCGAACATTTTTTTGTGCGTAAAGTGTTGCTTACAAAATACAGTTATGCATTTATTATCATGCCTGGCGGGTTTGGTACGATGGATGAATTTTTTGAAACCATCACATTGATTCAAACCAAAACAGTTACAAATTTTCCCATTGTGCTTTTTGGTAAATCATTTTTTGAACCTTTGATGGAAATGATCGATGCGATGTCAAAAGCAGGAACCATTTCCAAGGAGGATCTTTCACTGGTACTGTTAACCGATGATGTTGAAGAAGCCATTGCTCACATTAGAACGTATGTAACTGAAAATTATAAAATTCTTCCACGCAGAAAATTGTGGTGGTTGTTAGAAAGGAAATGATTCTGTTTTTAAATATCTATGTGGTACCATTAATAACGATGGTTTTACAAAATACAATAGGACCTTATTATTGGGAAAATTAATTTACAAATAAATTTCATGTAGAAATGAATAATCAAAAAATTGACACTATCATCTGGGACCTGGGCGGCGTATTGATCGACTGGAATCCTGCTTATGTATTTGATAAGTTCTTTGATGATGCAGAAAAAACTAAATATTTTTTTGATAACATTTGTACCAGTGACTGGAATGAAGAGCAGGATGCAGGTCGGTTGATTACAGAAGCTACCGAAGAGTTGGTAAACAAACACCCAAATTGGGAGGAAGCCATTCGTGCCTATTATGGCAGATGGACGGAAATGCTTGGCGGCCCGATACAAGAAACGGTAGATATTTTCAGGGAATTAAAAGAAACAACAAATTTGAAATTTTATGCGCTGACTAACTGGAGTGGTGAGCTTTTCCCGGTTGCATTGGAACGCTATGATTTTTTGCATTGGTTTGACGGTCGCTTGGTTAGTGGTGATGAAAAAACAAGAAAACCATTCCGGGAAATTTACCAGCTTATTCTAGATCGTTTTAATATTGAACCAACCCAGGCATTATTTATTGATGATAATTTGCGCAATATAAAAGCCGCTGAGCCTTTTGGATTGCATACAATTCATTTTAAAGATCCCCAACAATTAAGAGAAACTTTGTCCGGTAAAGGATTGTTATAACAATACTGCAATGAATTTGTAATTAAAATAACTAACAGTCATCAGTAAACTAAAAGCGAAGATCAACTTTGCTTTTATCGTTTCAAATTATTCCAAAACAGGTCGCAGCCATCTTTCCATATCATCGGCCGGCATTTGTTTTCTCTCCGTGTAGTCTGCTAACTGGTCTTTGCCGATTTTACCAACACCAAAGTATTTGCTTTCAGGATGACTAAAATACCAGCCGCACACTGAAGCAGCAGGATACATAGCCAGTGATTCTGTTAATTCGATGCCGGCATTTTCTTTTGCATTTAATAATTTGAATAATTTATATTTTTCTGTGTGATCAGGACAAGCTGGATAACCTGGTGCAGGCCTGATGCCCTGGTAACATTCTTTTACCAGTTCTTCATTGCTTAAGTTTTCATCCCTTACATAACCCCAAAATTCCTTTCTCACTTTTTCATGTAACAGTTCTGCAAAGGCTTCTGCCAACCGGTCCGTAAGGGCCTGTAGCATGATCTTATTGTAGTCGTCATGATTTTCAATAAACTTTTTTAAATGCGGTTCAATACCATGAATACTGACTGCAAATGCACCCAAATGATCTTTTTTACCAGTGGAAGCAGGAGCTATAAAATCAGTTAATGAAATATTTGGCTGCCCGGCCACTTTTTTTATTTGTTGACGCAACGACTGCAATTGTATACTTTCTTCACCTGTATTTACTTCAATGGTATCATCATCAATCGCATTTGCTTCCCATAGGCCAATGACTCCTTTGGCCTGCACCCATTTTTCTTCTATGATCTGTTGCAATAACTTCCTGGCATCATTATAAAGTTTGGTGGCTTCTGCACCAATAACTTCATCGCTTAAAATTTGCGGAAACTTTCCATGCATTTCCCACGCTATAAAAAATGGTTGCCAATCCAGGTATTTGGCAATTTCTTTTAAATCATAATCAACAAAGGTTTTAACCCCTTTCATTGCAGGTGCTGGGGGAATATAATTTCCCCAGTCAATTTTTACTTTATTTTTTTTGGCTTCTGAATAGCTCAGGTATTGTTTGATGGATTTTTTCTTATTGAAGTCTTCCCTCAATTTTTTATATTCTATACTGATGTTATCCAGGAAATTGGATTTAAGCTCTTTATTCAATAAACTACCGGCAACGCTTACACTACGTGATGCATCCTGCACGTGAACCACACCGTGATCATATTGCTGCGCAATTTTAATAGCGGTATGCATTCTAGATGTAGTGGCGCCACCAATCATTAACGGCTTTGTCATTCCCCTTCTTTTCATTTCGTGGGCCACATGAACCATTTCGTCAAGAGAAGGGGTTATCAATCCACTGAGCCCAATGATGTCTGCTTTTTCTTTTTCTGCTGTATCCAGTATTTTATCGGCAGAAACCATCACTCCCAGGTCCACCACATCATACCCGTTACAACCTAAAACAACACCAACAATATTTTTACCTATGTCGTGTACATCTCCTTTTACAGTGGCCAGTAAAATTTTGGCAGCACCTGCACCTTCTTCATTTTCCGTACCGGCTGCAATGTGTGCCAACCTGCGATCTTCCTTTTCCTGTTCAATAAATGGGGTAAGTACGGCCACACTTTTTTTCATCACCCTGGCACTCTTTACCACCTGCGGTAAAAACATTTTGCCACTTCCAAACAAGTCACCCACTACATTCATTCCATTCATCAGCGGACCTTCAATAACATCTAAAGGTTTTGGATATTTCTGTCTTGCTTCTTCCGTATCTGCTTCAATATAATCGGTTATACCATTTACCAGCGAATGTGTTAACCTTTCTTCCACCGATCCCTGTCTCCAGGCTTCGTTTTTTACTTCTCCCTTTTCTTTGGCTTTTACTGTTTCGGCAAAGGATAATAATCTTTCGGTGGCATCATCCCGGCGATTCAGTATAACGTCTTCGCATAGTTCTTTTAATTGTGGTTCTATCTGGTCGTAAACAATCAATTGCCCTGCATTAACAATTCCCATATCCATACCAGCTTTGATGGCATGGTAAAGAAATACGGCATGCATGGCTTCTCTAACGGGTTCGTTACCCCGAAAAGAAAAGGAAACATTGCTTACACCACCGCTTACTTTAGCTAATGGCATTTTTTGTTTGATTTCTCGCGTGGCTTCTATAAAATCAACGCCATAATTATTATGTTCTTCTATGCCAGTTGCAATGGCAAATATGTTTGGATCGAAAATGATATCCTGCGGATCATAGCCAACCTGCTCCGTTAATATTTTATAAGCTCTTTCACAGATCTCTACTTTTCTTTCTTTGGTGTCTGCTTGTCCTTTTTCATCAAAGGCCATTACGATAACGGCTGCACCAAAACGCTGGCATATTTTGGCTTGTTCAATAAATTTTTCTTCTCCTTCTTTCATGGAGATGGAGTTAACGATGCATTTTCCCTGCACACATTTCAACCCGGCTTCGATAATAGAAAATTTTGATGAGTCGATCATGACCGGGATTTTCGCAATATCCGGTTCTGCCTGTAATAAATTGAGAAAGGTGGTCATTGCTTTTTCACCATCCAACAGTGCATCATCCATATTTACATCCAGGATCTGGGCTCCGCTTTCAACCTGCTGGCGGGCTACACTCAATGCTTCTTCATAGTTGTTGGAACGGATCAACCTGGCAAATTTTTTTGATCCTGTCACATTGGTGCGTTCCCCAACATTTACAAAATTACTTTCGGGCCGGATGACCAATGGTTCCAGTCCGGAAAGTTTTAAGTATGGTTTGATTTTATTCATGTTTTATCTCGATTTTTTGCCACGAAGGCGCAAAGGCACAAAGAGGCGCTAAGATTTCTGGGTTAATGTTTTAATTACTTTCATTCTTTATGTCCTTATTGCCGTCATAATTATTCATTTTTAATTTGCCACGCAGCACAAAGCTTTTTTAGCACATTTATTAAGTAAGAATTCTTCTATTTATTCCTTCTTTAATTAATGGAACCGTAAAGTTTATGATGTACCCAAGATTCTTATTTGTAAGTTTTAAATAAGATAATAATTGAGCCTCTCAAACAGGATGATAATTTTCCTGAGCTTTTAATTCTACAATCACTAATTGGTCAACAAGTATATCCAATCTAAGTCCTTCAGGAAATTTCAGGTCATCGTAAATGATGGGCACTTTTTGTTGTGTAACAAAAGGGATATTTCTTTTAGATAACTCATAACAAAAACATGCTTCATAAACTTTTTCCAATAATCCCGGACCTAAAGCTCTATGAATTTGAAAAGCAATATCTACTATTTGCTTTCCCAGCCATTCTTCATGTTTTGTAAGTTCTTTCATATTTATATTGCCGCTAAGGTTTTAAGAATTAATGTCTGATAACTTTCTATTCTTTGTGATACTTTGTGTCTTAGCGTCTTTGTGGCCATTTTTTTATAATTGCATTTCAAGTACAGGCAATTCCCTGGGTTTAATTTTTTTAACGGCATCTGAAATATGACGGATATGCTCAGGTGTAGTTCCGCAACAACCACCAACAATGTTGACAAAACCTTCTTTGGCCCAGTCTTCTAAAAAGTGTGCGGTTTCTTCCGGTTGTTCATCATATTCACCCATAGCATTTGGAAGTCCCGCATTAGGATATGCCGAAGTAAAGCAACTGGCAATCTGGCTCAGTTCTTCAATATGCGGTCGCATTTCTTTGGCACCCAATGCGCAATTCAATCCTACACTAATGGGGTGCGCATGCTGAATAGAAGTATAAAATGCTTCGAGTGTCTGACCACTTAATGTGCGACCAGATGCATCCGTGATCGTTCCACTGATCATGATCGGAAGAGAGTGGGGGGCTGCCTTAATTGCATAAATCGCTGCCTTTGCATTTAAAGTATCGAAAATCGTTTCAATCAATAACAGATCTGTACCTCCATCTATTAATCCTTTTACCTGCTCTGAATATGCTTCAACGGCTTCATCAAAACTGAGTGCACGAAAACCTGGATTGTTTACATCGGGCGACAATGACAGTGTTTTATTCATCGGGCCAATTGCGCCTGCAACAAATTTGGGTTCATCAGCCTGTTCGGGATGTTTAACTCTGAATTCCTGAATAGCTTCTTTGGCAATACGAGCCGCCGCCACATTAATTTCATAGGAAAGATCCTGCATCTGGTAATCTGCTAAGGATACACGTTGTGCATTGAATGTATTGGTTTCAATAATATCAGCGCCTGCTTCCAGGTACTGCAAATGAATTTCTTTGATGATCTGCGGCTGCGTTAAACATAAAAGATCGTTATGGCCTTTTATATCAGTTGGCCAGTCTTTAAAACGCTCTCCGCGATAATCGGCTTCGGTTAAATGATAACGCTGGATCATGGTACCCATGGCTCCATCGATTACCAGTATGCGCTTTTTCAATTCTTGTTGAATCGTATTCATATAATAAAATTTTTTGCTTACCGGTGCGTTTGCTGATGCTCAATACCGCATTTAAATCTGGGCTGCTGCTTTATTATTCAATGTTGAACATTGGTATGCAGCACAAGAGTGCGACGCAAGGAACGCTGGCCAGGGACCTGCTGCCGGGAACAAAAAAGAAACATATATATAAACGGAAAGGAAACCTATTAAAAGTCTCGTTAGCGTTTATTAGTTCGATTTTTGAAACCGGGGAAACAGGTTGAACAATAAACAAATCCACCTGGTAAGGGTGCAAAGGTAAGTATGAACAGGCAATAAAAGATGGTTGATGAATTAATGGCTGTTTGCCACATAGTTTTCAACCGGGAGGCGGTTTTGCAGGCTGCGGGCCAGCGTCATTTCGTCGGCATATTCCAGCTCACCGCCAAAAGCAATACCACGGGAAATGGTGGTGATGCGGATCGTGTGCGGTTGAATTTTTTTCTGTATATAAAAAATGGTGGTGTCGCCCTGGATGGTTGCACTCAACGCAAATATGATCTCCTGCACCTGGTCTTTTTGCACCCGGTTAATAAGTGATTCAATTTT
>JAKFER010000192.1:0-6285 GCA_036675565.1 Chitinophagaceae bacterium
AAATCCCTTATTTTTGCTGCCCGGAAGGGTTTTTGTAAAACAAGATAAGGGGGTTTAGCTCAGCTGGCTAGAGCGTTTGCATGGCATGCAAAAGGTCACCGGTTCGACTCCGGTAATCTCCACCAGAGGTTCTGAAAAAATCAGGACCTTTTTTTATGCTGTATACTTTTTATATACTTTATTCTGATTTGTTGGATCAATACTACATTGGTCATACTTCTGATATAGATGAAAGATTGTACAGGCATGTTAATTCTGGAAGTAAATCGACCAAAAAAACAAATGATTGGCGAATAGTTTATACCGAGCTGTTTCAAAGCAAAAGAGAAGCGGTTAAAAGAGAGTTTGAAATCAAAAGGAAAAAGAGCAGGAAATATATCGAATGGCTGATTAGCTCAGCTGGCTAGAGCGTCCCGCAGACTTGCGGGGTAATCTCCACCAGAAGTTCTGAAAAAATCAGGACCTTTTTTTTATACTGTTTACTGTTTATACTTTATTCTGCTTTATTGGATCAATACTACATTGGTCATACTTCTGATATAGATGAAAGATTGTACAGACATGTTAATTCAGGAAGTTCTTGTCCGACGAGTCTCCTCCCAAAAAAACAAGATTGCCGTAGAAAAACATGTTAAGGGACTCGTCGGGGAAGGAGTTTATACACGGGTTGCTGCAAGCCTATCTAAAAGTATCCACATTCTTTGCATTTCTGATCGTCCGTTGTATTTTGGCCTGAGTTAAACAAAAAGTTACCACCAGGCCCGGCTGTAGAATTTTCAATAAACCTACCACAAGCATCAACTGTTAGATGCGGTAAAGAGAAGGGCGAAAATATACCCACTATGAGCTTCAAATTGATTGTTTTCATTTTACCACTAAGTATATACTTACTCGCCTGCACAAAAGAAAATAACACAAACAATCCGCCTGACACGCCGGACAAAAACCTTATTCCTTTAAAGGAAGGCAATAACTGGAACTATATTTATTACAACTATGATGACAATGGCAATCTCGAGAGCACCACTCACTGGTCTGATAGTATTGTGTCAACGATGTCCCACAATGGAAACACGTACTATGACGCACGTTGGAATATAAGAAATGTAGACACTAACACGGTGGAGGTAAAACGGGATAATGGCAGGATTGAGACATTTTTCAAAAGAGTTTTTACTGGCGACACCGTAATTTATACAGACACTTTAAGCCCTTTAGACAATACAGTCAGGAAACTGGTAGCTTACGCTACTCCGGTTAATATTCTTGGGTACAGTTGCATTAAAAACGAAGTAGTGTATACGACGATGGGAGTAACGGTAGAGAAAAACGTGACATATATTAAACCAGGAATAGGCATTGTTCGATATGAATTTTACTACGGCAATACCAACCTCGTCGACAGGTTTGATTTGGTTTCGTATTCATTGAAATAGATTTTGCTAATGCCTGGTAGCCCTCTCAAAAAACACAATTCACAGTCGAAAAAACATTTTGAGAGTCCCGGCGAACCGGCGGCCTGGTTTCCGGTCTGTTGAAGTTCTGATGGGTCTTTCTTTTATCCGCGCCAACAATTTCTGAACCGCAATAGAGCATCCAATGCAATGCTTTGTTTTACCATCGTTGCTTCAAACTCCCTGTCTGCTTTTTCATGGTCTTTGAAAAAAGGATCTATGCCTGACTGCGCAATGCTGAACTAGCGGTATTCTTCCTGGCGCTTGTTGAGTTTGTTGTTAATGCCTGCCGGTAGGCAGGGTTAAGGTTTTTGGTTAATGATCAATGGCGCTGCAAGTAAATGCAAGCTGCCCGTTGCAAACAGGCCGATCTTTATTAACTGGCATTTATGCATGACGAATCGCGGGAATGATAGATGGAGTGAAAGGGTATTGAGTAGTCCTGGTTTGGAACACTATTGTTACCATGATTTTACACTTGTTTACACTTTCTTTACCACTTTCCTGCTGATTTATCCGGTTGAGGCATATAATATTGTGTCAAAAGAATAAACTTAGTTTTATGCATAAAAAGAAACTGGTAGTGCTTTCGGTATTGATAGCTTTTGTTCTGTTAGGCGCGGCTACTTCCCTGCGTCCAAAAAAGGAAAGAAACCTCAAAGTATTGCCAAAGGATATCAGCGGCCAGATGCTTGACAGTATCATGCAAACCTATAATAAAGCCCTTGGCGTAACTTGTAATTTCTGCCATAGCCCGGCCAAAACCCCGTTGCCGGTTCCGACGGCCGATAGTCTTGATTATGCGCTGGACGACAATTCGATGAAAGAAAACGCCAGGCGTATGATGCTGCTAAACATTGATATCAATAAAAGATATTTTTACTACGACACGGCTTCAAGGCCCGAATACCTGAAAGTCATCACCTGCAAAACCTGCCACCAGGGACATCCATTTCCACCGGAAGATTAGGCGTTTCTCACAACGAAAGCAACGAGGCAGCGATCTTCTTAAAAACGGTTACGGGATAAACTGTTGCCAAAGGTGCGTGTCTTCACGCACCTTGCATTAATAATGAAAGTTTCGGTGCGTGGAGACACGCACCGAGGCGACCTCACATTTGCGGACACACACCAAGGCGGAGGGCTACGACAAAACGACATTCTCCATACCTTGTTCGTATCTTCTTCTTGTCTTGTTCGCTTCCCGCCGAAGCCGAAGCGAAGCAAATACGAAGAAGGTACGAAGCAAACAGGAAGCAAACAGGAAGAAAGTGTTTTTGAGGAATGGCTTTTTAAAGCAAACAAGTAAAGGTAAAATAGTAAAGCAGACTAAGGATAAACACTTGCTTTTCTATCTATAAGTAATGCAATTAAATAAAGCAATGATGAGGACTATTTGGCAGGTTTGCCCAAACTGCCGCGGGCAGGCAGACTTTCAATGCATGATTGGATAAAAAAAATCACTTAGTAATGCGGTTGGTGAAAAACGCCAACCCCGGCGTAGAGACACACCAAGGCGGAGGGGACATCCATTTCCACTGGAAGATTAGGCGTTTCTCACAACGAAAGCAACGAGGCAACGATCTTCTTAAAAACGGTTACGGGATAAACTGTTGCCAAAGGTGCGTGTCTTCACGCACCTCGCATTAATAATGAAAGTTTCGGTGCGTGGGGACACGCACCGAGGCGACCTCACATTTGCGGACACACACCAAGGCGGAGAAATCAACGGCTCTGTTTAAATCTGGCAACAAACAATTTTTAGCTTTGTTGATTTCTTATATTGTGCAACATATGAAGAAGTGGATACTGTATGTGCTACTCGGCTATCTTTTTTTTTCCTGCCAGAAAGAAATTCACTGGGATTTACAATCTAAGGGTTTCCTGGCGAAAGATAGTATTGGAAATTGTCTTCCTGTTACAGCTAATGGCGAATATGTAGAAGATAGTGCAACAGGCAATAACAATTTCCTGATGATTGATGTTAATGTTATCGAAGTTGGTATTTATAACATTTACACCGACAGTATCAACGGCCTTGTATTTAAAGCTGCCGGGGAATTTAATACCACAGGCATTAATCATGTAAAACTTTTATGTAGTGGTAAACCAATTGCTACAGATACTAGCTATTTCATCATACATTATGACACCAGTTTTTGCGAAGCGATTGTAATAGTTAAAAGCAATGCAATACCTCCTGCAGTATTTACATTATCAGGCGCCCCCGCCAAATGCATGGATTATATGGTACAAGGAACCTACAGAAAATATCTTGCTACCGATACATCCAATACTGTAAATGTACATGTAGACGTAAGCTCGCCAGGCAGATATGATATCATTACTGATACAGTGAATGGTTATTGGTTCACCGGTTCCGGAATTTTTACAGCTGCAGGAATACAATCCGTAGACATATATTCAAATGGCACACCAATAGATGAAGGCACTAATGTATTTACACTGCACGCAAATAGAGCTGTTTGTAATTTTAATGTAGACGTAAATTCAGATGAAGCAAAATTTACATTGCAGGGATCACCTGGAAAATGTATGAATGATACGGTGATCGGCACATACGTAAAGAGAATTGGGTTAGATACTTTTAGTAAAGTGAATGTGGAAGTAAATGTTACATTACCCGGCACTTATGCACTTGTAACTGATACTGTGAACGGATATTCTTTCAAGGGATATGGCATTTTTACTGCAACCGGCCAACAAACTGTTACCATGTATGCAGTAGGATATCCTCTGCTTGAGGGAACAGATATTTTCACGGTAAGCGGCAGCGCGTCTTCCTGCAGTTTTGAAGTAACAGTGCTGGCCGATTTAGTAATTGCACCAGGCCAGGATTATTTTCCGCTTACAGATAGCAGTTATTGGATTTACAATGACCTCTATTATAAAGGTACTTCTATTAAAAGAACTGTCTCCGGCGCATCATATGTAAATGGCCATACGTACAAGGTAATGCAGCAAACAGACAGGTATAGCAGTAAGGAATATCTATTTAGAAAAAAAGGAGATGATTACCTTGAGTACGCAAAAGCAGATAAGTACACAGAGGCTTTTCAATTTAAGGACAGTATTTTTACAGAACATTTATTTCTTAAAGAGAACATTACGCAAAATCAGGGCTGGGAAAGTCCCGAATTCCAAGGGGCTTCTACGTTTAACCAGGTGCTTGTTTTAAAATATTCTTATAAATGTTTAAAAAGAGACGCAGTGGTTACTGTTAACGGGAAAGCATTTGCAAATGTGCTCGTCATTGAAATGCGTCCACTTATACGCTCTATAAATAATCCGTGGAGTTTTACAAACGAGGTATATACATACTATTATGCAAAAGGAATTGGTTTGATTTATTTAGATGCAATTAGTAATGCCGGGTACCTGAAAGCTCAAATAGAATTGAACACCTGGCTTGTAAACTAAATTATCAGCTGTTGCCAAAGGTGCGTGTCTTCACACACTTTGCATTAATAATGAAAGTTTCGGTGCGTGGAGACACGCACCGAGGCGACCTCACATTTGCGGACACACACCAAGGCGGAGGAATTTCAAAATTATGGGTAATTGTGGAGCTGTCAATGTCCGGCAGCCAGGGGGAACAAAACACCCGCCATGGCCGAAGAAGTCGTGTAATTGGGGAGAAAGAGGTTTAGTAATTTTGGATCGCCGGTAAGTTTAAAATCAGAATTCTCATCAGTAAGTGAATAGGAAGACCAGTTTTTTTGCCGGGGAAACTCATTTCGGAAAGCAAGGCCATCATTAAATGCCCGGACTACAAGGTTAATCTTTCTGAAAGGTTTTTTAGTTTCTTCGAGCGGAATAATTACTTCTTTAAAAGGATGGTTTACTGATTTAGCCTTTCCCACTATTAATTCATAGGTTTCAATAGCTTCCCGGAAAACTGGTTTTAGAATTTTTAGATCATGTTTAAATAAACCTGTTTCTGAAAAGGATAAGATTAATCCTGAATTTTTTATAATAGGCTTGCCTTTAAAAGAAACAGTATACACCGGAGCCTTATCTTTTAATTGAAAAACATATTGGATGTTACCATCAGGGGAACTGAGCTTAATACTTTTCTGAGAATAAGCGGGGAGAGCCGTTATGCAGGCAAAAATAATAGAAAGCGATTGTAATAATTTCATAGCGATGACGATTGAGGAATATTGATGATATTTAGTAAGCTAAAAGTTAAGATTTTTTCAATCCTTGAATTTACTAAATAATGAGCCGGAGGGTGCTATAAAAATACTGCCAGGAAATTACCTGGAGTAGTAAGGAATACTAAAATATTATTTTTGAATAGCAGGGGTTTATTGCAAATGATGATACGATAACGGCGTGTATAATCTCTTATTGAACTTTATAACTGGTAATTGAGATCAAAAAAAAATCTATGTGATCTACGTTGTAAAAGGAAGGATGAAAAAGTTGTTGAATTGAAAACTAAAACTACAGGTGATCAATCCCTTTCATAACCCCTTCAATAACCCTGTCGCAGCGGGTAAGATGAAAATGAAGTATATCTTCTTTTTTATAAAAGCCACTTAAAGATTCTTTTAATAAAGCTTTGGCACGGTTTAGCCGCACTTTTACATTCACCTCACTTATATCAAGGCATGCCTGGGTTTCTGCCACATTCATATCCTCAATTTCCCGCATGATGAAAACGGCTCTGTACTTTTCAGGAAGCTGGCGGATAGCTTCTTCCAAAGCAAATTTTAATTCCGAGTTGAGCATCTTCGCAACAGGAGTTTGTACTTCTATTTTATGTTGTTGATAAATTTCCTTATCCATTGTGTCATCATTCATA
>JAKFER010000161.1:0-6252 GCA_036675565.1 Chitinophagaceae bacterium
GGTTTTGCAGCTCATTTGAACGTTGATGAGTATGCGCTGTTTGCTCCCGAAGCAACCGGTAATAGCTGGTATCCTCTTTCATTCCTTGCGCTGCCCGAACAAAATGAACCCTGGCTTTCATCTGCGCTGGAATTATTGAAAGAATTGGTTGATGATATTATTGACCAAGGCATTCCGTCTGAGAATATCTATTTCACCGGTTTTTCGCAGGGAGCTTGTTTATCACTTGAATTTGTTGCACGCCATGCTAAAAAGTATGGAGGAGTGGCTGCCTTTACGGGTGGGTTGATCGGTAATAAAATTTACCCGGAAAATTATTCTGGGGATTTTAAAGGCACACCTGTTTTTATTGGCAGCAGTGACCCGGATATGCATGTACCGGTTGAAAGAGTGCATGCAACAACCCAGGTACTGAAAAACATGCATGCTGATGTCACTGAGAAAATTTATAAAAACATGGGGCATACGATTAACGAAGACGAAATTGAATATGCAAACAGGTTAATCTTCAATTAAAAATTATGTTCCAGGTAACCAGGATTTACAGCGATGCGAATGGCGACAGCCATTTTGAAGATTTTAATATCCTATTAAATGATTCAGGCCCCATTGGATTGTTATCCGATCCTTTAAAAGTAAAGGAGATCATTTTCAGGGAAGTTGAACCAGCTTATGATTATGATTTTCATAATGCCCCACAAAAACAATATTTAGTTTTGCTGGATGGCGTAATTGAAATAGAAACATCAACCGGAGAGATCCGCCATTTTAAAGCAGGAGATATTTTGCTTTTAGAAGACACCACGGGTAAAGGACATAAAACCAAGAACCTGCAACCCATCAGGAGAAAGTCCATCTTTATAACGCTTCCGGAATACTATTAGTAAGCTTGTTTGGCAAATTAAAAAACTAATAAGTCAAAACTTAAAAGTAAAACCTAAAAATCTTTGGATTGAATGTTCTTTACTTTTTCAAAGCATCAATATTTAATTGCCTCATTGTCGAATTGTCAAATTTTCAAATTCTCAAATTCTCTTAATCCAGGTATTATAATTTTATCTCTTATCCAAGGCTGGTAAAGGAATATTATCTTTACGCCTTAATTTTTGATATGTTAAAAGTTGGCGTATTTGGTACAGGTCATTTGGGAAAATTTCATTTGAATAACTGGAAAGAGATCAGTGATGTGGAACTTGTTGGTTTTTATGAGCCAGATGATAAAACGGCAGCCGAAGTAGAAGAAACGTACGGTTTAAAAAGATTTGACAATTACGAATCTTTAATAGATGCCTGTGATGCGGTTGATATTGTTGCTCCTACCAATCACCATTATACGCTTTGCAAAGCGGCTATCATGAAGGGCAAACATGTATTTGTTGAAAAACCACTTGCACACACTATGAAGGAAGCAAGGGAACTCGTAAAGCTGGTACAGGAATCGAATATTAAATGCCAGGTTGGTCATGTAGAAAGATTTAATCCTGCATTTTTAGCACTGAAAGGTGCAAACCTCAATCCAATGTTTATCGAAGTGCATCGCCTGGCACAATTCAATCCCAGGGGGACAGAAGTAAGTGTTATACTGGACCTGATGATCCACGATATAGATATTGTTTTAAGTATTGTTAAGAGTGATGTAAAAACAATTTCCGCCAGCGGTGTGGGTGTAATGACTGACACACCTGACATTGCCAATGTAAGAATAGAATTTAACAATGGATGCGTGGCTAACCTGACTTCCAGCAGGATCTCCATGAAAAAAATGCGAAAAATGCGTTTGTTTCAAAAAGATGCATACATAGGCATTGACTTCCTGAATAAAAAAACAGAAATCATCAAACTGAAAGAAGACCAGGACACCAATGCATTTGCTTTTGATATAGAAACGCCGAACGGTGTTAAAACAATTGCGATTGCCAATCCCCCCGTACCAGAAGTGAATGCGATAAAAAAAGAATTGGAAGAATTCCGAAATGCAATTGTACAAAACCATCCAACTGTTGTTAGTGAAACTGATGGCTACGCTGCCATGGATGTAGCGCACCAGATTCTGCAAAAGATTGGTAACCTCAATATTGCCCGTTCATAAATTCATGGAGAAAAGCAAACCCATTCATATTAAATGGTATGCCATTGTTGATGTAATCACTGCATTACTGGCCTGGTGTTGTTTTTTTTTCCTGAGAAAATGGATGTTGGATGAACCTTTTAAAAAAGATGGTCAGCTTCAAATTGATATAAATTTTTGGCGGGGCATTTTTTTTGTTCCGCTCGGATGGTTGATACTGTATGCTGTATTGGGAACCTACCAGCACCTCTATAAAAAATCCAGGTTTCTTGAATTTACCAATACGCTTATCACCAGTCTTTTGGGCGTATCAATCATTTTTTTTCTATTGATTTTGGATGATGTAAATAATGATTATGGATATTATTATCGTGCATTTTTCGGATTGTTTTTATTGCAATTCATTTTTACATTCATTGGCAGGTTAATAATACTGAACAGGGTTAAACATCAATTGATGACCGGAGAAGTTTTCTTTAATACACTTTTAGTTGGCAGTCCAGATAAAGCAATAAAACTTTACAAAGATTCCAATGAACCACTCCACCAGGAAGGTTATCGTTATACGGGATATTTAAGCACAAATCATAGTGAAGAAGGAATACATTTTCCAAAACACCTGGTTAAACTTGGAACCGTCAATGAATTGGAAAAAATTATTAACGAAAAACAAATACACCTTGTAATTCTTGCTTTTGATAAAAAAGAAAAACCTTTAGTAGAAGAAATCATTTCCAGGCTCAGTGAACAAAATGTAGAATTAAGAATTCCACCGGAAACACTGGATATTCTTTCAGGATCCGTAAAAACCAATAATATACTGGGTGCATCTATGATCACAGTAAATACCGGATTGATGCCCGAATGGCAACAACCCATAAAAAGACTGATCGATATATTTTTTGCTATTATTGGTTTAATCCTGCTTTCACCATTAATGTTATATGCCGTATTAAGAATACGATTCACATCGCCGGGTCCTATAATTTACTCACAGGAACGTATAGGGTTTAAAGGCCAGCCTTTCAAAATGTATAAATTCAGGTCTATGTTACCTGATGCTGAAATAGATGGTCCTGCTTTATCATCAGATCATGATAAACGGATAACGCGTTGGGGAAAAGTGATGCGGAAATGGAGAATAGACGAACTGCCCCAACTCTGGAATATTTTAAAAGGTGATATGAGCCTGGTGGGTCCAAGACCTGAAAGAAAATTTTATATAGATCAGATCGTTGAAATTTCGCCATATTACAAATATCTTTTGAAAGTTAAACCAGGATTAACTTCATGGGGTATGGTGCAATTTGGATATGCGGAAAATGTGCAGGAAATGATTGAGAGAAGCAAGTTTGACCTTTTATACATTGAAAATATTTCACTGGCCCTGGATTTTAAAATCATGTTACATACTATCCGTATCATATTTAAAGGAAAAGGAAAATAAACGAGCTTAGCCATCGTTTGAAAATTTATTACCAATACTCATGACCGGGAATTAATTTTAGTTTAAAAACTGTCCGTTGAGAAAAATATCCTGTTTATTTATTTATACTTCATTTATTTTATCTGCTGCCTTTTCGCAATCGCCGGTTGAAAACAGATATTGGCAGCAACAAGTGAATCACCAGATAGATGTTTCCCTGGATGTAAAGGAACATACGCTGGATGGATTTGAGCGCATTGAATACATCAACAACTCGCCGGACACCTTACATTTTATCTGGTTCCACATTTGGCCAAATGCATTTAAGAATGACCGAACTGCATTCAGCGATCAAATGCTTCAAAATGGAAATACTGATTTTTATTTTTCAGATAAAGAAGATCGGGGATACATCAACCGGTTGGATTTTAAGGTGAATGATATTACTTCAGCCACTGAAGATCATCCTGAACATATTGATATTATTAAACTGCTGCTACCTTCTCCCCTGTTGCCATCAGAATCAATCATCATAACAACGCCATTTCATGTAAAACTCCCATATAATTTTTCCAGAGGAGGGCATGTGAAACAGGAATACCAGGTAACACAATGGTATCCAAAACCAGCGGTTTATGATGAGCAAGGCTGGCATCCCATGCCCTACCTGGACCAGGGTGAATTTTACAATGAATTCGGAAACTACGATGTGCGAATAAGTCTTCCATCCGATTATGTTGTTGCAGCTACAGGTGTATTACAGGATGAGAAAGAAAAAGAATGGATGCTGAATCGCGATACACCTAAAGCAGAAATTATTAAAACGTCCAAAAAAACAGCCGGATCCACAACAAAGAAGGAGGCGGTTAACAATATACCCACTTCATTTAAAACAATACAATTTAAACAGGATAATGTACATGACTTTGCCTGGGTGGCAAGCAATCAATTAATCGTAAAAAATAAAAAAATTGAATTAGAAAATAAACAGGTCGAAGCTTTTATTTTTTATTATCCTGATGAAGCCAGTGTATGGAATAATAGTTTTGAAACTATTGAAAAAACATTAGCTACACGCAGTAAATGGATCGGTGAGTATCCTTTTGAAACAGTTAGTATTGTAAGCGGACCACAGCAGTTTAACGGAGGTATGGAATATCCCACATTCACAATATTAAGCGGTGTGAATGACAGCGCATCGCTGGCCATGTTAATTGAACATGAAATTGGTCACAACTGGTTCCAGTCTATATTGGCAAATAATGAAAGAAAACTGCCATGGTTAGACGAAGGTTTAAATACATATTATGGCAATCGCTACAATGAATGGATCAATACGAACCAAAATCAAAAAGATGACGCTGACCCGTTGGACTTTTCAAGGATAGTATTTGAAACACAGGCACAACAGCGACTGGATCAACCTGTTCATACTTCATCAGAGGATTTTAATGAAACCAATTATGGCATCAGTACCTATTATAAAGCAGCAGAAATTATTAAATTAATTGAAGCACACACGGGCACAGAAAACTTTGATAAAGGCATGCAGGAATATTTTTCAAAGAGGAAATTTCAGCATGTAGTACCAGCCGATTTACAGGCGGCGCTTGAAAGCCGGAGTGGAAAAAATTTGGACAGCCTTTTCAATCTGTTTACAAATAAAGGTCCGCTACCCGGATCAAAAGTTAACGGATGGAAAATAATTACACCGTTTGATTTAAAAAAAATCAATAATGAGATCATTACAAAAAATGTACTTCTTGTAAGTCCAGCATTGGGAGCAAATTATTATGACAAGTTGATGATCGGCGGCCTTTTTTCAAACTATAAATTACCCCCAACCAATTTCCAGTTTTTTGTTTCACCGATGTATTCAACCGGTGCAAAGAAATTAACAGGTATCAGTAAATTCAATTACAGCTTTTTCCCCGCAAAATATTTCAGGAAAATAGATCTCTTCCTGAATGCATCAACATTCTCAATGGATAATTTTACTGATGAGCAGGATAAAAAAACATTCGCCTCATTCAAAAAAATAGTACCTGGGTTACGATTTACTTTCGATAAGAAAAATGCATTAAGCCATATTCAAAGTTATATGCAATGGAAGTCCTTTTTCTTTAATGAAGGCCAGTTTCGTTTTTTCCAGGATACCCTTTTTTCGGGTACAGACACTATTACCTATCCTGCCGTAAGAATTGCAGGGCAGAACCGGACCTTACATCAGCTTAGTTTTTTCCTTGAAAATTCCAGGACACTATATCCTTATGATATGCGTATGAACCTGGAATACGGGAAAGATTTTGTGCGAACCGCCCTTACAACAAATTATTTTTTCAATTACGGTGTTGAAGGGGGCATGAATCTCCGTTTGTTTGCCGGTAAGTTTTTTTATACAGGCGCCAAAACAATTTCCAAACAATTTGCAACAGATCGTTACCACCTGAATATGACAGGACCTAATGGATTTGAAGATTATACTTATAGTAATTACTTTGCTGGTCGAAATGAGTTTGAAGGATTGTCGAGTCAGCAGATCATGATACGTGATGGTGGATTTAAGGTAAGGACAGATTTACTGGCGGAAAAAACAGGTAAAACAGATGATTGGTTGATGGCTATGAATTTAACATCCACCATTCCAGATGAAATAAATCCTTTACAGGTATTGCCAATAAAAATTCCTTTAAAATTATTTGCAGATGTTGGAACCTATGCCGGTGCCTGGGAAAAGGATTCGGAATCGGACAGGTTT
>JAKFER010000194.1:0-33748 GCA_036675565.1 Chitinophagaceae bacterium
TAGGTGGAGAGAAACCTACAGCTGCAGCGTTAGAAAATGCCAGGGAAATGGTATTGCTTTAAAGGGGTGATTATTTGCCATGCTAAATGGAATATTGCTCATAAGAATTACTTCTTATTTTTACGCCCATTAATCTAATAATTAATTACAAAAAGTTTTCTATGTCTTACAACTTATTGAAAGGTAAAAAGGGAATTATTTTCGGTGCTTTGGATGAAAAATCAATTGCATGGAAAACAGCCATTCGCTGTCATGAAGAAGGTGCGCAAATTGTTTTAAGTAATGCGCCGGTTGCTTTGCGGATGGGTGAAATAAATAAACTTTCGGAACAAATAAATGCGCCTGTTATAGGGGCTGATGTTGTGAACATGGATGATTTGAAAAACCTGTTCGAAAAATCAATGGAACATTTTGGTGGAAAGATCGATTTTGTTTTGCATTCCATTGGCATGGGTTTGAATGTGCGAAAAGGAAAGCATTACACGGAAATGAATTATGAATGGAATCAAAAAACACTTGATATTTCTGCAATGTCTCTGCACAGGGTTCTGCGGACTGCCTGGGATCTTGATGCCATTAACGAATGGGGAAGCGTATTGGCTCTTTCTTACATAGCAGCACAAAGAGTTTTTCCTGATTATAATGAAATGGCTGATGCCAAAGCCTTGCTGGAAAGTGTAACCCGCAGTTTTGGATATCACTACGGAGATAAAAAGAAAGTCAGGGTAAATACGATTTCACAATCACCAACCAGAACAACTGCTGGTAGTGGTGTTAAAGGATTTGATGGCTTTGTCAGTTATGCAGAAAAAATGAGCCCGCTTGGTAATGCATCCGCAGAAGATTGTGCAAACTATTGTGTGGTGATGTTCAGTGATATGACGCGGATGGTTACTATGCAAAACCTATTTCATGATGGTGGTTTCAGCTTTACGGGTGTAACCCAGGGTGTTATTGAAATGATGGAGAAATAAAAAAATCTTCAATAATAAAAATACTGAAGCCTCCCATTGGGAGGCTTCCACTTTTAATTACTTTATTAATTTAATATTCGTCTTCGTTAAATAGAAAATCTTCCTGAGAAGGGTAATCGGGCCAGATATCTTCTATACTTTCATAAACTTCTCCTTCATCTTCCAATTCCTGTAGATTTTCCACTACTTCAATAGGGGCACCTGAACGGATGGAAAAATCGATCAGTTCATCTTTTGTTGCTGGCCATGGCGCATCCTCAAGGTATGAGGCTAATTCAAGTGTCCAAAACATTTGTTTTCTTTTTTAAGATTTCCTTTAAAATTCCAGGCAGATCCAATAAAATTTGGCTGGTTCCCGCCTTGCTAATTTTCCGCAAATGTAGGGTTAATAACCAATTTTCCAAATCCATGTATCAACCTTTAATAAAATTTCACTCCCAAAACCTGATTTTTTGATTTAAAGGTTAGGTTTGTGCATTAATGATTGATCAGCTATTAAAAATGTTGCATGCTTAAAGGAAAAAATATTCATAAGCGTTATGGAACGGTCCAGGTATTAAAAGGAGTGAATATTGAAATAATTAAAGGTGAAATTGTCAGTATTGTTGGTTCTTCAGGTGCTGGTAAGAGTACGTTGTTGCATATTTTAGGTACGCTCGACAGCCCGGACGAAGGCGAAATCTTTCTGTATGAAAATAATATGCGCCGTTTAGAAGGTAAAAAGCTGGCTGCATTCAGAAACCGGCATATTGGTTTTGTTTTCCAGTTTCACCATCTATTGCCAGAATTTACAGCCCTGGAAAATGTTTGCATTCCAGGTTGGTTAGCCGGAAAGGGTAAAAACGAAGTGAGAAGCAGGGCAAAAGAACTTTTGGGTTTATTGGGATTATCACATCGGCTCGAAAATAAACCGGGTGCTTTATCGGGTGGTGAACAACAAAGGGTTGCTGTGGCCAGGGCATTGATCAATAATCCTGATATTGTTTTTGCAGATGAGCCCACAGGCAACCTGGATTCTCAACATGCAATGGAACTGCACCAATTATTTATTGATTTACGAGATAAATTTTCTCAAACCTTCCTGATTGTTACTCATAATGAAGAATTGGCACAACTCAGTGACCGCATAGTTCACATGAGGGATGGATATATAGTTGATTAAAGTGCGGTTATTATTTCCTGGGTTTCCATGGAATTTCATGTGTACCCAATTGCATACCCGTATAACGGGCCAACACAAATAAATAATCGCTTAACCTGTTCAGGTATTGGATAATGATTGGATCAACGGGACTGGCTTCTGAAAGCCGTACACAGCATCTTTCAGCGCGGCGACAAACGCACCTGGCAATATGTAATTGTGAAACTGTAGGATGGCCTCCTGCCAAAATAAAACTTTTCATTTCAGGCAAGGTTTCTGTCATCCGGTCTATTTCTTTTTCCAGTAATTCAATATCCCCGGGTGCCAGGTCCGGTAACTTCATATGCGTTCCTTTTTCAGGATCGCAGGCCAAAGTTGATCCCATCGTAAATAAACGATCCTGTACTTCCTGTAAAATGTTTCTATTTGTTTCATCAGAAAGCAGGTCGCGGCAAAGTCCGGTATAGGAATTTAATTCATCCACTGTTCCGTATGCCTCAATGCGTAAATGCGACTTGGAAACTTTTGTACCACCTAATAAAGAAGTATTTCCTTGATCACCCGTTTTTGTATAGATCTTCATTGCCATTAAACTAAAATTTTAAACCCACGCAAAATCAATGAACCATTGTGGGAGCCTTCTTAACATCACTTTCTATTACGCCATCCCTTAAACGAATAATGCGGTGTGCATGGTTGGCAATATCTTCTTCATGGGTAACAAGTATAACAGTATTACCTGCATTATGTATTCTACCAAAAATTTCCATGATCTCGTAGGATGTTTTTGTATCCAGGTTTCCTGTAGGTTCATCCGCAAGAATGATTGCCGGATCATTAACCAAAGCACGGGCAATAGCAACACGCTGGCTTTGTCCACCACTTAATTCATTTGGTTTATGATGACTCCGGTCTGTTAAGTTTACCATATCAAGAACTTCCATGGCTTTTTTATTACGCATTTTTTTTGATAATCCTGCATAGACCAATGGAAGTGCAACATTTTCTAAAGCAGTTAAACGCGGTAACAAGTTGAATTGTTGAAATACAAACCCAATTTCTTTATTACGGATCTCTGCCAGGTCATTATCATTCATTTCACTAACATCATTTCCATTTAATATATAAAGTCCGGAGGTGGGGGTATCCAGGCAACCCAAAATATTCATCAACGTGCTTTTTCCGGATCCTGAAGGGCCCATTAAAGCAACATATTCACTTTTAAAAATATCGAGTGATACGCCCTTTAAAACAGGTAAAACCTGCCTGCCCATGATATAACTTTTTGTAATCTGGCTAATGTGAATAATTCTGTTCATTATGTTAAGCGGGGTTTAAGTTCGTGGGGTCACTGATTTTGACGCATCATCTTCGGAACCAAAAAATATTGTTCATTATGGTGTGGTGCATTTTTTAAAGCATCTGAAGTGGAAATACTGCCTTTAACAATATCATTCCTAAGCACATTGACTTCATCACTCATATGCAATAATGGCGCTACGCCAGTAGTATCCAGTTCATTTAATTTGTCTATGAAGCGGATCATTTTTTCCAAATCGTTCCTGATTTCTTCTTTTTCTTCATTGTTAAACTGCAACCGGGAGAGGTTAGCCAGTTTGTTTATCAATTCATCATTTACTTCCATCAGACAAATATAGTTTTTAAAGTGTTTGAGTATATATGATACAGGATAACCGGTTAATAGCAATCATAAATGTATGCAGTAGTTGTCCTTCATTTACCTGTTATAAACCGCAAACTCTCATTATCTTCGCCGCTTTATGAAAAAGAACAAAGAAGTGGTGGTTAGCGGTATAAGACCCACCGGTTTTTTACATCTGGGAAATTATTTCGGCGCACTGCAGAATTATGTTCGCATGCAGGAAGAATATAATTGTTATTTTTTTGTAGCCGATTGGCATTCATTAACTACACACCCGGATACAAAATCATTAGGCGAAAATGTTCGGCGCGTACTTGCTGAAAATATTGCCAGCGGACTTGATCCCGAAAAAGTTTGTTTGTATTTGCAAAGTTCTGTACCCGAGATTGCTGAATTATATCTTTATTTAAACATGCTTGCTTATAAAGGGGAGTTGGAAAAAACAACTACGTTTAAAGATAAAGTTCGCCAGCAACCAGAAAATATCAATGCCGGTTTGTTGACTTACCCGGTATTAATGACAGCAGATATTATTATTCACCGGGCGCTGTATGTTCCCGTTGGTAAAGACCAGGAACAACATTTGGAGATGGCAAGAAATTATGCACAGCGTTTCAATCATCGCTATGGTGAATTGTTCCCTGAACCGCAGGCATTTAATTATGGCCAGGCATTAATAAAAATTCCAAGCCTGGATGGTGCCGGCAAAATGAGTAAAAGTGAAAACCAATATGCAACACTCTATTTGGCAGATGATGACGACCTGATCAGAAAAAAGGTGATGAAAGCAAAAACAGATAGCGGACCAATTGAGAAGAATGCAGTTAAACCTGATTATATCGAAAACCTTTTTCAATTGATGCGGCTTGTAAGTAAGCCGGAAATTGTTCAATCTTTTGAAAAAGATTTTAATGAGTGCCAGATTCGGTATGGTGATATGAAAAAACAACTGGCAGAGGATATGGTGCATTTTATTTCACCCATCAGAGAAAGAGCAACCACTATTTACAATGATACTGCTTACCTGAAACAAGTAGTGGAAAAAGGAGCTTTACAGGCACGAGAGAGGGCTGGTGAAACAATCCGGATGGCAAGAGAACTGATAGGCCTTAATTATTTTTAATATCGCTCAAACTTTTGCGGTAATCAGATGCCGGAAATTAATATATTCAACGTTTAATAAATCTCCCTTTGGGGTATGGCAAAAAGCAAAAAACCTAAACATATAGCAGTAGCCGGTAACATTGGTGCAGGCAAAACCACTTTGACCGAATTACTAAGTAAACATTATAAATGGATACCCCAGTTTGAAGATGTGGATCATAATCCTTACCTGTTCGATTTTTACGAGGATATGCCCCGCTGGAGTTTTAACCTGCAAATTTATTTTTTGAATAGCCGGTTAACACAGTTGCTGGAAATTCATCGCGGAACGGAAACCATTGTACAGGATCGCACCATTTATGAAGATGCAAATATTTTTGCGCCTAACCTTCATGAAATGGGGTTAATGAGTAAAAGGGATTTTGATAATTATTACGAATTCTTCAATACGCTGAAACAAATGGTGAAGCCACCAGATCTGATGATTTATCTGAAAGCTTCTGTACCAACTTTGGTTGGACAAATTCAAAAAAGAGGAAGAGAGTATGAAGAAAATATCCGCCTGGATTATTTAAAAAGATTGAATGAATATTATAATAAATGGATAGATACGTATAAAGAAGGTTCACTCCTGGTGATCAATGTTGATGAAAATAAATTTGCGGAGAACGATGAACACCTGGGTGAAATCATCCAAAAAATTGATTCACAACTTTACGGGTTGTTTTAATTTTTTTTCGGTTGGGGATTACGATAATCTGCATAGTCTTCCATCTCAATTAAAAGATCATTGATCTTTTGACTCCATTCTCTTTGTTTTTCTTTATTACGACTGTAATCTGTTTCGGTGTCATAAAGATTTTGAAATTCTTCTTTCAACTGCATGTGTTCCTGGTAAATATTATCCAGGTCTCTTTTCAGGTATTTTAAATTGAGTGGGTATTCAACCATGGCCTGGTGGAGATAACGGGCAAATAATTCTGAAATATCAAAATGACCCTGTTCATGATTCAGTATCCAGTCGTTTTTAATTAATCCCCATGATCTTTTTTTTGCAAAACGGCAGGCGATGTTATAAGTAAAAACATTGTTCTTAACACGATATTGAAAACCTAAAAAAGTAGATGTCAGTGCGGCTGCATCTGATTCGCGGTTAACCGGCGCTTCAAAATCAGACCAGTTTAACCGGCGCCCTTCCTGCCAATCGATGTATTCTTCTTCACCAGTTCGCTTTTCATTTCCGGGTGAATGAAAGAATGAAACGAGGATGAGGGCTACAGATATAAATGATTGAATGAGTATCATAGTTTGTGAACGGGAAGTTCATGAAAAAATTTCTATCATACCATATTTGGCTAGTTAAAAAAATATGAAAGCTCTGACCGGCTAGGAAAGAGCTTTCATAAATGAAAAAATATATAATATTATATTTTTGGTCCTGCAGAAGTGATCTCCTCGCTTAAACCATCTGTATACTTTTCAAAATTGTTTATAAATAATCCAGCCAGGAATTTCGCTTTTTCATCATAAGCTTCTTTATCATTCCAGGTATCGCGTGGATTCAGTAATTCCGAAGGTACACCGGGACATTGCTGGGGAACAGCCATGCCAAAAATAGGATCTGTTTCAAATGGTACATCATCCAACTTACCTTCCAGTGCTGCAGAAATCATAGCCCTTGTATACGGTAGTTTCATCCTGCTTCCTTCGCCATAAGAGCCACCGGTCCATCCAGTATTCACCAGCCAAACATCCACATCATGTTCTTCCATTTTTTCACCTAACATTGATGCATAGCTGCCAGGATGTAATGGTAGAAACGGCGCACCAAAACATGCACTAAATGTAGGTTTGGGTTCAGTAACACCTGCTTCGGTACCTGCAACTTTTGCTGTATAACCCGAAATGAACTGGTACATTGCCTGTCCTTTTGTAAGTTTGGAAATAGGCGGTAAAACTCCATATGCATCGCAAGTCAGAAAGAAAATATTTTTCGGAATGCCTCCTACCGAAGGCTCCAGGGAGTTGCTGATAAAATACAAGGGATAAGAAACACGTGTGTTTTCTGTAATAGAACCATCATCAAAATTAATTTGATTGGTTCCGGGATGAAACATCACATTTTCAACTAATGCACCCGGACGAATAGCGTTATGTATTTCTGGTTCTCTTTCCGGAGACAGGTTTATTAATTTGGCATAACAACCTCCTTCGAAATTAAATATATTATCATCTGTCCAGGCGTGTTCATCGTCCCCGATCAGTTTCCTTTCCGGGTCAGCACTAAGTGTTGTCTTGCCTGTTCCACTTAAACCAAAGAAAATAGCTGTATCCCCCTTCTTACCCATATTGGCACTGCAATGCATGCTTAATATTTTTTTGTCATGTGGTAACAGGTAATTCAGAATGGTGAAGATCCCTTTTTTCATTTCTCCTGTATAGCCAGACCCACCCACCAATATCATCTTATGTTTAAATGATACTAGTGAAATATTATGCTGACGTATGCCGCATTCTTCAGGATCTAATAATAATCCCGGTGCAGAGATTATGGTCCATTCGGGTTTAAAATTTTCTAATTCTTCTTCTGATGGTCTAAGAAACATGTTAAATGCAAACAAGTTACTCCATGGTTTTTCATTGATCACCCGGATATTTATCCTGTACCTTGGATCAGCACATGCCTGGCAATCCCTGATCCAGATTTCAGGTAAAGCATTCATGTGATCCATCATTTTTTTAAAAATGATGTCATAATACTTTTCATCCAGTGGAATGTTGAATTCGTTCCAAAAAATAGACTCATCCGTCATGTCATCCTTCACTGTAAATTTATCTTTAGGTGATCGGCCGGTAAATTCACCAGTATTAATCACAAGAGCTCCTGTGTCATTCAATACTCCTTCTCCTAAACGCAATGTATCTTTAACTAATTCGTCCGGAGTTAATTGGTAATGAATGTTTTCGGAGTTCTTTAACCCCAGCATGGCCAGTTTTTCTACATTAATTGAAATGGTAGGTATTGACATACAAGCAATCTTTTTTTTAATTAACGGCAAATGTAAATCACAAATTTCAGGAAACACAAACAAGTGTTAGTGAAACACATTAAAACTATGCCAATAAAATGTTCATATTTAATGCATTAAGCACTTTTAAAGCATTTTATTTTTAAATATTTGCAACAATCTCATCAGTTTTTTAAAAAATGTTCAATTTTGAGCCTTTTGGTAGAATTAAAAAATTGTTTTGAAGAGTAATGGCTCTTGTTATCTTTAGCACCCAAACAGTTAGACAAATGAAATATTTACCACTTGATCCACAGATATTTATTCAAAACCGGGAAAGATTCAAAAAAGAGATGAAGCCCAATTCCATTGCCATTTTTGTGAGCAATGATGAGGTTCCTGTAAACGGAGATGCACTTTATCCATTTAAACAAAACAGTGATCTCTTTTGGCTTACAGGAATAGAGCAGGAAGATTCTATGTTAATCTTGTTTCCGGACAACGCTGAAAATAAATATAGAGAGGTGTTGGTATTGGTAAGGCCTAACGAATTAAAAGAAAAATGGGATGGAAAAAGATTAAGGGCCAAAGAAGCTCAGCAAATTTCGGGCATTAAAACCATTATTTGGTTGGATGTCTTGGATGGTTTATTGCAACCCTGGATTCATTTGGCAGATAATATTTACCTGGATTCAAATGAAAATGACCGAAAAGGAAGTTTACTCCAAACCCGTGATTACCGGTTTGTACAGGAAATGAAGCAACGATATCCTTTGCATAATTATGAAAGGGCTGCAAAAATAATGACCCGGTTAAGAGCCATTAAAACTCCGGAAGAAGTAAACGTGATCCAGGAAGCGATCAATATCACCGATAAAACGTTCAGGCGTGTAATGGGTTTCATAAAACCTGGCGTTATGGAATACGAGATTGAAGCAGAAATTGTTCATTCTTTTCTAAGTAACCGCGCCACTGGCCAGGCTTATGGAAGCATCATTGCCAGTGGAGACAGGGCACGCATACTTCATTATGTAAGCAATAACCAGGAGTGCCTGGATGGAGAAATGGTATTGATGGATTTTGGAGCCAGTTATGGTGGTTACAACGCCGATCTTTCCCGGACAGTTCCTGTAAATGGAAAGTTTTCAAAAAGACAAAAGGAAGTTTATAACGCATGCCTTCACCTGCATGATTATGCGAAAAGTCTTTTAAAACCAGGGATTTCAATATTAAACTATACAGATAAAGTGGGCGATGAAGCAACAAAACAATTCATCAAGATTGGTTTGCTGAAAAAGTCGGACGTTGCAAATGAAGACCCGGAGAATAAGGCATACCGGAAATATCTGTATCACGGCATTTCTCATCACCTGGGCATTGATGTGCATGACCTGGGAACACGTACCTTACCCATTCAGGCGGGAATGGTATTTACCGTAGAACCCGGTATTTACATTGAAGAAGAACAAATGGGCATCCGGATTGAAAACAATGTTTGGATCACCAAAACCGGTAATAAGGATTTGATGAAGAACATTCCGATAACCGTAGATGAAATTGAAAAATTTATGAAATAGAATTTCAATCAATCTTTGACAATAGGTTTAATGATTGTTTGTGAATAATTAAAACATTATACTGGTTCACCAAAACATTTCAGACTGATTTTTATGAAACAAATCCCTAACCTTTTTACCTTGCTTAACCTGGTGTTTGGCACCATTGCCATTATTTTTATTCTGCAAACATCTGAAACCATTGTTTACCTGGATAGGGAAGGTTTTACTGCCGTTAATCTTCCGGAAAAAATAGTTTGGGGTTCACTCTTTTTATTTGGTGCTGCTATTATTGATTTCCTGGATGGATTTGTAGCCAGATTATTTGGAGCCAGTTCTGAAATGGGAAAGCAATTGGATTCATTGGCCGATGTGGTCAGTTTTGGCGTAGCACCCGGATTAATTATGTACCAGCTTTTGCGCATCAGTTTTGCACAGGAGGAAGGCGGATTAGATACTTCTATTGCATGGTTATTGCCAGCGTTATTAATTCCTTGCGCTGCTGCATGGAGACTTGCCCGTTATAACCTGGATAAAAGCCAGCAATACACTTTTAAGGGGTTGCCAGCACCGGCCGGCGGATTATTGATTGCTTCATTTCCGCTCGTTATCTATTACCAGACTTTGGATCTTCAATTGTGGTTTATTAATAAATGGGTTTTGTATAGTATTATACTACTGGTATCTTATCTAATGATTAGCACCATTCCATTAATGAGTTTGAAGCTGAAAAATTTCTCTGTTAAAAATAATTTACCCATTTTCATTTTATTGATCATCACCATTGTTTCTGCCGTTTTCTTACAATGGTTAGCAGTGCCGGTCATCTTACTGGCATACATTGCCCTATCTTTGTTTTTCAAACCTTCCACAGTTATTTAAAATTTTATTTCAATGAGTTTCACGGTTCAGATCAAAGTAATGCCATTAAAAGATCTTCTTGATCCACAGGGAAAAGCCGTTATGGGTGGATTAAAAAATTTAGGATTAAATGGTGTAGAAGATGTTCGTATTGGAAAAAATATCGATTTACAGGTTGATGCGAAATCTGCAGACGAAGCAAAGCAAATTGGCGAGGAAGCTGCAAAAAAATTACTGGCCAATCCGGTGATGGAAGTTTTTGAAGTTACCGTTCATTAAGAATAGTCTGCTTTACTAACGGTAACCAAAGATCGAAAAGAAAAAATATGTTGTACCTGGTTCCCACCCCAATCGGTAATCTGAAAGATATTACGCTCAGGGCGTTGGAAGTATTAAAACAGGTGGATCTTGTTTTGGCTGAAGATACACGCACTACTAGCAGGTTGCTGAATCATTACCAGGTATCTACACCTTTAACTCCTTATCACCAACACAATGAACATAAGGTTTTATTACATCTAGTATCCCAGTTACAAGCAGGTAAAACGATGGCAGTTGTAACAGATGCAGGTACTCCCGGTATTTCTGATCCTGCATTTTTGTTGGTGCGTGAATGTGTAAAAGAAGGAATAAAGGTGGAAAGCCTGCCGGGTGCAACAGCCTTTGTACCCGCACTTGTCAATAGTGGATTGCCTTGTAACCGTTTTGTTTTTGAAGGATTTCTGCCTCAAAAAAAAGGTCGCCAGACTTTATTAAAAAAATTAGCAGAAGAAGAGCGAACAATTATTTTATACGAATCGCCCATGAGACTGGTGAAGACGCTGGAAGAATTGGCACTATATCTTGGCGCAGACAGGCCATGTTCTGTAAGCAGAGAGCTAACAAAAATGTTTGAAGAAAATAAAAGAGGCACTCTTCATGAGGTAGCAGATTATTTTAAATCCAAGACGGTGAAAGGTGAAATTGTAATAGTTATTCAGGGTAGTGGAAAATAATTATCATACTGCTAACATATTCTATATCAAATTTGCAGTATAAATTAAAAAGTTATGGGTAAAAGGTTTTTGTTATTAATGGTATCAGGTTTTTTTCTTTTTGCAACAGCGCATGCGCAACTCCGTGAAATACCTGCCGAAGTAATGTCCGCATTTGAAAGTCAGTATCCTACTGCCACAGATGTGGAATTTAAAGATAACCTGGTAAAAGTGTATGTACACTTTAAGCTGGATGGTGCAAAAATGATCGCCTCCTATAATAATAAAGGCCTTTGGAAAGAAACAGAAAGAGAATGGTCATTCGATCAGTTATCTGAAGAGATCAAATCGGGTTTTGAGAGAAGCAAATATGCTGATGAAAATTGGATTCAAAAAGAAACTGCGTTGGTTTACCTGCCTGATGGCAGTACACAATATCGCCTGAAAGTTGAAAAAGGAGACATTCAAAAGAAATATCTTTTCTTTAATAAGAGAGGTCGTATGATTAGAGAATCATTTACATTATAAATTTTTTTTCAACCAATTTTTGCAGAACCTGTATGTTTTGTTTTTAACAAGCATACAGGTTTTGTAATTTTTTTTATTTGTATTTTCGACAGATTCAATAAATTAACACATGAAGAAGGTTTTACTTTTTATTCCCGCATGTTTTTTAGCCCTGTTAGTTTTTTCACAGACACCCTGGCAGCAGAAAGTTAAATATGATATGGACATCAACATGAATGTTGAAACCAATCAGTTTACAGGAAAACAGAAATTGGAATACTGGAATAACTCTCCTGATACATTGAAAAGAGTTTTTTATCACTTGTACTGGAATGCATTTCAACCCAAAAGTATGATGGACGTCCGCAGTCGCAGGCAGGGCTCCATTTCTTTACGAAAAGATCGGGATGGTAATGATGTGGGTGACTGGGATGGCAGGGTTAAAGATCGTATTTATCATTTAACAGATAAAGAGATCGGTTACCAAAAAGTACTTTCATTAAAAATGAATGGGAGAACACAAAAGTTTAAAGTTCATGAAACCATTTTGGAAGTAGAACTTGACAAGCCCATTCTCCCAAAAACGAAAGTTGTTTTTGATATGGATTTTCAAGCGCAGGTTCCATTACAGATTCGTCGGAGTGGCCGCGATAATCCTGAAACGCAGGTTCGTTATTCAATGAGTCAATGGTATCCCAAAATGGCACAGTATGATGTGGAAGGCTGGCATCCTAATCCTTATGTGGGTCGTGAATTCTATGGCATCTTTGGAGATTTTGATGTTAAGATCACCATTGATAAAAAATATATTTTGGGTGGAACAGGTTACTTGCAAAATGCAAATAAAATTGGTTATGGTTACGAAGATGCAGGCGTCAAAGTAACCCGGCCAGCAGGTAATAATTTAACCTGGCATTTTGTTGCGCCTAACGTGCATGATTTTATGTGGGCTGCAGATCCCGGTTACAAGCACATTTCTAAAAAAATAAGACCAGATCTTACATTACATGTCTTATATAAAACAGCTAGTGCAACCGATGAACAATGGAAAGAGGTTTTGACTAAAGCAGAAAAGGCATTACCATTTATTGAAAAAACATTTGGACCTTATACATACAAACAATATTCGTTTATAGATGGGGGTGATGGTGGAATGGAATACCCGATGGCAACTTTATTGGCTGGTCCTGGTGCCTGGTTGCATGAATGGATGCATAATTGGTATCATGGTTTGATGGGCACCAACGAGTCTTTATATGCCTGGATGGATGAAGGATTTACCAGTTATGCCACTTCCAGAGTCAGTGCATTTTTGGAAGGAAAACCTGCTTCGCAACAAGGAAGTTACCGAAGTTATTTTAGCCTGGTACGCAGTGGAAAAGAAGAACCATTGACAACCCATGCAGATCATTATGATCTGAATGCTGCATATTCACCCGCTGTTTATTCAAAAGGCGCCGTTTTCCTGGAGCAACTTGGATATATTATTGGTGATAAGGCTTTAAACCAGGTATTGCTTGATTATTATAATCAATGGAAATACAAACATCCCACAACAAATGATTTTATCCGTATTGCAGAAAAAAGAAGTGGAATTATTTTAAACTGGTACAAACAGTATTGGGTGAATTCAACCAAAACAATCGACTACGGAATTGATAGTTTATGGGAGCAAAATGGAAAAACAATGATCCGTTTAAAAAGGGTTGGTTTAATGCCCATGCCGGTTGATCTGCAATTGAGTTATAAGGACGGGACCAAGGAATTACATTATGTGCCTTTGGGATTGATGTTTGGGGAAAAGGATGCTGAAGACCCCGCCACTAAACCAAAAGTGTATGAACCATGGAAATGGACACATGAAACTTATATTGTTGAAACTGATCGCAAGCTAACGGATCTGAATGGCGTGGAAATTGATCCTTCCCAAAGAATGGCGGACATAAACAGGAACAATAATAAACTGGAATTAAATTGGTAACGCACTAATTGATTATTATAAACGAAGCCCCGCATTTGCAGGGCTTTGTTCTTTGATCAAGGCTGTGAATTTTCATTTTGTAAAAGGCTCAAGGTTAATAGCTTATCATCAGCAGTTATTTTTCCAAATTTACCTTCTTCTCATAAACTTTAAATACCACGTAAGTGGTATAATTATCTGCCAAAAAATTTGTTAAGCGCTTCCGTACGATTACTTACATGTAGCTTTTCATAAATATGATAAACATGTTTTCTAACCGTTTCCTGGCTGATAAATAGTTCTGCTGCAATCTCTTTATAGGTTAATCCTTTAGATAGCCATTCCAGTATTTCCCGTTCTCTTGTTGATAAATTTTCCAGGCTTGAATCCGGTGAATTGGCCGGTTTGTTTTGAAATGCTGCAACTACTTTACGGGCAATCTGGCTGCTCATGGGTGAACCACCTTCATGCAATTCCCGAATAGCATCAAGCATTTTTGTAGGGGTAGTTTTTTTTAGAATATATCCTGAAGCGCCAGCACTTAACGCTTCAAAAATCTTATCATCCTCTTCATACACGGTACACATCATAAAATTGGTACTGCGCATTCTGGGCTTTAATTCCCGGACACAATCAATACCACTTTCTCCACTTCCCAGGTTTATATCCATTAATACTACATCCGGACCAATTTCCGGAATACGCTGAATAGCTTCTGCGGCAGTATTAAGGGCTCCCACACACAAATAGCCATCTGACATGGTTATAATTTCGCTGAGTACGGTACGGAGTTCTGGATTGTCATCGACAATACATACGGATATATATTTCATGGCCTAAAGTTGAAGAATTGCGAATATTCTGCAATACCACAAAGTGGTAAAAACTAACGGGTCACATACAAGATATACTTTTCATGGAACGATTCTTCCTTAAAAAGATCCGATATGGACATTATACGCGGACGGGTTCCGCTTTCCTGGATTTCCTGGGCCAGATCGCCTCCCTTTAGACAAATCAGCCCTGGCTGCAATTCGTCTTCTTCAATCACTTTTTTCTTCTTTTTCAATAATGGTTTTGACCATTGCCACAGATCTTTTAAAGGTGCAACAGCCCGGCTGACGGCATAATCAAACTGGCGATTCTTTATTTCTTCCGCTCTTATGTGTTGGGTCGTAATATTTGTGATTCCCGCAGCTTCGGCTATGGCATTTACAATCTTAAGTTTTTTGCCAATGCTATCAACCAAATGAAATTGTACTTCCGGAAAATAAATGGCTAATGGAATACCTGGGAATCCACCTCCGGTTCCAATATCTATGACCGAAGATCCAGCCTTAAAATCGAATACTGCTGCAATAGCCAGTGAATGAAGAATATGTTTTTCATACAAACTGTCTATATCCTTCCTGGAAATGACATTGATTTTGCTGTTCCACTCATTATATAAGGGGCCCAGCATTTTATACTGTTCAATTTGCCTCGGGGTAAAGTCACTGAAATATGATAAGATAATTTCCATTCAAAAAAAGAGGATCAGTTCCACGAACGGCGTGGCTTTTTCCATAATGCCGGTAAAAATAGTATGTAATAAATTACCATCCACAAGTCAAAAAATATAAACCATGACCACAGGTCTTTTTCATTCATTTTTATCATGGCTTTATAAAAAACAAAACCCAGTATCAGCCAACGCAATGCCAGGCCTGCAAGGGCAAGCCTCCAGTCGTATAGCAATGCGGTAACAATAAGTAATGGATAAAATAAAAATTGCGTAAAACTGTATAACCCGAGCAGGAACTTATGTTTGGTTTTATAATATTTAGCGGTTGTATAATGTCTTAGTTTTTGATTCCGCCATTCCTTCCATGTTGTTTTTGGGGCTGATAAAGTGACTGCATCTTTATCTAATACAACCTCTGTATTATGCCGGGTAGCTGCTTTATTTACAAAAAGATCATCATCTCCACCCGGTATATGATTGATGGATGAAAATCCTTTAAGCCTGAAAAACAATCCTTTTTTATAGGAAATATTTCGACCGACGCCCATATAAGGCATACCCGCCAATGCATAAGAAAGGTATTGGATGCCGGCATGAAAAGTTTCAAACCGGATCAACTTGTTCAATAAACCTGGCTTTTTATGATAACTGCCATAGCCCAGAACAATCTCTGTGTTTTCCTGGTAACCATCCTGCATTAAGCGAATCCAATGTTCGCTGGCGGGCACACAATCAGCATCCGTTAATAAAACCACTTCATGTTTTGCTTCTTTGATACCTATAGATAATGGATATTTTTTACCATTAATGTGCTTGGCCTCCTGTGTTAATTCAACAACATGCAAAGTTTTAAAGGTTTTTTTCAGTTCCTGTAAAACATATTTGGTATCATCTGTTGAGTTGTCATTTACAACAATTACTTCATGAGAACTACTATAATCCTGTACTAAAATTCCCGGCAAATTACGGGCAAGGTTTTCATCCTCATCTCTGGCACAAACAATGACTGATACGGGATGTTGTTGTGAATGTTCTTTAATCTTTGGCTTAAAATAAGCAACGCGGTTAAAAAAATATAAGTGGTAAAATCCCTGGATCAGGGTTATAAAGACAAAGAGAAAAAAAACGATTTCCCACACATACAAAGTCAAAAACGGCAGTATCATAAATTAGTCCTGGTTAAAGCAGCCCACGAAAGTAAGGGGCAATAAACAGATTTTCATGAAAAGGATTTCACAGTTGTGAATAATTCAATAATATGCTTTAAATCAAAACCAGCATTAAGATTGGTCCGTTGAACCTTTATCTTTGCGCAGCAAAAAAATGACCATGGCTGTACTTGATTTTTCTCTTCTTCATACGGATGCTAAAGCCCGGGTGGGCAAAATAACCACAGACCATGGCGAAATAGAAACGCCCATATTTATGCCGGTTGGTACGGCAGGTACCGTAAAAGCAGTTACACAACAACAACTGATAAATGATGTAAAAGCGGAAATTATTCTTGGAAATACTTACCATTTGTATTTACGGCCTGGTATTGAAGTACTTGAAAAAGCCGGGGGACTGCACAAATTTAATGGATGGCAAAAACCCATTTTAACGGATAGTGGAGGTTACCAGGTTTTTTCATTATCCGGAACCCGAAAAATCAAAGAAGAAGGGGTTACTTTTCAAAGTCACCTGGATGGGAGCAGTCATCTTTTTAGTCCGGAGAAGGTAATGGATATTCAGCGTTCCATTGGTGCCGATATCATTATGGCTTTTGATGAATGCCCGCCTTATCCAAGTACCCGCGAGTATGCCGAAACTTCTATGCATCTGACCCACCGCTGGCTTGATAGATGCTTTACGCACCTGGATACAACGGAACCAAAATATGGGTTTACCCAAAATCTTTTCCCGATTGTGCAAGGCGGAACATATACTGATTTGCGGATTGAATCATGCCGGTATATTGCCTCCAAAAATGCATCCGGTAATGCAATAGGCGGTTTAAGTGTGGGTGAGCCCGAAGAAATGATGTATGATCTCTGTGCTGTTTGTTGTGAGAACCTTCCTGTTCAGAAACCTCGTTATTTGATGGGCGTTGGTACACCCTGGAATATCCTGGAATGCATCGGGCTGGGTATAGATATGTTTGATTGCGTAATGCCTACGCGTAATGGTCGTAATGCCATGTTGTTTACTACGCGGGGGGTAATCAATATTGATAATAAAAAATGGGAATTTGATTTTACACCCATAGATGATGGATTGGATAATGAAGTCAGTAATTTTTACAGCAAATCTTACCTGCGCCATTTGATAAAGTCAAAAGAATTCCTCGGACTTACGATAGCCAGTATTCATAACCTGGCTTTTTATCTGTGGCTGGTTCGTGAAGCACGTAAACAAATCCTGGAAAATAATTTTGAGAGCTGGAAAAGCGAAATGGTGGTCCGATTGAAAACACGGTTATAATCTTTCCCCATTTCTATTCATAGCGCAAATTCCATTTAAAAAGAACAGCAGAACATATTGTTGTGGCATATCATTTGAATATAATCTCAACAAATAATACAATTGTTTGCTTATGAAGATCCTGATTATAGATGATGATGTAGATGCATTACGCATTTTACAAAAGATTTTGACCAAGGAAAATCATGAAGTGGAGATCTTATCACAATGGCACGATACCTTTTCATTGGTCAAGACATTTCAGCCGCAGGTTATTTTATTGGATATCCTTCTTTTTGGTATTGATGGCCGGCACATCAGCAAACAATTAAAGTCAAATGACCAAACACGAAATATTCCCATTATTTTGATAACGGCTAATCCGGATATAGCTAAAAACATTGGTACCAGTGGAGCAGATGACTTTCTGGAAAAACCATTTACCAAAGAAGAATTGATTAGCAAAATTGAAAAACTGGTTCAGCATTATACCATTCGTAGCTGAAATTTCTGAGTTTAAATCCTGTCAATTTTACCAAATTTCCACAATTTTTAAAGCCAGTTTCCACGGCATGATTTTGTTTATATTCTCATAAAATGAATTTTATGGGCAATTATGAAAGTGAGATTTTGGTTGGTGCATTTGAAAAAAACGGCCTGGTTTATCATGTATTAATTACACCGGAAATTAATGATGACCAGGATATTATTCATCATGCCAGGTACCGGGGCGTTTTCTTACATCCATTAAAAAGAAGTATATGCCAGTTTCATATTGAAAAAGATGAAGATGGCCGGTGGATCCCGGACGAACGCAAAGTTATTGATCCATGGATAGCGGATAATATTGGTCATATCATCATTAATAACCTGTAATAATTTTACGCTGATGCAAGAAGAACTGGCGCCATTCCAGGTAGAATTTGTAAAGGAACAGCAACGTATTCTTGCTGAAATAAAACCTTGCTGTAAAGAGGATAATGTATTTTATTATTACGTCTGGATGAATGATGAATTCCAGTTTTCACTCACAACAAATAATGATGTGATGTATCCCAATCATGGCGAATGGAAAGTAGCCATGAGAAATTCTGATAAAAATGTAGATCCGGAATTGGTGCAAACACTGGGTTCAGCTATTGAACATCATTTTGCCTATTAATCTTACCTTCAGGAAATAAGCTTTCACTTTTCATTACGCCTTCAGCACTTATATTTACCAATAGAAAAGCGTTACTTCGCAGCCGATGAAGATCCTGGATTGGTATATAATTAAAAAACTGCTCATTACATTTGTTTTTTGCATGTTGATTTTCACCATCATCGCCGTTGCGGTTGATACCAGTGAAAAAACAGATGACTTTGTAAAAACAGGTTTGTCAACCGGCGATATCATTACAAAATATTTTTTTGGTTTTATTCCCCATATCTGGGGACTTTTATTTCCCTTATTTGTATTTATTGCGGTCATTTTTTTTACCAGCAGCATGGCTGCCAAGTCTGAAATTATCAGCATACTTGCAAGCGGCGTTAGTTTCAACAGGCTGCTAAGACCGTATTTTATTGGAGGGATTTTCCTGGCCAGCATTATCTGGTATGCTAACAGGTATATCATTCCAAAGGCCAATATAATCAGGAGCGATTTTGAAGCCACCTACCTGGATGGTGGTAATCCTGCTGCAACACTGGATTTTACCAGTTCCTATTATCTCCAGACTGACACCAACACTTATGCAGGCATTAAATATTATGATACGGCATTAAAAAGATCGTCAGGATTTTTTCTTGAAAAAATATACGATAACAAAGTGAATTATAATTTAAGGGCTGACGCCATGGTTTGGGATACGGCTAAAAAAAACTGGCGCCTGGATAATGTGATCATCAGGAAAATTAATGGACTGGAAGAAACTGTTGTAAGAATTCCGGATACGATCATCAACCTGAATATGCAACCCCGTGATTTGCGTAAAGACCAGTACCTGAAAGATAAAATGACAACTCCCGAATTAAAGGAATTTATTCGCTGGCAGGAGTTGCGTGGTGTAGAAGGATTAAATACATTAAAAGTGGAACAATACCGAAGATCTGCAACACCTGTGACCGTATTGATCCTTACCTTGATCGGGGCTGTCATTGCCAGTCGTAAAACACGCGGTGGCAGCGGCGTTCACATGGCTATAGGTATTGCTATCGCCGCTGTTTTTATAATAGCTGACAGGTTTTCTACTGTTTTTTCGATCAAGGGAGATTTCCCGCCATTAATTGCTGCATGGATGCCTAATCTTGTATTTACTATTGTTGCTTTCGTGTTGTATAGAAAAGCACAGAAATAATTTAGGTAAAAGAATTTTTATACTACCATTTAGCAGTAAACGCCAAACTTTACTCCTTAAATTTTGTTCTGCAAGAGGGCATTCCATAACTTTAGCCCTTATATTTTTGTTCTAATCTTATTATAAAACTGGCATATTATGGGCGTTATTAAAGACAGGTTTAAGGCAAAGGGAGATATTATTTCAGCCGAGATCAAAGAAATGTTGAAAGAGCATGGTGATAAAGTGATAGGTGAGGTACAACTGCACCAAATTTACCAGGGCATGCGCGGAATGACCGGCCTTGTAACAGAAACTTCTTTATTAGATGCACAGGATGGTATACGGTTCAGGGGTTACAGTATTCCGGAATTGCAGGAGAAATTACCCAAAGCACCCGGAGGCTCAGAACCTTTACCTGAAGGGCTTTTTTACCTGATGCTTGTTGGTGAATTACCAACTGAAGATGAAGCCAATCATCTTTCTTCCGTTTGGCAACGCCGCAGCCATGTACCAAATCACGTTTTTGCAACGATAGAGGCATTGCCAATTAACACGCATCCAATGACGCAGTTTGTTGTGGCAGTGATGGCTTTACAAACAGAAAGTTCATTTGCAAAGAAATATGCAGAAGGCATGTCCAAAAAAGATTACTGGTCTGCAGTTTTTGATGATTCAATGGATTTGATTGCCCGTTTACCAAGGATAGCTGCATATATCTACCGCCGTAAGTATAAAGGCGGCCAACATATTCAACCCAACGGCCTTTTAGATTGGGCAGGGAATTTTGCCCATATGATGGGTTATTCAAATGAAGATGTTCATGAATTGTTTCGCTTGTACATGACCATTCATTCTGATCACGAAGGTGGAAATGTTTCTGCTCATACAACACACCTGGTGGGTTCTGCATTAAGTGATCCTTATCTTGCCTATGCTGCAGGATTGAATGGATTAGCAGGTCCTTTGCATGGATTAGCTAACCAGGAAGTTATCAAGTGGGTTTATGAAATGCAGGAGCACCTGCAAACCAATTTGCCAACATCAGAACAGATCAAGAATTATGTAGAAAAAACGTTGAATGAAGGCAAAGTGGTTCCAGGTTATGGACATGCTGTATTGCGCAAAACAGATCCACGCTTTGAGGCCCAGATGGAATTTGGTAAAAAACATTTACCCGATGATCCATTGGTGCAAACCATCTGGAATGTATACGAAACAGTGCCTCCCATATTACAATCTTTAGGAAAAGTAAAAAATCCATGGCCAAATGTGGATGCACACAGCGGTGCATTATTGGTTCATTATGGAATAGTAGAATACGAATTTTACACAGTGTTATTTGGTGTGAGCCGCTCACTCGGTGTATTAGCCAGTTTGTGCTGGGACAGGGTTTTGAACTTTCCATTGGAAAGACCAAAATCAGTGAGTCATCGCCAGGTTAAAAAATGGTTAGCTGGTGAAGAAGAAATTTGGGGAGAATAAGTATATTTTAAAAATAGATTAACGACCTGCAAAATTGCAGGTCTTTCTTTTTGATGATTAATAAAAATAATTTCACAATCAATCCATATAACTAATGTCTCTTTTTGTAAGGGAATCTTTTTCCATAATTATCGGTGATATTATTAACTACCTCGTCACCAGGCGTATTCCAGTCACTGGCACCTGTATAGCTGTCATTCCATAAAGTTTGATCATCACTTACCAATGTACAAGATGTGATAATATCGTTGGTTTTATTATGAGCCACTGGGAGTGGAAGTCCACCAGTGCCACCAATTTTACTTATTATTTGGCTGCCTAAACTTATTCCATAAGAAGCCATATCGCTCATATAACGTTGCTTTTGGATCCGCAGCCTCACTACTGCATCTACGCCTAATAAGGTAGCCAAATCCCGGTCATTCATATTCCAACTGTCCCGGACGGAAATATTGTTTTTTTCAAGCATTTGCAATGTGCTTCCCGTATGTTGAAAATTTACCGTGGTATAATATTTTTTTGAGTTGGCATGTCTTAAAATACTGTTATACAAGGAATGTTGAAAGGCGGTACTTTCGCGTTCTTCAATGGCTTCAATATCTTCCTGGCGCATGTCTTTGGGTAATTTCCCTGTAAAGATTATTTGAGCAGGAAGAATGGCCACTTTTTTGTGATCAAGTGTTTGTTGGTCAAAACTGGCTGAAGTGTATACCTTACGTTGACATGAACTGAAAGAAATTAATAACAGGGCGATAATAAAAAAGGGTAAAGATGTTTTCATAAACTTAGTTTTAGTAGTACCCTGTACAGGGTAATTATTTCATACTATAAGTTTACAAAATGTAGTTTTAACCCGCAATGCTCTTAACAATTTATAATGTTTGCGAATTGTGAAATTCAATAAAATGCATTCATTTATTCAACAATTATAAAGCTGGCCGGTTTTTTTTAGGGTTAACCAATACAAACCATCTTACCATGACAGAAATGCTTTCCATCTATAAAGAAATAAGGCAACAATCAGAAAAAATTTGCCAACCACTGCAAACAGAGGATTATGTGCTGCAACCAATTGTGGATGTTAGTCCACCCAAATGGCATTTGGGACATACCACCTGGTTCTTTGAAACTTTTGTTTTAAAGCCGCATATGGAAGGTTACCGGGAATTTGATCCAAACTATAATTACGTATTCAATAGTTATTATGAAACAGTGGGTGCAAGAGTTATTCGCACCGATCGTGGTAATTTAAGCAGGCCTACAGTAGCTGATGTTTATGCCTACCGTGCTCATGTAGACGAAGCTATGAACCGTTTCCTTGAAAATAATCATCATGATTTAAAGGATCTTTTATTACTGGGATTCAATCACGAACAACAACACCAGGAATTACTTTGTACAGATATTAAATTTATACTGGGACACAATCCTTTGTTTCCTCCTTATGATGTTCATTTCAAAGATGCAAACCAATTGTTGTCTAATAAATGGATCGTAATACCTGGAGATATTTATGAAATTGGATTTGAAGGCGATGGTTTTTGTTTTGATAATGAATTGAACCGGCACAAGGTTTTTTTAAATGAATTCAGTATATCATCTGATTTGGTAACCAATGGAGAATTTTTCGAGTTTATTAAAGATGGCGGCTACCAGGATTTCAGGCACTGGCATGCTGAAGGATGGGATTGGGTAAATACCCAAAAAATTCAAGCGCCGTTATACTGGCACCTGGTAGATAATGAATGGTGGATGTATACCTTAAGAGGTTTGGAGAAAATAGATCACTCATTACCGTTATGTCATATCAGTTATTATGAAGCATATGCATTTGCCAGTTGGAAAGGTTGCCGGCTGCCAACCGAATTTGAATGGGAAGTGGCGGCTACGCAATTTGATTGGGGAAAAAGATGGGAGTGGACTGAGAGTGCTTACCTGCCATATCCCGGATTCACCAGGGCACCCGGCGCTATTGGGGAATACAATGGAAAGTTTATGGTAAATCAAAAGGTATTACGGGGTGCATCAGAAGTTACTCCCGGAGGGCATTCCCGAATTACATATCGCAATTTTTTTCACCCCTTTTTACGCTGGCAATATACCGGCATCAGGTTAGCAAAATAGAACTATGGAAAATTTTTTAAAGGATGTTCAGCAAGGATTAAACGCATCGCCAAAATACCTGCACTCCAAATATTTTTATGATAAAAAGGGAGATGAATTATTTCAGCAGATCATGCGCAGCGAAGATTATTATTTAACCCGTTGCGAATTGGAAATTTTTCAACAACAGTCAGGCATACTGGCGGAATTTTTTAAAAAAAAGCTGGGTGATTTTGATGTTTGGGAACTCGGCGCCGGAGATGCTACTAAAAGCAGGTACCTTCTCAAGGCATTGATTAACCTGGAGGTTGATTTTACCTATTTCCCGGTAGATATTTCTGCAAACATTATTGACTGGCTTCAACAACACCTGCCGGCTAAATTACCGGGATTGCAATTGCACGGAATGCAGGGTGAATACCTGGCTATGCTAAAGCAGTCAAAAGCACAAACGGCTAAACCGAAACTTGTTTTATTTCTTGGATCAAATATTGGGAATATTTCATTAAATGAAACCGGGGCTTTTTTATCGTCTATCCGTAATTGTTTGAATGAACACGATATATTAATGATCGGTATGGATCTAAAGAAAAATCCGCATACCATACGCAGGGCATATAATGACCGGGAAGGCATAACCAGCCATTTTAACCTGAACCTGCTGGAAAGAATGAACCGGGAGCTGGGTGCTAACTTTAAAATAGATCATTTTCAACATTATCCATTTTATGATCCGATTTCTGGAACTTGTAAAAGTTTCCTGGTTAGCCTTGCCGATCAGCAGGTTAAAATTGGTGCCGACACTTTTCAATTTGAAAAGAATGAATGTATTCTCACAGAAGTATCTCAAAAATATTCTGTTTCGCAAACCAGGGACTTTGCTCATTTAAGCGGATTTGAACCCATTGGTCATTTTTTTGATTCTAAAAATTATTTTTTAGAAGCAGTTTGGGAATGTATATGATTGTGAAAAAAAATCAGATTAAGATCGTGCACCCGAAACTGAATGCAATTACAGGAAATGTAAAATCACATATCATTTCTTAAGACAGAGTAATTAATGTAGTTTTATCTGGGCTCATAACTGCAATGAATGGATAACTATATTATTAACCTGGCTGACTTCCAGTTAACACAAAAAGATTTCTTCATCCGGTTATTCGTTGCCGTTGGTATTGGTTTTCTCATCGGCCTCGAAAGAGAGTATTCTTCAGTTAGTAATAAGATTCAAAGTTTTGCCGGCATTCGCACTTTTACATTTGTCGTTCTTTTAGGTTTTATCGGTGTTATGATGAATTACCTGTTGTCGCCCTGGGTGTATGCTGGTATACTGTTGGCCGTTATAATTTTTATCGGTATTTCTTATTGGATAACTTCTTATAAGGGAGATATCGGAGGAACCACTGAATTTTCTGCTTTGATTGCTTTTTTCCTTGGATCGCTTAGTTTTTTAGGATATATAGAGCTTAGCTTAGTCATTACCGTTATAGTTGTCGTGTTATTATCGGCAAAGGTTAAGTTTAAATATATCGTTGGTAAGATCACCCAACAGGAGATGTATGATTTTATCCGTTTTATCGTTGCAGCATTATTGATATTCCCTTTTCTTCCTGATGAAGCAATGGGCCCCTTTGATGTTCTTAATCCAAGAGAGATCGGGTGGGTTATATTGCTTATTTCCGGTCTTGGTTTCTTAGGATACCTGCTGATGAAATTCCTGGGAGCAAACAGGGGCATTTTACTTACGGGGATTGTTGGTGGACTCGTTTCCAGTACCATGGTAACCTGGGTGTTTGCGAAAAAAAGCAAAGAGTTGCCAGCCCTGTCAATCAATTGCGCAGCCGCTATATTAGCTGCATCATCCATCATGGTTATCAGGGTTCTTTTATGGGTTTATATTTTTAATAAAACATTGTTGCAGGATTTATTGATACCAATAGGGATCATTTTCCTGGCGGCCATTAGCATTACTTTTTACTTTTACAAAAAACAGGTAAGCACCCAGAAAATAGATGCTTCGTTGCCGGGGAGTAAGCCGCTGGATATGCAGAGTGCCATTACTTTTGGATTCATTTATACTTTGATCCTTCTCTTAGTGAGTTATACCAGTGAGTATTTTGGTAATAGCGGCATTCTGATTACGAGTGTGATCGCCGGTCTTACGGACATTGATGCAATCACTATTTCAGTATCTAAATTAACCAACGTCAGTTTAAACATGCAGGTTGCTCAAAATGCTATTTTATTGGCTACAATTTCAAACACACTGGTAAAAATAGGCATCGCACTTTGGGCTGGCAGCAAACTACTTAGAAAACATATTTTCATCGGGTATGGTGTCATTTTTTTAGCAGCTTTAATTGCATTTGCCATTCTGAACTTATAGCGGCTATGTATAAACGTTTTTATTGTCGAGGTATAATCTTCTATTCTTAATAAAAAAAATAAATTATTATATTTAATTACTGTTCACTATTAATAAAAGCTTATGTCTTTTTTACGTGAATGTTATAACCGGCGTATGGCACTCCTGATTAAGAAAGGATGTCTTTTGAGTTTCCTCATTATTACCAGTATTTATACTTCCGCGCAAACTGAATTTCCTAATGAATTTATTATGCACCTGCGATTGCATTCCGGCATGATCACCTATAAGAAACCTGCACCTGATATTTTCGTTGGTGGGTTGCAGTTAGTGCCACAGGTTACGCTGGTTGAACATACATTGAGAGGCGGAATGGTTGCTGGTGGGTTTTATGCAAACAGTGATATTCATGGTTTATTGGGGCCAACCATCTCGTTAAAGCTTACCGAATTCAAAGGAGGTTATTTCGGTTCAATCGGGAATGTACACCTCAACCTGGATCATTTATGGGGTACCGATGAACAAAGACTGGCAGGAGCAGGTATTAACCTGGATCTTTTAAATAAACTGGTGGTTAGTTTAATGGCACATCGTGATTATCGTTTGAATCATTGGTGGATACAATCAGGGATCTCATTTCGCTTGTCAAAAGTGAAGCAGCCAAAAGAAACATTTCCGAACTAAAATCATCTACAAAAATAAAACTGATGAAACGTGCATTGGTAATAAGTGGAGGGGGATCTAAGGGTGCTTTTGCAGTTGGTATCCTGCAACGTCTTCGTTTCCTGTTTCCAACTTTACATTTCGACATGATTGTGGGTACAAGCACTGGTGCTCTTATATCTCCATTAGCAGCAACAAAGGAAATTGATTTACTGGAAGAAATTTATACGTCGCAGACAACTGAAAAAATTGTTACAACGCACCGAATCGGAGACCGGTTAAATCAAAAATCCATTTATACCGTTGAACCATTGTGGCAATTGATAAAGGAGCATATGAATGATGACCGTTACCAGCAAATAACAGCATCGGGTACGGACATCTACCTGGTAAACACCTGTCTTCAAACGCAGGGCGTTGTTGTTTATACAACCAATAAAACGCCTTCTCCTGTTTCAACCTATAAATTAAAAACCATTCAGGATGCAGAACATATGCGGCTAGCCATTTTGGGTTCTGCTTGTCAACCGGTATTTATGACTCCTGTGAAAATTGATTTTAACTACACACAGGGTAAAGAAAAAAATTACCAGTATGTAGATGGTGGTGTCAGGGAATATGCGGGTATACAAATGGCCATTGACCAGGGGGCAACCGAAGTATTTTGCATTCTGCTTTCCACTGGTTCGGATGAAGTGGAAACGGAATATCAAACATTATTTCCTATTCTTGAAAGAGCCATCAGTATGATGAGTGAGGATGTTCAAAAAAATGATGTCCTTGCTATGGAGCAACATACAAAAGCATTGAAATATATCCATGCGGTAAAGCAGAAAATGAAAGATGATGGAATTTCGACAGATATGATCAATCATTATTTTAATATAGAAGGTCCGCAGAATCCACTTGAATCTGTTCATGGGGTAAAACTGTTTATCATCAAACCAGACACACCATTAGGTGGTGGTCCCGGCGGATTGGTATTTAATCCAACAGAAATGCGGAACATGGTTGATACAGGACAAAATGTAGCGCAGGAATTTGTAGCTAAACTGGATGCTGAAGATGTTACCTGGCTGGTTTAATGTTTTTTTAATATTAGTGTATACATCAAATGTCGATCAGTTATTGTTATTTAAACATTAGATATAATACATACGAAAAGCCACATTGAGTGGCTTTAAATATTGTGGAGAATAGCGGGGTCGAACCGCTGACCTCTTGCATGCCATGCAAGCGCTCTACCAACTGAGCTAATTCCCCTTAAGGGTTGCAAAAATAAGGATTTTGATCCTTTGGCCAACGGTCAGGGAAAATTTTTAATTTTAGTTTGAAAAGGCAGATATTTTGAAATCAATCTAAAGGTTTGAATGATTGATTCCTTTTCCTTCTCCTTATTTTTTTCACCCATTTTTCCGCTTCCACTGCATGAAATACAATGGCTGATAGCCCAATGCAAATCAATAATTCATTTAACGTTAAGGGTTGTGTTTTAAATATTGTATTGGCAAATGGCAGGTATATAACGCCAAGTTGTAAAATAAAAGTGATGATGACCGCAATGAGCAATGGCATATTTGAAAAGATACCTTTTTTGTAAATAAATTCATGATCGCTCCGAATAGCGAAAACATGTCCTAATTGAGATAATGATAAAACCGTAAACACCATCGTTTGCCAATGGGTTTCGGCATTTTGTATTGACCATGCCTGTGTGCCTAAAGTAATGGCAGCCATTAATATGCCCACCCAAATAATATGTATTGTAGTGCCTCCGGCAAACAGGCTCTCGTCTGTTTTCCTTGGTGGCCTTTGCATAATATCTTTTTCAGCTTTTTCGGATGATAAGGTCAATCCTGGTAATCCATCCGTTACCAGGTTGATCCATAATATATGGATCGGTAATAATGGAATAGGTAACCCAAGAAAAGGCGCCATAAAAATGGTCAGTATTTCGGCCCCATTACAGGTCATGATATATTTTACAAACTTGCGGATATTATCATAAATGCGCCGGCCTTCTTTAACCGCTTTCACAATGGTGGCAAAATTGTCATCAAGCAAAATCATATCAGATGCCTGCTTACTTACATCTGTTCCCGTAATACCCATGGCAATGCCAATATTGGCTCTTTTTAAAGAAGGAGCATCATTCACTCCATCACCCGTCATAGCTACAAAATGATTTTTACGTTGTAGTGATTTTACAATATTTAATTTTTGTTCTGGAGATACCCTTGCATACACACGAATGTTTTCTACTTTTTCATCCAGTACTTCTTCACTCATTTTTGCTAATTCATTACCAGTTACCACAAGATCATTCCTGGATAATATGCCTAATTCTTTTGCAATGGCTGAAGCGGTTTCTTTGTGATCACCTGTGATCATTACAGAATGAATGCCTGCAGTTTGGCATTCTTTAATGGCCTGTTTGGCTTCTTCACGCGGTGGATCGATCATCCCAACCAAACCAGCAAACTTCAGATCTTTTTCTACTGCTTCATAGGTAAATGGCTCTGGAATTTCATCCAGGAAACGATATCCATAAGCCAAAACCCGGATGCCATTGGATGCTAATTTGAGGTTTTGTTCCCTGATGTTTTCATGTCTGTGACCTGGTGTTAAAATATCAGCGATATTTTCTGTGGCACCTTTTACAATTGCGATGTATTGATCATTAAACTTATGAATAGTCGTCATTGACTTGCGGTCAGAATCGAAAGGCAATTCTGCTTCTCTCGGATATTTTTTAATTATTTTTTCTAACCCTTCTTTATTGCCAAATTCTTCTTCAGTATATTCTACCAAAGCAATTTCTGTCGGATCTCCCTGCCATTCTCCATCTCCTGTAAATACCGCATCATGATTCAAAGACATGGCCAAATGAAAAAATGAAATTTCATTATCTATTTCCGGAAGATCTTCTGCCGGGAAAACTTCAACAACTTTCATTTTATTCTGTGTAAGTGTTCCTGTTTTATCGGTACAAATGAAAGTAACCGAGCCCAATGTTTCTACTGCGGGTAATTTACGCATCAATGCATTTTTCCTGACCAGCCTGTTAGCGCCTTTCGCTAAGGCAATAGTTATCAGTGCGGGGAGTGCTTCGGGTATAGCAGCAACTGCCAGGGATATGGCAACCAGTAACATCTGCATCGGCTCTTCTCCACGCAATATGCCGACGCCAAATAAAACAACACAAATAATTAAAATAAGGTAAGAGATCTTCTTGCTGAAATCAGCCATGCGCATTTGTAATGGAGAACTTATCCTGTCTTCCTGCAACATACCGGCAATTTTGCCGATCTCCGTTTTCATTCCTGTTCCAATTACAATTCCAGAGCCTCTTCCGTTTGTAACGCTGGTTCCTTTGTATGCCATATTGAACCGGTCACCCAGTGGAATATCACCTTCTTCAATAACGGTGGAAATTTTATCTACTGCAACTGATTCGCCGGTGAGGGAAGATTCTTCAATGCGTAAAGAGTGTACTTCGGTTAACCTGATGTCCGCAGGAATTAATACACCTGCTTCAAGTAAGATTAAATCGCCCGGCACCAGTTTGGTGGAAGAAATATTTACCTGTCGTCCATCCCTGATGACGTTTGCATTGGGAGTCGCTAATTGTTTTAATGCTTCCATCGCCTTTTCCGCACGATACTCCTGTACAAAACCAACGATGGCATTCAGCAAAACAATGATCAAAATAATGATCGTATCTGTTAACTCACCAACCAATCCTGAAATAATGGCGGCAGCAATAAGTACCAGTATCATGAAGTCTTTGAACTGGTGCAGGAAAAGCATCCAGGCTGGTTGCTTCTTTTTTTCAGCCAGTACATTTTCACCAACTTCCTTTAATTTTTTTTCAGCTTGGTCCTGGGATAATCCTTTTGCTGCGGAACCGGTGGCTTCATAAATTTTCTCAGTTTCTTGCTGGTGCCAATTCATTATAAAGAAGTTAACCTGTATAAAATAATAAGATTTACAATATATACTAAAAAGATCAGGGCAGAATCCCAGGCAAGTTTATAGCGTTTATTACCGGATCGGTAAGTTAAACCAACAATGGCAATTGCCGACATAATGATGACAGCAAATATGGAAATCAGGTTTGCGTCCGATGCATCTTTTAAAAGCTTTCCTTTTGTATAAAAGATATCATCCACCGAAAGAATAACAATATTGAAAATACTACTGCCAAAAAGATTGCCAACAGCAAGGTCCAGTGAGCCCATTCTGACTGCGGCAATGGATACCGCAATTTCAGGTAATGAAGTGGAAGTTGCTAAGAATAATGTTCCGACAAATGATTTTCCCAAATTTGTCATCTCTGCTATCTGGTCGGCTAAATAGGGTAGAAACAATGCCGCACCTACTGTTATAACTGCAAAAAATATAAAATACTGAATTGCTTTTTTTAATGAAATGCCCCCCTCATCCTGTTTTGCATCAATTGTTTCAATAACAGCAGTTTTTCTATCATATAAATACAGTAACCTGATGCTCCATAAATAGATCACTACAAATAAAATACTTGTTATTCCTATAAATGGGATGATACTCATTTCGTCGGGTAAAAAAATGCCAATACCAGCCATGGCTACCATTATAATACCCATTAAGGCAGACAATACATGCTTTTGTGATGCCGTGCTGAAAAGATCTGCTTGTTTGGGCATAAATGTGTCCAATATGGCTAATAGTCCAAGGTTAAACGCACAACTTCCCAGTACATCACTCACAGCCAGGTCTGCAGATTGAACAATAGCCGAAGAGCTGATGCCAACCATTAATTCAGGTAATGAAGTAACCGTAGATAAAAGGATCAGCCCAACCCATGCTTGGCCTAAACCAGAACGGTAAGCTATAATATCACCATAGAAAGATAATTTTTTGCCTCAATACAGGATGACCAGCGCACAAAGGATAAATCTAGGAATTGGCATCATATATTATAGTTTGGCTCCTGCTAAATTAAACCAACCTGATTATAACGTTGTAAAAGCTTTATGCTATTGATTGATCGAGATCCGGGATTGATTATTTTAGAATAAAAATTAATTTAGTTTAATCATCAACGTTAGAATGGATATTTTAGATAGAACCCCACTTTTTTACCACTCATTCAGGGATCATCCACTTTAACAATAGCTTAACCGGGCAAATGTAACATCCTGAAATCATGGTTCACAGGGTGAAAATAATATTTCAGATATGGATTATCCTGCTTCAGCATCTGTTATTAAATGCTTGGTTTAAACAGGGCAAAAATATTCTTACCGCCTGAGTATAATGGCTTTTAGGATGCTATCCGGCGCACTAATTTTAAATCAGAAACCGAATCATTCATTCAAAAACTATAATCATGAAAAAGTTATTATTTCCCCTGGCCTTATTATTCAGTGTTATTTGTTTTGGCAGCGATCCCAACCCCGCAATCAATGAAAAAGTGCTGAAAGCATTTAACGAATCCTTTGGAGATGCAAAAAATGTAAGCTGGTATGAATCCGGAAAAATTATCTCTGCACGTTTTAAATGCAATGGAATCGATACGCAGATCAGGTATGATAAAAAGGGAAATGTTCTGCAGACGATCCGTTATTACAGCGAGAAAGAATTGCCTCCATTTATCCAAACAAAAGTTAAAGAACAATATAAAGACAAAGAAATATTTGGTGTTACAGAGTTAAGTTCAGGATCATATCTTTATTATTTTGTTGTTCTGCAGGACGAAAACAACTGGTTCAATGTTCAGGCAGATCCATATGGTAACCTGAATCTAAACAGCAAAATGAAAAAAGGTTAACAGATGATAAAAGAAATTTAAGAGCCCCGGTATTTAACGGGGCTCTTTTTTTTATGTTGGTGCATCAAAATTCGTTAATCCATCTTCGAAACTGCGGTGCTGTTTCCTGGCTGATAATAATCTGGTGCCCGTTTATGGAAATAGAAAGATCAAGTAAAATCTTTACTCTTTCATATGCTTTGAATCCTTTTACAAAATTTATATTTACCAGGTATTGCCGATTGGCCCTGAAGAAAACCGAAGGATCCATTTCTGCCTCCAGGTCACTTAACTTTTTATCAGCCTGGAATTTTTTCCCCTGTTTGTCAATAGCAAAAACAATTTTATTTTCTGTGTAAAAAAGGGAGATGTCTTCCACCCGCAGAGGTATGTATTCATTTCCATTTTTTACTAGCACCCGTTTTTTACCATGCTGGTTAAGATAGCCATTGAGCTTATCTATTTCATGTTGTGTGTGCGAAAAGTGCTGTTGCAGGTTGCGGAATTTCATAAGGGCTTTTTCTAAAAGATCCTTATCTACCGGCTTTAACAGGTAATCGATACCGTTAGTTTCAAAAGCCTGCAGCATAAATTCATCATATCCTGTAATAAATATAACAGGGATGTTCACATGAATGGCAGAAAAAATATCAAATGATAATCCATCAGAAAGCTGGACATCACTGAAAATGATATCAGCATCTGCTTCACCTGAAAAATATTGGATACTTTCTTCAACTGAATGCAAACGTGCCTTTACATTTACCCTGGGTGTAACTTCTGATAAATTATTTACCAGTGCTTCCATAGCGGGCTTTTCATCTTCTATTATAATGGCATTAAGCATGTTCCTGTATTTCTTTTATCAATGGCAGCTTAACAATAAATTCATGATCCGAAGATTGTATGCTGATGTCTTTATTGCAAACGAATTTGTACCGGGCGCTTAGGTTTCGTAACCCGATGTTTGTTGAATTCACCAGGTGCGGTTTCAGTTTTTTATTGTTTTTCATACTTACAATAAAAAACGCAGTCCCAACCTTTGTCGTCGATAGTCCTGGAGGAGGGGAAAAGATTGCTCTTCAACCGAATTATCTTATTTCTCAAAGTGCAGACAAAGTGGTGTTGCGAAATTTTGAAGGTGTAATAACCTCTTATCCGGAGCCTCAGAACTATGTACCTGGTAGAGCCGAGGATTATTTCAAAAGTGTATATTCTGATTATGAAAAGTACAAATCGGAAGTTGGAATTTCCGCACTTATGAACGATAGCAAATTCAACCTCGTCCCGGAAGATTTACAACGGTTAGACAGAAGAGAAAAATATCAGGAA
>JAKFER010000256.1:0-6181 GCA_036675565.1 Chitinophagaceae bacterium
TGTATAGGTTCCCGCTTGTGTAATACTTTGTCCGTTCCATTGATATGGCAATTGCGCGGTACAGATTGCAACATCGGTCGTTGATGTGACATTCTGGTTGACTGTTAAATTCAAAGTCGCAACAGAATCACAACCGGATGCTGCAGTAAGTGTTGCTGTAAACGTTCCTGCCTGCGTGATGTTTTGTCCGTTCCATTGATATGGTAATGCGGAAGAACAAACCGAAATATTTGTTATAGATGTTACATCGGGGTTTACAGTAAGTTTCAATGTCGCTACAGAATCGCAACCCAAAACACTTGTCAGTGTTACATCATAACTTCCTGCTGCATTATAGCTCTGACCGTTCCATTGGTATGGTAATGCGGATGAACAAACCGAAGTGTTTGTTATGGATGTTACATCCGGGTTTATAGTAAGATTCAATTTCGCAACCGAATCACAACCCAAAGCACTCGTCAATGTTACATCATAACTCCCTGGCGCATTATAAGACTGACCATTCCATTGATACGGCAACGCAGATGCACACACGGCTATATTTGTAACGGAAGTTGCATCCGGGTTAATCGTTAGATTTAATGTGGCAACAGAATCACAACCCAATGCACTCGTCAATGTTACATCATAACTCCCAGGCGCATTATAAGACTGACCATTCCATTGATATGGTAAATCAGAAGAACAAATTGCAATATTTGTTATGGATGTTACATCGGGGTTTACGGTAAGGTTCAATGTCGCTAACGAGTCACAACCCAATGCACTCGTCAATGTTACATCATAACTTCCTGCCGCATTATAACTCTGACCATTCCACTGATATGGTAATGCGTTGGAACATACCGAAGTATTTGTTAAAGATGTTACATCGGGATTAACCGTCAGATTTAATGTCGCAACCGAGTCACAACCCAAAGCACTCGTCAATGTTACATCATAACTTCCTGCCGCATTAAAACTCTGACCGTTCCACTGATATGGTAATGCGGAAGAACAAACCGAAATATTTGTTATAGAAGTTACATCAGGGTTTACGGTAAGATTTAATGTGGCTACCGAGTCACAACCCAAAGCACTCGTCAATGTTACATCATAACTCCCTGAAGAATTGTAACTCTGACCGTTCCATTGATATGGTAAATCAGAAGAACAAATTGAAGTATTTGTTATGGATGTTACATCGGAATTTACGGTAAGATTCAATGTGGCAACTGAATCACAACCCAAAGCACTTGTCAGTGTTACATCATAACTTCCTGCCGCATTAAAACTCTGACCGTTCCACTGATATGGTAATGCGGAAGAACAAACCGAAATATTTGTTATCGATGTTACATCGGGATTAACCGTCAGAATTAATGTCGCTACAGAATCACAACCCAATGCACTCGTCAATGTTACATCATAACTTCCTGCCGCATTATAAGACTGACCGTTCCATTGATACGGCAACGCAGATGCACACACGGCTATATTTGTAACGGAAGTTGCATCCGGGTTAATCGTTAGATTTAATGTGGCAACAGAATCACAACCCAATGCACTCACGAGGGTTACATCATAACTCCCTGGCGCATTATAAGACTGACCATTCCATTGATACGGCAACGCAGATGCACACACGGCTATATTTGTAACGGAAGTTACATCCGGGTTAATCGTTAGATTTAATGTGGCAACAGAATCACAACCCAATGCACTCACGAGGGTTACATCATAAGTCCCTGCTCCATTGTAAGACTGACCATTCCATTGATACGGCAACGCAGATGCGCAAACAGACAAATCAGTTGTACTTGATGTGATGGCATTTATGGTAATACTCAATGTAGTAGTCGCCACACATTGATTTCCATTTGGAGTAAAAGTATATACAAAAGTGCCAGGAATACTTGTATTTATTGCTGCTGGAGACCAGGTGCCCGGAATGTTGTTTAAAGATCTTGCTGGTAAAACCGGAGCAGTGCTTCCTTCACATAAAGAAGCAACCGGGTTAAATAATGGAATAATAGTTGGCGGGGCATCGTTTATTATGACTGTTGTATCAAGTGTGCAATCATTTGCATCTCTTATAACTACATTGTATTGTCCTGAAGTAAGATTATTGAAATTTTTGTTGTTTTGAAAATTAAGACCGCCATCAATGCTATAAGAAAAAGGAGATGTACCTTCTAAAACATCAATCGATATGGACCCTACCGATTGACCACAGGCAATTTCATTTACTGTTACCTCAGCATCTAATACTGTTCCAGAGATTCCAACCTCAATATCATCAATTCTCAAACGACATTCTTTAGCGTCTGTAATGATCACAGTATATAATCCAGGAGAAATATTATTAAGATCCTGGGTTGTGGCACCATTGCTCCATGCGTATGTATAAGGCCGGTCACCTCCTACCACACCTAAATTTATTGATCCAGTATTGGGTGAACATAATGCATCAACTACACTCCAAGAAGGAGCCAGTGTTGAGTTTAACTGGTTTACCACAACCGGCAAACTGATTTTGCAATTATTAGCATCCGTTACCACTACTGTATATGTACCCCCACCGATACCGGTTGGATCCTGCCCGTTAAATGTATATCCATAAGGTCCGGTCCAATTATAAATAATAGGTGCAGCCCCGCCGATTAATGTTAAATCAATTGAGCCATCATTTGCCTTACAGGATGCAGAAATCATCGTTGCAGATATTGTAAATGGTGAGATGCCGCCTCTCATATTAACAGAAGTTGATGCAGTACACCCATTTGCATCCGTAACGAGCACGGTATAAGTATCGGGAACAAGCCCTGAAAGATCTTCGTTTGCAGATGTGAAGCCATTAACAGAATTCCATGCATAAATAAATGGAGACGAACCACCCGTAACAGTGATATCTATAGCTCCATCTATGCTATTGCAGTCAACATTTGTAACAGATGCAACAACAGACATTGTTTCAGCTGCCTTCTCCAGCGTTACAATAGAAAAATAACTGCACCCATATCTATCCGTAATTGTAATAAAATACTCTCCCCAAAAAAGACCAGTTGGATCTTCACCAGCAAAAGTATATCCTCCAGGGCCAGTCCAGGAATAATTAAAAGGTGGAAAACCTCCTGAAACAGTTAAATCAATAGCGCCATTATTTGCAGTACAATTAGGATTTATGATTGAAGTTGATGCGGTGATATTGGAAGGTATTTGCGGAACAACGAAGGAACGGTTAACATAACATCCGTTAACATCCGTAATTCTGATTTGATAATTACCTTCAAAAAGATCCGTAATATTTTGATGGGAAGAAGTGAAGCCGTCCGGACCTGTCCACGAGTATATATAGGGTTCATTACCTCCATTAACCGAAAGACTTATCGCTCCATTATTTGCAATACAGTTGGCTGGAGTAATATCTTCGGTAACAGTAATAGTATTAATAATAGGCAGCAGGAAATACCTGCCATTAAAACTGCAACCATACCGGTCAGTGATCCGGAGCGTATAAAAACCAGGAACTATGCCACTGGGATCTTCATTATTAAAAGTATAACCGCCCGGTCCCGTCCACGCGTAGGTGTATGGTGCGGTACCATTATTTACAGTAATATCAATGGCACCATTCGCCGCTGAACAAACAGGCTGGGTAATAGCTGCTGTAACCGATATGGCAGAAGGTATTTGCAAAACACTGATCCAGGTTGAATAATTACAACTATTCTTATCCGTTATAATTATATTGTACTCACCTGCTGGAATCCCGGAAATATTTTGTTGTGTGGATGTAAAACCATTAGGACCGGTCCATAAATATTCAAAAGGTGCTTCACCCCCACTAACAGTGATCTCTATTGCTCCATTACTTCCCGAACAATTTGCATCCGTTACAACGGAGGTTACTGCAATATTGGTTGGCAAATTTTCAATATTTACCGCTTCTGCACCAGTGCATCCATTCTGATCAGTAACTATAGCGAGATAAAATCCTGAACTAAGTTGATTTAAATCTTTATCAATTGAAGTAAAACCATCAGGACCAAACCAAAAAAAAGTATATGGTGCAGTGCCATTAGAAATATTTAATTCAATGGAACCGTTACCAGCCGAACAATATTCATTGTTCACAACAGATTCGATTTCTAATATTGTAGATGTTTTTGGTATAGTAAAGCTGCCTGTTGATGTACATCCATTAACGTCTGAAAAACTCAGAAAATAATCCCCACTTACCAGGTTATTGATATTTTGATCAGTGGATGAAAATCCATTGGGACCTGTCCATGAAAATGCATAAGGAGCGGTTCCGTTATTAACTGTGAGACTTATAGCTCCATTACTTGCTTCGCATGTGGCAGGTGTAATATTGGGTAAAAAAGTTATCTGCGATGTTGTTTGTGGAACAAACACTGTAGTGTTAAAACTGCATCCGTTTGCATCAATTATCGCAACAGCATAATAGCCAGATGAAATATTAGCAGGATCTTCTTCCCCGGAATTATATCCACCAGGTCCGGTCCAGGAAAATTGGTATGGTGCAGTCCCTCCTGAAACGGTCACATCAATTGAGCCTGTAGCTGATGTGCATTTAGCATCAATAACTGTTGCAGACACCGTAATATTTGAAAATGCCTGATCTACTTCAACACTGGCAGTATTTATACACCCGTTAATATCTCTTACTGTAATAGTATAAAAACCTGCACTTAAATCCTGAAAAATATTAGCTGATTGAAAAACTCCATCAAATACACTAAAAGAATAAGGTGGTGTTCCGCCTGTAGCCTCAACCTCAATCCTTCCATTTGCATTTGTACAAAATGCAGGTGATACAACCGGATCTATAATAATTTCGTCAGGTTCAGTAATATTAAATGTTGCAGTGAAGGTGCACAAATTCCTGTCCCTTACAATAATGGAATGGTTTCCTGCAGACAGGTTATTAAATACATAATCAGAAATGAAATTCCCTCCATCCAGGCTATACACATATGGAGGAGTACCTCCAATTGCCGTAATTATTGCTGAACCATTTTTGTCGTTTTTGCAAACAGCATTCGTGACAGTAATACTTGCATTAATTGGCGTAGCAGGTTGGATGATCGTCCTGCTTTCAGAAAACACACATTCATTGCCATCAGTTACTGATACCTGGTAAGTACCAGCCACTAATCCGTCGATACGAGAAAAATCATTAATGCTGTTTATCGTACCTGTTATTACTGGTCCAATAACTGGTATAACAGTATATGAAAATGGAGGCGTTCCCTGGAGTGGCTCAATTACAATTCTTCCTGAATTTCCTCCAAAACATAAAACATTATTATGGGTTAATTTGATAATTAGTCCATTAAAGGCAGAAATCGTAATGCTGCCTTCTTCGCTGGTATTACCATCCAAAGTCTGAGTAACAGTGTAAGTACCGGTAGCAGTTATGTTTATGGGATTATTTGTTTCACCCGTACTCCATAAAATTGTAGCACCGGGTTCAATTCCTGTAGCTGTTAGAGTGGCTGTTCCATCACAATTATAATCAACTGTTATTCCAGGTGGATCCGGCAGCAGTAAAAATGTATTCCTGAAAAATTCAGTCCTACTTTTATTAACTGCTTTAAACAAATGATTATGGTCAAAATTTAAAGCAGTTAAAGTATCAAGTGTATTTATTCCAATATTCCCTTCAACAGAATCACATAAATCTAAATTGGAAAAAGAGAATTCTGATTCATCCTGATAAATTTGATTTACCGAAAACTGGGCAAAGCTATTAGCATGAGCCAAAAGAAATAAAAACAGAAAACATACATTCTTCAATACGCCCAGAAAAATCTTCCCAGATTTAAGGGTTAAATAACCCGGTAGTCTTATAAGGTGGACTGCAGTAGTTCTATAGTCAAAAAATTGCTTCATTTTAAGGTACTGCCTGGATGGTTTGCGGGCATTTTAATTAATGTTTTGCCTTCAGGGAATTAGAATTTAACGGGGCTCCCTTTTTAGTATGCATTTACATTAATAAATAAAATTGTAAGGAAATTTCAAATCAGGTTTACACGCTGGAGTAGGACGTGGTAATGCAAAGGAGATAAGGAGTTTAGCGGTATATAAATGTAACAGGAAATACAGAGAATTCAAAGAAACAAAGACATTAATTATGCATTTAAAAAGAATGATTTTGCGTGGTGATTTTTTAATA
>JAKFER010000288.1:0-6095 GCA_036675565.1 Chitinophagaceae bacterium
GGTTTAAATCAATGTAAACGATTACAACCTTTATTAACTAACAATTGATTGCCAAATGAAATCTTCAAAGCATTTCCTTTATGAAATTGCGTATGGCGCAATTAGCTTATGGCGAAAAAGAAAACTTCTTTTATTGGTTATCTTTCTTTTCTCCTTCCTGCATCCTGTTTTTTCGCAAACTCCCGGTAAGGTTAATGTCACCGGTACCGTAAAGGACAGTAGTGGCGCAGGTATGGCCAATGTTACTGTTTCTGAAAGAGGTACTAATAATGCTACAACGACAACAGCAGACGGAGCTTTTAATATCAGCGTTGCTGGCGCAAAATCGACTTTGATCTTTTCCTCTGTAGGCTTTGCCCCAGAAGAAGTTAAAGTAGGTAATCAGACAAGTGTTATGATCTCGTTGCAAAGAGAGAATAAAGATTTATCAGAAGTGGTTGTTATTGGCTATGGGTCACGGAAAAAAGAATCATTAACGGGAGCTATTTCCAGTATTACGGCAAAGGATTTTGACCGTGTACATGGCGGCTCAACAGTTAGTACAGGTCTTGCAGGAAAATTACCAGGGGTAACATTCCGGATGCCGGATGGCCGGCCAGGTGCAAGCGCAAATATCCAGATTCGAAACATGGGCGCACCTTTATTTGTAATCGATGGCATTCAGCAGGATGCGGGACAATTTAATAATCTTGCTCCGAACGATATTGAAAGTATTACTGTACTAAAAGATGCTTCTGCTGCCATTTATGGTGTACGTGCTGCAAACGGTGTTGTAGTAGTAACAACTAAAAGAGGTACAACAGGTCGTAATACGGTAAACATAGATGCATATACAGGGTGGCAGGATTGGTTTCGGTTTCCAAAAGTACTTGACAACTCTTACGATTATATGTATTACCGGGCTGAAGCCGAGTTAAACAGGTTTGGAAGTACGGGTATCACTAAAGATGAACTTGAAAAATATAAACAGGGAGAAAGTGCAGGCGCTGCATATAGAAGTTTTGATTGGAGAGATTATATTCTTGGTGCTTCAGCGCCTATGAATTCAGTTAATATCAACATCAATGGCGGATCAGACAAAGTTAATTATTATGTTTCCGGAACAAATCTTCACCAGGCTTCTATGCTTGGAAATGAATACAAGTTTAACCGGTCAAATATTCAATCAAATGTAACAGCAAAATTAGCTACGGGTTTTAAAGTCGGGATGGATGTTAACGGACGTGTTGAAACAAGAAAAAACCCTGGTGTGCCGGGTGGTGACGATTATTTCCTGGCCAGGTTGGGTGTGTTGCGTAATACGCCAAGAGAAAGACCTTATGCAAACGATAACCCTGCTTATCTGAACAATCTTGGCGAACATCTTGAATCTAATTATGCATTTTTAAATGAAAAAATATCGGGTGCTCTTAAATCTGAATGGCGTGTATTGCAAACCAATTTCAATGCCGAATGGGAGATACCCAAAGTGACAGGACTGACTGTGAAGGGTGTGTTTTCTTATTATGTAGCCGATCTTTTATTAAATAATCAGGAGTATACTTACAAAGCCTATACTTATATTCCTGCTTCAGGTACAATACCGGAAGAATACAGGGTAACGGGTGGCAGCACTAATCCCTGGAGAGAAAGGGAGCAAATCAAACAAATAAATACTACTGCACAGGCCCAGGTAAATTATAATAACACATTCGGCAGCCATACCGTTGGTGCCACGCTTGTTGCAGAAAGATTAGAAACACATCGCCGCAGAAACTGGTTGCATGCTTCACCTGTTTCCAATAATCTTCCACTGATATATTTTCCAACGATGGATCAATACCAGGATTCTGATGATAAACAAAGTCGTATCGGTTATATTGGTCGTTTTACTTACAATTATTTAAACCGCTATTACTTCGAAGCGTCTGCAAGACGTGATGCATCATATCTTTTTGCTCCCGGTTTCCGTGTTGGTTATTTTCCGGGTGTATCAGCCGGATGGAGAATTACCGATGAACCATTTATGCAGAATCTTTTGGGTAGTAAAAATGTGTTGACTGATCTGAAACTAAGAGCCTCTTATGGGGAACTGGGTGATGATAATCCTAACAATAATCCTATTGTTGCTCCGTATGCTTTCCTCGAAGGATACAATTACAACCAGGGTACTGCTATCATAGATGGAAATGCATTAACTGTTTCAAGAGATAAGGGTATCCCGATCACCAATATCAGTTGGTTAAAAAGTAAAATAACAGATATAGGTCTTGACTTTAGCATGTTCAAAGGAAAGCTATCAGGATCGATGGATTATTTCTATAGAAAACGTACCGGCTTGCTGGGTAGTAAGAACGATGTTATTGTTCCGATTGAGATTGGTTACAGTTTGCCACCTCAGAACATTAACAGTGATGCACAGTATGGCGGTGAAATGTCGTTGGCATATAACGGCAGGATCGGTGATATAAGATTTAATGCAGGCGGTAATATATCATATAGCCGTTCTAAATTTTTAGATTCCTATAATCCCATTTTCTTTAACTCCTGGGATAAATATCGTAATTCAGGTGAACAAAGATATTCCCGCATAGAATGGGGATATATCGTCGATGGTCAGTTTGCTTCTGCAGAGCAGATCAATAATTATACGGTAGATATTGATGGGCAGGGGAACAGAACCTTACTGCCGGGTGATTTAATATACAGGGATTTAAATGGCGATAATAAGATTGACGGATATGATCAGCGTCCGATAGGATTTGGTTATGGTCAGCAACCTAATATCAATTTTGGATTTACCCTGGGATTGGTGTATAAAAATTTTGATTTCAATGCTGACTTTTCCGGTGCATCCGGTTATACCTGGTTTCAAAACTGGGAAACAAGGTGGGCCTTTCAAAACAACGGTAATTTAAACACCATATTTACTGACAGATGGCATCGTGCAGATCCATATGATGTCAACAGCGAATGGATTCCCGGTAAATATCCTGCAAACCGTTACAATATTGCTTTTGGTCATAGCAATTATGAAAAGAGCGGTCAGCGTAATTCAACATTCTGGATGCATAATGTAACGCAGTTCAGGGCAAGAACAATACAGTTGGGTTATACGCTTCCGTCCAGCATTATACAAAGATTGAGAATACAAAAAGCAAGATTTTATGTGAATGCATTTAACCTGTTCTCTTTTGATAACCTGAAAGAATTTGGCGTTGATCCGGAAGTGGTAGATGACAATGGACTTCAGTTTCCTCAAAACAGGGTGATTAACATAGGTATTAATCTTTCTTTATAAAACATTTAATTCAAGGATAAATTAGTGCAATGAAAAAGATAATATTATCAATAACAATAATCACGGTTCTGCTGGCTGGTATGGCAGGCTGTAAGAAAGACAGTGATTTCCTGGATATTCCCCCTATCCAGATTATACCAAATGATATAGCCTTTTCAGATCCCGCCCTGGTGCTTTCCATATTAGGTGATTTGTATAACAGGCAAATGGATTTTTCGAGCCTTGATGGATGGCAAAGACCTTATTCAAATGACGGTGAAGCAGGTTGGAGAACATTTGCAGATTTTAGTGAAAGTTTCCCATCCGAGAATGGAAGCTATTTTATTGTACAAAGAACAGGATGGAATTATGATGCATGGCAACTGGACTGGAACAGGGCTTACTCCTATATCCGCGAATTGAACCTTTTTATTCAAAGGGATAGTGCGTCTACTGAACTACCGGCTGCGGATAAAGAAAGGTTTATGGCAGAAGCAAGATTTCTGCGTGCTAATTTTTATTTTGAAATGGTAAAAATATTTGGCGGCGTTCCGCTCATTACTTCACCCTTAATATACGATCCTGCTAAAGGTGATGCTTCTGCGGTACAGGTACCGAGAGCAAAAGAATCTGATATCTATGATTTCGTTATCAGCGAGGCCGAAGCCATCAAGAATCAACTGCCTGCCGATGTAAATCAAAAAACAAGAGCGACAAAAGCAGCCGTATTAGCTATGAAAACAAGAGCTGCCCTGTATGCAGGCTCTATTGCAAAATATGGCGCCAGCACGCCGGCAGTTTCTCTTCCTGGTGGCGAAGTAGGTATCCCGGTAAGTAAAGCAAATGATTATTATACTATCGCTTTAAGTGCGGCCCAGGAAATCATCAACGGAAACGCAGGTGCATATAAATTATACCAGGTATTGCCTGATCTCTCAGATAATTTTGCGGCAATTTTTCTTGATAAAAGTAGTGTGAACCAGGAATCGATCCTTGTAGAAGATTTTAAAGCAGGCGAAGGAAAAGTACATGGATATACAATTAATGATCAGCCTTATTCTATTTCAGATGAAGGTGCCGATGCGGGACGTTTAAATCCTTCTTTAAACCTGGTAGAAGCTTTTGAAAAATTAGATGGAAGCTTTGCACCAATTCCTGCAAAAGATGGTTCCGGTAATCCCATTTATTACACTGATCCGCTAGATATTTTTGCAGGAAGAGATGCAAGGTTAGCAGGTACGGTGCTTCTTCCCAATGGTGTTTTCAAAGGTAAAAGAGTTGATATATGGGCAGGCTATCAATTAGCAGATGGCAGCATCCTGACCAGTGATGAAGCAGGGCAGTTAAAAGAATTACCAGGTACCACTGTCAAAGTGCAGGTAGTAGGAAGAGATGGTCCTGTAAATGGTTTAGAGTTCAGGGCACAAAGTGGATTTTATATCCGTAAGTGGCTTGATCCAACCGTTGGTTCAGGAAGAAGAGGTAGAGGAAGTGATGTAGCTTTTATCCGTTATCGTTTTGCAGAAGTTTTATTGAATGCTGCTGAAGCTGCCTTTGAATTGGGTCAGCCAGATTTAGCTGCCGGATATATGAACCAGGTTCGCTCCCGTGCGGGATTGCGGACTCCATTAGCAGCAGGTGATATTACATTTGACAGGATCGTTCATGAACGCAGGGTTGAGCTTGCTTTTGAAGGTCATATTTTATATGATATGAAACGTTGGAGAATTGCACATCTTGTTTGGGATGGCGCTTCTACAAGCTTAACAGATTTGCTTGGTAATATCGGGAAAGCAACAAAAAGAAGCACACAACCCTGGGGTCTTTGGCCGTACAAAGTATACGATCCCGCTAGTCCAAATAATGGCAAATGGTTATTCAAAGAAAAGCTTCCCGCTGTAGTTACCGGATCTAATCGTTTTCAATTAGGCAATTATTACAGCTTCATTAATGATAACATAATCGCCTCTAATCCAAAAATTGTAAGGCAACCCAACCAATAAGTATTCACTATCAAATAAACGGTTATGAAAATTAAACTTCATTATATTATTTTATTGGCCTGTAGTGCAACTATGTTTTCCTGCAAAAAGGATAACTATGATGCACCATCGTCCACTCTTTCCGGCAAGCTTGTTTATAACGGAGAGGGTTTTGGATTGGAAAAGGACCAGGTTCCATTCCAATTATTCCAATTTGGCTTTGGCAAGGTAGGACCTATAGGGGCGTCCTTTACACAGGAAGGCACTTATTCTGCAGCCCTTTTTGATGGTCAATATAAACTGATCATTCCTAACGGACAGGGGCCTTTTATGTGGAAACGAACTGCTGCCGGCGCCCCTGATTCGATTGGCATTAATTTGAAAGGTAGCCAGGTTTTAGACCTTGAGGTTACTCCCTATTACATGATCAAAGCAGCACAGATTACGGCATCCGGTGGTAGTGTGAACGCTACTTTCAAAGCGGAGAAAATTATAACCGGAGCTGATGCAAAAGATATCGATAATATAACGCTGTATATTAATAAAACGCAATTCGTATCCGGGGGTAATAATATTGCTACTGCAGGGATTGGTGGAGCTGCTATTACTGATCCAAATAATATCGCATTGACAGTTGCCATTCCTGCTATTTCACCAGCACAGAACTATGTGTTTGCCCGTGTAGGTCTTAAAATAGCTGGTGTGGAAGATCGTATCTTTTCACCTTTGGTAAAAATTCAATTATAGTTTTCTCATATAGCAGCAGTCAAATAGGCCGCCCCGGGTATTAAGCAGTTCAGTGGGCGGTCTATTATTTTCTTACAAAAATTGATTTTATATATTCGTGTATAATG
>JAKFER010000202.1:0-6076 GCA_036675565.1 Chitinophagaceae bacterium
GATTAAAAACGTTGCAACAAAACATCAACATCACCTCAAACCTGGGAGATATACTGGAAAACCGCGTGCCTGGCCTTGCGCCCAGCACAGGTCTGAGCAGCAATTTTGGGCAAACACTGCGTGGGCGCAGCTTGCTCATCATGGTAGATGGTATTCCACAATCTACGCCGTTACGCAATGGAGCTATGGACCTTCGTGCCCTGGATCCTGCAGTAATTGAACGTATCGAAGTAGTAAAAGGTGCTACAGCTATTTATGGCAATGGTGCTGCCGGAGGATTGATCAACTACTTTACCCGAAATCCACGGACTAACAAATTGTTGGATAGTCAAACCTCAGTAAGCACAACAGGTTCATTGGTAAAGGGCTCTAATAGCATGGGTGGACGCCTGAGCCAGATGCTTTACGGTAATAAAGGAAAGTTCAGTTATATAGTAAGCGGTGTGTACGAACAAACTGGAGAATTCAAAGATGCTGACGGCGATGTTTTGCCGCCAGTGTATGGTTTAGGCGAAACGGATTCGTACAATGCTTTTACTAAGCTTGAATATGATTTTAATCCAAATCATAAGATACAGGCTACCTATAATTTTTACAGCAGCCGGCAACCAACAAATTACGTAACCGTTAATGGTGATTATAATACAGGCCAAAAGACCACTGCTAAATTAGGAGAAAGCAAAGGTGTACCGCAGGGTGTTAGAGGCAATCACAACCTGAGTCTGCAACTTTCTGGGAATACAGGTATAGCAAATACCCGTTATGATGCGGATGTGTATTATCAAAGTGTAGACAATATTTTTTTCTACTCAGAAGTATTTGTTGATGGTGGTATTTCCCGTATTCTTTCAAAGAAAAACGGGGCTCGCTTCGTGTTAAATACACCATTGTTGTTGAATAACCTTGAAGCCAATTTCACTTATGGTTTGGATGCGCAACGCGATGTGACCTCACAGCCCCTGGTAGATGGACGGATTTGGGTACCGGAAATGGATATGTTCAACCTGGCTCCCTTTGTTCAAACGAAGTTTACTTTTTTTGATAAACTGGTGCTGAAGGGCGGCGTTCGCTATGAGAGGGTCAATATTGGCGTTGATGAATATGCCACATTACCTACAAAGAACACAATTACTGGTGATGTTACTCCTTCTATGAATGTAAAAGGGGGTGACCTGAAATATAATGCGCTGGTGTCAAATGTCGGTCTTCGTTATAACCTGTCTGATTATTTTTCACCTTATATAAGTTTCTCACAAGGCTTCAGCGTATCTGATATTGGGCTTGTACTTCGTTCTGCAAGAGTGAACGAAATCGCAAAGATTAATACCGAAGCCGTGATTATTGATAATTACGAGGCTGGCTTTGTCAGCAAGTACAAAAAGCTGCGCTTTGAAGCAACAGGTTATATCAGCAAATCAAGCCTTGGGGCTAATAGTGTATTCCAAAATGGTGTATTTGTCGTGGTAAGAACCCCTGAACGAATTTATGGCTACGAGTTAGCTGCCGATATGCAGGTGCTAAAAAATTTGCAGGCAGGTTTATCCTACAGCTATGTGGAAGGCAAGTTGGATGCTGATAATGATGGCAACTTTAAAGGGGATAAAGATGAATATTTACCTGGTCAGCGAATAGCATCGCCAAAGATGACAGGATATGTAGATTATGCGGTATGGCCAGGAAAATTGAATGTGCTGTTGCAATACACTGGCATTATGAGCAGAGACCGTTTTTCCAGAAACACCAGTGGCTCCTATGACCCTTACAAAGCACCAGTGAGACCTTACAATATTTTCAACTCATCTATTGGTTATCATTTAAATGAAAGCACTTCACTTAATATAGGAGTTGAAAACCTGTTGAATGAAGATTACTTTACGGCTCGTTCTCAATATGGGACTTTCAATGACAGCTACACCAAAGGGAAAGGGGCTTCTTACCGCCTGACCCTGAATGTAAAGTTGTAATTTTATTGATTCAATGATTCTAATAATCCCGGCATGCCGGGATTATTGATTTAAGAAACAAAGAAGACATGAATTGGAAAAAGTGGTTTGGTAAGTTGCACTTATGGCTGGGCCTTTCAACAGGACTGATTGTCTTTATCCTGGGCATAACAGGCGCTATTAATTGTTTTGCGCCTGAACTGCAAAGTCTGCAGCCGTATCGAACAGTAAAAGAAGAAAGCGGGGCCTTTTTACCGCCGTCCCAAATACAGCAGATTGCAGAAAATTGTCTGCCCGGTAAGTCACTCCAACGTATTTATTATGACGCAAGAAACAAGGCAGTAATGGTACTGTTTTCAAAAAAAGATGACTACACTTATTCCGTATTCATCAATCCTTATAGTGGCGAAGTTTTGAAAGTGCGCAATAATGAAAAAGACTTTTTAAGTGTTGTTTTGCAGCTTCACCGCACCTTATTGATTCCTATTGGGCACGATATCATCCGTTGGAGTACCGTTATTTTCATTTTCATGATGATCAGCGGTATCATTCTGTGGTGGCCTAAGAACAAGCGGACAGCCAGGCAGGGCTTTCGAATCATGTGGCGTGCTCATCCCAAACGACTGAATTATGATCTGCATAAAGTATTGGGTTTTTATGTTACATGGATTGTCATCTTTACAGCACTTACGGGTCTTATGTTTGCCTTTGAGAGTTTTTCCGGATTTGTTTATAAAACAGCAGGCGCAGATCATTCCATTATCAAAATAAATCCGCCCATTTCTGACACAACACTAAAGGCAGGTAAGTCAGCAGCCATCGATTTAGTTTGGAATAAAATACAGCCCGAACTCTATCAGAAATATGCGACTGTCATGTTTGTACTGCCAGCCGTAAAAAACGGTTCAATCCTGGTAAGAGCAAATCCGGAAAAAGAAACGATTTACAAATCTGACTTCCGCTATTTTGATCAGTATTCTGGCAAAGAAGTTCCCGGCGCTTATTTGTGGGGAAGGTACAAGGATGCCCATGTAGCTGCGGATTTTATCAGGCGGATGAACTATGATATTCATACAGGAGCAATCTTTGGCTTGCCTGGCAGGATCGCACTTTTTTTTGTGGCACTGATTGTTGCAAGCCTGCCAATAACAGGCTTCTATTTTTGGTTGGGTAAAAAAAGAAAATCAAAACGTACATATTCCAGACCGCCTTCACAGGTGAAAGTCAGTCTTCATTGAACGCTGGAAAAAAGTTTTTGCCCAGGGAAAAACAAAAGTGCAATAAAGTCATTATTTGCTTAAACGATATTATTGTTTCTCAGCAACGTCTCCCATAGAGGTCGTTGCGTTCATTAATTTGCGGTAATTTAAATTTATCTGTTGTAGGTAAAGCAAACTATTTCAATTTCTTTTGGTACTTTTTTTATCACCTTCACTTGTTATAAGTAGTTTCTCAGCAACGTCTCCCGAAGTTGACGATGTGTCAATTAAGTTGCGTCAAATAATTTCAATTTATCTGATGCCAGTAAAGCAAACTATTCCATTTTTTTTGGTACTTTTTTATCACCTTCACTTGTTATAAGTAGTTTCTCAGCAACCTCTCCCGAAGGGGCCATTGTGTCAATTAAGTTGCGTCAAATAATTTCAATTTGTTTCTCAGCAACTTCTCTGGCAGGGGACGTTGTGTCAGTTAATTTGGGTCCAATAATTTAATTTTATCTGATGCCGGTAAAGCAAACTATTCCATTTTCTTTTGGTAGTTTTTTTATCACCTTAACTTGTTATCATTGGTTAGCTCTGATTGAAAAAGTAAACGGTTATGATATTATTTATAACTGGTACGATCACATGAAAAAGTAAAATACGGTATCTATGTATCAAACCGATTGGTTATATACACAGTTCTGCAAAGTACTTCATAGCAGAAGAAAAATACATTTATTCCAAACCCATATATCGGAAATGCAGGATGTTCAATTTAATAAAAAATGAAGGGCAATGTCCCATACGGGAGACGTTGCTTAGAACCAAAAAACTTATGGGATTTCATCAATATCACGAACCGCCATAAGACTTTCTAAGGAGACAAGAACCTTTGCCCGCATGATTACCTCGATAATTGAAGAAGCCGAGCCATTTGCTGGTATGAATAACGGATATCAATTGAAGCTGATAAAGAAGCCCAGGCTATGGTGCAAAATACACAACAGGAAAAAATGAAACATTCGGTATGGACCTGGAATTCTTACTTCGAAAAACCGGAGTGGAGGGCTATCTTAAAATCAGTTCTTTTTGTAAAAGGCGATATTATCGAAAATGCAAAAAGGTGAGAGAAAGTAGAGAAATAATTCATTGTGAGGCAATGAACAATGAGGTTTCAAATTCTTCTTTCATAGAGACCTCAACTAAAGTTTCAGGATTCGTGTAAAAAAACCTGGCAGTTCATATAGCCAGGTTATTGTTTCAATAATGAGGCTACATACCTCCCGCACCTTTATGATGTTCCTTTTCATCATGGTGTTCAGGATGCTGATGATGCTCTTGCTCTTTGTGCTGCTCGGGCTGGTTAGGGTCAAACCCGGCATGATGCTCTTTGTGCTGATGATGCTCCTGTTCCTTGTGATGTTCCGCATGCTGGTGCTGGTCGCTGCCGCCTCTTTGTGTGCTGTCCATACCCTGTTCTCCGGTTCGTTGGTTTTGGTCCATTGAAGAACCCTGATTTTGATTTTTGTTGTCCATAAAAATATGTTTTATAGGTTCAGGTAAAATAATTATGCCAAACAAGACAACTAATTTATCGCCGGATGTATCCAACAAAAAGAGCGAACTAAAGGGTAATGCCCCCATGTAATTTTGCATGCTGCTCAACGTTTATTGCCGCTGCTTCTGTAAACCACTTAGGCTGCTAATAGAACTTTCAACTATACGGGGCTGGACTGCTTTTTGATAGCAGCTAAAGCAGTCATCACTAAAAAACACAACATGCAAAATCAAAACCCAGCCCATCACCATTCCGGCCATCCCCATTCAGAACTAATCAATACTTTACTGGAATGTGCTTTAGCCTGTGAACACTGTATGGCCGCCTGCCTTGAAGAAAAAGATGTAGCAGCCATGGCGCATTGTATTGAATTAGTCAGGGATTGCGCTGACATCTGTTTCCTCGGTGCCAAGCTATTGCTAAGAGATTCTGAAATCGCTCACCAGTATCTTCTTGTTTGTGAAGAAGCTTGCCGGATTTGTGCAGAGGAGTGCAGCCTGCACGACCATGAACATTGCAAGCGGTGTGCTGAAGCCTGCAGAAGATGCCAGGAAGCATGCCATCAACATCATGGCAAGAAGCAGTTGTCCTGAATTTTAAGATGTTTACTTCAAAATTTACATGGACGTAAAGCAATAGCATTGTTATGGGCGGAAGTCGTGGTCATACTATTTCGGCTGGAAGTAAGAACAAGAAAAATCTCATTATTGTACTGGTATTAACCGGCTCTTATTTAATAGCCGAAGTAATTGGCGGCATCGTAACGGGAAGCCTTGCTCTGTTGGCAGATGCAGCCCACATGTTGACCGATGTGGGCGGGCTGGCATTGGCTTTATTTGCCATCAACATGACACAACGGGCCGCTTCGCCCAGGCGAACGTATGGTTATTACCGGGCAGAAATTTTAGCTGCACTTACCAATGCGGTTGTGTTAATCGGCATCTCGTTATACATTTTATACGAAGCCTACCTCCGTTTTAAAAACCCACCTGAAGTTTCAAGTACTACCATGCTGATAGTTGCCAGTATAGGTCTTATTATAAACATCATTGGCATGCTTATCCTACGCAAAGGTTCGCAGGAAAGTCTCAATATGAAAGGTGCATATTTTGAAGTGCTTTCCGACATGCTCACATCAGTAGGAGTAATTATAGCTGCTATTATTATGCTCACTACCGGATGGTGGTATGCCGACCCTATAATTTCCGCAGGCATTGGTCTTTTTATTTTACCACGCACATGGATACTGCTAAAAGATGCTGTGGGTGTTCTTTTGGAAGGTACGCCAAGTGATGTAAACCTGGAAGAACTACGATTGGAAATTGCAAAAATTCCCGGTGTTAAAGCGGTGCATGATTTGCATGTATGGTCAC
>JAKFER010000079.1:0-6065 GCA_036675565.1 Chitinophagaceae bacterium
ATGGCATATAGCCGGAAAACATTTCATGAAGTTGGGGGTTTCAGTGGTGTGGATAAAATTGCATCGGGTGATGATATGCTGCTGATGAATAAAATCTGGGAAAAGGATAAACAAAAAATCCATTACCTGCTTTCAAAGGATGCCATTGTATCAACGCCACCAATGAAGACATGGAAAACTTTTTTTAACCAGCGAATCCGATGGGCAAGCAAAGCACCTTACTATAAAAATGGCTCTATCACTATCGTTATGCTGATCGTATATTTTTTCAACCTGCTTTTCCCCATACTTTTTTTTGCCGGATTGTGGAATTATGAATATTGGTTATTGCTGGCAGGACTTTGGTTTGCAAAAACGATTATTGAATGGCCTTTTGTACATTCAGTAGCAAAATTTTATAGAAAGCAAAACCTGATGAAATATTTTTTCTTTTTCCAGCCATTGCATATTGTGTATACTATTGCAGCTGGTTTTCTCGGGCAATTTGGAACCTATGAATGGAAGGGAAGAAAAGTAAAATAATTAAACATCACGCAAATCACTTTTTGACCCGTTCTTTAACTGTCGATCTGCAATGATCAGCAAAGCTATACAAGTAAAAAACAAACTCCCGATTTTATCCGTCTCAATCAAATCACTCAAAAAGTTAAGGGTTATAATCATCACCATGATACTGCTTACAGTCATTACCATCTCTTTATAAAATGGATCACGTAACCGGTAAAATAGGTGCTGCGCATAATAAAATATGGCAGTCAGCAAAAGCAGAAAAAATATTAAACCCGGCCAACCCTGTTCAGTGATCAGCAATAAAAAATAATTGTGTACGGTTGATTGCTCTTTATTATCACTTACCCAGGTTTTAAATGCCGGTATTGTATAGGGTTTATAATTACGGCTGAAGGTTCCGGGCCCTACGCCAACCAAAGGATTTTCGGGAATCATTTTTACAGCAGCGATCCACCGGTTAAATCTTTCTGCAGTAGAAACATCTTTTAGCTGGTAGGTCGCCGTTATATGTTCCCTGAAATCCGTATGAAAAATGGTCGTTTTATAATCGTGTGCAAAACCAAGATACCGGTCATTTGTTTTTAGCCAAAAAACCGTCGCGAATGTTATGAAAACAAAAGCGACAAAGGCTTGCCACAATATTCTCCTTTTCAATAACAGGTAAGCAACCATTCCTGTTAGCAAAGCAAGCCAGGCACCCCTGGAAAATGCAAGGATCAGTGCTACCAATATCAGCAAAATGGCAACTGAAATCCATTTCTTATAACCAGATCCCGGTGATGCCAAACGGAACATAGCGACACCAACAGGTAAACTACAAACCAACATAGCTGAATAGTTTACATGATTTCTAAAAAAAGGCGTTACTGCGTCATTGATATGAATAAATAAAAAATCATTACTGGCATGCCTGGTCATTATGACTAAAGTAACAGCCAGTAAGGAACCAAATAAAACAAGCACCATTAATTTTATTTGTTTCTTGTTTTGTAATATCAACAGGGGGAACAATAGAAATGCAATAACATACCAGCTCTTTGCCAACATGTATTTCATGGAAATTATAAAATGGGTAGAAGCTGCGGCAGTAAAAATGATCCAAACAATATGTAAAGCAACCAGCCATATTAATGGATGATGCCATTCAACTGATTTTAATTTCCCATTAGTGTAACTGAGGAACGCTATAAATAAAGCAGCAGCTAATAACATAAAAGGTTCATCCGGAAAATCAGTGGAAAAGGAATTGCCTGAACCAATTTCGGATGACCATGGCAGCAATACAATTAATAAAAGATATATTAAAGAAAGAGATTGCCATCCATAATAAAACAGGATAAAAACAAATGGAATGGCCAGGTAAATATAATTTTCTGTAAAGGCAAAGATTACCAGGAAGGGTAATAACAACAATACCATTCCAAGAATAAAAATATATGGGTTTTCTTTGGCCAGCATATATGCTATTTATTGATCCTTCTTTTTTCCAATGCCAGAACCACGAGGAATGCAAATACAAAACTGCAAATGATAGTAGCCAAAATGGTAATGAAATAATCCGGCCGGTCGTGCTTAACCGGAACTGCTGCATTCTCCACAACAACCAGTACTTCAGGTTCTGTCGATATGACCAGGTTATATTGATTCATTAATTTTTCATATTCCGAAAGTTGCTGAACCAGTGCATTGGTACGTACCAATTTAACAGTGGATGAATTGTAAAGCAATGAATCATTGGGTTTCAAACCGCTTCCACTTTCAAGTACAGATAATTCTTTTAATTTCTCCTGGTATGATCGTTCTATATTTTGAAGTATTCTTTTATTATTGACCAATTGAACCAGTTGATGCATTTTTTTCAATTCTTGCATAAATGCTACGGATAATTTAGCCGCCATGGCAGGTGACTGGTGCCAAACCTTCACTTTGAGTTCGCCATAATCACTTTTAATCACTCTTGTATCATCTTTCAATTGATCAATTGCTTTATGCCGGGCGTTTTTTTTATCCGATAGCTCATAATTATTAACAAGATCAAATTGATCTACAATACTTGCGTATAAAGTGTCCAGTTTTGCCGTGCCCACAACCTTGTCCAATACGTCTGGTGTACCTAAACCCGAATAAAGCGTTTGTAAATTTTCACCAAAGATCCCAGCCTTATCAGAAGCAAATTCAGAAGCCGGCAATGCAGTAGTTACACCTAAATATTCTTTCGGCCTGATCAGTAATATCATTGCAACAACAGCTGTAAACAATACTACAACTAAAAGTATTTTTTTCCACCAATGATTTAGCAGGTCAACAAGATCTGGTAATCGCGGTACATCTTTTTCTATCATGTAGCTAATTTACTGGGTATTTTAAAGAGATCAGCGAATTACGCCAATCGGGGGTTTTTGAAAAAAGGACAATCAGTATCCCAGCAATCACACAACAAAATATCAACAGCCATTCATTTATTTGCCAATGCAACCCGATTTGCAATTCTGCGAGATAAATTAGGAAGGAAAAAATATATATTATCAGGGAACGTATATCAATTGACAAATCATATTTTCTGCTGACCACAACAGCAAGATATACTCCACATAAATTCTGGCTGATGATAGCAGAAATTGCTGAACCTTTTGCGCCCATATGCGGAATCAATACCATGTTCAGTATTATATTGAGTACAACAGTAAAAAGAATGGTCATTACAAAATGACGAAGTTGCCCGGATGCAGTCAAAATCGTTCCATAAACCTGTATCAATGTATAACCACTCATAGACAATAATGTCCATTGTAAAACAACAGCACCATAAATTGGATCATGATTGTACAAAAGATTTTGTATCCAGGGTGCCAGTAAAATTCCAATGCAAATAACACCTGCCGTTAACATCATTAAAAAATGCCTAACATTTAGTATTAATGCTGAAAAGTTCGGTTTCTCTGCAAATTTTTTGGCGATAAATGGTAACAAAAAAGCGATTATCAAATTACCAGGCATCAGGAATGCATCCAGCAACCGGTAAGCAGCGGCATAAATTCCTGCCTCATAATTTCCATTTGGATGTAATCGTTCCAATAAAAATGCATCTACCCGGTTATGAACCGACATCAGGAAAACAACCATAGCAAATGGGAAGGCAACTTTAAACAAGTTGCTGTTTAAATGTGCCCTGGTAATTGGAGAAAAAGATAATTTCAAATAAAACAAGGCCATGATTGCAACCAGCATCGCTGCACAAAGCGATAACACCTGTATGATTAAGAATGAATAAAGTGTGATTGTACCGGCCACAAACGGCAGATAAATAAAAGTACCGCAAACCAGTATCATTAATAATTTATCAAGTACTGATAACCAAGCATCTGTTTTAAATTTTTGCGTAGCTGTAATGATGCTCCGTAAAAACAAATAGAATGAAGTAAGTACCTGGATCAATACAACCAGGGAAACAATCATCCAATCTGTAATACCGCTAACCCATGCCACTAAAAAAACAATAGCTGTATAAAGAATAGCAAAAATGATTTTTAAAATTCCATAACTGCTTGCCCGGTTAATATAAACTGCAGGCATAGCCGAAGCTGATCGACTAAAGAAAATAGTAAAACCCCAATCGGTAAGAAAACTAAAAACAACAGCCAGGTTAAAGATGGAAAAATAATTTCCATAAGCATGGGTGCCAATAATATTCTGCAATTGCAGATCAATGGCAAATATCCATACCGGCTTTATCAACAGGTTTAGCAGGATCAGCAATCCCAGGGATGAATAAAACCGTGCAAAAGAATTCATGTTAAAAACATGTTCATGATTGAAGCACTTTTACATTGCGGCTAAAACTTTCTTCAAGTGAAATAAAAGTTTCGGTTCTCTCAATCCCTTTTATTTTTTGCAATTGATCATGCAGCACGGTTCTTAATTGGGTAATGTCTTTACAAACAATTTCGGCAAACATGCTGTAATTCCCGGTTGTATAATTTAGCCTGACGATTTCAGGTATCTTTTCCAACTCTTTAGCAACGGAGTCGTAAAGTGAACTTTTCTCCAGGTAAATCCCCAAAAATGCAATAACATCATATCCTAAATGTTTGAGGTCAACATTAAGTTTGGTACCTTTTACAATACCCGCTTCTTCCAGTTTTTTAATCCGTACATGAATGGTACCGCCAGAAACAAAAAGTTGTTTTCCTAAATCTGCATAAGAAATTCCGGCATTCTCCGACATTTGTTGAATAATCTGTAGATCTAATTTGTCCAGGTTTAATTTAACCGCCATTTTGAAAGATGTTTTTGAATTAATTCTAATGATTGAAGCAAATATTTGAATAATTTCTATAATTTCAAAATAAATATTAAATAATTTGGAATGAAAGGCAGATTCTGTTTACATTTGTCTTATCAAAGTTATTTGAACAGGGCATAAAAAACCCTGATACTGTGGGGTGATGAAACTTTTGGCAGACATGCCCTCTCGTCTCGGGGGTGGAGATAACAGGACAAACGTAACATAGAGCCGATTCCGATGAAAGTCGGGACCGACCGGGGTTGACCACCGGGATTTGTGTTATAGCTAACTGCTCCGTGGAGGTTCGATCCCTCCCCCTACAGCTCTTTTTTCTCATGCATTGTTTTGATAGGCCTGTAAGTTCATTCTTACAGGTTTTTTTGTTATAGATACTGCTCTGTGCCCCGATTTCTCTTTTTTCTCATGCATTGTTTTGATAAGCCTTTAAGTTCATTCTTACAGGTTTTTTTTGTTTGATGATAACAGATGATTAATTAAAACTAATCTCCTTATCATCATATTCACGCTGCAGATTCTTTAACTCCTTTTTCAAGTGAATGATATTGGTTTCCTGTGAAGCATCATTGATAAGATTGTTTTGTTCTTCAGGGTCTTTTTCCAGATCATAGAATTCCCATTCATTAACTGTGTAAAAATAAATAAGCTTGTATCGTTCACCCCGGATACCCAAATGCGGTATTACCGTATGATCTTTTGAATACTCGTAATAATGGTAATACAGGTATTTGCGGGAAAGTTTTTCCTGTTTACCGGTCATGATGTTTTCCAGGCTTATACCCTGCATCCAGCCAGGCGTTTTTACACCGCCAAAACCCAGGATGGTAGGTGCAAAATCAATATTCTGTACCAGGTACTTGTTTATTGAATTAGCTGGAATATGTCCCGGCCAACGCACCAGCAACGGTGTATGCATAGAAACATCATACATGAATCTTTTATCGAACCAGCCGTTTTCACCCAAATAAAAACCCTGGTCACTGGTATAGATGACCAATGTATTTTTTGTAAGATCGTTTTCATCCAGGTAATCAAGCACCCGGCCAACATTTTCATCGATTGCGGCTATACATGCCAGGTAGTCCTGCATGTACCACTGGTATTTATATTTTAATAATTCTTTACCCTTCGGCCGTAATGCTCTTAAAATTTTACCCCGTTCTGCATAAATTTCTTTGAATCTTTCCCGAAGGCTATCCGGCACCCGGCGCATGATGGCCTGGTAATAATTGATCTGCGAAGAATCTGGTTT
>JAKFER010000082.1:0-6046 GCA_036675565.1 Chitinophagaceae bacterium
ATGATGTGATGCGTTTTCTTATTTGGGTAGTTTTACTGTTACAGGCGCTTCCTGTTTTTGCGCAAAGTGAGCATTATAATTTTTACAAACTCGATAATAATACGGGGCTTTCAAATAACCAGGTCAATGCCATATTAAAAGACCAGGATGGTTTTTTATGGTTTGGCACTATGTCGGGCCTGAACCGGTATGATGGACAGTATTTTACCATTTTCCGGCATCAGCCTAATAATGCTTCAACCATTTCTGGAAATATTATTACTGATCTTTTGGAAGATGAACAGGGAATCATCTGGATAGCTACAGCAGATGGTGGGTTAACAAAATATGATCATCGCTTGCAGCCTGCTGAACAATTTAAACAGTATACCAATATACCAGGTGATACTACCACCATTCCTGTAAATATTATCAATGCACTGATACAGGATAAGATGAATCATTTATGGCTGGCAACCAGCGGCAAAAGGGTTTTGCGCTTTGATAAAAAAAAGGAATGTTTTATTCAACCGGTTAATGCAGGTACCAGCAATGCGCTGGCTTTATGCCTTGATCAGTTTGATAGTTTATGGGTAGGCCGCCAGGGAGGTGGATTGCTAAAAGTAAATACCAACACCCTTTCTTACCATATGGATAACCGTTACCTTGATTTGTATGCCGACTTACCGCATGTTACGGTAACATCCCTATTTAAAGACCGGAAGAATAATATTTGGTTTGGTTCATGGGATAAGGTTTTATACTGCTATAATCCTTCAGACCAAAAAAAAATGATCTTCAAAAAAAATAATAATGAATTTTCATTTCCCAACGATGAAATACAGGCATTTGGAGAAGACAGGAAAGGCAGAATCTGGATGGGAGGAAAATATTTTGGACTTACCGTGTATGATCCACAAAAAAAACAATTCTATAATTATCGTCATGATGTATCCCGGGAAGGAAGTCTAGCCGATAACCAAATCAATAGCATATTAGTTGACCGTACGGGTAAAGTCTGGATTGGAACCAATAAAGGTGTCAGCATTTACAATCCATTGCAGCAACCCTTTGTGCAAACTTTTATTTCACCAGATAATAAAAACATCATCATTTATGATTTTTTTAAAGATGAAAATGATGATTTATGGATTGGCACCAACGATGGCTTATACATTCAAAAAAAAGGAAAAGGTGAATTAGATCACCTGCCTTTAACCTATAATGGAAGGCAACTTAAAATTTCAAAAATATTTAAGGACGATGACGGTACCATATTCCTTGGAACTGACTTCTCTTTATTTGAATTTAACAGTAATAACAAAACAATTTCTTTATTACCCAATACAGAACAGGACCCGGTTGTATTTAATATTATTGATTCCCGGATCATTTCGATTGCAAAAGAAATCATTAACGATCAGCCTGTATTGATGGTATCACCTTATGGTCATTTCCTTGCATATTATAACCTGGTCACAAAAAAATGGGTGTCACGTCATGATTCAACAGAAAATATCATTGAAAGATTCAACATGGCCGATAACCTTTTCAGAAAAATTTATAAAACCAAATCAGGGCATATCTGGCTGGCAACCGGAAAAGCAGGATTAGGTTCATGGATTAACAATTCTACCCCGGTGATTCATTATTACAATCATAATCCCGCAAACAGCCAGTCAATCAGCAATAATAATATTTTTGATATTGTTGAAACAAAAAATGGAGATCTGTGGGTCAGTACTTTTGGTGGAGGTTTAAATTTTTTTGATATCAAATCAAAAAAATTCTATCACCTGCCTAACTCGCATAACTTACTGGAAGGATTGCAATTGGATGAACATGAAAACGTATGGATGATAAGTAATGGAAACCTTCATCAATACAATGTGCAATCAAAAAGCTATTCCAGTTTTTCATTACCTGACCTTGAAAAATCGGGTGGAGTAAGTGGCAATATTTATAAAGATGATGAAGGCCGTATGTACCTGGCAGGACTCAATTATTTTATTTCTTTTCATCCTTCCGAAGTTGTTATAGACAACAAACAACCACAAGTTTACTTCACAGATTTCAAATTATTCAATACTTCATATAGTCACCTGGTATATAAAGATGTTATTCCATTAAGATATAATCAAAATCATTTTACCATAGAATTTGCAGCGCCGGAATTTTCAGGTGGGGACGTAGAATATGCATATATGCTTGAAGGTTTTGATGACGATTGGATACTGGCTGGAAAGAAAAATTATGCCAGTTATTCCAACCTGCAGGGAGGTCATTATATTTTTAAAGTCAGAGCCACTAACAAAAAAGGATATTGGAGCCACGAGTTTACTTCTATCAGTATCGATATTAATCCTCCATTTTGGGAACGCTGGTGGTTTTTTGTTGCACTGGGTTTGTTAACGGCTGCAGGTATTTACGGGCTATACCGGTACCGTATAAACGAACTTTTAGAAAGGCAGGCCATCCGCAATAAGATTGCACAGGATCTGCATGATAATGTGGGTTCCACTTTAAGCAGTATTTCCATTTACAGCCAGGTTGCCAAGATTTATAAAAGCCAGGAAAAACAGGATGACTTGCAGGACACCTTAGAAAAGATCAGTTCCACTTCCAGCGAAATGATATCCGAAATGAATGATATCGTTTGGGCTATCAATCCCCGTAACGACAATATGAATATCATCCTTCAACGGATGGAATCCTATGCCAGGCCTTTGTTGCAGGCAAAAGGACTTTTTTTTGAATTTAATTATGATCCCGGAATGCTGCAGGTGAATATGCAAATGGAACAACGAAAGAATTTTTACCTGATTTTTAAAGAAGCAATCAATAATGCATTAAAATATTCCAATTGCTCTCATCTTGAAGTGAACATTAAATCAAACCACGGGCAGATTGAATTAATGGTCAAAGACAATGGAATAGGTTTTGATGAAAAAGAGATCAACACAAAAATTGCCAGTTCACTGGCAGGGAATGGTTTACAAAACATGAACCGACGTGCTTTCGATATGAAAGGAACGATCCATTTTACAACAAAACCAGGACAAGGAACAACCGTATTGCTTAAATTTCCTATCACCTGATTTGGGGATATGATAACTTAATATTTTAATTGAAATTTATAAAACATGAGTTTACGCATAGCCATATTCGACGATAATAAAAATATCAGGGACAGTATAAAAATGCTGTTGCAAACAGAACCTGAGTTCGAAGTGGTGGGCGTTTATTGCCATGTACTGGATGTTATAGAAGACATCAAAGAATCAAATCCCGATGTGGTTTTAATGGATATAGAAATGCCCGGCATGACCGGTATTGAAGCAGTCAAATTGATTAAGCAGGGGTTTCCGCAAATCCAGGTATTGATGCAAACCGTGTTCGAAGATGATGACCGGGTTTTTGATTCTATTTGTGCCGGCGCCTCTGGCTATATATTGAAAAATCACATCAATACGAAATTGCTTGAATCCATTCGTGAAGTACAATATGGCGGATCACCCATGTCCCCTTCCATTGCCCGAAAGGTGTTGAGTAAAATGCAACAAATACCACAATTTGTTAGACCAGAAGAAGCACCCGATTATCACCTCACGGCACGGGAAAAAGAAGTTTTGCTTTGTATCGTAAATGGCCTGGCTTACAAAATGATCGCTGATCAATTAAACATCAGTTATGAAACCGTTCGTTCCCATGTAAAAAAAATTTACGAAAAGCTCCATGTCGCCTCTCTCACTGAAGCCGTTGCAAAAGCCATAAACCAACGGATTGTTTAAAAATCATTTACGTTTTGCATCACCGGATTTGGTGAGTATAGTTGTTTTGTTTGGGGATTGTCTTACGATGGTTTGTCATCGAAATTTACACCCGGATAAAACGTTATGCAATGAAAGTAAGATATTATAAAAGACATAAGGCATATAACAAACCGTTGGTATTACTACTACTCCAATATTATATGCTTTGTTTAAAAGAAGCTTACCCAGACAAGGCAGTTGTGATGGTCAAAATCTTTATCGTTATATCCATGCTGATGTAAATCATTTTTGCAATGGAAAAATATCCAGGAATGAATACATACATATAATAAATAATCCAGCTTCCGGGTAATGAATTAAAATTTATTTCCTCTTTTTTTTACAACCCATCATTCCTTAATTTTAGCCAAATACTAATAGATGCCTACTAATATTAAATGTCCTAAATGTTCATTCGAATTCCCTATTGAAGATGCCGTATCAGAAGAGTATAAAAAGGAATTGCGGGAACAGATGGTCAACTTCAAAAAACAAAAAGAAGAAGAACTTTATAAAAAAGAACAGGAATGGAAGCAACAACTGCAACAACAGGAAAGAGAATTGTTGTTGAAAAATGAAAATGATAAAAAGCAATTGCAGAAAGACCTGGAAGAAAACCTGCGTAAAAAGATTATTGGAGATTTTGAAAACCAACTGACACTATTACAACAAAACAATGCAGAAACCGAAGAGAAATTAAAAGAAGCCCGTAAAAAAGAATTGGAATATTATCAAAAGGAGCAGGCTCTGAAAACAAGAGAAGAAGAACTTGAAATCCAAATGCAAAAAAGAATGCAGCAGGAAAGAGAAAAGCTTGCAGAGGAAATTCGCCGCCTTGAATATCAAAAAACAGAAGCCCGGGATATGGAGCATCAACTCCGGATGAAAGAACTGGAAAAACAACTGGAAGACCAGAAAAAACTGGTTGATGAAATGAAACGTAAAGCAGAACAGGGCTCTATGCAATTACAGGGTGAAGTACAGGAATTGGCATTGGAAGAATTGCTCAAAGCATCTTTCCCATTCGATGTCATTACAGAAGTCGGTAAAGGAAGTCGCGGGGCCGATTGCATACAGGCTGTTCGCAACAATTTCGGCCAGGAATGTGGGAAGATCATTTACGAAAGCAAAAGAGCGCAAAACTTTTCTGTGGAATGGATAGAGAAACTAAAAAAAGATATGCGCAGCCAGGGCGCCGATATTGCGGTGATCGTTACCAGGGTAATGCCAAAAGAAATGGAATGTTTTGGATTAAAAGATGGTGTATGGATCTGTAGTTTTGGAGAAGTAAAAGCATTGGCCAGTGTATTAAGAGACGGTGTGATCCGTGTATATAATTCAGCTGCCAGCCAGCAGAACAAAGGAGATAAAATGCACCTGTTGTACGATTATTTAATCAGTAACGAATTTGCCGAACAATGGAGCGCCATACGTGAAGGATTTCAATCCATGAAAATGTCCATACAAAGAGAACGCGATGCAATGGAGCGTTTATGGAAAGCACGTGAAAAACAATTGGAAAAAGTTTTGCTGAATGCTGCACATATTCGCGGATCAATAGAAGGAATTGCAGGCTCCAATTCCATTGACCTGCATTTATTGGAAGATGCTGACCTGGATGACGAAGAGAATGATTAACTCATCACCCAGGTTAATACGATATCTTCAAAATGATGATAATGAATTTGCAGGTCAATAGGTGTTTTAGTAAAATGACAATGAATTAAACTTTCAGCCATATCATTTTTGCCCAGTAAAATATGATCACTGAAATCTACCTGCCCGTTTCCATACCATTTAAATACAGATTCTTTGGCAGACCATAATAATGTCAGTTGCCTGGTGTCAGTCATCCCAAACGAAATCTTTTCATCATCATTTAAAAATTTGTGAGCTATTTTTTCCATTTTAGGTGTCGGAATTTCAATATCGATCCCAACCCTGGCAGTTTTACTTACAATGGCCGCAGCATAATCGCCACAATGAGAAATTGAAAAATGATATTCTTCATTAGCCAAAAAAGGTTTTTTGGTATCCGCGATTTGAATCAAACTATATGGAAATGCGGGATAGAGATATGGCAGTAAAAAACGACCTGCAAAGTGCTGCAAACGTTTATGCGGGTGGGTTACCTGTTGTTTCACGGGCACATTATGCTCAAAAAAAGCTTCAGGCTCTTCGATCTTCCAAATACCCAGCCGCGTTGTATCGTTAATTTGTTGTTGAAAAAAAATCGGCATTGCTTATAGAATCAT
>JAKFER010000172.1:0-6031 GCA_036675565.1 Chitinophagaceae bacterium
TGTCCCTGGAAATACCATTCATTAAAGGTTACGTTTTTAATGCCAATGATATGGTTATCGGTTAATTCTATGATCTTATCAACCAATAAAAATGGGTACCTGTGAGGTAATTTGGATTCAATATATACCTGGTCAAAAACCGGGGGTATGTTGGGGTCGTATGCAGGTGCTACTTTAGCATTCTTGTTCTTCTTGATGTATTGCTTCAGCAATTTGGCAAATTCCACATTGCTGCTATGCCCGGGGCGATTGGCTATAATATGAGCCTTGATCGGAAAGCCAACAAGGGCAAGATCACCCACAATGTCTAACAATTTATGACGGGCAGGTTCATTCGGGTAACGAAGCTCCAGGTTGTCGAGGTAACCTTCGTTTACTTCTATATGATCTCTTTTAAAGGCTTTTGCCAGGCGTTCTTTTTCTTCTTCGGTTACTTGTTTATCAACAACCACTATCGCATTATTGATATCTCCTCCTTTAATGAGGTTATGTTCAAGCAGCATTTCCAGTTCGTGCAAAAAAACAAATGTGCGACAAGGCGCAATTTCCTTTTTAAAATCAGACAGGGTTTTTAAAGACGCATGTTGTGTGCCCAGTACCGGGGAATTAAAATCAATCAGTGTGGTAAACTGGTAATGACTGGCCGGTACGGCCATCAGGTCAACCCGTTTAACATCATCCGTTAAACAAATATTTTCATCGATTGTGTACCAGGTTTTCACAGCATCCTGTTCCTCTATGCCACTTTTTTCAATCAGGTCAACAAAAGGCTGGGAGCTTCCATCAATAATGGGAACTTCGGGACCATTCAGTTCTATCACCAGGTTGTCAATGCCCATACCCACCAGGGCAGCCAGGATATGTTCTATGGTGCCAACTTTTACACCATGTTGCTCCAGGGTTGTTCCGCGACTGGTATCGGTTACCAGGTCGCAATCCGCTTTAATGAAAGGTTTGTTTTCAAGATCGGTGCGTTGAAACCTGATCCCCTTATTTACTTCGGCAGGAACCAGCGTCATTTCCACAAACTTGCCTGTATGCAGGCCATTCCCGGAAATACTAACAGGTGTCTTTAATGTATGTTGCTTGTCCGGGTTGAAGGTCTCGTTCATTCTTATTTTTTAGCCGGACAAATATAGGGATTAGAATTTATTAGCCGTTAATGGTATTGGTGCCGGAAAAAAGGATAATCTATGTGTTTGAAAAAATTATTTGTTGTTAGGCTCGTAATTTTCCTTTCCACTTTTTTCTTGATAAAAAAGTGGAGCAAAAAATCAAGGCTGCAGAAAAATGACTAAAAATTGTCTTTCCCGGCTAAGAAAAACAAGTTCGATCAACAGAATAAAAATCAGCAACAGTGCGACTTTTGACCTGATGGCATGCCCAACCTACAGAATATGGTGTTTTTCTTTTTACGCCGTCAAAGCCAATTTTCTTAACGCCATTTTTCTGAGGCCGGTCCCTTCTTAATATTTAACCAGACAACATAGAATTTTATTGAAGTTCATTCCTTGCATACTTCGATCGAGTCATTTGCCATTTTTACCGGAAAATAATGATGAAAAAATTCCAGGTTCAAAGAAATCATATAACCCGGTAGTTCCTATAATTGAATAAACGTTTGCCCGAAAGTTTTTCAATTTTATACAGTAACCAGTCTTTGAACGAGAGCTTTTTTTTGGTGAGATCAAAATCGAGTTGCCAGTTTTTATCTTTAATTCTTTGCAGCATGGTTTGCGGGTGGGTGCCGGTAAATTTTACCAGCGAGTCTGCATCATTCACATAATTAAAAAGATCCTGTTGTTGTTTATCTGATTCCGTTTGTTCCGCATCGCTCCATAGTTTTCCAAAATTTTCTCTTTTATGTTGTTGTAATTGCGGGTGCTTTACCCAGCCATAGTGATAAATGGATGCATCAATTTGTTTTACATTCAGTTTGCGATCATTTTTTCTGAAGCCCTGCGCATCACGATAACTCCGGATATTTTTATCATTGCGTATGATGCGGATCTCTTTATCATACCATCGCCTTGTATCGCCTACATAATCATATGTACCATAAAAATGCAGGTAATTAAATAATAAGCCTTCTACATTCAATTGATCCTTGTATTGATTAGCAGCTTGTAATATGGTTTGATGATATTTTTCGTGCACCACTTCATCAGCCTGCAGGTAAAAAGCCCAATCACTATTTTCTGAAACATGGCTGAAGGCCTTATCGGTTTCTACAGCCAAAACACGGCCGCCACTTCGTAAAGAGTCATCCCAGGTAGATTCAACAATTTTAATTTTGGGAGATGGGATGGATTGAATGAGTGAAAGCGTTTGATCATCACTGTTACCCACGCTTACAATAAATTCATCAACCACCGGCAGGATGGAAGTTATGGATTCAACAACGGGATAATCATACTTAATTGCATTGCGAACAAAAGTGAACCCGCTGATCTGCATTTGGTTTCTATAATTTGTTTTCTTATTCGGTTTCCTTCAACATTTCTTTAACCAGCACTTCCAGTTCGCTGATCCTTTTTTCCATTTCAGGAAGATTACGGGCCATAGCCTGGCTGCGAATAGCTTTGTTGTAATCATAAGCCGGTGAACCTGTCACCGCTGTGTTCGGTGTTTTGAGCGATTTTCCTAAACCGGATTGCGCATTGATCTTGCTGCCATCGGCAATTTCAATATGTCCTTTGGTGCCGGCCTGTCCGCCGATCATTACATTTTTCCCAATCTTGGTACTGCCGCTTATTCCAGCTAATGCTGCAATAACGGTATTTACGCCAACTTCAACGTTATGGGCAATCTGCACCAGGTTATCCAGTTTTACACCTGTACGTATAAATGTTGAGCCGATCGTTGCCCTGTCGATGGTTGTATTAGCGCCGATCTCCACATGATCTTCTATAACGACATTGCCGATTTGCGGCACTTTTTTATAATCACCTTCAGCCTGTGGCGCAAATCCAAAACCATCACTCCCAATCACGGTACCTGCATGAATACTTACATGGTTGCCAACAACACAATCATGATAAATTTTTACGCCCGGATGAATCACCACATCATTACCAATCGACACATTGTTTCCGATATAAGTATGCGGATGAATTTTGGTATTGTTCCCGATTTTCACTTTCTCACCCAAATACACAAATGCACCAATAAAAACATCAGATCCTAAAACAGCGGTATCTGAAATAAAACTGGGTTGCTGTATGCCGGTTAATTGCTGCATCTGCATTTGTTGGTAAAAAGACAGCAAGGTTGCGAATGCGGTATAAGCATCAGCAACCCGGATGAGGGTATTGTTTACCGGTTGCTTAAGCGAAAGTTTTTCATTGATGATTACGATCGATGCGCCGGTTTTGTACAGGTGTTCTTCATATTTCGGGTTTGCCAGAAAAGCCAGTTGACCATTTACTGCTTCTTCAATTTTACCAAACGAATCAACAGCTTCATTTGCATTTCCTTCAATTCTTCCATTGATCAATTGAGCGATCTGTGCAGCGGTAAATGTCATAGATAATTTTTATTAATTTAATTCCGGTTCAATGTAACAAATGTAAAATTTTTTGACCTGCTTCGACAAGGTTTGATGGATCAGCGCATTATCAACCGCTGAAATATCTTTCACATCTCCATTTTTAAAAAGGATGTTGATCCGTTCATCAAATGGATTATACATGGTATTAATAGCTTCTCCTTTGAACACAAAATAATCGGCTTCCTCATTACTTACATTCAATAAAGCTTTTACTTTCTTTTTCTTTTCAATGATCCCGTTTTCATCAAAAGGTTCGGTCTGTAATTTTATTTTGAATAACTTTCGATCGACCAATGCAGTGCATAATATGCTTAAAACTTTATCGGGATGTTTCATCCAGTTTTTAATGGTGCACATCATATCATAATCATCCAACTGGCAAAACAGGTCCAGGTTTTTTTCAATATCCGCTTCATCGCTGTGCAAAAAAAAGTTTAAGGTGTCGCTGGCAGCCTTCACTTCTATACCAGCTGCAATTATTTCTTTGGCCCGGCGAAGGATCTTTACCAGCATCATTTCGGCACTCACCACCGTTTTGTGTAAATAGACCTGCCAGTACATTAGTCTCCGGGAGACTAAAAATTTCTCCACAGAATAAATTCCTTTTTCTTCAACCACCAGTTCTCCATCTTTTACGGCCAGCATTTTAATGATGCGATCTGAACCGATCACACCCTCAGCAACACCGGTAAAAAAACTATCGCGGTTCAGGTAATCCATCCGGTCAACATCCAACTGTCCGGATACCAACTGGTGTAAAAAATGTTTTGGATGTGTGTCGTTGAAAATAGCCAATGCAGTATCCAGTTGTCCATTCAATGCTGTATTCAATTGCTGCATGATCATTTTTGAAATCTGCTCATGGTGCACGTTCCGGATCAATTCGTTTTCCAGTGCATGCGAAAACGGTCCGTGTCCAACATCATGTAAAAGGATCGCCACTTTGGCGCCCAGCACTTCTTCATCTGTAATATCCACGCCTTTTCGTTTCAATTCATATAAGGCATTACACATCAGGTGATAGGCACCTAAGGAATGATGCAAGCGACTGTGAACGGCACCCGGATAAACTAAATGGGCAAATGCCATTTGGTAAATGCGTCTTAAACGCTGGTACCAGGGATGTTCAATGATTTTAAATATTAATGGATGATCGATGGTTATAAAACCATAGACCGGGTCATTGATGATCTTTTGTTTGGCAGGCATGCCTTTGTTTATTTTTTTAATGATGTAGCCGCCAAAACTACAAAGGATGGAATAATAAAGGCAAATTGGTTTAGGGTGAGGGATGAGGGTTTGAAGTTTAGAGTTTAGTTCAATACCTAATTCCAAATTCCTGATTCCTAATTCCTTTCAACATATCAACATATCAACCAATCAACTTAACCGCATCTTTGGCAAAATAAGTAGCAATCAGGTCTGCACCGGCACGCTTTATACCGGTCAGTGTTTCCAGGATGGCCTGGTCCTCGTTCAGCCAGCCCATTTTGGCAGCGGCTTTGATCATGGCATACTCGCCACTGATGTTGTATGCACTAACGGGAACGTCTACTGCATTTTTAACTTCGCGGATTATATCCAGGTATGCCAGTGCGGGTTTAATCATCACCATGTCGGCGCCTTCTTCCACATCCATCATCGTTTCTTTAATGGCTTCAATTCGGTTATGATAATCCATCTGGTAGGTCTTTTTATCACCAAAACCAGGTGCACTGTCTAATGCATCCCGGAAAGGTCCATAAAAACAGGATGCATATTTAGCACTGTAACTCATAATACCCGTGTTATTGAAATTACTTTCTTCCAATGCTTCCCTGATGGCACCAATTCGGCCATCCATCATATCGCTTGGCGCTACCCAATCGGCACCTGCCTGCGCATGACTAACACTCATCTTCGCAAGAATTTCCACGGTTGCATCATTTACAATTTCGTTGTCTTCAACAATTCCATCATGACCATATTCAGAAAACGGATCAAGAGCAATATCAGTCATCACCACCATCCCGGGTACAGCATCTTTAATGGCTTTTATACTTCTTTGCATCAGGCCATCCGGGTTTAATGCTTCGGTGCCTTTGTTATCTTTTAATTCGTCCTTGCATTTTATAAAGAGCAATACCGATTTCAAACCCATACTCCAAAGCTCTTTGACTTCTTTAACCGTATGATCAAGTGAATACCGGTAATACCCCGGCATGGAGGTAATTTCTGTTTTCACATCTTTACCTTCATCTATAAATAATGGAACGATAAAATCATTTGGGGTTAACGTGGTCTCGGCTATCATTGCACGTATAGCCGGTGTGCGACGTAATATCCTGTTTCGTCTTTGTAAATACATAATATAAAAAATTTAAACCCAGTCTTTCGGATGCAGGCATACCTGCCACAATTTATCTTCTTCACTACCGGGTAGTGGTGTAAAGTTATATTCAAATCGAACGGTAGGAGGCAGGCTCATTAAAATACTCTCCG
>JAKFER010000245.1:0-5985 GCA_036675565.1 Chitinophagaceae bacterium
TTGCACGGGAATATTTTTTTTCTCAGCTACATCCTGTACAAAATTCAACAACTTGTTATGCACTGCCGGTCCGTAAGCAAGTGAGGGTCCCTTGCCACATGAGCAATCACCTTCAATGATCTTATTTACCATCGGTGTGCTGGTATCGTGCGTAACATCGGTGATGATAGCTACGTTCGGTTTAATGCGACGGGCAATCATTTCTGCGCCGCGCAATCCAACTTCTTCCTGAACCGCATTAACGATGTATAATCCAAATGGTAATTTCTTATTGTTTTGTTTTAATAAACGGGCAACTTCTGCAATCATAAATCCACCAATACGGTTATCAAATGCACGCCCTATATAATAATCAAATGCGAGTTCATCAAAACCATCCTGGTATGTAACCACTGCACCGACATGGATTCCTAATTGATCAATTTCCTTTTTATTGCGTGCACCACAATCGAGACAAAGATTTTCAACCTTGGGTTGAGGTTCTTTATTTTCGTTATTGCTCAAACGGGTATGGATAGCCGGCCAACCGAATACTGCTTTTACCGGTCCTTTTTTTCCATGGATAAAAACGCGTTGACCAGGTGCAATCTGGTGATCAACACCGCCATTTCGTTTCAGGTAAATTAAACCTTCGGCAGTAATATAATTTACAAACCAGCTGATTTCGTCCGCATGTGCTTCTATTACTACTTTGAATGGATTGTTTTCATTGATTACCCCAACCGCTGTGCCGTATGGATCGGTAAATTGATTGTCAATATAGGGGTTCAAATAATCTAACCACAATTTTTGTCCGCTGCTTTCAAAACCAACCGGTGATGCATTATTGATGTATTTGCGAAAGAAGCTTAATGATTCATCTGTCAACACTGATTTTTTCGATTTTGTCGCTTTAGCCATAATATTTTCTTTAAGGATTTCAAAAATAATTAAAAAGACATCAACAGCATGATTAATGCCGAAAGCATCATGAGACCATCCAACACGAAATAATAAAATATATCGGAATCGTTCTTTTTTGCATAGGTATATAATAATGCGGTTATAAAACCGGGGATCAACAAAATTATTATTAATAACAGGTTATGGCCATAGAAATACATCATTATCGTTGAAATGGCAAAAATGATCAATGATGCATAAAAGAGTTTGTCAATCCCTTTTTCATCCAGGTAGGTAATAAGACTTCGAATGCCTTCCAGCTTATCATCCTGCCGATCCCGGTAATCAAACAAAATGCAAATAGCATAAATCAGGAAAAACCGGCTCACAATAAATAACCAGACATCTACAGTAAAGGGGGTAGATGTAACGAGCAATGGAAGGGCAGTGGTGACATAGGTCCAAACCATGCTAAGAAAGATGGTTTTACCAATTGCGATTTTCTTTAGGTTTTTAAAAAGTTCGTGGGGAAGTTTAGGTGCCGTATATAAAAAGGTAATAAAAGCGCCCAGTAACAACCAGTGCCAATGTTGAATTAATGCAAAGAAAAAAATGCCACTACCCAGCAAGCCCACCAGGAACAAAACCAGGTGAATATGTTTATACTTCTGGGCCCATTGAATGCGTTGAGATGGATGTACGGAATGGGTAGTCAGAAACCAGTGAAGATTATAACTGCATACTGTTGAAAAGAAAACAAATAGATAAAATGAAATGCCCGGACCTGGCGCATTAAATAAATATTGCGTTTGATAAACCATCAATACCGAACACAATGCAATAAAAAGGCTGCTGAATATAAAAAATCGAAACAGTCGGTTTATAACGTTCATACTTACTGCCTGAGGACAATGATCTGGTCGGAGGTAACCGTATCACTTTTATTGCCGGCGGCATCTTTTGCCAGGAATTTAACCACCAGGGTATCAGGTTCTCTTTCATTAGGACTGCCTGGAACCGGTGGTGGAAAAGTAGCTGAAATAATGGATTGGTAATTTAAATCGACTAGAAATTCGCCCTGTGTGTATTTTGGAAATTCTGGGATTTTAGTCCAGAATGAATCCAGGTTGGTTTCAACTACCCGTTGATTCAACCGGACCTTTTTAACGAACAAAGAATCATTCATATCACCTTCCTTATCCCTGAATTCAATAGTAAAGCGTATTCCGGAATTGGGAGGAACTACATCTGTACTCATAGATTTAATTTCTATCTGCGGTTCGGTCGTAAACTTATCTTTGCTACAGGCTGCGATGATGAGTATGAAGGCTATAGGGATGATCTGTTTGAATTTCATTCGTCGATTTTTGAAGTCTGACAAATTTACACTTTTACCCGATATTAATGATTTATGTCCTGTGAATGGCGTGATAAAATTTTTTCTGTCGAAGATGCCGGATTTCCCCGCCTGGCCATCGAAACCTTTCATTACCAATACCATCAGAATCCAGTTTATAAACAGTATGTGGATGGACTTCATACAGATGTATCAAAAGTTCAATCAATTACCCAAATACCATTCCTGCCTATTCGTTTTTTCAAGTCGCATGAAATAAAATCTTCAACATTTTTCCCTGAAATCGTTTTTGAAAGCAGTGGCACCACGCAAACTATTAATAGCCGGCATTTAGTGAAGGATATTGAATTATATGAAGAAAATTTTTTAACCGGTTTTGAACAAATGTATGGACCGGTAAAAGATTGGTGCATACTTGGGTTATTACCTTCTTACCTGGAACGGGGAAATTCATCATTGGTGTACATGGTTGATAAACTGGTGAAGCTTAGCGAAAATCCGGATAGTGGATTTTATTTATATAACGAGGAGGCATTGGCAAAAAAATTAGCCATGCTGGAAGGCTGGCAACAAAAAACGCTATTGATAGGCGTTACTTATGCATTGCTTGATTTTGCTGAAAAATTTCCTATGCAATTAAATTCCACCATAATAATGGAAACGGGGGGTATGAAGGGCCGCAAAAAGGAGATGGTAAAAGACGAAGTGCACAGCGAATTAATGAAGGCTTTCCGGGTGTCATCTATTCATGCTGAATATGGAATGACGGAACTTCTTTCGCAGGCTTATTCTAAAGGCAATGGAATTTATAAGTCACCTGCCTGGATGAAATGCGTTGTCAGGGAAGAAGATGATCCTCTAACCACTCATTTATCAGGTGCGGGTGTATTAAATGTGATTGATCTTGCAAATATTTATTCATGCTCTTTTATAGCAACGGAAGATGCCGGAAAAGTTTATGAAGACGGAAGTTTTGAAGTGTTGGGCAGAACAGATGGAAGTGATTTAAGAGGATGCAGCCTGATGGTTCTTTAAAACGCCTCCATTAGTTTTTCAAAATCATTTTCCTGATCGACTTTGCATTTTTTGCTCCATCAATTGTAATGGTATTATTGAAATAGATAAAAACATTTTTGCTTTTACAAATAATTATTTCTTCTGCAATTTTTTGCAATGTTTCTTTTTTATATGATGATAAATACAATTTTGGCACACCATGAAAACGATAATAGGTAATTTCTTTATCCCCCATTATATCGACTGGTAAATCAGGGTGACTGATGCCACAGACATGAATATTATTCTTTCTTAATAATTTTATAACGGAAGGTGACCACCAGCTTTTATCACGAAATTCCACTACATTTTTGAAAGAAGGATCCAATGCATCTTTTATCAGTTGAATTCTTTCTTCGGTAAACAGAAATTTTGGCGGAAACTGGAATAAAAGGGCGCCTGCTTTTTCTTTCATTCCTTCATGCACACTGGTATAAAAATCATTCAACTGGTCCTTGCATTCTTTTAATTGTTTAAAATGTGTAATCAGACGAGGAGCTTTAATTGAAAAAGCAAAACCTTCAGGTGCTGCCTGGTAAATTTTTTTTAAAGATGCAATGGTTGGAAATTTATAAAACGTGTTATTTATTTCCAGTGTATTGAATTGTTCACTGTAAAATTTAAACCATTTGGATTTAGGCAGATCTTCCGGGTAAAACCCGGGTTGCCATGCCGGGTAATAATAACCTGAGCAACCTATATAAACCATGGTCGATGATTGAAATCGATAAATTTTATTAATTATGCTTCCCTGTTTTCATTGTCCTTTTTGCCGGGCAGATCATTTGAATCGTGGTCCATTTCTCCTCTTAATTCTTCTTTTTTAGGAGGAGCCGGTGCCTGCTGACCAGAATCGGGTGCATTAAAACTTTTGTCATCTGCAGAAAGGTTTTCATCATCTTCCTCTTTCATCATCTCTTCATTTGCCGGATAATGCGGGTAACCTGTAAAGTCCTGGGTGGTTTTAACCGCGTTTGAATCATTTGCATTCGCCTGCTGATCCTGGTTTTTAGCTTGTTCGTTATTTTTATTTTCTTCCATGATAATTATTTTAATGATTGATTGAAAATTTCATGCCCGGGAAAGGTTATTTATCCGGCTTAACGGGAGCATTCTCTAAATCATTCGGCAGTTCGGATTCAATTTTCTTCATTACCGGTGATGCAGTAATACCATGAATGATAATGGATATCAACACAATAAATGACACCAACGACCAAAGTTCATTTGCATAAGAGAAGTACGTGGTGCTAAGTGCAAATGCCAAATAAAAAAAAGAACCAATTCCCCTGATGCCAAAAAAGCTGATCGCCATTTTTTCTTTGATGTGCAGCCTTGTTCCAATCAATGCAATTAAACTGGTTAATGGCCGAATAATAAATAAGAATGCAAGCCCGAATAATGCCATTTCGACTGTGAGATATTGCAAAATGCCATTGACGATGCTGCCACCGAATAATAATAAAACAATGGCTACCAGGATTTTTTCGATCTGGTCTGTAAATTCATGCAGATTTTTATGAAACCGGTGGGTCATATGTGAATTGCGCAAAGTGATGGCTGATACAAAAACAGCAATAAAACCATAGCCGTTAAATAATTCGGTTAATCCATATACAAGTAAAGTAGTTGCTATGGCAACAAAACCATCTTTTATAACAATAAATTTCTTTTTTTCAGGAATATAAAAAATGAGATAGGCTAATGCACGACCGATAATATAACCAAATGCAAAACCGATAATTAAACGGTAAATAAGATCGAACCAAACCCATTGGGAAAAATTACCATGACCCGTTGCTCCATAAAATGCCAGGGAAATAGCCAACCAAACAAATGGAAAAGCGGTTCCGTCATTCATCCCGGCTTCTGCAGTTAATGAGAAGCGAATATTTTCTTTATCTTTTTCATGCGGTGGTCCTACTTGCACGTCGGATGCTAAAACGGGATCAGTTGGTGCCAGTACTGCACCTAATAAAAGGGCAGAGGCAATGTCAAATTCAAATGCCCATTGGCCGGCAAGAAAAACAATACCAATGCATAAAAGCATAGTGATTAAAACAAGCCGGAAAGGTACCCTCCATTTACGCAAAGAAAAAGGTTGGTCAATTTTAAGCCCGGTGCCCATGATGGAAGTTATTACCACTAATTCGGTAAGATGTAAAGTTTCAGTAGGATAAATAATGGGATTGGGAATTGGTAATGATTTAAAAACGGCAAAAATGACCATGCCGAAGAAAACGTAAAATATAGAATATGATATACCGGTTATCCGGTTAATGATTGGCATCCAGGCCATGCCTAATACAGATGCACCAATAATGATGATTGAAAGGGTATAAGTCATTCGAGATTTCTATTGTAAAAATTATGCCTGATAAATGCTTTTTTAATTTTATACATCTTACATATTTCAAACAAAAAACCCGGTAAAATGTACCGGGTTTAATTGAATTAAAAAAGTTGCATCCTTATGCCGGTTGCATATATAATTCTTCTCTTAATTGATGAACCCTTTCATCTTCCAGGTATTCATCAAAACTCATTAATCGATCGATGGTGCCGTTCGGTGTAATTTCAATCACCCGGTTAGCAACAGATTGCATGAATGTATGGTCATGGCTTGATAACAACACCACGCCATTGAAATTGGCCGCACTTTCGTTGAAGGACTGTATGCTTTCCAGGTC
>JAKFER010000018.1:0-5980 GCA_036675565.1 Chitinophagaceae bacterium
ATGATCAATTCCTGCAAAACCATCAACATCGTAAAACAATTGTCTTTCGTAAGCAAGGTTAGCGCCATTGCACATGGAGTGCATCTTCTTATATACTGACGCAGCGGTTATTCCCTGCAATACTATAAAATCCATAGCCTGGAAAACCCTCACCCCCAACCCCTCTCCATGAAATGGAGAGGGGAGATGGAAGACAACAGGTGCTACAATGAAACCTGCATTTGTTTTTTCTTTAAATGATACAATAGTTTGCAGCCATACCGGTGACGGAATACAATCCGCATCAGTAGTAACGATCAGCTCACCAGAAGCAGCAGCAATTCCTTTTTCAATCGCTTTCTTTTTGTAAGAATTAATTGCCTCGTCTTTTAATGCCAACAATTTTACCCCGGTAAATTGTGAAACAATGGGTGCTGTTTTATCAGTGGAATGATCATCTACAACAATTATTTCAAATAAATCCTTTGGATAAGTTTGTTGCTGTAATGCTTTTAATAGTTCTCCGATATTTTCTTCTTCATTTCTTGCAGGGATGATAACAGATATAAAGATTGATGAAGTTTGGCCCGATACGATAAAATCGGGGATAGATTTCCAGCTTTGCCAGTAATAAAGAATAAGCAGGGCGTAAAAAACAAAAAGCAATAAAATGATAAGTGGAAACACCTAATAAAAAATTAATCTATCGCAAAGATGTTGGTTTTTATTTTTAAACGTCTATATTTAGAAAACCATTAAATCAAATACATGAAAATCAAATTTCTTTCTGCCCTTGCTGCGGCAGTACTGCTTACAGTTTTAATTATCCAGGCTTGTCGTAAAACAGACAACCAAACTACTACCCTCACCGAAAAAAAATTTGGTATAAGCGAAGCAAAAGAATGGTGGTACGGCTCTTTTAGAAAATCTGTTGAATATTCAAAAATAGACCGAACCAGCCCGTTGGCTCCGCCGGCAGGAAGTTCTGCTAAAAAATACCCTGGTTGGAAAAGGGCCATCTCTTATTCGATAGGCCGGTTACAAATAGTTGAACTTCCACTTGTATATGAAACCAACAGCATCCTGTTGCCGGGAATGCAAAACCTGCAAAATACTGCTGAAGGAGCCCGTATAGCAAAATCCGCTATTCATAAACTAATGCTGATAAAAAAGGCTGACGGAACTGTGGCAGTGCGAACTGTAACTATTGTTCCTTCTCCGGAATATGCTAAACAAATGAATTATGATATGGGCCATATAAGCCCCAGGAAACTGCCTGTAGATTTTAGTGGCTACCAGATGATAGGCGGATGGGACGAAAGTGAGAAAAATATCCTCAGGATTTCGGTCGGCAAACCGGTTAAGAAATTAAAAATTGTTACTGCTGAAACATTGGCGAAACAAAAAGCATCGGGCAATACCCTTGCCCGTGAAGTGTGTGAGGATGTATGGGTGGCAAATATGGTGTTCGTCTGTGCAATAGCACCCTCAGGGGATGATTTGGCTGACGAAGAAAGATGCAGGGATAATGGTTATTGGATGGAAGATGGCGGCCAATATGAACTACAGTGCCATGATGAGCCGGGTGACCCATTTAGTGATTGTGTGACATACGGCGGTAGTTCGGAAGAATGTACGTGCCAGGTGTACGGATTGGGTTGTGATGGAGATGGGGGAGGTGGGGGTGGTGGCGGCGAAGAAAATCCCCCGGCAGTGCCTGAAATTACAAATGATGTTGATGACCCCTGTATCAAAAACAGCGTTAATGACGCTATAAGCCGTGACTGTAAAAATGAAATCACGAGCTTTGTTAACACTGTTTTCGGGAACAGCGATAAGTTTCATTTAAAATTTTCTGATGAAGTTTTTGCAGGCGCAGATGCAACCGATGATGCAAGAGCCTCCACTGGCCCAATTTTAAATTATACGGAAACAAAGACAGTTATTAGTTTTAATAATGGCCAGTTGGGAAACGCATCAAAAGAATATATAGCTGCCACCATTTTACACGAGGTGGTACATGCCTGGATTGATTACAAATTCCCAACTCCTATTGACAATGCTCATCAACATTCTCTAATGGCGGGTTCAAACCGTTTTAACCTTATGCGATCTGCGTTACTGGAAATGTATCCTAACCTACCTCCTCAAGATGCCACTGATTTAACTTGGGGTGGTCTGTACAATACTATTGAGTATGTTAATTTATCCCCTACCGAAAAGAATAGGATAGAGCAAACAAATTCGGATTACAAAAACCGTACTAATAATAAAGGAACACCTTGTTAAAAAAAATTTATGACTATAATTACTTTTATAATCGGAGCCTTTTTATTTTCGGTTTCTGGTGGCCCTGGTGATTCATTAGAAAACTTCCATAAACAACTGTCAAGAGATATGGAGCGAAATATGGCACTACCTCCACAATCTCTTTTACATGACACTTGTTATCATCATACCGACTTATTGAAAGTGGAAATTAATAAGTTGTCCAAAGTGGTATCAATTGATCTGTCTGACAACGCCCCTGAATGGCTTAAGGTGGAAATAAATCAACTAAAAGAAAGAAAAAGGATCAATTATAAAAAACTCGATTCGCTGGCTTTAAATGCAGGGTTGCGAAACTGTACATTGGTTTTTCCTTTGATTCTGGAATCGGATTATTTTCCGTGCGGCCAAGAAAATAAAAAAAGAAGTATTAGCGAAAACTATTTTCAATTTGGCGGTAAGAATTTAAAAGGCAATATATTTTTTGGCGAGCAAATGAGGTTTATTTGGACTGTTAGATACGTACGTAAATTATGAATGGATGGATCAATTCGTGGAGATTGAACTTTTTGAAGGTTTGTGACCGCTGTGTGTAATAGACGCTTAATTCTAAAAATAGCCGATGAGAACAATAATTACTATTTTATTTTTTTTCATGGTAACTAATAAGCTACACTCTCAAAATCAAGAGAGAAAAGCTGTTTTAACAGACAAGAGCATTGTCAAAGATTCAAGCGGCTCCGTTTATTCTGCTGACATTTGGAGAAAACTGCTGTTAACCGGATACTATATTATCAAAGCTGAAAACCCGGGCAATGCAGGTTCTGACTTTATTTTAATCCGATTGTCAGAGGAAGAAAAGCAAAAAAGGCTGTCAAATGCCCCAAAGCCCAAAGAAAGCACCAGTTTTGTAACAGGCAAAGAAGTTAAAAGTTTTTCCACCACCGATATAAATGGGAAAAAGTATAAACTCAAAGATCTTAGGAGTAAGGTAGTTGTGCTTAATTTCTGGTTTATTAATTGCCGGCCTTGCAGGACTGAAATCCTGGAATTGAATAAACTTGTAAAGGAGTATAAAGATAGCTCTGATATTGTTTTCTTAGCCATCGCCCTGGATAGCAGAAATGATCTAAGGGATTTTTTAAGAACAAATCCTTTTAATTATATTATCATTGATGATGGTCGTGCAATTGCCCAACAGTATGATGTAACAGCCTATCCCACCCATGCAGTTATTGATCAGCAGGGTAGGGCCTATTTTCATACGGCCGGAACAGGCAGCAGTACTATTTATTGGCTGGGAAAATCAATAAAAGAATTGATGGGTCTGAAAAATCAGGAGAAATAACGCTGTTTGTGCCCAATCTTTTTTATCAAAATTCTTCTTTGACTGCGCTGCTGCTTTCTATTTTATTTAGCGGTTGTTTTTGGCTGTTTTTTCATAAAAGGAGTTTGTATATAAGAATCCTGGTTTTTGCTCTTATGGTAATTTCTTTTGGATGGATATTAATCTTAGAAAGCCGTGCCGCCCTTCTCGCCTCACTTGCCGGGTTGTTTTATATAATGTACCCGGCCATGATTAAAAGGTTCGGGAAAAGAAAAGTTTTAGTTATTGCCATTCTGGTGTTTATAATTTTTCTGGTCCTTTTTACTTCGTTGATAAAAACGAATTCTTCGGTAAGCCGTTGGTTTATTTTAAAAAACTCTGTCGCCTTGTTTAAACAAAACTGGCTCACCGGAGTTGGAATTGGTCGGTTTAACCCTAATTATAATCATCTTCAGGCCGAATACTTTTCTAACAATTCTCTGATCAATGAGGAAGCCATGTTAGCTAATGATGGCTATTTCGCCTTTAATGAATGGCTGCATATTGGTATTGAGTTGGGCATTGCAGGGTTATTAGTTTCATTGTTGACAAGCTATGTTGTATTAAAAGCTTGTTTTAAAAATGCCGACACCCAAAAGGGCTGGGCGGGTGCCATGCTGATACCAGTGTTTGTTGGTTGTATGTTTTCTTATCCATTACATAACCTGGTTATAGTTGGTTTAACTGCATTTTTAACCGGTTATATCACAAAAGACATAGTGAACCTGCCTGTTGCTATTCCGGGATGGTTAAAGACAGGATTCATATCCATTTCATTCCTGTTGTTTATAATTTTTAGCTGCCAATTTTTTAATAATCAACGAATACTTTCAAAAGCAAAACAATCCCGGAAAGAAGGATATAAGACAGAGGCTATTGCTTTATGTGAGAGAGCAGCACCCGGTTTGATAAAAGACTATTCATTCACTATTTTTTATTTAGAACTTTTATATGAAACTAACAGGCTGACTGGAGCTATCCGGTGGTTCAATGAGTTCCATCCGTATCATTGTAATCAAACAGCACATTCTAAAATTGCCAGATGCTATGATGAACTGGGTAATTTCAAGCTGGCGGAAGAACATTACCTGGAAAGTTTATATATCACCCCTCACTTACTGCAAAGCAGAATCGATTTAATGAATTTTTATCATCGGTTCGGATATACCGGTAAAGCAAAAACATGGGCGAAAAAGACAATAGAATGCCCTATAAAAATTGAAACCGAAAGGGCTTATTATCTAGGGAAAAAAGCAAGAGAATATTTAGCAGCACATCAATAAAGCAAAGCCGCTAATATTCCTTCCACATGATTTTCATGTACTACCTGGTGACCGGATGCAATAACTGTAACAGTACAAAACTCTTCAATTCCCTTTTGAAATTTTTCACCCCTTACCGGTAAAATGATACGATCATATTTGCCATAGACCAACCGTGTTTGTGTTTTATGTTGCCGGATGAAATTTTTAATCCTTTGCAGGTTTGGTTTTAGTTTTCGCAAGCCCGTCCATCGTTGATATAATAACTGCCGGGCTTCTTTATTGCCGATATAATAGTTTACAAACTTGAAAACACTGGCATTTACCAATCCCAGTTTATTCAACAGTTTTAAGAAAGCAAAAAACCATCCCGGGTATTTCATGCTGAAAGAAAATATCTTATTGCCTATCCATGTTTGGGTAGAAAACCAATACCAAAAATTTACTACCAGCCCATCGGGTGCAAGTAGAATGAGCTTTTCTACACTTTCCGGCTGTGCCTGGTAGTGGCTTAAAGCGATACGTCCGCCAAGGCTGAAGCCGAGAAGAGAAAGTTTCCGGTTTCCGGTTCCTGGTTGCTGGTTATCTTCCAGAAGTATATTTTCTATGATTTGCTGCAAATCTGTATGCGTAAAGTTCAGCCCTTCATTCCATTTTGTTTGTCCATGAAAAGGAAGGTCAATGGAATAGAACGTAAATTGATTACCAGCATGTTTTTCAAGAAAACTGTATAACCTGGCTTCTTCACCGTAGCCATGAAAGCAAACTACCTGCCTGGGGCCGGAGCCAAAACGGTAAAAGCTAAGCTGCGAATCTTTATATGCCAGAAGCCGGTGATCCATTTTCGGGAGCAAAATTTTTGGTGAAAATATAGCTGAACTATTCGAAAATAATATTATTTTTGGATAGTTGCACAAACAACTATATGCCAAACAACCATTTTAAAAAAGGGGAACTCTACAGTTTTGTTACCGGTAAGGCATCTACGGCTATTGCCCGGCGTTTGCAGAAGAAGTTCAACACTGCCGGTCTGAACATTACTATCGAACAATGGAGTGTACTGTATCATTTATGGAAAGAAGATGGCAGGAGCCAGCAACAATTG
>JAKFER010000328.1:0-5971 GCA_036675565.1 Chitinophagaceae bacterium
CCACCAGGGTGCAGCCGATGAATCTGCATGGGCGAGGGGACAAGCATGGGGTTTATATGGTTATACTATGATGTTCCGTGAAACCGGGGATGAAAAATATCTTGCTCAGGCAAAACTTATCGCCGGTTTTATTTTAAATCATCCAAACCTTCCTGCAGATAAAATTCCTTACTGGGATTTTAATGCACCAGGCATACCGGGCGCCAAACGGGATGCTTCTGCCGCTGCCATCATCAGTTCTGCACTGTTGGAATTATCAGGTTATGTTTCAGGCAAGGATAAAATCAACTATTTCAATGCAGCAGAAACTATGTTAGCTAATCTTTCTAAACCACCCTATAAAACAACAGGCGATGAAGCCGGTGGATTTTTATTGCAACATAGCGTAGGTCATTTACCCAATCTATCAGAAGTGGATGTGCCATTGAGTTATGCCGATTATTATTTTGTTGAAGCGGCACTTCGTTATTTGGGCAAATTGAAAATGAGCCCGGTTCAATAATTTATCAGCTTATGAAAAATATTTTCTATTCCCTCTCCTTATTGATTTTATTTGGTTGCGTATCTCCTAAGATTCAGCAGGCTGATAACAATCAACTGGCATTAACACCACCCATGGGTTGGTCAAGTTGGTATCCGTTTGTAGATACCATCAATGAGAAAAAAATAATGGAAACAGCCGATGCCATGGTCAGCAGTGGTTTGCGTGATGCGGGTTATACCATTCTGCAATTGGATGATGGATGGATGGCAAAAACACGGGATGCAAAAAGCCGCCAGTTTGCTGATACAGCCAGGTTCCCCCGTGGTATGAAATTCCTGGCAGACTATCTCCACGACAGGGGTTTGAAATTAGGTATTTATTCGTCTGCTGGTGCCACAACCTGTGCGGGTTATCCTGGTAGTTATAATCATGAAGAAACAGATGCTAATACTTACGCGGAATGGGGCATTGATTATTTAAAATATGATGCATGTGGCAATAAAGATGGCCGTAGCGATAAAGAATTATTTACCAAAATGGGCCAGGCCTTAAAAGCAACGGGAAGGCCTATCCTGTTTAACATGTGTATTTTTTACAGCGATACAACGCATCGTTGGGGGCGGGGGCTGGGACATAGCTGGCGTACGGGCGGCGACATTGTAAAGCACATTGAAAAGAATCCTGGTGTTACTTATTTGAACTGGTATGAAAATTTGCAAACGCAGGTTTTAGGTAAAGAGGAATTTGCAGCTCCCGGGCATTGGAATGATCCCGATAATCTTATTATTGGTTATGCTCGTAACAATAAACAAACATGGGAAGAACAAAAAGCACAATTCAGTTTCTGGGCATTGCTATCGGCACCACTTTTTTTAGGTAATGATATTCGTAATATGAATGATGACATCAAAAATATTTTGATGAATAAAGAAGTGATTGCCATTAACCAGGATAAAGCAGGCAAACAGGGTACAAGAATAATAAATAAGGACACATATGAAATATGGAAAAAATCATTAAGCAATGGACAAAAAATATTAGTGATGTTCAATAAAAAAAATGAGGAAGCCATCATCCGGGTTGATTGGGCAGCAGCAGGGGAGAAGGGTGGATTTAATGTAAGAGATCTGTGGGATCATAATGATAAAGGTTTTTTTGAAAATAGTTATTCTGCAAATGTTTCACCACATGGTGTTTCCATGATCCGGTTGTCAAAAAAATGAATGAAGCTTTATGTATAAAATGAAGAAAGGGTTTTTGGTTTTGCTTGGTTTAATTTGTTTTAACGGGGTTTGTTTTTCAAAAGCCAATGATGAGATCGATACTATTTTAAACAGGTATAAACATTTCTTGTATTTGACGGATACATCTTATCCATCACCGGCTGAACTTCCGGTGATCAATGCGGATGGAAGATGGTCGGATATTGCTTACAACGATGATCAGCAGGGCGTTTGGCAGGTTTCACAGCACCTGCAACGGGTAAGGGACCTGGCCATGTCATGGGCAAAACAGGGAACAGGAAATTATCATTCTCCGCACATTAAACAAACTATCTCATTAGCGCTGGATGATTGGTTCAGGCATCGTTATAAAAGTAAAAACTGGTGGCATAATGAAATAGGTGTTCCACAGATCATGCGGGATATTATGGTATTAATGAGGGATGGATTAAAGCCGGAAGAAAGGAAAAATTCCATTGAAGTACTGGGTCAATATAAACTGGCAGGTACAGGTGCTAATCTTGTCTGGAGTGCAGATCTCGGTCTACATTATGGTGCATTTACCGGGGATTGGAACTTGATGAAACAGTGCCGTGATACCATTATGACCGTTATAAAAATTACCACTGAAGAAGGCGTGCAACCTGACTACAGTTTTCACCAGCATGGTAAAAGATTACAGATGTATCATTATGGTGGCGCATTTTTAAAAGATGATGTACGCATTGCATGGCAACTGCGCAATCTTTCATTAGCATTTCCTCCCGAAAAAATAGATATCCTTACACAATTTGTTTTGAATGGATGGCAATGGATGGCCCGTGGTATCCATACGGTACCCGGCACAATAGACCGTGCTGCAAGCAGGAAAAATGCTTTGCACAGTGCCGATATCCGCAATATTATTCCATTGCTTTATGAAATGCAACCCGAAAGTAAAGCGGCTTTTAAAAAGATGTATGACATTCAGCAAGGCAAGGCGACTTTAAATGGATATCGGTATTTTCCTTATTCAGATTTCACTGCTTTTCACCAGGAACATTATAGTTTTTTCCTGAAGACCAATTCTACCAGGACCTTGCTAACAGAATCTATCAATGAAGAAAACCTGGAAGGCGAATTATTAAACAGTGGTGATTATTATTTCATCAGCAATGGCAATGAATATTTTAATCTTCTTCCATTTTGGGATTGGGAAAAAATACCCGGCATCACCAATTTCAATGGAGAAAAAAAAGATAAGATTCAGAGGCAAAATTTTGTGGGTAATGTAAGTGATGGAAACAGTGGTTTGGCCGTAATGGATTATTCTTTGGAGAAAAATGGTCAATCACTCAAAACAAAAAAATATTGGGCTTCCTATAAGAACATACATGTTATGCTGATCGCTGGAATGAAGACAAAAAATCTTACTGAGCCTTCATTCACCGTACTAAATCAATCTCGTTGGCAAGGAGAAGTTACCTTAAATCAGCCGGGTAATATTTTACAGGAGGGAAACCATTTTTACAGCCATATCGAATGGCTGCATCATGGTGATTTTGTTTACCTCCCCCTGGAAAAAGACAGTATGAATATTCAATTGCTATATAAAAAAGCAAGGTGGACCGACATTAATAAATCAGAACCTTCAGCATTGATTGATGATAAAATATTCCTTCCTTCCATCATTCATTCGCCCGGTAAAAGCGCTACGGGGTATGTTGTTGCTTATGCACCAAATGCACAGCAGGGAAATGATATAGCCAATGATCGAAATTGGGATGTACTGCATAACGACAGCATTTGCCAGGCAGTAAGTTTTGATAAGCATACGATCATGGTCGCATTTTACCAGGCTGCAAAACTAAAATTAACCAGGGGCTTAAAAATATCTGTTGATAAACCCTGCTTACTCATGATATCAGGTGACAAAATTTACATCAGCGATCCTGCGCATAATGGTGGATGTTTTTCGGGAAAAATAAATGACCGAAAATTTTCGGTTTGTTTACCTGCTGATGGTTCTACTGTGTTGATTGATGAGTGATAATTTAAATTCACTTCATATCAAAAAATGGATATGTATACTTTGTTATACGTTGATAAAATAATATACAATCGTAAGATTGTCCATCGGTAAAGTTAAATTAACTATTCTTTAAGGATGCATTTATAAATACTTTTGAACAGGGGCTGCAATATTTTTTTCTCTCCATCAAAAATTTTAAAAACAGGTTGCTTTGATTCAACTTAACCAGTTGCATAGGGTATTTAATATTCAGGAATAGATGATACTTAATATGCTGGTTAATAAAAATTAGCTGATATGAAAAAATACTTTCGGAACAACATGACAACTCCAGGAATTTCATGCATTCATTTATTGATTTGTCTTAGAACAAACATTGCGCATTTTACAAAAACATTATCCATAGCAGCATGCTTGGTTATCATTAGTCTGCCCGTACTGGCACAGCAAATTACCGTTCAGGGTAAAGTGATCAATAGTCAGACTCAGGCTGCTGTGCCCGGAGCAACTATAACGGTTTTAGGTAAGCCGGGTGGCGTTACTGCAGATAATAATGGTTTCTTTACCATCAATGCAGCGGTTGGGGACCAGTTGAATGTACAATCTGTGGGTTATGCACCTGCCTTGATCACCTTAACCGGATCAACAGATATTACTGTTGAAATGGAAATATCAGCTCAATCACTGGATAATATAGTGGTTATTGGGTATGGTACAAGTAAGAAAAGAGATCTTACCGGTGCTGTTTCATCCATCAAATTGGAAGGTTCACCGGTATCCTTATTGCCCAATGTAAATGTGCTGGATGCTCTTAAGGGCCGATTGCCCGGTTTGGATATCGGCGTAACCAATACTGCCGGTGGAAATCCTGGATTTAATATCCGCGGACAGAATTCTATCAGGGCAAGTAACACACCATTGATTGTTTTAGATGGCGTTGTATTTACTGGAAGTTTCAACGAGATCAATCCAAATGATATTGCTACTGTGGATGTATTAAAGGACGCAGCATCAGCAGCCGTTTACGGATCAAATTCGGCTAATGGCGTTATCCTGATTACTACTAAACGGGGAAAATCAGGTAAGCCTGTGATTAATTTCCGTGCAACTACGGGTATACAAACATATACCCGCAAACCTGATATGCGAAAAGGAGAAGAGTTTATTCAATTTCGTTATGATGTTAAAAAAATGAATGGTGCTTCTCCATCAGATCTTGAAATAGACAGGCTCCTCAATCCACTTGAATTACAAGCATACAATGAAGGCCACACTATTGACTGGTGGGATGAAGTTACCCGGGTTGCACCATTCCGCGATTACCAGGTTAGTGTATCAGGTGGTGCTGAGCGTTTGAACTATTATATTTCCGGGAGTTACCTGAAACAGGATGGAATTGTATATAATGATCAATTTAAAAAATTCACTGTTTTATCAAAAATAGATGCAAAGATCACTGATTGGTTAAAGTATGGATTAACACTTTCTGTTGCCAGTAAAAATGCAGATGGTGTTGCTGCGGACCTGGAGAAAGGAACCATCCTGGGACCTTATTCTTATAAGTATGTTACCATACCCGGTTACGAAAACTGGTACCAAAGATACCCGCAAACGACAACGTCCACTTTCAACCCATTCTGGAGAACACAGGAGTATGATGAAGAACGGAACCAGAATTATCGTTCGATAAACTTCCTGCGATTCGATGCTCCATGGGTTAAGGGTCTATCTTACACGGTAACTTATGCATTGAATCGTTGGGAAGGTCATGAATCTAATTTTATGAATGAAAGAATGTTTATCAACACTTTAAATGAAGCAGATCTGAAGGACCAGACAAAATTCCTGAAAGACGCAAATGGCTACAGGAATAATGCAGAAAGAACAGACTGGTTTTTAAATCATTTGGTAAATTATAATCAAACTTTTAATGACCACTCTTTTGATGTCACATTACTTGCGGAAAGACAACAGGTTAAAAATCGTCGCATGGCATTGTCCGGGAGAGATTTTTCACAGGCAGGGACAACTGTATTAGGTGTCAATAATCTTGAATTAGGTGATGCAACCAAAAGAGCTATCAGTACGGATTACAGCGAGCTGGCACAGTTGGCTTACATGGGCCGTGTAAATTATATTTACAAACAGCGGTATTATGTATCTGCTTCTATTCGAAGGGATGGTTATTCTGGATTTGCACCAGGCAACCAATATGGTACCTTCCGGGCATTGGCATTAGCCTGGACCGCTAGT
>JAKFER010000158.1:0-5905 GCA_036675565.1 Chitinophagaceae bacterium
TATATTCCAGCTTTCACCAGTTCAGAAAATGCATCCAGCTTTAGCATATGGTAATATTGCTCATTGGGCGCAAAAAGTAAATGGGATGGTTGATGTGTGGGCAACCTTTCAAAAGACAATTTCATTTGTGCAGGTGCAAAATTTATTAAAACAAAAAAATATTGAAATACCAGATCAGCAATATGCCAGGTACCAGGTGATCGGATTCAGGATTCCCAAAAACCGGTTATTGGAAGTTGCTTCATTTTCATTTTTAGAATATTTAGAACCTGTTCCACACCCGGATCAGCCATTAAATTTTAACAGCCAGGCATATTCAGCTTCCAGGGCATTAACGGCCGGTACCGGTTTGGGTGGTAAAGCGCTGGATGGAAAAGGCGTTGTAGTGGGTGTAGGAGATAATGCAAACATCATTTCTCATGTTGATTTCAGCAACCGGGTAATAGACCGGGCTGCTGTTGCCAGCAATGAAACTCATGGTAAACATGTGGCCGGCACAGTAGCAGGGGCAGGCATACGCGAAGAAAAGAATAAAGGGTTTGCTCCGGCAGCTACAATCATCAGCCAGACTTTTGCCGGGATCATATCCAATGCACCGGCATATGTAAAGGACCATAATATGGTGCTTACCAATAATTCTTATGGTGCGGTTACGGGTGACTGTGAGTATGCAGGATCTTATGATATTATTTCTTATATCCTGGACCAACAGGCATTTGAAATGCCTAACCTGCAACATGTTTTTGCTGTGGGCAATGATGGAACAGTATCCTGCAGTCCTTATCCGCCTGGATTTCATACGGTATTAGGTGGGTTTCAATCTGCTAAAAATATCATTACCGTTGGTGGAATGAATTATAATAATTCAAGTAAGGGCCCGGTTAAGGATGGTCGCTTAAAACCTGAGATCATGGTACAGGGTTCAGGCATTGTATCAACAGGAAATAATAACGGGTATTCTACCAGTAGTGGTACCAGTAATGCGGCGCCATCCGTATCTGGCGGACTGGCATTATTATACCAGCAATACCGGCAGCAAAATGGAAATGCAGATCCTAAAAGTGGTTTGATGAAGGCATTGATTTGTAATGGAGGTACTGATTTGGGAAATGCCGGCCCGGATTTTAGAAATGGTTATGGATTGATGAATTTGAATCGTTCATCTGAAATGCTTGAAAAGGAACAATACTTTATATCAACAGTGAACCAGGGGAATAATAATTCACATACCATTACAGGCGTTCCCGCCAATACTGCTCAAATAAAAGTGATGCTTTACTGGCACGATCCATCTGCTTCTGTATTGTCTGCACAATCGCTGATAAATGATCTTGATCTAACGTTAACTACACCTTCATCTTCCATTATTTATCCTAACATTTTAGATAATACGCCATCCAATGTTGAAAATATTGCCACAACTGGTGTCGACCAGATTAACAACATGGAACAAGTTGTGATCAATGATCCTGACCCAGGAAATTATACCATTACAATAAATGGATCTTCGATCAATCAAAATTCACAGCAGGAATATTTTATTGTGTATGATATTATTCCGGCAGGCACTAAAATTAGTTTTCCTTTTGGCGGGGAAGCATTACTGCCGGCAGAATCCGTTTTAATAACCTGGGAAGATGCAACTACAGTTGCTGCAACATTTACTATTGATATTTCAACCGATAATGGAAACAACTGGACTTCTTTCCAATCAAATGCAGGCGTAAGACATTACAGTTGGACCGTTCCAAATGTGCCAACCGATAAAGCATTGTTACGAATCACCAATAATGTAACCGGGAATCAAAGTACGAGCCAGCCGTTCACCATTATAGGAAGACCAACATTAACACTTTCAACTGTTCAATGCGAAGGATATATTAATCTTAACTGGACGGCGGTGCCCGGAGCCACTCAATACGAAGTGATGCGTTTGGATGGAACTGAAATGGTGAGTTCCTATATTTTACCAGGTGCAGGTGTATTAAATTATTCATTAAAAGGCCTGCATAAAGATTCCATTTATTGGGTAAGTGTTAGGGCTATCATCAATGGAAAAGCAGGAAGAAGGGCTTTGGCTGTATCGCGTCAACCCAAAAACGGCACCTGCAGCGGAACTATTTCAAATGACGATTTAAAAATTGACAGTATTCTTTCTCCCAAAACAGGCCGGGCTTTTACTGCTTCAGCACTTACATCATCCGAAGATGTTATAATACGGGTTAAAAACCTGGATGATGCAGCAGCTACAGATTTTACGGTAAGTTATTCCATCAATGGAATGCCGGGTGGCTTGCAACATATTACCAACCCTTTGGCAGCCGGCGCATCTATTGATGTTATTTTCCCGGGGGTTGATCTTTCATCTATTGGCAGTTATTCCATAAAAGCAGAAGTAGTGAATAATGCAAACCCGGATCCTGTCTTAATAAATAATCAACTAACGGTGATGGTTAACCATTTACCCAATGATGCCCTTGATTTAAACGATGTTTTTAAAGATGATGTGGAAGCGGCCGAACAGGCAAGCTACATCAATGATCAAACAGGATTGAATGGTGCTGATCGGTATGATTTTAAAACAACCCATCAAAATAATGGCCGGTTGCGAACATTTTTCAGTTCCGGAATTTCGTATTCGGGTTCAAATGCATTTACGCTGGATGCCAGTAATTATACAAATCCTGCCGTGACGAATTTTTTAACGGGTACCTATAACCTGGCTAACTATGATGCAAACATTGACGATATCCGGTTGGATTTTCTTTTTAAACATCATGGGCAATATGCAAATGCCAATAACCGGGTTTGGATAAGAGGGAATGATGATCCTGCAACTCCCTGGATTGAAATATATGATCTTTCTGCAAACCATACTTCCGCAGGTGCTTACAAAAGATCTGCAAGTTTAGAGATAGGTGATCTGCTGGTAGCCAATAATCAAAGTTTCTCACCAAGTTTCCAGGCAAGGTGGGGACAGGAAGGTGTTGTGATGGCATCGGATAATACCCGGGGCAATGGTTACAGTTTCGATGATATTCAATTATACAAAGCCATTGATGATATCCAGTTACTCAGCATTGATGAACCGGTTGCCATTGATTGCGGATTAGGAAATGCAACGCAGGTTGTCATTTCTCTTCGTAACAGTGCAAATCATTCAATCAATAATATTCCTCTTCATTTAAAATTAAATGATGGCAATGCCATAACAGAAACCATCCCGGTATTGAATGGCAACGAAACCGCTACCTATCGTTTTACCACACCGATAAATCTTTCTGCATTTGGTAATCATGAAATTATTACCTGGGTTGCTCTGCCAACAGACAATTACCGGTTCAACGATACCGCAAAACTTTCATTAACCAATTCGCCCATTATCAGCAGTTTTCCTCACCTGGAAGATTTTGAATCAACCAATGGTAACTGGTATACAAAAGGAATAAACAATTCCTGGGAATATGGTACGCCGGCTTCATCTAAAATTAACCGGGCGGCAAGTGGAAGCAAAGCATGGAAAACAAACCTGGAAGGGAATTATAATGACAACGAGTTTTCGTATTTATATTCTCCCTGTTATGATATTTCATCGCTCGATAATCCCACGCTGAGTTTTAGTGTTGCATTGGATATTGAAGATTGCGGTACCACTTTATGCGATGCTGGTTTTGTTGAATACTCTATTGATGGTAAAGCATGGACCAGGTTAGGTACAACAACATCGGGGATAAACTGGTATAATAAGAATTATGCAGGATATGAGGTTTGGAGTGTGGCTGATTATACCCGCTGGCATGTGGCAACGGTAGATTTGCCATCCAATATTCCTGCATTGCGTTTGCGCTTTGTATTAAAATCCGATCCCGGTGTAACTAAAGAAGGAATAGCGATAGATGATATCCATATTTACAATAACAACATGGGTATTTATGATGAACAAACGATGAGTGCTCCTGAATCAAAACTTGTTTCCGGAAACAATTGGATTGATTTTACAGAAAATGGAAAACTGGTAGCTTCTATTTTACCATCATCGCAAAATTTAGGCAATACGGCTGTCCAGGCATTTATACATGATGGACCCATTCGCTCACAGGCGGGCCAGTATTATCACAACCGAAATATCACCATCAAACCCGCTAATAAAATTACTGACCCGGTAAAAGTCCGTTTTTACTTTACGGATAAAGAAATGGAGGATTTGATTAATGCATCGGGATGTGCTTCATGCAGTAAACCAACAATGGCTTATGAACTAGGTGTTACAAAATTCAGTGCCGGGGATCCATCCGTGGAAAATGGAACCATGGTGGATAATAATGGAGGCGACTGGCAATTCATCGTTCCCGAAGATGCACGGAAAGTACCTTTTGATAAAGGTTATTATGTTGAATTTGAAGTGAAAGATTTTTCTGAATTCTGGTTACATGATGGCGGTCCAGCAAAATCGGCTCCATTGCCTGTAATACTTTCTGATTTCACAGCTAATAAGCTAAATAATAACGATGTAAAACTGGAATGGAAAACAGGTATGGAGATTGACCTGGATCGTTTTGAAGTTGAACTGGCAAAAGGAAATGACAATATGCAGTTGAACCAGTTTGAGTTGATAGCCACGGTCCAAGCGACAGGAAATTCTCCACAGCCAGTGAATTATCAATATACAGATAGTGAAGCCGGGAAAAATACGGCCAGGTATTACCGGTTAAAAATGTTCGGTCAAAATGGATTTTTTGTTTATTCCCCTGTTCGGTCAGTCGTTTTTGGAACATTGACTAACTGGAGGATCCTTCCCAATCCTTCTGATGGAGCGTTTAATCTTCTTTTCCAGGCGAACCAGGGGGAACGGGTGCAGGTGCACCTAACCGATCCGCTTGGCCGAATTTTGAAAAACTGGGAAATTCCGGCAACCGGTTTTGAGCAGCAATTCAACATGGATTTAAGTGAAGGAATTTATCCTAATGGTATTTACCTGGTCCGTGTAAAGATGAATGATGTTCAGAAGGTGTTCAGGATCATTAAGAAATAAACCAATCGGCTAATCATAAAAAAACCCGGGTTTAAACCGGGTTCTTTATCTTTTTTAAATTTTATAGTTTTTAGAAATCCTGCTTGGCAATGCCAGCTTTGATGGCTCCTAAAGCTTTCTCTTCATTTACCAATGTGGTAAGTTTATTTCCTTTACCGTCATGCCCTTGAACCATATAAGCCCCTTTAGCTGTTTTTTTGATGACGGCATCCATAATAGGAACACCTTTTTCTTTTGTTTTTACATTGTAGGCTGTTAATTTGATGTCTGACATAGTTATGTTTTTTTTGGGGTTAGTAACCGTTTAAAAATGCCGTTTTACCGGTTTGCTGTTTCTGTAAATTAGGTAAATTTTCTGATTCCCCGTTTAAAACTTACTGTAGAGCTAAGTTTTGGGTATTTCTAAACAGTTTCAAAATTTCCCAATTTCTTTAAAATATCCTATCTAAACCATTCAATTTAATACCCGGTTACCAACGCCAATGAACCTGGTAATTCCTTGCGGCCTTTGCGGTTCCTGGCGTCCTTTGCGATATATGCCTTAAACTCAGTTAAATAGTATCGCAAGGAACGCAAAGTTTTCGCCAAGAACGCAATTGGGCTATCAGTAATTCTTTGTGGCCATGGTGGTACTTAGTGGTCTTCGTGATCCAAAAAAAAGTAATAATATCTCAGGGATTCCAAGAGAGCTATTGTATTCATTGCGGCCATTGCAGTTCATGGCGGTCCTTTGCGATATATGCCTTAAACTCAGTTAAATAGTATCGCAAGGAACGCAAAGTTTTCGCAAAGAACGCAATTGGGCTATCAGTAATTCTTTGTGGCCATTGTGGTTCTTAGTGTTCTTCGTGATCCAAAAAAAAGTAATAATAT
>JAKFER010000232.1:0-5801 GCA_036675565.1 Chitinophagaceae bacterium
ATTTTTGGAAAATTGAGGATTTTGAACTGTGAGGAGAGAAGGTGTAGGTACGAGGCTCAGCATCATTTGAGTTCCGTAAATATTTCGCAGATATTATATGCGAAACCCGCACACCGCAACATTCAGAACACTATTCACCAGCATAAAAAACTAAACCGGAACATGTTTAAATCGATCGTTTTACTTTTTGAGTGTTAATTGTTCCAGGTAAAGTCCTGAATTAACGATAACGATCTGCTGCTGTTTACCGAATATTTCTGGATGTATCTTTTGAACCTGCTTTGCTGCTGAACGCATTGCAGTACAAGAGTGCGGACCCCGGATCCATCCACCGATTTTATTGGTGTACGCTCCGGGGCAGGCGTAAGGATGCTGAACAGGCATACTATAGCCGGGTACAAAAATTCCTTCTCCTCCTGCTGTGAGCATGGCATTTGTTGATTTTATAAATGATAAATAATGGGATGTAGTAGTTGTGGAACGGGTAAGCCGAACGGGTGTCAAAGCAACGGTGGTTGCAGCACAGGTGGCTGTAACCGGATGAATACTTACGATTGGCTGGTAAACCTGCCTTTTACAGATAATGATATTGCCTGCAGGGTTATTGAAGTAACCTTTAACCAGGGTAGTCGTAAAGAATTTTTCAGGAATACCGCCTTACATCCTTTTGAAAAAGGTGATATGGTAACGGTAGAAGGTGTCAGCGGCTTTGATGTGGGCGAGGTTTCTTTATCTGGGGAGATTGTTCGGATTCAACTAAAAAAGAAAGGTGTTAGTGAGACCAATGCGGAAATGAAGAAAGTCCTTCGCCGTTCCAGTGATCGCGACCTTGATCTTTGGAAACAAAATAAAGCCAGGGAAAGAGAAGCTTTGGTGCGAACAAGAGCCATAATACAGCAATTGAATCTTAATATGAAAATCAGTGAAGTGGAAATACAGGCCGATGGCCGCAAAGCCACTTTCTTTTATATTGCCGATGACCGGGTTGACTTTCGGGAACTGATAAAAATCCTCGCCAGCGAGTTTAAAGTAAAAGTGGAAATGCGCCAGATAGGCGCCCGCCAGGAAAGCGGAAAAGTAGGTGGTATTGGCAGTTGTGGTCGCGAGCTATGTTGTTCAACCTGGCTTACAGATTTCAAATCGGTTAATACAACCGCAGCCCGCTACCAGAATTTATCTATCAATCAAACCAAATTAAGTGGTCAATGTGGTCGTTTAAAATGTTGTTTGAATTATGAATTGGATACCTACCTGGATGCATTACAGCATTTCCCTGAATATGCGGATACATTGCAGGTGAAAAAAGGTACTGCCATCCTGATCAAAAAAGATATTTTTAAAAACCTGATGTGGTATGTGTTGCCAGACACCAATAAACAATATCCATTAACGATAGAACGGGTTAAAAAGATCAAAACGCTGAATGCACAGAATATTATCCCGGAAGAATTGGAAGCCGTAGAAATTACCAGTTCTAAACCAAAAGAAGTGGAACCTGAATTTGTTGATGTGGTTGGACAGATCACCTTAAAAAGCCTGGAAAAAGCAGATAAGAAAAAACGTTTCAGCAAAGGTGGTCAGCAGCAAAGGCCTGATCAAAGAAGCCAGCAACAAAAACCAGCAACTGGTCGTCCAAATCAACCAAGACCACAAAATCCTGATCAGCGGCCGCAACAACCTAAAGCCAACCGACCGCCAAACCCAAATCAGCAGAATCCGAATCAACCAAAGCAAAGACCGCCGCAATCTTCACAAAAAAGAAGACCACCAAGGCAAATGCCGCCCGATCAAAAACCTTAAAAGGCTTTTTGTTTAATGGCTTTATAAATGGCGTCCTGGATATTGCCCCTTACATTTAAGCGTGATAATAATGGATTATTACGGGTTGGATAAACCCTGTTTGAAAGAAAAACATAAACCAGTTTTTCTGCAGGATCTACCCAAACGCAAGTGCCGGTAAAACCGGTATGACCAAAAGTTTTGGGTGATGCCAATGCACTGGGATAAGGATCTTTTTGTTTTGCATTATCTTTTTCAGGCTTATCAAATCCTAATCCCCGGCGGCTGATTGAACTCTGGTAGGAAGTAAAATAATTAATGGTTTCCGGTTTCAGGAAACGTTTTCCATTCAACTCACCACCATTGGCCAGCATCTGGAAAAGCATACCCAAATCATAAGCATTACCAAACAAGCCGGCATGACCTGAAACGCCGCCAAACATACTGGCACCTTCATCATGCACATCGCCCTGAATCAGTTGGCCGCGAAAATGTTGCTCCGATTCAGTAGGAACAATCCGGTTTAAAGGATAACGTTCCCTGGGTTTAAAACCAACTGTTGTTAATCCCATAGGTATATAAAAATTCCTTTTTGCAAATTCATCCAGGGTAAGTCCGCTGATGGCTTCAACAACTTTTCCTAAAAAAATAAAATCATTATCACTGTATACATATTTGTTCTGAGGACCCACCTGGCTTTCTAATATGCGCTGGAACATCATATCATTCCAATCGTTGCGCAGAAATAAGTTTTCGGCTACTCTTGTAGTATACCCTGGCTGAGAAGTTTTGGAATATAAACCCGGCAAGGGGAGACCAGTAACGGAATCAATGGTCTCTTTGTAAAAAGCAATAAATGGATTCAAACCCGCCTGGTGCAGCAGGATATCTTTGATGATCAGCCTTTCCTTATTGGTGCCCTTTACCCAACTAAGATAATCGCCCAAACGTTTATTCAGGTTCAATTTACCCTGCTCATACAACTTCATTACCGACATGGTGGTAGCGGCAACTTTAGTAATGGAAGCCAGGTCAAAAATACTTTCGAGGGATGTTTCAGGAGAATCTTCATAACGGTAATTACCAAACGATTTATGGTAGATTATCTCTCCATCTTTTACAGCCAGCACTACCGCACCGGGAAATGCTTTTTTGTCAATGGCATCCAGGACAATTGAATCCACTTCTTTTAATTCAATTCCCGCAATCGTAGGATGTGGTACCGGATCGTATTGCATGGTGATCCCTGTTCCATATTGATATTCGCAAACGGTAACCGGTAATTTACCAGTAGCCATCAATCTTCCGGCAACCAGGTCAGCAGCTACATCATGAGTAATGGCATCATCCTGGTAAACAGCTACCAGTGTTTTTGCAGAACAGAAATTAGAAAGCGCATATACATTACCGAAAACAAAAGTGCTGGTATTATAGGACTGCAACCTGTTCCACAAACTTATGGCAGATTCACTAATATTATAATTGTTGGCTGGTCGCAAACTGTAATCATGCACACCAATGATCACTTCATCAAAATTTCCGGCTGCAATAGCATTGATGATGTTTTTGGCTTGGTCCTCGCCATCTTTAAAACTGAAATAAAAATTCTTAGCATCCCACTCATTTCTCATTCGTTTGCCAAAATTATTTTCTGCAGTGCCAATGCCCACATAAGCTACTTTCTTTCCCGGTTTTAATGGGAATGCTTTGTTATCATAATGAACCATCGTAATCGTATGCTCCGCTACTTTTGCACGGATCGCATCTGTTTTTTCATTCAGGTCATTCACCAGGTTGCGGGTGTCAATCGGGCTCAATTGGTTAAGCCCTAACTGGTATTTTGCATGAAGTACTTTTTTTACTCTTGCATCAATATCTTTCCAGGTCAGTTTCTTTTTCTTAATAGCCGTTTTGATGGCGGCCAATGAACCACCAATATCTTCAGGCAGGCAAAGGATATCATTTCCAGCGATCAGGGATTGAACGGCAATCTCTCCCCCGGGAAAAAATTTCGAAACCCCTTTCATTTCCAATGCATCTGTGAATGTTAAACCTTGATAACCCATGTCATCTTTTAATAAACCGGTCACATTATTTTTAGATAAAGAAGTTGCACGGTTAGCTGTATTATCAATGGCAGGAATATATAAATGTGCAATCATCACACTGCCAACGCCTGCTTCAAATAATTTTTTAAATGGATATAACTCTGTGGTATCCATTTGCGCCAGGCTTTTATTGATCACAGGTAAATCATAATGCGAATCAACATCTACATCACCATGACCAGGAAAATGTTTGGCACAAGCCATAATACCTGCATCCTGCATTCCTTTTGTATAAGCAATACCCAGTTGTGCAACCCTTTCCTTGTCTTCGCCAAAACTGCGGTAACCAATTACCGGGTTATTTGGATTATTGTTGATGTCAACAACTGGTGCAAAATTAACGTGAATGCCTAAACGCTTTACCTGCTGCCCAACCGCTACGCCCATTTCATAAACAATATGGGGGTCGCTGATGGCACCCAGCGTTAACTGGTATGGAAATTTGGTGACGCTGTCCAGGCGCATGCCCAAACCCCACTCTCCATCTATAGTTATCATCAATGGCGTTTTTGCCAGTGATTGGTAATGATTGGTAAGATTTGCCTGGCGGACTGGCCCACCCTGGAAAAATACCAGGCCCCCAACATTATATTTATTGATTTGATTTTCTACCTTTTTTACATGATCAGCTCCCAGGTTGCTATGTGCCCGGATAATCATCAGTTGCGTAATCTTTTCGTCTTTCGATAAAGTTTTAAAAACACTGTCAACCCATTCCGTTTCGGTTAATTGGCTTTTATACTGACCGAAAACGACAGACGATATAATAAAACTGGCTAATAAAAAGGATAGATATTTCTTCATGTTTCAATTTAATTTTTTTCAAACCCTTGCCTGGGATGACTTGCCGGCTCCCCGAGAACCAGGAACTTAGTAAAAATAAAAAATGGCTTATTGTGTTTTGACCTGCTAATGCGCACAAGTTAATACAAAACAATTTTTTTTATGCTGTTTTAAAACCACTTTAACGCATGGTATTATTTTTCATCTATTTTTAATCATATGTTTTTATGACTCTATCCATACCCGCATGGTTGGATGAACGCTGTTAACTTTGCTTACTTTTGTTTTTAAAGAAGAATACGTGCCAGATAAGATTTCGCTTTTACCAGATCATATTGCCAACCAGATTGCCGCCGGTGAAGTTATTCAGCGGCCTGCCAGTGCAGTCAAAGAACTGCTGGAAAATGCAGTTGATGCAGGTGCCACAGAAATAAAACTCATTGTAAATGATGCGGGCAAATCGCTGATCCAGGTGACTGACAATGGAAGTGGTATGAGTGAAACCGATGCGCGGCTTAGCTTTGAGCGCCACGCTACCTCTAAGATCAATACCATTGACGATTTGTTTCATATCCGCACCATGGGTTTCCGGGGTGAGGCACTAGCCTCAATTGCTGCAGTCGCGCAGGTTGAATTAAAAACCAAAAGAGATTCGGACCAGGCAGGTGTTTTGATTGAAGTGGAAAACAGCACCGTCATCCGCCAGGAACCGATTGCCATGCCCACAGGTACCAGCATTTGCATGAAAAATCTTTTTTTCAATGTACCAGCCAGGCGAAATTTTCTAAAAACCAATGCGGCAGAACTAAGACATATCATTGACGAATTTACCCGTGTTGCGCTTGCTTTTCCACAGGTATTTTTTTCACTCACCACCAACGGGCAGCAAATGTTTCACCTGGAGGCAGGCACATTAAAACAACGCATCATCCAGTTGCTGGGATCTAATTACAATACCAAACTGGTAAGTGTAAAAGAAGAAACAGATTATTTAAATATCCATGGTTTTGTTGGCAAACCTGATACAGCTAAGAAAACCCGTGGCGATCAGTATTTTTTTGTCAACAACCGCTTTATCAAAAGTGCCTATCTCAATCATGCCATCATGAATGCATACAGCGAAATGATCCC
>JAKFER010000128.1:0-32026 GCA_036675565.1 Chitinophagaceae bacterium
CCATTTTTCCAGGCCATGACATGTTCCAGGTCAGGGTTGATAAGTTGAATAGTTGACTGGTTGATATGTGCCTGTTGTCCGGGAATTAAGGTTGCTGAGTTGTTTAGTTGTTTAGTCGTTGAGACTTTTACAGAGCCTTCAAGAAGGGTTACTTTGATTTCTGATTCGTCATCGTATGCATTTACATTAAAGTGCGTACCTAATACAGCCACTTCCACATCTCCCTTTATAACTTTAAATGGTTTTGATGGATTGTGTGCAATTTCAAAATAGGCTTCGCCTGTTATTTCCACCTTGCGTTCTTTACCCGAAAATGCAACAGGGAATTTTATACTGGATGCTGCATTGAGCCAGATCTTGCTTCCATCAGCCAGCACTGTTGTATACATTTCCCCTTTTGCGGTATGAAGCGTATTATAAATTATTTCCTTTTCACTCTCTCCCTGTACATCATATATCAGCTGGCCGTCTTTATTTAGTACAAGGGTATTGCCCTGCCTGGCCAATTCACCGGCTGCTGCGCTGTCCAGTACAATTGTGGTTCCGTCGGCCAGGGTAAGCCGGGCTTTAAACCCACCTGGCTCCACATCGTTTTGAAAACGCTGCTCCTGCGCTATGATGTTTTTGTCGGGTTGTTCATTAGAAGTGTTCCAGGTAAACCATGCGGCACCTGCGATAAGTCCTGTTATTATAGCAGCAGCGACCCATCTTCTCCAGCCAATTTTTGGTGGGTGAGGTTGCTCAACTTCGGCATCATCCGGATTTGCTGCAAGAATTTTACGAAGCAATTCGTCGGCTCTTTCACGGCTTTGTTCAACATTTATCGAATACACACCAGCATCAACTCCTTCAATTTCTTTACCGATCAAGTCCATAACCGAATGCTCTATCCCGGGTTGCAGCACCAGGTCCAGCAAGGCTTTTTTCTCTGCACCAGTGGCAGAACCATCTTTATAACGGTTGAATAAATAGTTGAGTTTTGAATTTGCATTCGCCATACAATATATCAGACAGTTAAGATGAAAAAAAGGGGTAGTTTATTATTTTTATTTTTTTAAGCCATGGTGAGCAGCAGTAAAAGCAATAAGTTTTTCCTGCCACTAAAACGGGCCGTGATATTTTTCTGTGCTTCCATTACATGTTTTTTGACGGTGCTTGTGGAGATGCCAAGCAGGTCCGCTACTTCTGCGTGCTTCCTGCCTTCGATGCGCACCAGCTGAAAAACTTTTTGTTGCTGGCGTGGCAGATCACGGATAGCCTGTTGCAAATTTTTCTGCAGTTCGTTCATGTCCGCGCTTTGGAAAGCATCACTAGTCTGCGTTTCACTTAAACTTAGTGATTCACGGATGTAAATTGTCTGCCGTGCTTTTTTTTGCAGGGCATTAAAAACATGGTTGCGTATAAGTGTATTGAGGTAGGCATTGAAGTTTTCAATTTCATTCATTTTATCCCGGTGCACCCAGATCTTGGTAAAGATTTCCTGTTGCACATCTTCAGATTCCGAAGCGGACTGAAGCAAGCGCCATGCGATAAAATAAACTTTGCGCCGGTAGTGTTCGTACAGCGTGGCGAATGCTGATTCATCCCCACCGGCAATAGCGGTCAGCAGTTCCTTTTCGTTTTGAAGTGGTAAGTTAGACACAAACCAAAAGTAAGCAATGAAAACATATCCATAAAAATGATCAATTACATGCCTGCTGCCAGGACCAAATTATTCTTAAGATAAATACGGAACAGGGGATGAAAGATGTTTTCAAAAACAAAGAAATGGCTCCTGATTGAAATTTAAAATCATATAATCATAACCGTTAGTTAAATCATTTACCAAAAGAAATTGTATTTATACAAGTTAATGGTTAATTAATTTATCGGCCAACACTGGTTTCTGACTCTACATTCAAATTTCTATTTGAGTTAATTTCCCATAGCCGACTCAATCATTTTAATCAAATCTTCTGGTTCTTTTGGACGTAAACCTCCAGCTTGAAATATTTTGCCATTTTTGTCAATTAATAATTGATACGGATAAGCATGAATATTATAATGTTTAAGCATTTCATGTTTAAATCCCGCTCCACCAGTGTACAAATTAATTGCATCAGGTGTTGTATATTCATTTTTTGCCAAACTTTCCAGCCATTTTTTTCTGGCAGCATCTGAAGAAATTGTTATAACCTCAAAATTTGGGTTCTTCTTAAAATATGCTTTTGTGGGTAAAATATAATTCTTATGAAAAATAATGCATGCACCGCAGCCAGTAAACCAAAAATCTATTAAAACGGTTTTACCTTTGAAATCACTTAAACGAACGAGTTTATTATCTTTATCCGGTAAAGCAAAATCAAAAGCCGGACGGCCTTTGGCCTTACTGTTGTATAAATCAGAGAGTAGTTCATCAACCCAGGGTGTTTTGACAACGCCCATAGCATTCGTTAGCATTTCATTGCCACTCTCAAATTCCGGATAATACTGGATCAACAATTTGGCGATTAGTTTGTCCCGAAGCTCACCGTCATAATTTTCTGTAAAATGTTTAACGATATCCAGTTTTTCTGCTCTGGTATAAATAATCTCTTTCCAAAACAAATATTCCGAATAATGAGCAGATTGCGTTGCTATGTATACCGGTATTTCCACTTCACTCATTCGTTCCATTAGTTCGTGATATACTTTCATTACATGGGGCTCCCTTTTTTTGAATCCGCGATTGAAATGGATAAGAATATCTGAACGATGTTTACCAATAACATCAGCCTGCATTAGCATTAAAAAATCATCTGAAACTTTACCCCTGTAACGTTCAATAATTTTTAAATCAGCCAATTCATTTTCATTGATCTTCAGGTTATCGGTTATCCAACTCATATAATCCTCGGAATTTTTTATGAAACGGACTAATTTCCCCTGATTTCTGAGATTCATCCGGGCTTGAATATAGGCGGGCTCCATTTTTAATGTATCAGCATTCGGAGTAAACATAACGTGTTTGCTATTAAACTGTCTTTCAGCCTGGGCTAACCGTATTTCGTATTGACATCTAAACTTATCAACCGAAGGTCCGCCAAACAAAAGTTTTCCCTGTATCATATCAACCTTAATCCTGACACTATCTCCCGGCTCAATAATATAACGGTCTAAAGTTGGTTCCAAGCCATTATATTTATTTTTAGAGAGGAAAAGAGAAATATATGTGGGTTTATCAATCACTGGAAGTTGAGCGATAAAAGTTTTCCCTCCCCATCCACCATTAAAAACATTCCCGTTTTGGGTAGAAATTTTTATCTTCTCAAAACCTTTATAACTACCTTGTTCATAAATATAATTTTTCCAGAAAGAAATCTCAATAGTGTCTAATCCTGTAATGTGATGTAATTCACCATAAATTAAAACAGGTTGACCCGTATTTTGTTGCGCTTTTAATAAAAAAGGATTGGACAGACTTAGCATTACCAAGAAAACGAATAAACATTTACATTTCATATTTAAAAAATATTTTATCGTGGATTGGGAATTAATCCAGAACCCAATACTTCAATTAAAGGAATCTGATATGCATATCTCGGATCATTAGGTGGCAGTTCAAATACTTCATTACCTAAACTTCTTTTTAGTGTAACTGCAAATCTTGGATCTTTATTTAATCTTCTTAAATCACTCCATCTAATACCTCTGAAAAGCAGACTTTTTCTACGCTCCATTAAAATTTTCTCCATTGCATCCTCACTATCACTAAATTCGTATGGGATATAAGTGGCGGACTTCCATCTTGTTTGTAAAAGGTTATTCAAGATTGTTTCTGCAAATTCATAACTTCCGATTCTTGCATAACATTCAGCCTGAGTTAACATAACTTCATCTACAGCCAAACCATAAAAAGAATAAGTTGGTCCACTCTCAAAATAGCTGCCCCTGAAAAGTTTTTTTACAGCATCAATCTGCTGAAAGTATAATATGCTTCTTAAATCATCATTATGATAAGAGTTAACTAAGAATGTATCAACAAATGCATTACTTGAAAGAGTGCTGTAAGAGGTTCCGTTAGAATGAAAGATTATTTCATCATTAAACTGGTTAAAAGGATAAAACTGGGTTTCATTAATAAGGTTGTAGTTAAGCAAAGAATTATATAATTGCAATGCATTTTCTGCAGCCTGAAGGGAAAGATCATAATTCTCTAAAAATAAATATATCCTTGAAAGAAGTGCATAAACAGCCGCTTTGGAAGGTCTGTTTTTATATGAAGAAGTTTCGGGAAGTAAGGGCAAGGCTTCATTCAGGTCTTTCAAAATCTGGTTATATGATTCCTTTACAGAAGAGCGAGGTACAATATCTTTTGGATCCGTTGATAATTTTAAAGGAATACCCAAATCAGTTTCAGCTGTCTCTTTACGATAGACCTGTCCCCAGGTTTCAACACCCTGCAGGTAAAACCAAGCCCTGAAAAATAAGGCTCCTCCTTTAACATTATCCCATAAAATACTGTTTTCTGATGTACGAGGAACCTCTGAAATCCTTTCCAGGATCAGATTACTATTATATACATCGCGGAACATATTGTTCCAGGTACTTAAATTATTATCGAAGTCCGAAAAATCAATTAAATAATCTGTTTGCCAATTGTATACGTTCCGTTCGTATTCAGGTAAGGCATTCCAATCGGTTAGCCTTTTATAATATTCATCGGATCCTAACGTAACAAAATTCAGTGTACGTGACATCGACACATTTGCACCATCAAGTATGCCTTGAAAATCTTTTAAAGTTGTAGGAATTACCAGAGACTTATCTGGTTTAATTTCAAGCCAGTCTTTCTTACAGGAAATGGTTGTTAATGAAAATAAGCAAACTATATATAGTTTCAAGTTATTCATATCTTATGATTAAAAGTGTTTTATAATGCAACCCGTACACCAAATGCAACGGTTCTGATCGGTGGTATATCGCCGGCATCAGGATCCAGATTTTTATCATTTTTTCGCCAAATAATACCGATATTATTGATGTAGCTATACAATTCAAATCCGGAAATATTTATACGCTTTAATATGGTATTATTAAACCGATAAGAAAGATTAATATCCTGAAATCTAATGTGGTCTGCTGACTCAACTAAAGCAGATGAGCGCAAATAAAATAAATATCGGTTTGAGTTATAAGGATAACTAAAAGAGGGGATATTCGTGATTTCTTCATCACCGGGATTCTTCCATCGATTAGAAAAATCGCTATGAGTATTACTCCAAGTGCTTTTTTGTGAAAATGGATTTGTAACATATTCTCGCCTGATGAAATAACCCAATTTGTAAATCAGGTTAAAAGATAGAGATGCCCCCCTCCAGGAAAATGTATTGCGCAATGAACCAAAATGGGAAGGCGTTGCCCGTCCATGAAAAACGAGATCGTCAAAACTTGCCCGATTCAACTGGGAATAATCTTTACTTACTGCGCCATCAAGTATTCCTAAAGGATCACCTGTCTGATTGTCCAGTCCGGCAAATTGATATGAATAAACACTATAAAGAGGATACCCGCTTTTTGGGAAATTCCGGGTTCTCATTCCCAGGTTGATGAGTTCAGTAGTTGCACCTTCCCTGATATTTTTTGACACAATATCATCAACAAAATTAAACAGGGCATTCACGTCCCATTTGAGCTCCCGCTGAAGTATTTTGACATTCAAATTTAAATCTACTCCCTGACCCTTAATTTCTGCATAATTTCCTTTTACGATTGATGTACCAAAACCAGCCATTGCAGAAGTATATCCCCAGGCAAAAATGTCTTTCCCTTTTTTCGAATAATATTCTATTGACCCGGATACTAACCGGTTCCTGGAAGTAAAATCTAAGCCAACATTTAAAACGCCAACTTTCTCCCATCTTAAATCAGGGTTGCCCGGATTTGTTATAACCACAGCAGGAATTGAAAGATATGAGTTTCTGTCTGCTCTTGCTGTGGGAAAGGCTGTAACAGAATTATCTATATTTCCATTAAATCCGTAAGTAACACGGGCTTTTAAAAATGGGAAAAGCTCATTTGAGTAAAACTTTTCATTACTTATATTCCATGCACCACCTATCGACCATAACGGAACTCCTTTTTGATTAGCTCTAACACCAAAAAGATTTGAAGCATCTTTTCTTGCACTTGCTGAAAGCGTAAATCGCTTATCATATGTATAGGCGAAATTTGCAAACCGGGAAATAAAACGATTTGTCGTACCCGATACATCATCCATAAAGGGTATATTCATCATTGAACCATTGTGAAACTGCGGATAACGTACATCATAATTAACCCTTAGTGACACAGCAGTTTCATCATCGTAACCATAAAACCTGCTTGTGTAACCTTCCCCATTAACTTCGCGAACTTCGAGGCCAAGAATAGAATATAACTCATGTTTACCCCAAGTATTGGAATAATTTAATTCAGGTCGAAGCGTATTTGACAGAATTGAATTTTGCTGTTGATCCAAAATTCCACCAACCGGAACATTATTTGTGAAAACATTATTATCAACAGAGGTAAATCTATTAATAAGATCCCGGGTTAAATATCTTTCCACACTTTGGTAATCCCTGGTTAGACTGTTTGTCTTTGATGCTGGTATTTAATTTCAAAGTTTAAGCTATTCCAAAATCTGTATTTTATCCCAAGATTAATTCGCGTATCCTGAACTTTGCTGCGATTATCACTTAATGCAATTTCTTCGTAAGGCCTATAATTCCAATCCAATAGTGGCAGCCCTTCCAAAGTATTCAAATAAGATTCCCTGTAAAGGTTCACTTTTGAAATTGCCTCTCCCTCTGAATCCACAAAAAGCGAGTATGGTGGGGTATGAGACCTGGAAGGAAAGTGATGGTTGTTATTTGAAGAACTGGTAGCATATAAGATACTAAAACTCAGTTCAAGATTTTCTACCGGTGTATACGTATTTTGAGCATTCAGATTAATCCTGCTATAATCATTTCCTACTGCACTTCGAACATTTTTGTCGTATCCGGCAGACAAAAAATATGTAAACTTATCAGATCCTCCACGAAGATTTATTGAACTTTGATGATTTATAGCAGGTCTGTAAAAATACTGGGATAACTGGTCTCTGTTATCAATTCCTCTTAATTTATCTATTTGATTTTTTGCTTCTTCACTGGAAATAACACCATTACGCTCTTTCAGTAATATTTCCACAACAGGAGTAATCCTTGGTTTACTAATCGAGTTAATAACAGAATTAAAATAACCCCTATTAAACAAATCAGTCTCCAAATCTATGAACTCGTGAGCATTCAAAAATTGAGGATCGTAAAACAAATCGGGCCTCTGTCCAATAGTTGTATTGGTATTCACCTCAATTCGCATACGTTCCCCTCTCTTAGCCTTTTTTGTGGTTATGACAATCACTCCATTTGCGGCCCTGGCTCCCCAGATTGATGCAGCAGCTGCGTCCTTAAGTACAGTTACACTCTCTACATCATTTGGATTAATGTTTTGAATATCCCCGTCATAAGGAAAATTATCCAGTACAATCAAAGGCTTGTCTTCAGATAATATCCCACTAATACCCCTAATAGTGATATCATTACCAACATTATCAGACTCGAGTTTTGTTCTGTTTGTATTAAAAATTAACCCGCTGGTAATTCCATCCAGTCTGCTTAAAACATCGGTACCAACCCGCCTGTTAAATAACTCATTATCGATATGTACAAAACTTCCTGTTGCCCTTTCCTTTGGTATTACCTGGTAACCTGTACTGACTACAACCGTTTCCTCCTGAGTAACTTTAAATTTTGTTTTGACAGTACCAATATCAGTTCTTCCATCAACTTTAATTTCCAGGGTAATAATATTTACACTACTTATAACAAGTGTAGCATCATCCTCTACATTTTTTATTACAAAATATCCATCATTGCTGGTGTTGGTTCCAATGGTAGTTCCTTTCACCAATACAGAAGCACCAGCAACAGGTTCGCCGTTTTCGTTCACTACCCTACCCTTCACATCAACAGGTGGAGGAACATCATTTTCAATTAAAGTAACTTTATCTTTTTTTGATTTGATAACAACCATATTTTGAACAATGGTGTAACTGACTGGCTGATCTTTCAAACACAGATCAAGTACAGTTTCAATATTTGCATTCTTAATATTTGCTGTTACCGGTTTGGTTTGTTTCAAAACATGTTCATCCCAGATAAATGAAAAGCCAGTTTGCTTTTGCAAATAGTTGAAGACCTGCTCCAGCGATGCATTTTTTACCTGCAGGTTTACCTTCTGGCTAAACCCTTCGGCACTCACATGCAATGAGGCAGTAAATAATAAAATAGCAGTGATCTTCATAATCTTCAGCATCCCGATTAACTCGGGATTGGTTGGTTTTAGTGAGCCGGGAAAACAGATAATGATAGGTTGTTTCCCCATTTTACAAAATTCATTTTCCATAAATTTGTGTTGTTTGGGTTTTTAATTCTAAAAGCAGTCTCCAAATTGTTTTTTATGGGTTGCCCAAACTTATGGCCGGGAGTGCGCTAACACTTCCGGTTTTTTTTGGAACAACCAGTTTCACACAGGTATTTTTGGATTGTTATTTTGCGCTCTTTTTTTTTCTTTATTTGTCACCCACAATTACCTTTCTGCCTTCCAGTTTCACATTCACTCCCTGTTCGTTCAATGCCCTTAACAAGGAGTTGAGGTTTACCTTCCTTGAGATAGTACCTCCGAATTTCCTTTCAGGGATCTTACCTGTATACACAATATCTACGTCATACCACCGGGACACTTGTCTCATCAGGTCTTCCAGCCCTGTTCCTTTCAATGTAAAGAGACCATTTTTCCATGCCATGACGGATTCGAGGTCCACATTGTTTAGTGTTGAAGGTTTAGTGTTTAGGGTAAGGACAGCTTGTTGACCTGGTTTTAAAATTGTTGAGGCGTTTAGTAGTTTAGTCGTTGAGACTTTTACCGAACCTTCCAGCAGGGTTATTTTTATTTCCGCTTCATCATCGTATGCATTAACATTAAAGTGTGTTCCAAGTACCGCAATTTCCATATTCTCTTTAGTAACTTTAAAAGGTTTGGATGCATCGTGAGCTATTTCAAAATAAGCTTCACCCGATATTTCTACCTTTCTTTCATTACCATTAAATGCTACCGGGTATGTTACGGAACTACCTGCGTTTAACCATACCCGTGAGCCGTCACTCATGGTCATATCAATGACTTTACTTCCTTTTGGATTGGTGAGGGTATGATACTGAGTTGATAAGTTGATTAGTTGATCAGTTGATTGGTAAACAATTACTCCTTCATTGTTCTTCACAACACTTACTCCATCTACTGATAATAATGTACCATTTCCGGCACTATCAAGATAAATTGTTTGCCCATTCGCCAGGGTGATCATCGCGCGGTTGGCAGCGGGTGCCTTTATATCTATCGGATCCTGATTTTCGACTATTTTATTTTGATCAGCGGATGGACCAGTGAACAGGAAATACGATCCCAATGCTAATACGAGTATAACTGAAGCTGCTGCAATCCAGCGTTTCCATTGAATACGACGGAGATTATATATCGAGACAACAGGAGATTCATGTATTTTATTAGCTGGCATTTCCACCAGTTCATTCCAGGTTTCATCCATCCATTCATGTACTATTTCCCGGTTTTCAGGAAGCGTCAACTGATGAAGGAAATTTTCCAGTTCTTCCGCTTTTAATTCATTGCGGCTAAATCGTAAATATTGATCGTGAAGAGAAGGTTCCATAATAAAATGTTCCAAAATAAATCAGCCAAACGGGCTGCTTATATAATGATACAAGTGAACTTCACTAAAGGACTATATCCACTAAAATTATTTTTGAAAATAAATCCAGAGAGCAGCTACCAGGATCAGCATTTCCTCATTACCGGCAATATCTTTTCTGATGCTGCGCAGTGCACTAACCATCTGGTTTTTAACCGTATTCTTTGAGATCCCGAGCCGGGTGGCAATCTGTTCGAAGCTCAATTCCTGTTCGCGCCGAAGTTGAAAAATTTCTTTTTGCCTGGCAGGCAATTTATCGACTGCTTGGCGGTACATGCGTCCCAATTCACGGAAGGCCAGTTCATCAGGAGTCAGTGTTTGGAGGTGTTGCAGATGCCGACCCATATTTTCGAGCATGGTTTTATCGTGTGCCGCTTTTGTCCAGGCATTATATATATGGTTACGTGCCGTCTGGCGTATATAACCACCAAAATTTTTTTCAATATTGATCTGCTCTCTTTTCTCCCAGATTTTTGTAAAGACTTCCTGCACTACATCTTCTGCCAGGTCTTTGGTTTTGGTAAGCCGGAATGCAAATGCATAGACTATACCCTGGTAAAATTCATAGATCTCCTTGAAGGCGGTGGTATCCCCTTCAATCATTTGTTGCAGCAAAACAGATTCATTATCTAATGTACGGGGCATTAAAAGCAGTTAAGGTGGGCTTAAAGATAAAAAAAATTAAACTACGAGTTCTAGACTGCAGGCGAGTGAAATGTGCTGCTTTGGTGAGATTTGATTCAAATGAAGGGTCAGTAATACTGATAATGTTAAAGCATGAGAAAAACGGTAACAACTGCTAATAAGAATATATTCATTAAGAGTTTTTGCGAGACTATTATGTTGCTACACTATTTTATGATGCAGGAATTAAATTCCGCTTTATTGACATCATTAACCAGGGGTTTGATATTTCTAACCCACAGTTTTTTGAAGATATTATGCCGGTGAAAACAAACCCTTATAACAAAAACACATATTTAAATGAAAATCGTAATTACTAAACGATATTAAAATCGAAACATAAAGACAATTGAAAAAGGAACCTAATAAAAAATAAAAATGCAAAATAATGCTGGGAAAAATGTAATGTATATTCGTCTATTGTTATCTGTTAGTGTATATAGTCTGCGATGCCTGATCCCAGCCTATTAAAAGTTGAACTGTATAATGCTAATCGTAAAAAGATGATTTATCCGGTTGGCGCTTTAATCGGTTCAGAAAATAAAATACAACATTCTGGCAAATATTTGTTTTTTTAATTGACTGATATTATCACTTTAATAATACTAATTTCTGCATAAGATTAATTTTATTCATGCCTAGTAAAGTGTCATAAAGCAAAAATAGAAGTTTGAATATTCAACCGAATCATGATACTTTCATCGCCATTTTCTTCGCAGTATTCCAATGGCACCAACAGTAATAAATACGAGCGGTATTATCTGCATCAAAACAGTCCGCCAATTACTCACATCTTCTTTATCAATTAGTATTTGCGTATCTAATAAAGCACTGTTTCTTAAGTCAGCATAGTATTTAAAAAAAGGCAAGGAACTGATATATCCAAGTCCCAATACAAAAGCAATTAAAGCAGCATACTGCAGAAATTTATTTAAGGAAGACACATGCTCCCGCATAAATTTCAACTTTAAAAATGTCAATCCCAGGAATAAAAAAATAATAAGAATAAAGTATAAGATATCCCATACACCGACATATCCTTTAAAATAATAAATAAAGGAAGTTCCCTTCAACCAATTCAACATGGAAACCATGAATGCAGGCATACCATCATAAGACAAACCACTTGCGTAATCTAAAAAAAACAAAACTCCTACTGTACCCAAAGCCGCTACAAACTGATAGGAAGTCAAACTTGATATAAAAAGGCCGATTACTGCATAGGTGCAGATCAGCAGATATAGTAAGAGTAGTCCCCAAAATAAAAGGGGCAGATCCATGTTTACTATTACAAAGAAATGAAGGAGTAATCCATAAAGTCCAACAATAATTACCAGAATAGCCCCAAGTGTCATCATTGAAAGGAATTTTCCCAATACAATATCTCTTACTCTCACTGTAGAAGAAAGTAACAGCTTTATGGTACCCTCGCTGTATTCTTTACTGAGTAAACCCATTGTCAGCAAGGGCAGGTATAAATACAAATTATCAGAAATACCGGTAATCAGGCTGATTGTACCTCCGAACAACATATTAAAAGTGAGCGATGGTGTGAACTCACTTATTGACATTAGAGAACCAGATTTGAAAGAGAGGTTACTTGTCATCAGAGATCCTAATTGTATAACAAAGGTTATCAGTACCAACCAACCCAGCGGAGAGTATAATAATACTTGCAGTTCTTTCTTTCCGATTTCGACTATATGCTTCATGGATTAATATTTTGCTTTAAAAGTTTATCCAGTTCCCTGGTGATCTCTTTTTCTGACATGGAACCACTGGCTGTTTTTTCAATAAAGCCATCTCTGTTGATAAACACCATGGTTGGTACACCACCTGCCTTCATACCAAAAGCCCCCCACAGAGCTTTATCATCTTCATCTAACAGTACAGGATAGCCGAAATCTCTTTCTTCAACAAATTTTGAAACATAGTCCAAACGGTAAGCCGGGTCTGTCGTTTCATAAGTTGAAATACCCAGGATAACCACATCCTGTTTGTTATATTTTTGCTGAACAGCCCTCAGTGAAGCAAGCGTTATTTTGCATGGTATACACCAGGTAGCCCAGAAATTTACCAGTACAATTTTACCCCTGGTCATTTCTTTGAAACTCTTCATCTTCCCGTCACTTGATGGCCATATTAATTCAGGGGATTCATAAAGATTCCCTTTCAAAACAGCCGGTTTGACAATTTCAACTTTAGAAACATCGCGCATCATTTTTTCATCGTTTTTCCTGACGCAGGCTCCTAAAGAAGAAATCATAACCAAAACAATTATTAAACATTTCATACTTAAAAAAATTTTAGTGATTTCGTCTGTTTTTTAAAACAAGTAACCCTATTATAAAAAACGGTAATGGAAATAAGCCAACAAGAAAAAGCTTTAGCATGCCACTGCTTTTTATTATGATATTTTCTTTTCGTCTCTGTTTATGTGCATCGCTGGGATATTTATCATTGCTCAACCATTTAAAAAAAGCCACTGCAACCCTTTGATTTTGTGCTTTGGTGTCAAAACCGCTTTTAAAACCTATACCTTCTGCTCCATTGCTTAAAAAATCTGCACTGCCACAAATTAAAATGCGCTGCTGTTTTCCTGATACATTCCTGGTTAATGCATAGATCAATGTATCAGCATCACTTAAAACAACCGGGCGCACAGAAAACCCGGATTGACCTGGCAACTGTTTCATTGAAAAAGAATTCGGCATCGATAGTTTTGCACCATTCCCTTCTTTATCAAGGATAGTTATATCGGCTGAGGAAGTCCACATGGTTTCATTTCTAAGAAACCCTTTGGCATTGCCATCATGAATGACCGCCGCCGGATCAATCGAACCATATTTGTAACTGCTATCAGCGATGGAAGCTGTAATTCCCAACTGTTCCATTACAGGCAAAATGGTATTACGGTTAAGCAATGAACCGGTAATTACAAGATTCCCCCCTTCATTAATATAAGATTGGATCTTAGCCATTTCATCTACCCCATAGGATTCTGTTGGATCAGCTATGATGAGTATCATCGTGCTATCAGGTATGCGTTCGTCTTTTATATAAACTGTGCGAGTCTCAAAACCCTGGTTAACCAAACTATTATCTTTACTATGATTATTAAAAACTTTGTAGTAATCCGACTCATCTTCTTCATTATTATGAGTCCGTTCACCATGCCCTGCTAAAAATGTTATAATGGGTTTTCCTTCTAACATGCCATTCAGTGTATTAACAAACTTTTGCTCGTTGGCGCCTTCATAAGTTCCATTTTGCAGTATAGCAGACTTGTTACCACTTTTAACGAGATATACGTTTTTATTTTCAGGCCTGTCAATGGCGAGGTATGATTTCACATCCTGTGTTGTCAACAATTCATCATTAGTAAACCAACTAAATTGCTGATCTGAAATAGCTGCCAACTCTTTTAGATTAAATTTTTCCGATGATACATTTCTTCTTTCATATGTCTGTAAAACCAGCTGAGATGCATCAGTAAAAAAGGAATCTTTTTTATACAGCGTATGATACAGTGAGGCAGTCGGGCCGTAATAGGGAATAAATTCGACCTTTATTTTTTGTTTTAAACTGTAACGTAAACTGGACATTTTTCCCAGGCGGCCAGGATAACTTATTATAGAACCTTCGTCCGGTCTTTCCAGCACATTCACATACCGCACAAGCGTTGGTGCTTCCGGTAATTTTTTCATTACCTCTTTTAATTCCGCGCTTGGGGATTGCACTTTATCAGCAGTTAAATCAAAATAAAAGATATTATTGGGTTGGATAGAAAGCCAGCCTAAAAAAACGGTCAACAATATTGCAAAGGTGTAAACACTGAACTTAAATATGAAAGACTTTGATTTTTTTTCAACAAAAAGCCTGAACCAGGTGAATATTATAAAAAGAGTAATCAGCAAGAGATAATATAAAATATGCGTACTGGTTAACAAACCAAAAACACCTGAAAAATGCATATTAGGCGGAAGCCATTTGTTCAAAATTATTTGCAGGAACTCCGGATGATCATTTTGCACGCTGGTTCTGAGATAACTATTCATAATGAAAATGATCGCAAAGGTTCCAACTGCTGCTACGAGTTGATAAGAAGTGAGGCTGGAAACAAACAGGCCAATGGCTCCATATAAACAAATAACTAAAAAAACGATCAGCAGGCCTCCAAAAATCAAAGGCCAGTCAAAACTATCCAGAACAAAAAAATGGACAACTACTGCCTGAATAAAGAGAATGAAAACAAGCAGGAGTGCAAACACGGGAACTGTAATAAACTTACCGATTACAATATGACTGAGTTTCACCGGGGATGAGAATAGTAATTTAATACTGCCGTCACTGAACTCCCGGCTCATAAGTCCCATAGTCAGAAATGGAACATATAAATAAAAATAATTTATTACAGATAGAAAAACGCCGCGGTTACCGGAAAAAAAACGTTGTGTAAACCACTGCCCGTTAATATCTCTTGTCAATAATGCTTCCAGGTTTATGTCAATGCGACCCATCAGACTAAACCCGGCATGTATCGTAAAAACAATCAAAGTTAGCCATGCCACCGGGGAACAAAATAATGTTCGTAGTTCGCGCTGGGCAATTGTTAGAATTTGTTTCATGTGGTCAGGAGGGTTTTGAGGACAGTTTTGAAAAAATTGCATCCAGTGTTTTTTGCTCGTAGTGGATTTCCTGCAATTCCCAATTTTGTTCCACTGATTTTCGGATAAGCTGGTTGGTGATGTCAGGATTATTTTCAAAACTGATCCGAAGTTTTTGATGGTTTATATAATTAAACCCGGTAATACCCTGAACTGATAATAACTCCTCTTCGGGAGGCATTTTGCCAACCGTAAGCAGCACTTTATTGGACGATTCTATTTCTTTGAATTCATTCAGTGTTCCATTAAATATGAGCCGTCCACCATCCATCATCAAAACATGACTACACATCAGGTCCACTTCATGCAGGATATGCGTGGAGAATAATACGGTTCTTTCCTTTGCAATTTCACATACCAGGTTGCGGACTTCGACAATCTGGTTAGGATCAAGTCCTATAGTGGGCTCATCAAGTACGACAAGTTTTGGTTTATGTATAATAGCCTGGGCAATTCCAACTCTTTGCCGGTAGCCACCTGACAGGTTTTTAATTAACCGTTTACTGAAATGAGAAATCTGTACGCTTCTTTTCACCTCTTCAACGGCATCGGGGATTTGACTTTTTTCCATACCCCTCAGTAAAGCACAGTGGTTTAAATATTCATTGACGGTAAGGTCCAGGTATAAAGGCGCGGTTTGTGGTAAAAAACCAATTTGCCTTTTTGCCGTCATGGAATCCTTTTCTATATCCGAACCATATATGCGCACCTTGCCACTGGTTTGGTGTACAACACCACAAATAATATTCATCAGCGTTGATTTACCTGCGCCGTTAGATCCCAGCAATCCAATAACACCTTTGGATTGAATGGAGAACTGAACATCTTTATTGGCCCAGACCCTTTTGTTGTTATAGCTATGGCATAGCTTTTCCACCTCTACAATATGCATTGTTGAAAATTTTTAAAATGAATAATAACAACCTTAACCGGCCTTTATCAGCGTGGGTTTTGTTCGACCAGGTCGTTAGCGAATATTTCCTCGTTTGGAATCAGGAACGTGTAGCGCAGATCATTGGGTAAGAGCTTATGGGTGGTACCCTGTACAACTCTTTCAATGGTGACGGCAAAACGCGGATCCAGGTTGAGCCTTCGCAGGTCAGTCCAGCGCAATCCCCGTTGAATCAGTTCTTTTCGTCTTTCTGTTAAAATAATAGCTAAGGCTTCGTCTTCAGTATTAGCAACAAAATCAACATAAGTACCTGTTTTCCAGCGGGTGGATAAAAGGGTATTGAGATCACTCATGGCGCCGGTAATATTGTTTAACCTGGCTCTGCATTCTGCCCGAATAAGGTAAAGCTCATCTGTTGCAATGCCAGTTAACATCCTGCCAGTACCAGCATATGCGCCACCCAATTTATAACCATCACCCAAAGGAAAATAGAACATTTCTTTACGCAGGTCATTGTCAGAATATGAGTTATATAAAGTACTGTCGATATAACCTCCTCTTGCACCGCGCGTAAAAAGCGAATAGGTATTTAGTATAGATTCATAAATCACTTCTTCATGAAAGCGGGGAAAGGGGTTTGAATTAGGACTAGGTTTTACCAGCATATTATAATCCAGCAGGACAGAATGGGTTTTTAAAGCGGAATCTGCATACTTCAAAGCCAATTCATATTCACTCATAGATAAATATATTCTAGCCAGCAGGCCATATCCTGCAGCTTTAACCGGGCGTGTTTTATATTGTGTTTGTTCGGGTAATGTGCTGATGGCACTTTTAAGATCAGCGAGGACCTGCTGGTAGGATGTCTCCAAATTGGCCCGAGGCGACCTGACTTGAACATCATTGTTTAATGAAAGAACTACGCCCATTTTACTACCAGCTGAATTCTTTTCATAAACAGGCGCAAAAATTTGTAAAAGTTCCCAATGGGTTTGGGCCCTGAAAAATAAGGCACTGCCCATTATTTCATTTTTTTGGATAGACTCCTGTTCGTTAACAGCTATATATTTATCGGAAAGATCAATAATAGAATTAATTGTAAAGAGTTTCCTATAGCCTGCATCCCAGTCAAAGTTAGTGAGGTTTGCATCATCCTGCCAGGTATAAAAGCTTTGTTCAAGAGGTGAAACTCCTATAAAAATATCATCGGGGGCAAATATGTTATCACAGGTTATTTCCTGTGATCCCAGGCTGGACGTTGTTAACAATTGAGCATCATCCAGCATGGCCCGGAAGTCTGCTAATGTAGCCGGTACAACCATCGTTTTATTGGGCTTTGCCGAAAGAAAATCCTTTTTGCAGGAGCTGAATAATATCCCGAGAAAACAAACAACAGGTACCGAATATTTTATAATTGATTTCATAACGTTCATTTAATAAATTAAAAATTAACACGAATGCCGGCTGACAAACTACGGGCGGGCGCAAAGAATGTGCGGTAATCCGGGTCTTTGACTTTATCGGTCGCTTTCCAAAGAATACCCAGGTTATTGGCATGAACATATACCTGCGCTTCTTTTATGGGCAGCCAGGGTTTTTTGATGAGTGAATAACTCAGCATAATATCCTGGAGTCTTATATGATCGCCTTTTTCCACCCTGGCCTCACTGTAGTTGTAAAAAGTATTCCTGTTATTAGCCACTCCACCGGTCAGGGTTGGACGAAAAGATGGAATATCTGTGAAAGTTTCATCGCCTGGTTTTTGCCAGCGCAGTCCAAACTCATCGGAAATAATACTGATATTGCTAGCATTGGTCAGCGAAGTGTAACTTAAAAAAGGCATCCTGAAATAATAACCGAGTCTGAAACTGACATTAACAGACAGAGAGAAATCCTTATAGCGAAGGCTATTGCGAAGCGCCCCGAAAACCGGAGGTCTTCCCGGGCCATGATATTTCATATCTTCTGCTTTCAGGTACCCTCTCATAATATTATTATGATCGGTGCTGGCAATACCATCAATGTATCCCATTGGGTCCCCTGTAGCCGGATCCAAACCAGCCCAATGATAGGAATAAACAGAAAAAAGAGGCCTTCCAACAACTGGTATCGGATCAAAAATGCGCTGACCCAATCCATAGCCACGTGCCTGGGTTGCGGTATGATCCGTACCATAATGCGTAACCTTATCGTTAACCAGACTTACGTTCAGATCCGTACTCCATTTTAATAACCCGGTTGTATTCTGACTACTCAGGTCCATGTCAACTCCGTTGGTCCTGGTATTGGCAAAATTTCCTTTAAATGAAGATATTCCGCTTGAAGGTGGAAAGAATTCCGATCCAATCAAATCAATACCTCGTTTGATATAATAATCAATACTACCCTGCAAACGCTTGTTCTTACTGGCAAAATCCAAGGCCATGTTGATGATCTCAACTTTCTCCCATCGCAAGTTGGGATTGGGGGGATTGGTTATGACAACATAAGGTTCATTTATACCAGACACTAACAAATTAATACGGCTTTCCCTGTACTGAGCCGTTAGCAGGGCCGCAATGGTATTATTGACATTGCCGTTGTATCCGAAACTGGTACGCAGTTTTAAATATGGAATCAAATCAGATTTATAAAAGGATTCCTTACTCAGTTCCCAACTCAAACCCGCAGACCATAGTGGTTTAACACGGTTATTGGTCTCTACGCCAAAAATATTGGAAGCATCCCTTCGTGCGCTACCGGTAATGGTAAACCGGTTATCAAACGTGTAAGATGCATTGGCATACATGGAATGAAACCGGTTGACTGAACCTGAATGTGATCCAAAATCAGGAATGAGTCGATTGTTCAGATTGGTAATATAACTGGTATAGGTGTTCACATGATCAACCGGTACACTGATACCCAGGTCATCATTATAACCATAGTAGCCACCAGAATAACCCTCCTGTTGAAAATCCCGCACTTCTGCTCCTGCCAAAGCTACAATATGGTGCCTGCCATTGAATACTTTATTGTAATTAACCTGTCCTCTGGCATTATGACTGTAGCTTCGTGAATTATTGGTTAGTAATAAATCACCATTAGGAATCGGATATGAAAAGCTTCCGTCGGGATTCACCTGCGTAAAAGTATTAATCATGTCACGCAGCCGGTAACTTCTCTTCGACAACTGCTGTTCGCCATCAGTTAAATTATGCCAGTATTGATAAAGTGCATCAACCGTCAGACCAGGAATGACTTTATAAGTGATACCAGCCATTAGTCTATAATCTGCAGACTTTATAATATCGGGCGAGAGGCCAATTTCATCAAGGGGGTACATGTTCCAATCCAGTAACCCGTTATTCATGGCGTCATTGATAAAGTTTTTATTATAAACGGCAATTGGAAGTGAATTTCCGTTTTCATCAGCTAATTGTGAATATGGGAACAAGGAATTTCTGTTTTCCCAGGATGTCATGTGTAAGTTGCCAGTATTCTTAACGCTGTTGATATAATTAAGGTTACTATTAATTATAAGTCGGTCATTGAGCAGCTTCCATGTATTTTTCAAATCCAGTGTCAGCCGTTTATAAGTATTTGCTACAATCCCTGTCTCGCTATCGTCAAAACCGGCATTGAGTGAATAATGGTGTATGGAACCTCCACCTGTAAGATTTATGGATACCTGTTTATTGAGGGCGTTTTGATAATAATGTTTTTCGAATTCACGGCGGATATCCTGTTGCTTATAATAATTAATTTGCTGTGTTGCTTCCTGGGGAGTGATAATGCCATCACGCCTGTTAATTAAAGTTTGGATCAATGGTTGAATAGCCGTTGTATTACTTGCAGCCAACGTTTGAAAAAATCCCTGGTCAAATAAATTGGTAACCACATCGACATACTCGGGAACAGTCATTTGGGGATGCTGAAACGCATCCAGTTTTTCTCCGATGGAGAAATTGATATTGGCGATTACCTGGGTTTTGCTGTTAAAACTTCCCGTTTTTGTTTCAATGATGATCACGCCATTACCAGCACGTGCACCCCAAATAGAAGCAGCGGTTGCGTCCTTTAAAATTGTTATGGATTTGACATCATTTGGATTGATATTTTTTATGTCCCCATCATAAGGAAAATTATCAACGACAATCAGCGGCTGGTTCTCAGAAAATATGGTCGATGTACCGCGGATGGTAATATTGGTTTTTTCGCTGGTAGGACCCAAATTTTCATCACGTTGAAAAATCAGACCGGGAACATAATCTTCCATTCGTTGGAGCACATTCAAACCCACTCTTTTTTCGATCAGTTCCTGGCCAATAATCGAAAAGGATCCGGCAGCCCTTTCTTTTGGAATTCTTTGATAACCTGTGCTGACTGATACAATTTCATTTTCTTCCACTCTTCTTTTTACAACTATGGTTCCGAGGTCTGCCTTTCCGTTGATGCGCAATTCCCTGGTTTCAATATTTACCCCTGATATTACCAGCACAGCATTCTCGTCAATATCACTCAATTCAAATGCACCCTGAATATTACTGGAAACGCCTTTTGTTCCGCCCTTTACAATAACACTGGCAATTACAGGCTCACCTGATTCATCCACAATGCGTCCTTTAATATCAATGGGTGGCGGTAGTTCGTCTTCTTTGAATTGCATGCTGTTACCTGAAACATTTTTCATTTTCAGTACTATCGTTTTTTCAATAATAGTATATGACAGGGGCTGGTCTTTAAAACATATCTGCAGTGCTTTTTCCAGGGGTACATTTTTTACTTCAATGCTTACTTTTCCAGCTCTTTGGATCCAGGCTTCATCGAAGAAGAAAACATAACCGGTTTGTTTTCTGATTTCGTTAAACACTTTTTCCATGGAAACGTTTTTCTCAGATAATGTAACATTCTGGGAAAATCCACTGGCACTTGCCGATAAACAAGCAGATAATAAAATGATTGCTGTAAACTTCATAATCAACAGCGATTTGGTGTTTAGAACTTTCAGCGCCAGGATTTTTTTCCGTAACGTTGTGAAGTTCACGTTTAGAGCCTTCGATTCCATAACTTTGTTTTAGTTTGGGTTAAACAATAAGCAGTCTGTCGAACGATTGAATAATTGGGTTAACCTAAGCGTCCGCCAGAAGTGTCCTACCACTTCTGGTTTTTTCTTTAGATCAACATTTGCGAAACATTTTTTAAAAGTATTTTATAATGGTTTTGTGCATTTAAAAACATGATCTGCTGATCAATTCATCACCCGGATCTTTCGGCCTTCCACTTTAAATCTAACCTGACTTTCTTCCAACACTCGCAACACATTGGAAACATTACTCATCCTGGATATGGCACCACCAAATTTTCTGTCTGGTATTTCTCCTGCATATTCCACTTCCATATCATACCATCTTGCAATTTGCCGCATAACGGATTTCAGGTCAGACTGGTCAAAAGCAAATAATCCATTTTTCCAGGCGATCACTGCATCTACATTCACTTCTTTTTTAACTTTAATTTCATTTGCAATTTGTGCTTGCTGTCCTGGTTTTAAAATTACCCATTCGCCTTTTACTAATGATGTCTGTACAGAACCTTCCAGCAACGTAACTTTTATATCCTGTTCATCATCATAGGCATTCACATTAAATGAGGTACCCAGTACTTTGATTTTCATATCTGCGTGAGATACAACAAAAGGTTTTTGTTTATCTGGCATTACTTCAAAATATGCTTCACCACTAACAACAACAGATCTTTCATCCCCTGAAAAGGTTACAGGATATTTTATAGATGAACCCGCATTCAGCCATACGCGGGAACCATCTGCGAATGTCATATTGATTACATTACTACCTCTCGGGTTGGTCAGTGTATTATAGATCAACTCATTTTGCATTTCACCGTTTGAAGATTTATATGCAATCGTTCCATCGGATAATTTTATAAGGTTTACCTGATCCTGTAAAGCGATCGATCCGTTAACCATTGAATCGAGATATATGATGCTTTTATCTGACAGGGTAATGGAGGCACGGTTAACAGTCGGAGCTGCTACATCATTTGTCACCGGAGCAGCAACCCAATTTGTTTTTTCAGGTTGATTGAGAAAAGTATACAATATTCCTGCAGCTAATAAAATCATGATGATGGCTGCAGCAGCCATCATTTGATTTCTTCTGGATATTGTGGGTGTTTTAACGGTTTCAGTTGGATTATGGATGATGCGTTTGTACATTGCTTCCCAGTCAACATGATTAAACTCTTTGTTATTATCATATTGATTCCAGATGTCCTCTACAAAGTTTTTAAATTCACTTTCCTCATCTGCATGCTGCATCCAAGTGGCAAGTTCCATTTCCTCATCTTCTGTAGCTATACCTGTTAGGTGGCCATTCAACAGGTAATAAATCCTTTCCTTTGAAAGATGCATAATAACGGTTTTAAAAGTCTAATCGTTAGCTAAATAATGCTGCTGCATACAGACAGATAACCGGTAAAGAAGAATGTACTACCGCCGGGTAAAATAATTTTTTTATAATTTATCTTTAAAAATCCAGAACAGGTAAAAGCCTGCCAGTCCTGCCTTATCAAGATAAACCCGGATGGTTTTAATAGCTTCTCCCAAGTGGTTTTTTACCGTGTTAGGTGATATATTCAATTCCTTTGCGACCTGTTCCCTGGTTAAACCAGCTTCTTTACTTAGTTTAAATACCAGTTGCTGTTGAGGGGGCAGACTGGCAATAGCTTTGCTGATCAATCGTTTGCTTTCATTGGCTAAAACTGTTTCATTGGTTGCATCAGTGATACCAATTGATTGTGCTTCGTGGCCCAGCATTCTGCGTTCCAGAGCAAGCCTTTTATAGTGATTATAAATCCTGCGGTAAACAGCGGTAAAAAAATATGCTGAAGGAGCTTGCACATTGCGTAGCAATTCCCGCTTTTCCCAGATATGCATAAAAACTTCCTGCACAATTTCTTCTGCCACCAAATCAGATTTGGTCATTTTCAGGACCACCGCATAGAAACGGTTTCTGTATAAATCAAAGAAGATCCGAAAGGCTCGTTCATCACCATCTGCAATATGCAAAAGCAATTCCTTTTCATCATATGGTGGTAGTTTGGTCAGCATTTTAGTTTTGTAAAGAAAAGTAAAATTTAGAAAATATGAAAACTGAGATTGAAAGTATATGAAATGATAAGTTTTTCTAGAGAGATATATTGAAGGATTTGAATAGATTTATTTTCTGTCGGTGAATTGCAATTTATTTTTTGCGTGAAAGAATTTTTCAATTCATCACTTTCGCTTAGCATGTTAAACTTTATTAAATGTGTTTGTTATTTTTTTTAAATTAATTCCTTTGCCAAGCACCGGTTTGAAAATATCACCTTCACTTTTTATTCTTTCAATAGCATTGTAAATGGTAAAGTCACTCATCTTCAATCCTTTTTTTACTTCGTCCCAATGCAAAGGCATCGATACCGTTGCACCAGGTTTTGGCCGTAATGAATAGGGTGCTGCAACTGTTGCATGTGGTCGGTTTTGCAAAAAATCAATATACATTTTTCCCTTTCTTGCTTTTACAATTCTTTCTATGCTTGTATATTCTGGAATTTCGTTGTGTACTAATGTGGCAATTATTCGTGCAAATTCTTTTGATTGTTCATAAGTATATTTTGCACCCAACGGTATATACACATGCATGCCTGTAGATCCGCTTGTTTTGGGATAAGATGTAACGCCCATACTTTCTAAAATTTGCCTGGTAATATTTGCTGCTTCTATCACCTGGTTAAAAGTATTTTCAGCAGGGTCTAAGTCAATGATGCACCAATCTGGATAATCTTCTTTATCAATCTTACTACTCCATGGATTCATTTCAATGCAACCTAAGTTTGCCATGTATAACAAGCTTGCTTCATCTTTTGCAACCAAATAATTTCTAACGCGGTTATCAGCATCGCTTTTATATTTAAAGGTTTCAATCCATGCAGGAGCCGTTTTGGTAACATCTTTAAAATAAAAACTTTTTCCGTTTATGCCATTCGGGTAACGGTTCATTGATTGGGGCCTGCCTTTTAGATAAGGTAAAATATAAGGTGCAACCAGGTAATAATAGTTGAGCAAATCACGCTTAGTGATTTTTTCTTTTGGCCAATATATCTTACTAAGGTTAGTAAATTTTATTTCATGCCCGTTAATTTTCCGAACCTGCGTTTCATCAGCAGGGTTCAAAAACGTTTTACGGTCTTTGGTTCCCCCAGGTTTTAATATTCCTGATAACTTTTTATCGTTCTTCGCTATGATTTGATTGGTGTCGATGGCTTTCTCTTTAGTTACGTCCTTAGCATTTTTATCCATGCGCATAGCTTCGAATGATGGATGCCGCAAGATTCCATCTGTTGTCATTTCCGTAAAGCTTACTTCGCACACCAATTCAGGTTTTAACCAAATTGCAGTAGCATGTGGTGGGTTCTGCCTGAAGCGCGAAGGCTTATTGATGTCAGGTACTTGTGCAAAAGGTGGCGTTTTAATGATATAAGGTTTAAATTGTTTAAGCATTTCCAATTGTTGTTTATTGTTAAACCCTGTTCCTACCTTGCCCGTATATATCAAGTTCCCATCTTCATAAACGCCCAATAATAAAGAACTGAAAGATTTTGATGAATCTTTATTTTTAGTATACCCGCCAATTACCATTTCCTGTCGTTTACTGGCTTTTATTTTTAACCAGTCCTTTGTACGATTTCCTGGTATATAAAGACTGTCAGATTTCTTCGCCATAATTCCTTCCAGTCCCATCTTTTTCGCAGCTTCAAAAAATTCTATTCCGCTTACTTCAAAATTCTCACTAAAGCGAATGATGCAATTGTCAGGAATGATTTGCTTTAAAATATCTCTTCTTTCACTCAATGGAATTTGCATCAGGTTTTTTCCATTTATCCAAAGCAAATCGAACACATAGAAATATATTTCTCCATCTGCCTCGCTTCGCCAGTTTTGCAAAGCACCAAAATTTGACGCACCGCCTTCACCCAGTATAACAATTTCACCATCTACTACTGCATGAATGTTCCACTGCTTTAAGGCATTAAAAACGGGGTAAAATTTTTCGTTAAACGATTTAACATTCCTTGATTTCAATTCTACTTGATTTTTATTACAAAACGCAATGGCCCTGTAGCCATCCCATTTAATTTCGTATTGCCAGCCTTCTTTATCAAATGGTTTATCCACTATGGTAGCAAGCATGGGCGATACTTCAGCAGGGAACCTGCTGCGTTTTCCTGCAGTGATAATTTTTTCCTTTGAAATAATTTCTTTCTTTTCTTTTGTATTTTTTGCAGAAGCTGTTTTTACATTATTACGTTTGTTGACTGTAATTTCTTTTTTGCTTTTTACAGAAGATTCTTTTGCCCGTTTTGACGCGTAAAAATTGGTTGTGGTTTTTTCTACCTGTGCCAGTGTTTTTTTAGAAATGACAGATTTATCTTTTAGTGTTATATCTTTCGTGGAAGCATATTTATCTTTTACTTTAAACAATAGCCACGCATTCTCTCCCCTGCCTTGCGTTTTTATAAGTGCAAATTCTCCTTTAAGTTTTTTGCCATGTAATACCACATGCAACTTGCCAGTATGGATTCCTTTTCTTAGATCTTTGTCTTGTAATTTTTTATCCTTGCCATCGGCATCAGCCAGTTCGTAGAAACCTTCATCCCAAACTATGACCGTACCGGCACCATAACCACTGGGTATAATACCTTCAAAATTCCTGTAATCATAGGGATGATCTTCGACCATCATGGCAAGGCGTTTAATGCCAGGATCAGTGGAAGGACCTTTTGGCACTGCCCAACTTTTCAGCACGCCGCCCATTTCTAACCTGAAATCATAATGCAGGTTTGTTGCATCATGTTTTTGAATTACAAACCGAAGCTTATCAACATCAGGTTTACCACCTGTAGGTTCGGGGCTTTCCTTAAAATTTCGTTTCTCTTTATATCTGGTTAGTGCCATGTTTATGGTTTTTATAATTTATGCCACACTTATTTTTTCATGAACAAAATTGTTCAGCGTTTTTAAATTTTTAAAGGCATCCCCCATGGTATTATTAAAATATACATAAACTGTTTTACCTTCTGTAACCCATTCATTAATATAGGTTGCGTATTCATGTAAAAAGTCTTCGGAATAACTATCCCGGTAATTGCCAGTGGGTCCATGAAACCTTAGGTATATAAAATCATGTGTTTGATCTATCAGAGGTGTTGCAGACTTTGGGATATCGTGTATGACCACTGCTGCTTGATAAAAATTTAATAAGTCATAAACCTTTTTGTGATACCACGATTTATTACGAAATTCTACTGCAATCTTCCATTCATGTATTGTATTTATTTCATTAATGCAGCTTAATAGTTTTTTTAGTTGAAAAAAATGTTCACTACTTACACTTGGGGGAAACTGGATAAGTAAGCATCCTTTCTTTTTTGTTGCAGCATTGATCGAGGAAAAAAAATCAGCCAGATCCTCTTTATTAAATTGTAAACCCTTGCAGTGTGTTATTCCTTTCCATAATTTAAAAGTAAACCTGAAATATTCAGGAACAGCATCTGTCCATTTGGTTACTGTAGCAGCTTTCGGAATTTTATAAAACGTACTATTAATTTCAATACTATTAAAGAAAGAGGCATAATAGGTTAGCCTGCTTGCGTTTTCAAATGGAGGTGGAAATAAATACTTTGGAACAGGCAATTGCAATCCGCTAAGCCCGGAATAAAATGTATCAACTTGAATACTTTGCATCACCTTAAGTTTATAAAAGTCTGTTGTTTTGTTATGGCAGTTATTCTAATAATGTGCCACAGCGTTTTATGAGGTAAGCAGTAAAAAAGAATAAAGGAATATAAATAATGGGATACTAAATCCACACTATGGATTAAAGATCTTTATCATGTATCTGATATACAAAACATTTTGAAGTAAAATATTTTCTGTAAAAGAATGAAAGAAATTTCTGCAGTTTACTTTTTTATCCGTTCTTTATTGAACCAAAAACAATCATGAAAACTGCCTGCAAATTAGCCTTCCTGTTGATCCTACAATCCTGCTTTTGTCAAATTGCTTTTTCCCGGGAAGCCCAGGAATTTACAAATATTCATCTCAAGCAACAATCAACTGACACCATTCCATATGCCACGCTTTATATATACCGGCCGGCCAATACAGTGGGCGGTCTTGTGGGTTATCATATTAATGTTAATGACAGCATGGTTGTTAAAATAAAAAATAACAGTAAAGCAGCTATAAAATTATATCGTGAAGGACCCGCAGCCATAGCAGTTGGAAATGAAGATAAGAAAGTGCAAGTGGATGTCCGGTTTGGAGAAGTATATTATATAAAGTTTGGTATGCTAAGCGGTTTAGTGGGCGCCAAACCTGAGATTAATTTGATATCCCCTTCCCAGGCGCAGGCAGAATATGAAGGCATTAAGGATAAAAAATCTAAAAGCAAAAGCAATTAAAACATCAACATTTATTCATTACGCTATGAAAAACCGAAAGCTGTTTTTTATAATCATCATATGTATTGCAGCAAGTATACAAACTACATGGGGACAAGAACCGGTAAAAAAGAATTCACCGGTTCGTTTCATTATTGGAGCGGGGTTAGAACTGGGTGGTGATGAAGTAGCCGAAGTGTATTTTACCAATGGCAATACGCAATCAGTAAGAGCAGGCCAGGGCGGCTCCATTGCTGTTGGCGGGCAACTGGCTATGCCAGGTTTAGAACAATTGCTACTAAAGGCTACTGTTGGATTTAAATATGTAACCACGGCTGCCGATAATGTTCATATCCGTTTAACGAGGATCCCGTTGCATGCTACAGCGCACTGGAAGTTTACTGATAAATGGAGCATTGGTGCAGGATTGGCTTCGCACCAAAACATTAGCTTTAAAGCTGATGGTATTGGTGAAGATATAAGTTTTAAGGGTGCGACAGGACCCCGGTTTGAAATCGCTTATCGCGGAATCAGTCTTACATACACGTCTATGAAGTACCAGGATAATTATAATCAAACTTATGGGGCCAATGCGGTGGGATTATGGTATATGCTGACGATACCCAACCATTGATCCCGCGTTTTTTTATCCCCTTTCATAGGTTTTTTTGTAAATTAATAAACCGATGATGAAGATGACATACCGTTTACCAGATCTGCATATTAAGTTCAGCGGGGTATAAGATCCTTTTAACTACCTGAGGAAAACAAACAGTTTCTGGTGTCATCAAGTTAAAAGAATAAGTATGCAAAAGAAATTATTTGCTCCGGCAATTTTATTTTTTGTTTTTGTTTCCTTTTATACCGCGGCTCAAACAAATTCTATTAAAGTCACATTGTTAGGCACAGGCGGACCTGTTCCTTCTATGGAGCGTTTTGGACCAAGCATTTTGGTTGAAGCAGGCAATCAAAAATTATTGTTTGATTGCGGAAGAGGTGCTGCACAAAGGCTTTGGCAAATGAACATTGCATTGGGTAAAATTGATGCCTTGTTTCTTACACATTTACATTCGGATCATGTGGTAGGCATTCCCGATGTTTGGCTCACCGGTTATATTCCTGCGGTTTATGGCAGGCGGGCATCAGCCTTCAAGGTATTAGGACCTGCCGGCACAAAGGATATGATGGAGAACCTTGTAAAAGCGGCTGCCTGGGACATCCATACACGGAACAAAGAAATGAACAAGGAAAATATGGGTGCTATGGTAACGGCAACGGACATACGCGAAGGTTATGTGTGGGAACATGAAGGTGTCAAAGTAACTCCATTTACCGTTCGTCATTCCGACATTATAGACTCCGCCCTGGGTTACAGAATTGATTATGGCGGTCGTTCTGTGATTCTTTCAGGTGATACACGATACAGTGAAAACTTAATCCGATATGCCAGGGGTGCTGATGTAATCGTTCACGAAGTAGCAGCCGCCCATGAAGACCCTACAAAAAACACAGGAATGGTTAACCAGATCCTGGGTTTCCATACGTCCCCTGAAGATGCGGGCCGCGTGTTCCAGCAGGTGCAACCGAAATTAGCGGTGTATTCGCATATTATATTACTGAGTTCTGACCCAAATATTCCACCACCCGGCGTAAAAGATTTGATGCTTCGCACACAAAAAATATATGATGGAGCCGTTTATGTGGGAGAAGATCTTTTGATGATTGAAATTGGTGATAAGGTAAATGTTGTCAAATATGAACTTACGAACCATAAGAAATAGAAATATAAAGTGAACTCAAACGAAGACAACATGCCGTTGAGTAAAGTTGGGCTGACATCATTTTGTAAAACAACAATCAATTCTTAATGATTCATACTAAAAAAGAAAGGAGTTATTCGCTCCTTTCTTTTTTCTTCATCATCTCTGCATCATAATTATGCAAAGTGTTACAATATAGATAAAAATATGTGTCTTAGTTTAAGACATCAGGCGAACATTATATTTAGTGAGTTTGAACATTTTAGTCAAGATATGCCGGGTCTATTTAATGCTGTTTATGTATCTCCTTATAACTTCACATTCAGCGTCAAACGGTATGAGGCGCCTTTGCCTTTTGTATAACTGTCATTAAAAGCCCCGTACTGCGATCTTGCTGTAAAGTAATCTTCATTGAACATGTTTTCAATACCTGCATTTAAAGATGTGCTTTCGTTGAAATTGTATCCAACAGAACCGTTCAACAGGTGATAATTGGTTACAGGCGCTTTATAGGGATCATATGAACCACTGCTGTTCTTGTCAAAACGATTCCTGTTTAAAATGCCGGTATATTGAAGCAATACATTTAATTTTCCCGGAAGGATTGCATAATCCATATACCCGGTTAATTTAGGTGCCGCAATCCTTTGACCAGGCAGGTAATCATCCATATCCCCATTGAATTTACCATCGTTGTCCGCGTCTAATTTTCCTTCAACATAGGAATAAGAGATCCCGGTGTTCAGGTTTTTAGAAACTTTCATATCAGCAGCCAGTTCAAATCCATAGATATGTTCCGGTGTTCTTACTACCACAAAAACGCCATTGTCATATACACTGTTGGCGCCCAGGCTTGACTTACTGATATAACCAGTAGCTTCGAAACGCAATGATTTGACCTTGCTGACAAAACCAGCTTCAAAGTTGTCGACAATGACGGCTTCCGTATTTATTTTTGCGATGTCATCAACTCTTGCGGACCTGAGCACCAGGCCGAGGTCAGATACACTGAAACCTTGTGAAAAACTAACGTAGGGTGAAAAATAATTTGAAAGATTATATCGCAATCCCAGGTTAGAAACCAGGGTATTATACTGCAGGTTACCTCCCCTCACATTCATGGATGGTGTAACCACACCTGTAGCCGTATTTTTAGTAGGCAGGGTTGCATAGTCTTCAACGCCAATGTCCACTTTTTCGTAGCGAATACCACCCTTTAGAACCAACTTGTCAAAAAATGTAAATTTTGTCTGAACAAAAGGGGCCAGATTCATCATTTTCATTTCCGGCACCCAAACCCTTCCATCCACCAATGGTTGCGAAGTAACATCTCTTTGAACATCGAGTCCATATGTAAAATTCGCATTCATATTATTTAATAAAAAGGGCGTATTTAATACTAATCGAGCTCCCTTTTTCCTGGAAAGAATACGGGATATGCCACCATCAACAAATACTTCTGAAAAGAAGAAAATATTGTCGACACTTTGGTAATATATATCTGCATCATAACGGGTATTGGCCAGGCCTGTATTTCCGGAAAACTGCAGACCCAGGTTATGGTTACCCCTGATGCCTTGCGGGACCCCTACTGCATCCCCTAACCTGGCGGAAGTTTTGATTCCGTTTTTATAATCACCGTTTACCGTCAGGTAGTTGGTGGTTTGGCGGCTGCTGAAAAAATTGTAAGTAGCCTGTACTTTATGATTGGCATCCAGGTCATATCCGAATTTAGCAAAAGCGTTGTAGGAGTCTGTCTCTCCCAGCCCATATACGGGAGGTAATACATCCCCATTTGCATCTTTGAATTCACCTGTTTGTTCGTAAACCCCGGACAGCACATAGTTCAATTTACCTTTGTCGCCATAAAACATCTGGCTGAATCTTCCGCCAGTGCTGTTGGAATGCTTAACGAGGGAACCGGTTGTACCCAAAGCTGTATGACTATTTAAAAGCTTGTTGGTTTTCGGATTGCGTGTAAAGTAGTTTATCAGTCCGCCTGCCGCTCCATTACCATATATGGCAGTGGCTCCTTTTACCACTTCAATGCGTTCAATCACTGCGGGATCAAGGGCACGGATATCCATGCCGCCATTGCGAAGCGGGGTTGACTGGGGAACCCCATCGATCATGATCAGCAGGCTGCGTCCCCGGAGGGTTTGTCCGAAATTGCTGCTGAGACCTGTTCCAGGGGCGAGACCAGGAACGCGGTTTTCGAGTATATCGCCTAAGTTGGAGGTGATCTGTATATTTTGTTCGAGGGTTTTTAAGCCGACGATTGTTACAGAAGAAGGAACTTCATCTATGGTTTCACGGGTACGACCTGCTGAAATGATCACTTCAGTTAATTGCTTTTGTTCATCAGGTAATTGCAGGGAAAAGTATGTTGTATTTCCTGCGGATACCGTTACTTCTTTTTCGAAAGTTTGAAAACCCACACTGGAAAGTTCCAGAATGTAAATTCCAGGCTGGATATTTTCGAGCATAAATAAACCTTTGTTATCCGTTAGCGTAGTTCTTTTTGTTCCTTTGAGGTGTACAGTAGTTGCTATCAAAGGTTTATTATCACTGGTTGTAATCGTTCCACTAATACTTCCGGTAGCTGTTTCATCCTGGGCCAGTGTGGTTAAAGCCAATGTGACAATGCATAAAGTCATAAACATTCTAATCATAATCGTTGAATTAGTTCTATCGTTTTTTTTATGCAAAGTGCTTTAAGCGTATC
>JAKFER010000233.1:0-5636 GCA_036675565.1 Chitinophagaceae bacterium
ACGACTTTTAAAATTAATCGCTTATCAAAATGTGACTGGCGGTTTTGCCTGGAAGAATACTCCAATGATTGTTTTGAATCCATATACACTTGTTTTTGTGTATAGCTATTTCAGGACAAGACAAAATGTATTTCATAGTGCAAAGTGGTGAAGGGCTGCAGTTCCCTGATGCCGTGACAAGTCTCACGCATGGTGGTTTTATGAGACATTAACAGCCCACAGCGTCTTGTCATTCAGAAGGAGCGGCCATTGTATTTATAAATAGTTTTATCGTATGCCGCGACTGAAGAATCTCAGAGAGATAATGAAAGCAGAGTGTTTCCTACTCTGTTTTGTTGGTAAGCTTTTCAAGTATAATATTTTTTCTTTTTCTTTTTGATTGTACAAAAAAATGTTTGCAGGTTTTGCGACTTCCATTTGATATAAATGGTTTTTTCTTTTTCTTTTTTGCTTGCACAAAAAAGAAACAAAAAAGTGCACCCGGCAATGATATACAGCCCATTGCCGGGAGGTGCTTCGATCAACTTTGGTGCAAAGTGGTGAAAGGCTTCAGTTCCCTGATGCCGTGACAGGTATCACGCATTACAATAATGGCTTTCAAAGTTTAAGGGTTTTAATATGGTTGAGTGGTGGTTTATAAGTGAGACACTAACAGCTCACAGTGTCTTGTCATTCTGAGGGAGCGGCCAATGCATTTACAATTGGGTTTAATTAATGCCGCGACTGAAGAATCTCAGAGAGATAATGAAAGCGGGGTGTTTCCTACTCTGTTTTAAAGCTATTTCAGTAATCCTAAGTGCTAAGTGATGAAGTGCTTCAGTTCCCCGATGTATTCGAGGGCAGTATACTCATTTTCAAATTGTCTCATTGTCAAATTGTCAAATTGTCTAATTGTTTTCATCTCAAAAACGGATAAACTCTTTCTTCTTTTAATCCTGTGAACTCGCAGAATTCGTAGATGGTGATGAAGGCGTGTTTGGGTTTGTTGAATTTTTTGCGGATGGCTGAAAGCATCTTGTGTGCCGTGCGCTCACGCCTGCCCGTTATATTCATGATATCGCGGGCATAAATGACTATGCGGTTGGGTAGCGGATTCATGGCTTAGGCTTGTACTATAAAGTTCTGCATTCACCTGCCTAAATAAAAGGTAATATGTATCAAAATAATGAAACTGTTATTGGTAGAATTACTTTTTTTCAGCTTTGCTGCTCCCGATTCAAATCCTTATAATGAAATTTTTCTGTTGATAGAATAGTAAAAAGTATCAAAATATTGATAACTTTTACGAATACATTGAAGCAGATTAATCATGAATTTAGTGATCTAAACTATTTTACATGAGTAACTTTATCACATTAGCAAATGCCAGCCAGATGACCGCAACCTTCAGGCAGAACAGGGAAACCATCCTCGATAGTAACTATCAAAACCAGGACATTCTTCCTATTTCCGAAACATTTGAAAAATCGCATATTGAATCTATCCTGGCACAAACAGGATGTGTGGGTTTGCGGATGTACCCGGGAATGGGAACAGATCTAAAGACGCATGTCATTTTCGTGGGTGTCAATGAAAATGATGAAGACATGATCCAGGTTCCTAATCAAACCCTCACAGAAGAAGATGATGAAGGTGTCTTGGTACAGGGCGGTGTCCGTTGCCCCGAGATCTGCCCACCGGAATCACCATTAAACGATTGATCATGAGTTTTCTTTTATCTGCAATATTAGGTTTAGTGATCAGTATACCTGCCATCATTGGGCTGGTAAAAATCAACCGGGTGGATAATACTTACCTGCCTTTTATCATCTTATTATGTGCAGGCTTTTTGAATGAACTGGTTAGTATTTATTGTGCTTACCAGTTTGGAAGCAATATGGTTAATTATAACATTTATGTATTGTTTGAGATCATGTTGGTTCTATGGTTGTTTAATACCTGGAAATTGTTTGGCCATTATCCCTTTTATTTAATGCTTCAAGTTATAGTAGTCATTACCTGGTGTATTGAGACGCTATACATCAATGACATTTACAGCCTGAACCGCTATAGCCTGATATTGTTTTCGTTTATCATCGTGGCGTGTTCTATTTTCCAGGTGGCTTATATGATCTTCTCCAATACCAATAAATTATTGCAGCATGCTAAATTTATCATTTGCATGGCCTTCGTTGTATTTTTCAGTTATACCATTATAGCTGAAAGCATCGGTTTATACGGTCTTTCATTAAGCAGGGAATTCCGGGTACAGGTGCAAACACTTTTTATCTATGTCAATTTATTCACTAACCTGTTATTTATACTGGCTGTTATATGGATGCCTACGAAACTTCGTTATATAATGCAATTGCAATAAGCCTGGGTTGTATCGGTACCCTGATCATCATCAATATTATTTTATTGATTGGTTTCAACCGCCGATTCTTTAAAAGAAAGGAGGACCGGTATATTACCGAGATCAAAACATTGAAACAGGAACGCACCAGATTTGCGCACGACCTGCATGATGGAATTAATTCATCACTTACCGGTTTGCGAATGGAAATGGAAGCAGCAGGGCATGCGGGCTATAGTAACCATTTGCAACAGATAAATATCCGGCTTGAAAAGATCATTGAAAATGTGTTGCCCCCGGATATGGAAAAAGAAGATTTCCAGGTTTATATGAATCAATACCTGGCCACCTGTTCAAAAATTTATGGGTGGCCCATTGTATTCAGCTGTAAGTTGAGTAGCGCATTACCTGCCAACATGAAAATGCATTTATTCCTGATGCTGGAAGAAATAGTTCAAAATACGATGAAGCATGCACAAGCCAGTAAGATGTATATTACCATAAGGGAAACCAAAAAAAGGTTAGAGCTGATAACCGAAGACAATGGCAGTGGTTTTAATTTACTTGAAAAAAACAGGAAGGGACTGGGACTTACCAGTCTGAAGGACCGAGCCATTATTCTAGGAGGAGAATTGTATTGCCATTCAGCACCGGGAAAGGGCACCTGTTATATGCTTAAAATACCCATTCAAAAATGGAACCAATCTCTATCGTCATAGCAGAAGATAACCCTACGTACACGGAGGGGTTGCGGTCTGTCTTGCAACAATACAGGAAGATGAAAGTTGTAGGCACAGCACAGAACGGTAAGATATTATTGGATATGTTATCCGATACTGTTCCCGATATTGTTTTAATGGATATCCAGATGCCGGAAATGGATGGCATTGAAGCAACCAGGATGATGCATGAACTATTTCCCGGCATTAAAGTAATTGCCCTCACTATATTATCTGCACCTATGCCCATCGTTTATATTATGCGTGCCGGTGCCTGGGGATATATCAATAAGAACAGTGAAGGAAAAGAATTGATCAAGGCCATTATGTCGGTGCATGCCGGCATGCGCACCTTCTGCCCAACTACTTCTAACAGGGTGGCTCATTTAATGTTGAATAGTGAACTGAAATTATTCAACGAGCTAACACATTTTAATGAGATTGAAATAAAGATCATCCGGTTAACCTGCAAAGAATATAAATCCAAAGAAATACAGCAGGCATTGTTTATCAGTCCGGCTACCTATCACCGGTATATAAAAAGGATCAAAACAAAGATGAATGTACGTGACACCCGCGGCATTACATTGTACGCAATAAATTATGGGCTGGTAGAGGAAAGTTCGTTTAGGGTTTAGGGGTTAGAGTTTAGAAGGTTTAGAAGGTTTAGAAGGTTTAGGGTTTAGCGTTGAGGGATTAGTGAGTTGATTGATTATAGGTGAAGGATTAGGCTAAGGCTAAGGGTTTAATAGTTTAAATATTTTGAATGTTAGGTAATTCCTGGATAATCTTTCATGATATATATCGGAATGACAGGTTGTTGAACGATTGGTGAACGGTTGTTGAACAGTTGTTGAACGATGGGTGAACTATAATGAATTGCAAAATTATTTTCCCTCCTTTCTGGATGTTATAATGAAAAACAGGCTGACCATATCTGAAATTGAGCAGTTGAAACTTACAGCAACATTTATCAGCAATAATATGCACCGGAAAATAAAACTCGATGAATTGTGTGCTATTGCGCTGATGAACAGGCACCGGCTGAATGAATGTTTCCAAAAGATTTATGGGAATAATGTGTTTGGTTATATTACAACACAGCGTATGCAAAAAGCAAGAGAATTATTGTTGCATACTGATGATCCTATACAGGATATAGGCAATGCAATTGGTTATGAATACCCAAATAATTTTTCAAAAGCTTATAAACGTTTTTACAAGCATGCGCCGGGGGAAGAGAGAAGAGATCAGGATATAAGGGTAATTTCAAATGGGAGAAAGATCTAAACCACAAAAGCCTTTAACCGTTAATTACAATACATACACAAGGATTCTATCTACGCCAAAAAAAATACTCCCGATCGCATACAAAATAATACACAGCGAATAGCTAATATTTATTTATTGTATTGATCTTTATAATGCAAATAAATTTTTGCATCATTCAGCGGCTGATGCTTTCATAAAACTCCTGTTATGAAACCTGGCCTGCTAGTTGAAATTATTTCAGCCATTCTCATTTTACTTTTTGTTTATACTGCATTAAGCAAGCTGCTTGGATTGGATCAATTCAGAGATGTTTTATGGCAAGCACCTATGATCGGGCGTGGAGCAGGCATCGTAGCGAGGGCAGTGCCGCTGACCGAGCTATTGATTGCCCTGCTCCTTTTTTTTCCCATTACCAGGGTTTGGGGGTTGTACGGCTCATTAGGCTTGTTGTTGGTTTTTACTGCCTACCTGGTTTACATGCTTTTTTCAATGACTGACCTGCCCTGCCAATGCGGCGGCGTGATCAGCAACCTTAGCTGGACCCAGCATGTATTTTTTAACCTGTTTTTTATTGGTTTAACGTGGTTGGGTATTCGAAGGAGTTTAAAGGTTGATAGGTTGAAAGGTTTAGGGTGAGGCTGAGGCTGAGGTTTAGGCTGAGGTTTAGCCGTTTAGGTGTTTAGAAGTTTAGAAGTTTAGTTCCCGTCATACGTCGGGATAAATGTTTAGTTGCGTGAGTCAGGTTTAAGAGTTTAAGGGTTTAAAAGTTTAAAGTGAATGAAGTCTCAAATATACTGAGGCCAATAAAAATATTACGTAATCAGTGGAAGCCGAAAAACTGTGATAGAGTAGGCAATTATTTTTCAATTAAATTTTTCAAGTATGAAAAAGTATTTATTGGGCCTGATGGCCATTGTATTTGCTGGTGCAGGAAGTGCTTTTATAACACCTCCAAGTGTAAAAACTGCAAGCGTTCAGAATCCAAGCTTGCACTGGTTTACTGCAGATTTACAGATTTATCTTGGTGAACGAACCGTATCTGCACAGGAACTTCAATGCCCTGGATCTGGAATTGTTTGTGCAAAAGGTTATGAGCAAATAGATGAAGAAAATGAAACTCCGATTGTAGAAACATTTGTGATGAATACGGAGGAAGATTAAATTGTATAAAATAGCCGCCAGCACGGCGGCTATTTTTTTATTTATATTATTTTTTCAATACGATTACATACAGCTCTCTTTCTTCCAGCTTCAACTCCAAATCATATTGTTTAAAAGATTCCATTACAGATTCTATATCATCCAAATTT
>JAKFER010000315.1:0-5607 GCA_036675565.1 Chitinophagaceae bacterium
ACGGTCCCTGATATTTTTTTCAGTGAATCCAGCGGTAATACCAGTTCTGTAATACTTCCGAGAGCTAACCAGAGAGTAAATCCTAAAACAATAAAGATCAGAACGTACTCCGCAATAACAGTTTTAAAGGGATCTTTTTTTCTCATGGTATTTGATTGTTAGTTTTTGTTCCCTGCAATAATTGGCTGGGGGTGTAAAACGCTGAAACAAAATAATACCATAAGCTTAATGATCATACCCGTGTTTTCACGGTATGAGGAAGGTTTTTGATTGTTACAGTTTTTTTTAGGATGAAGTTTTTTCCACTGACATGGAAGGCGGGGAGAGGAAGGGCAAGGGGGGGTGAGAGAGCAGGGGGCTGGGAGATGTTTCTTATGGGTAACGGGTACGTGTAGGTGTATTTTTTCCTTATAAACATCTGCCATGACTTAGCATTCTACTGGTTTGTGTGAAAGTTTTTGCTGCTTTATCCATAACTTTGCCATTTTTTACCCAAAATTCAACTTTAAAGTTGATTAATTGAGAATTTTTTGTATTTTTGTTTTAAACCAATCAATCGCAAAATGGACAAGGCAATAACCACTAAGCTAAAAATTATCTTACCATGGCTACTTCTTATGAGATTGAAGGGTTTTTACAGGACTTTAAAACAAAACTAAGCATTTGGGGCATTTTCTTTCGAGACGATCGTAGTAAAAATGCCAATACATTGTTGGAATTAGAAATTTATCCGGTAGACCGGGAAAAAATCGTAAAACAATTGAATGCTTCAGATTACTACCAAGGTCCTATTCCGGATACTCTAAATAAGGATGCTGATATGTGGGTATTTAAGAAAAGCGTAAAAGGTAAAATGGTGTATATCAAAATCTCGTTGGGTATCCCTTGCAGCAAGGTTATATGTATATCATTTCATACTTAACAAACAATTCCTTTTAAATAAAGGCAAATTATGAAGAGTCCATTAACAGGTGGAGAAGTTGAACTAAGAAAAGAGCAAAGAAAACTCACCTTTCGAAAGGAAAACTTCAATGTGATGTATCATTTCTATGTGTGTGTTGATACTAAAGAGCAATTCACAAGCACAGAAATAGATACACTTAATATTAACCAGGTTTATAACCAATATCGGGAAAAGTATGGTATTCCATTCACTGATGAAATCATAAAGATCAGGCATAAATATGGCCTCAGCGCAGCAAAGATGAGCGAAGTGTTGGGCTTAGGTCCAAATAGCTATCGTAACTATGAAGCAGGTGAGATTCCCAGTGTTGCAAACGGAAGGCTTATTCGTCTTGCAGAGGACCCCCTTGAATTTGCTAAGCTCCTGGACATGAGTAAAAAATCATTGCTTCAACAGGAATATGATCGGGTGCTAAAGAAGGTTGAAAATGCTATCAATACAGTTTCTGATTTGGATGAATTGTGGATGCAATATTTTTTTGGAACCAAATATCCTAATATTCGTAATGGCTATAAAACACCTTCCATTGAGAAGGTAGGCTTAATGACAAGCTATTTTGCAAAGCACAACAAGCCTTATACTACAGCGATGAATAAATTAATGTTTTATGCTGATTTTGGCCATTATCAAAAACATGGATCCAGTATAAGCGGTGTTTCTTACAAAGCTTTGCCAAAAGGGCCGGTTCCTGATAATTATGGTTTTCTATATAATCAGGTAACTAACGCTGGCTTTGTAGAAATAGCGGAATATAATTTCGGGGAGTATGTGGGAGAAATGTTCATTTTTATCAAACCTCCGCTTGTTGAAACACAAGAAATGCTTTCGGAGCCAGAACTACAAACACTTGAATCAGTTTCTAAAAGATTTAAAGGAAAATCTACTAAAGAAATTATTGATATCAGTCACGAAGAATCTGCCTGGAAAAATAATATAAATGACAAAAACATCATTAGTTACAATTATAGTTTTGACCTGAAAATGTTATGATCACTGAACAAACTACAGATATGCAATAAATGCGAATTTCCATCTCATGACATTCAAAGTGACTATTTTTTCCCATACCTACGGAATGCCTGTATGGTCTGATAAAATCCATAGGCAATAAATATCCTTGCGAGGAAATCAATGATATAGGATGTAGTATTAAGTGTTGCCTTTGGCTCACTGGTAAAAAGATTTGTGTAACTCCCTTCATCCAGTTTCTTCCATTATCATTTGAAAGCTTATTGTAAAAAGCTGGTAACCGAACCATGTGATAGGAATATATTTTTGATAGACTCTGATCATTCGTTTTTTTAATCCATTGGAGACTCTGGTAATGGGATTCCACTTCTCGCGCCTGGTATTCATGGGCGCGAATGGTATCACCTTGAGTGAGGTAAGTATTATGTAGCTGAGCAAATACGTGTTGAGCCTGGTGATAATTTAGTTTTGTCTCGATATAATTTTAGTTGGAAAATCTGTTTCGGCAGATGAGGAATGGCTGGTTGGGTTTGTAACAGCAACCATTAACCGAAATTAATTTTATTGCGTATCTCCATCTATTACTTCCTAACTTGAACCCTTAACCGTAAACTCTTCACCGCTTTTTGCAAATGACATTTTACTGTAAATGGTGAAACATTCAGAGCACCTGCAATCTTCATTCGATTTCAACCATCTTCTTTGCTTAACCTGAAAACAACTTGTTGCTGTTGCGGCAATTGCATGAGTAAGCTCTCTATGAATAATCTGTGATAACTTAGATTCTAGTATTTAGCTATTTATTATAGTATCTAATTATTCTGTTCGGTTCCTTATTAAAGTCTTCCAACTTTTCAAATTCTCTTGGAGGTATATCTTTTAGCCATTTTACTGAATTGTTTTTTGATATTTTAATAAAATATATAGGCCCGCCAATAGTTAGCTCTTTGTTTTTATCCTTAGCATATTTGTAGATAGCCTCCTTAATCAACTTTGTTGCTTTTTTACAAGTTATTTTCGATGAATATTTTGATCCAAAAATAGTGGAGTCTGGTTCAACAAAGCCTGACCTTTTGACTAAGACTCTGGTGCCATTTCTATAATTGTAATAAATATTAGGTTTTGAATTGCGATAATTCGCCAAAAAAAATATCATCCCATTTAAATCTATCTTAGCTTTTGGTATCATTTTTTCTATATACTTAGTCCAATGAAACCATGTAAAAGAAACGTCTTCGTTCATTTGTGGAAGAGAATCCGTAAATCTTTTGGTTAAATATGAAACATTATAGTTATTAACATTTGCTGTACCCATCAATCCAATAACATAATTCTTACCTGGAAAAATCTTCTGAATCGAATCTATATAACCAATAGCTCCATTTTTATATTTTAGTGTCAACCTTGAATCGCTACCGATTATAATACCATCTTTGCAAATTGCGGCTATCATAAATGATCCATTGGTTGACGTTACTTGTGAATATGTTAAAGAATTAAATAGAGTTAAAAATGCCAGTATAAGGTGATCTGCTTTTGTCATCATGGAGTTTTTTGTTCTCTTTTGTAAGTAACATTTTTTTTTATTGATATTTTTTCGATTCGTTTACATACTAATTCAAAGTAAATGTAACAAAGAAACCTAAACCTTCTTTATCTTCATACCCGTGTTTTCACGGTATGATGTAAGTTTTGTAACAGAATTTTTTAAGATGAAGTTTTTACCACTGGCATGGTAGGCGGGGAGAGGAAGGGCAGGGGGGTGAGAGAGCAGAGGGAAATGAAAAGAGATTTATTTTTGATAACTGTCACCAATAGTTGCAGTTGTATGGTTAATATCAAACTAAAAAAACAGCGACATCCTTTCGTAATATTTACATAGTTATGGTGCTGTAAAGGGAGGACTTTACACTTAAACAATCTCTAAATAACGACCCTGGGAATGTTGTTACTGAGAATCAAACCCAACAATCAAAACGGCAGATCATCAGCTTTCTCCGAGGCAGCGGATTCCGTTGCTGGTGTGTCCAATTCCTGTAAAATGGCATTTATATCCTCCTCAGTGGTCTTGAGCTTTTCCTTGCAAATGCGGATCAGTTCGGCAGCTCTTTTTACCTTATCCGAAACGGCGTCAATTGAAATGCTGCCATTGCTGATCTCGGATACAATCTCTTGTAATTCATTATACGCAGTTTCATAATTTAATTGTTCGTTCATTGTTTATTTTCTTTGTGTGTGAAGGTTTGGACATTGCTTTCTACCTGCCCATCTGCGGTAAACGTGCTCAGGTGATCGTTGGGCATTACCTGCTTTACGGAAGTTAACAATGAACCATTTACTAACGTCATGGTATAACCTCTTTTCAGTACGTTGACCGGATCAAGGGCAGTAATCCGGTAGTCTATTTGTTTTATGGCTTCTCTGTTGTTGGAAATCAGTTTTGGTGTATTTGTCAAAAGGTCTGAATACAGATCGCTTACTCCGATTTTTTCCGAAGAATATTTTTTCGTTGTTCCTGTATTTAATTGCATGCTGGCATGCATAAGCTGTTTGCGGGCATCACGGCAATGATACAGCGCCTCCCTGTTTAAACGTTGTAGAGAATGCTGCAAAGAAGTTGCGTTTATTGCCAGCACTTGCCTGGTGTTGGTTTGTAACGTCTGCATATCAACGGACAGTTCCTTCCTGGTTTGTATTAAAAAATAGTGGGAAAAGCTGCGGCAGTTACCGGCTAATTGTTGCAGCCGGGATTGTTCCTGCTTTATTCGGTGGTGGGTAATGGCGCCCAGTTTTTCGCTGGCTTCTTGCACCGGGCGGCTAAAGCCATGAAAATGCTCTATCAGGTAATTAGCAAGCCCCGTTGGGGTAACGCCATTATGGTAAGCAACTATTTCGGCCACTGTTTCATTGGTTGCATGCCCAATTCCCGTTAGTACGGGCAATGGAAATTGAGCTATGGCACTGGAGAGTGCCAGGTTATCGAAGCAGGATAGACCAACCTCTCCGCCGCCACCACGGATAATGGCGACAACATCAAAATGACGTTTTACCTGCTTTATCTTTTCTAACTGTTTTATAATGTCGGTAATGGCCTTTTCGCCTTGCAGCAGGCTGGGAAACAGCATATGAAAAAATGCATATTGCCATTGATTATTTTTAAGGGTTAGGGTAAAATCTGCATAGCCCTTGCTGGTTTCTACCGAGATTATAGCAATGCGTTGAGGCAGCAGCGGAAATGTTAATTGCCTGTTACTGTCAAATAGCCCATTATCTTTTAGCCTGCGGATACTGTTGGCTTTTTCCATCGCCAATTGCCCCATAGTGTAAGAGGGGTCTATATCATGGATTTGCAGGCTAAGGCCATGTACCGGACTGAAGTTGATACTGGCAAGAAACAGAATTCGGATGCCTTCCTGTAGTGGTTCGTTAAGCGTGGAGAAAAACCGGTTGTTGATGGCCGTAAAATCGCTGCTCCAGATAATGGCCCTCATTTCCGCCAACACTTTATCTCCGGCTTTCTCCACCAGGGTAGGATAGCAATGGCCTGAATGTGGGTAGTAATTCAGTTTATTTATTTCCGCCCTTATCCAGAAGCGACTTTTGTATCTGGCTGCCAGGGTTTGCTGTATGCTGGTGGCTACCTGTGATAGCGTAAAGATTGTATGATCCGGGCT
>JAKFER010000247.1:0-31287 GCA_036675565.1 Chitinophagaceae bacterium
GAGAAATCTGTAAGGAAGGAAATTTGAACCGGCTAACATTCAAAATCCCGAAGGGATTTAAATTGAATAACGCCGGCAAATCCGGCGGGCAATATATATGACTTAACAACAACCCTGTAAGGGTTGAATGTCATTGAACCCTGCCAGGGTTCAGCAACCTGTTGTTTTCCCCTGCATACAATGCAGGGTTATTCGTATTGAACCCCTCCGGGATTGCGTATCAGGCTGGTAATCTTCACTTGGTTATCAGCAACATTGGACGCAACGTCCCATGCGGGAGACGTTGCTACGAAATGGTTTGTACGTTCACCCTTCCTGAATCCTGATCATTTTGAAAGCACCATTTATCAATCCTAATACTTACAAATTTTTCCTTTAATACTTTGAATTTTGAAATAATTGTTTGTACTTTGTATTTCAAAGTACTTTCTATTCATCAAAAAGACAAATCGTATGAAAATTTCAAGAAAAAAGTTTGTCATTACTTTTCTCATTTTGGCATTTGTCTTTCAATTTATCTCTAATTCGATTTTAGGAACAGAAGTTGGGATCTTTCCAAACGATGGGGAATGGTTCCCCGGAACTGATTCATCGATTAGCTGGAAAAAAAACCTGGCCGCAATTTTATACCCTATAAAATTAGTTTTGATTAAGCCTTTATCTTTTTTAGGACAAGATGAAGATGCAGCTCCCCCAATTTTGCTATTAGCATTTGCTCTTTACTGGACTGCCATTGCTTTGATTCTTCATTTTCTAATCCGCATGATATTCAATCGTAAAAAATGAGACTTTTGGTTTGATCTGAATGATCAGTTAAAAGTTCATTCCATTGCCGCAAGTAAATATCAATAATAAGCGTGATGAACAGATTGGAAGAAATATATTATGAAGCAAAATCTGACAGATGGTTTCAGGGGTTTGCTCTTTTCTGTCGTATTGCATTAGCTGCAAGCTTTTTTCCAAGTGGTATTGTCAAAATTATGGGTCAGCGTTTTGCAGAAGGATTACCACCTAATAATCCTTTGGGACATTACTTTGACGCATTATACTTAACCGGGTATTATTATACATTTATCGGAATTGCTCAAATCATCATTGCAATATTCATTCTCTTTCCAAGAACTTCTTTTCTTAGTGTACTTATGTATTTTCCCATGATAGTAAATATATGTGTGTTGACTTATGCCACCCGATTTGCTGGCACCCGGGTAAATACCATGTTGTTGTTTGCGTGTTTGTTTTTATTAATTTGGAATTATGACCGTTTAAAATATCTATTCCAGAATAAGCAGCCTGAAATTGAACCACCTGTATTAAAAAAGCCATTGGGAATACGCCTTCGCATCATATTTTTTGGAGGTTCTATAGCCATATTGACATTTATTATTGTTGGTACTTTTTATTTATGGGAGATAGGACCCGGCAACTCTGAAGCTGAATGCAGAAGTCAATGTGCTGGAAGCATAAATCCGAAGGCATGTGAAAAATTTTGTGATTGCATTTATACCCAAGGTAAATCGCTGGATAGCTGCCTGGCAGCTTTTTACAGAGCAAAAGATAACTTCAAAACAAATGCGAAATAACTTTCCTTTTTAGTCCCAAGAAGTATTATGTCCAAATCTTATGATGCGTTCGTTAGGGTGTTCTACTAACATTCCTCCCATGAAAAAATGCAAAATGCAAAACCGTTCAACGAATCAACCATTCAACTTATCAACCAATCAACCATTCAACTTATCAACTAACCACCTCACTTCACTTCCTCAATTTCTTCCCCATCATCTGTTCTGTGAGAAGCCCTTTCATCTGGCAGATCGGTGCTGCTTAATATGTGCGATTTTTTATCGTACATCCCATTTAATTCATCTACAATGGAATGTTGCCACAACTCCGCTTTGATAAAATAGGCGGCCCTGACAATCAGGTAAGCGCTGACCGGTGCGGTTACCGTTGTAAAAAATATGATGGCGATCACCCTGGATGTCACTCCTACATCACTAAAATGAAAAGCTGCGCCTACCAGTAATAAACCAATTCCCATGGTTGCGGCCTTGGTGGTTACTGACAGCCGCATGTAAACATCGGGCATCCGCAATACACCAATGGCAGCCAGCAAAATAGCCAATGCACCTACCGTACAAAATATCATGATGATAATATCAATCATTTCTTTGTCGTTTTTCCAGGTAATAGGAAAATGCAACGGTTGATAGAAAACCGATCAAAGCCACAACCATAGCCACATCAAGGTATGTGGCCTGGTTAGCCAGGATACTGGAAATGGCAATGGTTCCCAGCCCGATGATTATTAAAAGGTCTAACGATATCACCCTGTCTGCAATACTGGGTCCTTTTAAAAAACGGATAAACACGAGAAGCCCTGAAAGCGATAATATCGGCAGAATTACATATAATAAATAAATTTCCAGGTCCATATTTTATCGCATGATGTTTAATAATGGTTTCTCAAATCCCTCTTTTATTTCCTGGATAAATTTTTCTTTATCCTCCATATACATTCCATGGATGTACATTACTTTTTTGTCTTCCGATACATCCAGTACCAATGTGCCGGGTGTTAAAGAAATCAGGTTCGACAAAATGGTGATCTCCAGGTCCGTTTTGGCATCGAGGGGCATTTTGATGATACCGGGTTTCATTTTAAATTTTCGTGTCATCACTTCAAATGCAACCTGGATGGTTGCCTTAAAAAATTCGTATAAAAAATAAAAGAAAAAACCTATGATCTTAAAGGCAATGGTGAAATATTTCCGATCATCCGAGTCGCGGCTGATGATCCACATCACAAAAAAACTGATCATGAATCCAAAAATAAAATTCAGGTATGCAAATGAACCGGTGAGTGCCACCCAGATCACGGTCAATAACACATTCATCAAAAATCTTTTGGACATCATGGTGTTGAATTTATTTTATTAACGCCCAATACCGCCTCAATATAAGCGGATGTATCAATCAATTCGCCTGCTATATGATCCGAAAGCCTGATAATATTTTCTGCACCCAATCCTAAATATAACGACACCGCACTTAACAATATAATGGGGCCCACCAATAATCCCTTTTGCAAGGTTGGCATGGCATCATAATACTTAACATGCGGCTTTGGTTCCAGGTCTTCTTTCTTTTTCCAAAAGGCTTCAGACCAAAAACGGGTAATTACAAATAATGTAATAACACTTGCAAAAATGATAGATCCTAACAAAAAGTAATTGCCAGTAAAAAATCCTTGTTGCATCAAATCAATCTTTGGCCAGAAACCCGACAGCGGAGGAATACCTACCAGGGAAAATAATGGAATAGCCATCAACAATGAAAGAGCGGGGTATGCAGAATAAATGCCACCCATCTTACGCATACTGATTTCACCCGTCATTTTATATACCAAACCGCCAACCAAAAAAAGATTGGTTTTTACAATGATATCATGAAGGAGATAGAAAATGGCACCGGAAAGTGCCGCTGTTGTAAACATGCCTAAACCACCTATCATAAAACCTATATGACAAACGATCATATAAGAAAACATTTTTCTCATATTGGTTTGAACCAATGCGCCCAATCCCCCACTGAATAAGGTGAGGCCAGCAATGATCACAATCAGTGTTTTTAAAAAATCATCCGGAACAAAAATCAAACTAAACACTCTTAGTAATGCATAAATGCCGACTTTGGTTAGCAAGCCTGCAAAAATGGATGAAATAGCTGCCTGTGGTGTGTGATAAGAATCGGGCAACCAGAAATACAATGGAAAGATGGCTGATTTAATACCAAAACCCACTAAAAATAAAATGGCAGTCACCTGCACCAGTCCCTGGTTATTGATGTCGTGAATTTTACCAGCGAGATCAGCCATATTCAAGCTTCCTGTTAATCCATATAATACTGCGATGGCCGTTAAAAAAAGTATCGATGCTAAGAAGTTGAGCGTAAAATATTTTACGGCTCCTTCCAACTGAACTTTTTTTCCTCCTAAAGTGATAAATACAAAGGAAGAGATGATGATCACTTCGAACCAGACATATAAATTGAAAATATCACCGGTTAAGAAAGCGCCGTTCAAACCCATGATCAAGAAATGCAAACTGGGAAAATAACCATAGCGCAATCTTGCTTTTTTAATACTCACAGATGAGTATGCGCTTACGGCAAGGGATGATACAGATGCAAGCAATAACATCGTGGTGCTGAAGGCATCGGCAACGAAACTAATACCGAAAGGCGCCTGCCAGTTACCAGCCTGCATGGTAAGTATGCCGCCATCATACACCTTATGAAATAAAAATGCTGCAATGACTACCGCTATCACGCTACCTGTAATGCTGATTATTTTTTGCGTAAGCACTTTTCGCCAGAATGCCAGCAAGGCGATGGCCATTAACAGTTGAAAGACGATGGGTATAATGATCAGGTTATTAGTCATCTTCTTCCTCCGTTGTATGCATTTGATCCAGGTCGTCAGTTCCTACTACGATGTATGCCCGTTTGATTAATACGATGGCAAATGACTGCAAACCGAAACTGATTACAATAGCAGTCAAAATCAAAGCCTGCGGAATGGGATCGGCATATAGGGATCCGATCAATTTTGCCGTAGGCCCGATAATGGGTGGGTGTTCTTTAACCAATCCACCCAATAAAAAAATCAACAGGTTAACCCCATTACCCAATAATACAATCCCAATTACCAGTTTTATCAAACTTCGTCTAAGCATCAGGTATATACCCGATGCATATAACAATCCAATGATGACGGCTAAAATGATCTCCATATCAAACAGATTCTGAAATAGTGAAAATGATGGTTAATACAACCCCAACTACAACCAGGTAAACACCTGTATCAAAAAGCAAAGCGGTGCCAACTATACCCATTACCGGTAGCGGATCATCCAGCCACAAACCGGTTAATAGCGGCAAGCCACTGAACATGGGAAGGATGGCACTGAATAATGCCAGTCCAATACCAATAGGCATCAGCCTGAGGTAATTAATCCTTATTAGTTTCCTGGTTTCCTCCAGGCTAAATGCAAAAGCGTGCAGAACAAATGCAATCGATGCAATCAACCCACCTACAAATCCGCCACCAGGCAGGTAGTGACCCCGAAACAATATGAAAACCGAAAACAGCAATAGCAGCGGAAGCAGAAAACGGGTGGCTGTTCTGAAAATTAATTGTTTCATAATTTATATTTTTTAGATTCCGTTTGCAAGTTCATTTTCCCATTTTTCATTTCGGCTATTGATAAACGTTATCATAATTTATTTTTTAATAAATTTAAAACTCCTGGTCATATTTATTTAACTGAAGTTTCAGCAAACCAAACACACCCAATGCAGAAATAATCAGCACCGTTATTTCTATCATGGTATCCAATCCCCTGAAATCAACAATGATCACGTTCACAATATTTTTTCCTTTGGCCAATGTGTATGAATTTTCAGCAAAAAACCTGGTTGTTTCTTTGTTGGTGGGTTCATGATGCACTTCTAATGCCAGCACCGTTATTAAAGTGCCGAATATCAATGAAACCAAACCATCTCTTATCCTTACCAGCCTGTTTGTATAATTTATGTATTTGGGCAGCCTGTACATAACCAGGATAAATAAGATCACGGTCAGTGTATCGATTGTAAACTGCGTCATCGCCAAGTCCGGTGCGCTGTAAAAAACATAGATCAGACAAATACAATAACCCACCACACCCAGGGCAGCAATGGCTGCAAGTCTTGAAGGCGAATAAACAGCATACAGAATGGCTATGACCAGGACAGCCATCACTGCCATTTCTGCGGATGAAAGAGCCGATATTTTTGTTAAGTTGATATCCAGGTTTGAAACAGTAAATGCTTTATATGCCAGCAGGATGGTCAAAAATGAAATGATGGTGAGTACATAAATACGCAGGTAACCATTTTGAAATAACCGGGTCCAGGTAACCGCAAATTTTCTGAATAAGTTACTGGACCGGATGGCAATACCTTTGGGTGAAAAGCTTTCAAACCGATTCATCCAGGTATTGTGTTTATCATTGGGTTTGAAAATAATATACAACAGGATGCCGCCCGAAATGGTGATGGCACTTAATCCAAGTACGGTATTGAAGCCGTGCCATAACTGCAAATGAAATTCCGGCACTTCAGGCGCCATAGCATTTACAGCGGGCCGAATAACAGACCCTTCCGCAAGCATAGGAAATACACCAAACACAATCCCTGCAACGCCGAGGATAAGTGGTGGCACCCACATGCGCCAATCGGGCATATGCACTTCTTTATATTCCACAGGAAGTTTACCGGCAAATGGTTTTATACCTGCAAGAAAACTGGAATACAATAAAAAAATATTGGTAACGACAGCTGCAATAGTAATTGATGTTGCTAAGGTTTTAGAACCCAATGTTGCAGAATATATCAGGTCCTTCCCAACAAATCCAAAACTGGGTGGTATACCGGAATTAGACAATACAGCAAGGAAGCCGGCAATGGCCAATGGCATCATCACTTTTCTTAAACCAGATAAGCGATTAATATTCCTGGTCCCGGTTTCATGATCTATGATCCCTGTAATTAAAAATAGTGTGGCTTTATAAAGTGCATGAACAATGATGAAAACAGCCATGGCTAAAAATGCTTCGGCATGGCCAAGGCCCAATAAAAAAACCAGCATGCCCAATGCAGAAATGGTAGAATATGCCAGGATCTCTTTCAGGTCTTTTTTAAGTATGGAATGAAATGCGGCGTACACCATGGTTATCCCGCCGACGATCATCAATGTATTGTTCCAGTATATATGATCGCCTAACAAAGGTGTAAAACGTGCAATTAAATAAATGCCTGCTTTTACCATTGTGGCAGAATGCAGGTATGTTGAAACAGGTGTGGGTGCTTTCATGGCAGCAGGTAACCAAAAATGAAACGGGAACTGTGCTGATTTGGTGAATGCCGCCAGGAAAAAACAAATGATGATGATAATATATAACGGATGTTCTTTTAATATCTCCGCAGATCCCATCATTTCTGAAATAGTGTATGTGCCGGTAATATTGGCGACCAGGGCAAAACCGGCAAGCAGGAAAAATCCGCCTAACCCGGTTAATGCAAGTGACAGCAAAGCAGCTTTCCTGGATTCTTTGTTTTCATTATCAAACCCGATCAGGAAAAAAGAACTGATGCTGGTAAGCTCCCAAAAAACAAAAAGGGTAAACATGTTGTCGGACATTACCATGCCCAGCATAGCACCCATGAAAAGACTCAGGTATCCATAAAACTTATCCAGCCCGGGATCCCCTTTCATGTATGATGATGTATATAAATAGACCAATGTCCCTATCCCGGTAATCATCAATGCAAACAACAGGGATAATCCATCGAGCAAAAAATTAAAATTGACACCCATGGAAGGGACCCAATCATAATTAAAAAGCAGCACCTGCCCATTGGATACAGCAGGAATAAAAGAAAGAAAATATATAAACAAGGCAAGAGGAACCACAGTTAAGCCAACTGACCATTTACTGCGGAAAAGTTTTCCCGCCAATGGCGTAACCAAAGCAATAATAAATCCTGACAATACGGCTAATAACATGTTGGTGTTGGTTTTGTAACCTTTGCTAAAATAAGGAAAGTTTAATGAGGCAATTTTACAATTTGACAATGAAGCAATGGGACAATGGGGCAATTAGCCAATTTGACAATTTAAAAATGAAAAATTACATCTATCAATTTTTAAACATGCAAGCAAGCCCTTAAACTTTTAAACTTGCTAACCCCTATTTTAGCACAACTAAATGATACCAACAAGTACACTAAAAAAAAGTAAAGGCTACCAGGTTATTACAAACTGGCTTTTATCAATGGATAAAAAACCATTTGCTTTCCAGGAGCAAGCCTGGGCACAAATGATGGAAGAAAGATCCGGGTTGGTAAATGCACCTACCGGAACGGGAAAAACGTATTCTGTTTTTTTAGGCGCCGTGATCCATTTTATCAATCAACATCCTGATGACTATCAATCCAAATCTAAAAATGGTTTGCAATTAATCTGGATCACCCCGCTTCGTGCACTGGCAAAAGATATCGGTCGTGCAATGGAAGAAGTTTTTTTTCACCTGGGTATGAATTGGAAAGTGGGTATTCGCAATGGGGATACTGATACAGCCGAGAGAGCCAGGCAAAAAAGGCAAATGCCCGAAGTGCTGATCATCACACCAGAAAGTCTGCACCTGTTATTGGCACAGAAGAATAATGCTGATTATTTCAAAGCACTTCGTTTTATCGCGGTAGATGAATGGCATGAACTGATTGGCAGTAAAAGAGGTGTGCAAGTAGAATTGGCGATCAGCCGGTTGGTGGGAATGAGAAAAGAAAGTCAAAAGTTAAAAGTCAAAAGTCAAAATGATAAATCCGAAAATGAAAACACTAAACATCAAACCCTAAACTCTAAACTTTCTATCTGGGGTATATCTGCAACTATTGGAAATCTGGAGGAAGCGAAAGAGGTTTTGCTTGCGCCACTAACATTACTCAATATCGACCCGTCAGAATCTGCGATCATCAAAGCAAATATTCATAAAAATATTTCTGTTGAATCCATATTCCCGGATGAAATAGAAAAATATCCATGGGCAGGTCACCTGGGATTGAAACTGATTGATAAAGTAGTGCCGATCATCAATGACAATAAAACAACGCTGATCTTCATCAACACCCGCGGTATGAGTGAGCGCTGGTATCAATCGCTGCTGAATGTTTCCCCAGACCTGGCAGGATTACTGGCTCTTCATCATGGCAGTATTGAAATGGAACTGCGTACCTGGGTTGAAGAAACTTTGCACACCGGTAAATTAAAAGCAGTAGTAAGTACTGCCAGTCTGGATCTCGGTGTAGATTTTCGACCAGTGGATACCGTTATACAGGTTGGTTCTCCCAAAGGTGTTGCCCGATTTCTGCAGCGTGCCGGTCGCAGCGGTCATCAGCCTGATGCTGTTAGCCGCATTTATTTTTTGCCAACGCATTCTTTGGAACTGGTTGAAGCTGCAGCACTGAAACAAGCCATTAAAGAGAATATTGTAGAAAGTCGTGAACCAAGATTGCTTTGTTATGATGTTTTGATCCAATACCTGAATACACTGGCCGTAGGCGATGGTTTTTACCCGGAACAAATTTATGATGAAGTAAAAAAAACTTACGGTTATCAATACCTGGAAAAAGAAGACTGGGACCAGCTTCTGCATTTTATCACATCTGGTGGTTCGGCATTGCAACAATATGATGAATATAAAAAAGTGGAGGTGATCGATGGTTTATTCAAGATCAACAGTCGCCGCATTGCCATGCGACACCGGATGCATATTGGCACCATTGTGAGTGATGCCATGTTGCGGGTTAAATTTTTATCAGGCGGTTATATTGGTGTGATAGAAGAATATTTTATCAGCCGGCTGATGCCCGGTGATGTGTTTACCCTTGCCGGTCGCAACCTGGAATTTATTATGATCAAGGATATGACGGCCATTGTAAAAAAATCTAACGCCAAAAAATCCATGGTGCCCAGCTGGCAGGGTGGCCGCATGCCATTATCAGCCAACCTGGGCAGAAAATTACGGGAGATGTTTAATATGCCTGCTGCGGAAACCAAAACTAAAAATGAACCCGAAGAATTAAAAATCCTGAAACCTCTTTTCCAGTTACAGAAAAAATTATCACATGTTCCCCGGGAAGATGAATTACTGGTTGAACAGATTGAGACAAGGGATGGATTTCATTTGTTTGTATACCCGTTTGAAGGAAGGTTGGTACACGAAGCCATGGCCGCCATTTTAGCATACCGCATCAGCCTGGTTACACCCATCAGTTTTTCTTTTGCCATGAATGATTATGGATTTGAATTATTAAGCGATCAACCGATACCGGTAGATGACAGCAATGTATATGAATTATTTTCACCCGAAAACCTGCTGAACGATATTCAGCGTAGCATGAATGCAACGGAAATGGCCAAACGAAAATTCAGGGATATCGCTGTAATCGGCGGACTCATATTCCAGGGTTTCCCGGGTGAACAAAAAAAAGCCAGGCACCTGCAGTCATCCGCATCATTGTTGTTTAAAGTTTTCAGTGAATATGAACCAAACAATGTGCTGATCAGGCAGGCTTATAATGAAGTAATGGAACAACAGATGGAAGAAGAAAGGCTTCGTCAAATGCTTGAACGCATACAACAATCTAAAATCATACTCACCTTTCCTGAACGCTTAACGCCATTTTGTTTTCCTATTAAAGTAGACAGTATGCGGGAAGATCTTTCATCTGAAAAACTGGAGGACCGGGTAAGGAAGATGCAGCAGCAATTGGAGGGAAGTTGAATGGTTGAATGGTTGATATTTTAACAGGCCCTTCGGCAGGCTCAGGATGGAAATGGGATATTAGGAATTAGGAATTGGGAATTGGGCTGATTAATGTAGTTAATAAACTGATGGTTGAATAGTTGAATGGTTGATCGTTTGTCAGGTTGTTTGACAGTTAAACAATCGTTTAACAATGATTCAACAATCGTCAGCCATTTTAAACTAAACCCCTAAACTTTCTAAACAACTAAACCCCTAAACTTAAGCTAAACGTTAAACTTGTCATCCCTGCCTGCCCCGATGTATATCGTGGGAGCTTGCCGAAGGAGTAAACTCTAAACTTACATTCCTACATTTGCATTCGTCAAAATGAATGCACCCTTATTACACATTATAAAAGATCAGCATTGCTGGCTAAGTCCCGGCCGTTGTATATTCTGGGAAGAAGAAAAAGCATTGATTCTGTCTGATCTGCATTTTGGAAAAACAGGTCATTTTAGAAAGGCCGGCATTGCAGTTCCTGCACATGTTTATAAAGAAGACCTGCAGCGACTGGTTGAACAGGTTCAATATTTTCAACCCCACCAAATAATTATTGTAGGTGACCTGTTTCACAGTAAAGCCAATAAAGAACTGGAATTATTTTCCAAATGGAGAGAAAGTTTTTCTTCCATAACCATCCGTTTGATAAAAGGGAATCATGATATTTTAAAAGATGAAGGATACGAAGCCATGAACATGGAAGTACATCAAACTTCATGGCAACAGGGACCATTTTCTTTTTGTCATGATTGCGATGACCTGGAGGATGATGCTGAAACATATGCTTTTTCGGGACATATACACCCGGGCATCCGCATCAGTGGAAAAGCCAGGCAGGCATTGCAATTTCCCTGCTATTACTTCACACAAAATTATTGTGTAATGCCGGCATTTAGCCGCTTTACAGGTATTGCTTTAATATCGCCCAAAAAGAAAGAGCAGGTATTTGCAATAGCAGATGAACAGGTCATTAAAATTTTATAATTATTTTTTCCTGAACTGGTTATAATCCAAAAAGTAAATAAAGCGAAAAGTAAATTCATTGCCATGCCGCAGGTGCAATAACTGGCCAACATTGGATAAATAACTGCGATGACGGGTTCCATCAATCTGTTCGTCGTTACCCAACCAATTTTTATATCCCAAAATTATACGGCTTCCTAAACGGAAATCCCAGGTAAAGAATGCATCGATATTAAAGATGTTGACGTTGGCATCATAACCCGGCGTTAATGGCACAGGTGCACCCGGATCTCCATCGGCAGTAACCTGGTTAAGCCTGTTGAAAATCACTTTGCTCCAATAATGTCGGGCCCTTAACGAAACGTTCATCCGCGAAGTGAAGTTATACGTACCCGTTAGTAACGAGGTGACATCCGTAAAATCAACAAAACCAATGATGGGATCACCATTCTGTCTGCCTGCATAAACAATATAATCCGTTTCTTTTTCTCTTGAATTATTCAGATCGAGGCTAAACTTATTGCTGAACCGGTAACGGGCACCCAGGCCCAGTATTGAATAAAACTTATCTTCTTTAAAGAACCCTCCTAATGCATTATATGAAACAAATAAACGCTTGCGACTATCCGTACTGCCACTTAAACTGGTATAAACAAAAGCAGGCCTTTTTACATAGCGGCCCGGCGTATTCAGCACATAATGGTCTTTGCTTTCAACCGGGTAAGCGCCGGCAGTTAAGGATATATCCCAGAAATTTTTAAAGAAATAAAAAGCTTTCGCTTCCATCTGCAGGCTTGCAAACTGGTTAGGATCATACAAACGATTATACTGCAGGAATAAACTGTAATTGTAATTCAGGAAATTTTTGGTGGGGGTAAAATGATTGTAACTGGCATTGGCTGTATAGATCAACCGGTTTGGCGCCTGTAAATAACCCAGGTCGCGGGGATCATAATCAGCGGTAATTAAAGTGGCTTGAGCACTGTACTGAATATTACCGCTCACTTTTGCCGCTTTTAAAAATGTATTGTATCCATCGTATGTGTCTGCACCAAATATTTTGCTGTAACGGGTGGCACCACGCAGGTTAAATATATTTTTATTATCGTACAAACTAAAGTCTACAGCCGTAACATTCGCATCTCTTTCTTTGCCGCTTCTTAATACATTGGTATTGGTTAGCGTAACATAAGACCGGCCTTTTAATGATTGATCAATAACAACAATATTGTAATTAGTGAGTGTTTCGGTTTCAATCTTCCGCTCTTCACCGGTTGAGCGGTCATAAACGATGGCATGTGTTGGGGCGGTTACCGCATTAAAAATACCTATACCCGTTTTCTTTTTTGTTCTGCCCGAAAATTTAATGGCATTATATAATTGGGTGACCGATGGATTTTTAATGATATCGATATCCGGATCACTGTCCGGTAAACGATCTACTGCATTATACCCTGTAGGTATAGCCCCCACCCGGCGTGAATAAAATAAACCGGCTTTGTTAAACAGCTCTGTTCCTTCTGTAAAAAAGGGCCGGTTTTCCTCAAACTGCACTTCAAAAGGCGTCAGGTTATTAACCAGGTTATCGGAAATGACCTGCCCGAAATAAGGAATTAGCGTAGCATCCAATGTAAAACTCTCGTTGATACCATACTTTACATCCATACCGCCATTGCGTAACCAATCCGTTTTGTATTCATTTCCATCCGGGTTGACCCTGACACCACCGGAAACATAGGGCGAAAAGCTTAAACGCAAAGGAGGTTCAATATTCTGGAGTGATTTAAATAAACCAAACTGATTCAAAAAACCATTTACATCCGGGCTAACGGGACTCCAGAAAGAAGTTTCATTGTTTCTCCTGGTAAAGCGCAGAAATTGCAAACCCCAATCCTGTATTGCTTTATCAGAAAAACGAAGGGATATATAGGGAATGCGCATTTCAACAGACCATCCGTCATCATGCATGGCCACCTTACTTTCCCAGACTGCATCCCAGGTTTTATCACCATAAGACCCGTAACCACTTCCCAGGTTAGGACCCATACGGGCATCCGTTTGAACATTTACACTGGTTACCAGGAACTGGAAACCATTTTGTTTATCATTATAAGTATCAAAAAATATAGAAAAATAATCTACATCGCTTTGTTGTTCATCATCGCGGGCCGTCAATTGTTTACGAATATTTGCCGGATTATCATATAAATAAGCACCCACATAAACAGCATAGTTATCATACACCACCCTAACTTCTGAACGAACAGTGGCAGGCTGGCCAACATCAGGAAAATTTTGAATAAAGTTGGTAGCTATGGGTACCGATTCCCAGGTTGCATCATTTAGTTTACCATCTATTACAGGGGCTTGTTCTATGCGGATAGCATTTAATGAAGGTTGTGCATAAAGTGATATACAAAAACCAAGAAAAACAAAGGGTATGAACATCAACCGCTTCAATATCATAAGAATAGTTTTCTCCAAGCGGTGTAAATATATGAATTGCCCACGTAGTTTTACATGGCAGATCAAAAAATACTAATGACCATTAGTATAAATTAATAATAATCAGTTCATACGCTTTTTAAGGGTAGAAACCTGGTCCTGCAGGTTGCTGACAAGCCCTGCTAATTGATTGACATCCCATCGCTGTTGTGTATTGGCCTTTGAAATAACCATCTGTGCCTGCCAGATCTCCATTACATCCTCCGCATTCATGGAATATGGCTGATAAGTTGGATTATCACTTACCATGGTCAATTTGTTTTTAGAGCGGTTGTTTTTGAGTACTCTTTTATAAACAATGCCTTCGTTGCGGGAAACTACGATATAGGTTTGGTTTGATTTGAGATCGGAAAGATCCTCTACTTTTTCTCCAACAATAACGGACCCGCTTGGTGTGGGCATCATTGAATCGCCAATGATTTCGAATGCCCGGTAATTTCCGCCAGCCAACATGGGTAATGTAAAAGTATTGAGTTCATCAACAAATTCAGGATCTGCATATCCAGCCATATAACCCGCAGCTGCTTTCACCGGTACAAAGGGTATATCCGGGCGACCGCCTGCTAATTTCTGCGCTCTTCTTTTAGCCAGGTAATTGCCTTTATTATCTCCGAGATCTTTTCGCAGCAGATCATCGAGTGTCAGTTTAAACATGTCAGCCACAATTTCCAGCACTTCAATCCTGGGTTCAGCCCGCTCCTCTTCATAAGCTCCTAATAAAGATCTTTTGATAGAAAGTTTATTAGCGAATTCTTCCTGTGTTAACCCACGGAGTTTGCGTAGGTATTTTAAATTTTTGCTGGCTACAGACATGTTTAACTAATTTAATTAGCTGCAAATTACTAATTTATTTAGATTTAAAAAATCCTTTCTATGTGTAAATACTTTCTTCTTTTTGGACAACCCAAAAAAAGTAAAGATTTTTATAGCCTTAATTTAAATAACGGTATGGCAAAAGCGAAAAAGGCAGAGGCAGGTAAAAAGAAAGGAAGTTCGGAAAAAAATGAAAAACCGGTTATCCTCGTTACCAATGATGATGGCATAACGGCCCCGGGTATCCGCAACCTGGTTGAAGCTGTTAAGGATCTAGGTACTGTAGTAGTAGTTGCACCCGACAAACCCCAATCAGGTATGGGACATGCTATCACAATCGGCAGCCCATTGCGATTACATAAAGTGAACACCTTTGAAGGTATAGAAGCATACCAGTGTACCGGCACCCCGGTAGATTGTGTAAAACTGGCGGTTGATAAGATTCTACATCGCAAACCGGATATCTGCGTAAGCGGTATTAATCACGGCGCCAACCACAGTATCAATGTAATTTATTCGGGTACCATGTCTGCAGCTGTAGAAGCAGCCATTGAAAGTATACCTTCCATTGGATTTTCTTTGCTTGATTACAGTATAGAAGCTGATTTTGAAGGTGCCCGCAAATATGCCAGGTTAATTGTAGAATTGATGTTGAAACAAAAACTGGATAAACATTCAGTCTTGAATGTAAACATTCCGGCTGTCCCTGCGGAATTGATCAAAGGCATGCGCATCTGCCGGCAGGCTTATGCTAAATATGAAGAAGATTTTATTGAACGCGTTGATCCGCATAATCGTCATTACTATTGGTTAACGGGAGAATTTGTAAACTTTGACAAAGGAAAGGACACCGATGTATGGGCACTGGCTAACAGTTATGTGAGTGTAGTACCTGTTACATTCGACCTAACCAACTACTCCCTGAAAGAAAAACTTGAAAAAACCTGGAATATATGATCCTTAAACGAGACAGCTTACCCCTTGGATTAATACTTGGATTATTAGGACCTGTACTGGGTTTGGTAATCGTTTATTTTGTAAAATTTTCAGGATTTACTTTTATAGAATTCCTCGACTTATTTATCAATACCAACCGGTTAATCACTTCGATAGGATCTTTAAGCCTGCTGGCCAACGTTGTATTATTTACCATTTATATTAATACACACCGGGATCAGACCGCCAAGGGAATCTTCATTTTTACGTTAATCTATGGAATTGCGATCCTTATTTTAAAAATCCTGAACTAAGAAAGGATTGAATTTTTACAATTTTATGGAAATGATTATTTCTGGAAACGCACCATGTAATTGAAAAACGATAATGTTGACAAATGAAGTATTACATCATAGCCGGGGAAGCTTCGGGAGACCTGCATGGCAGTAACCTGGTAAAAGAGATTATGAAACAGGATCCGGCTGCGAATATTCGTTGCTGGGGAGGAGATATGATGCAGGAGGCCGGGGCACACCTGGTAAAACATTATCGTTCCCTGGCTTTTATGGGATTTATTGAAGTGGTAAAAAATCTTCGCACCATTTTAAAAAATCTTTCTTTCTGCAAAAAAGATATTACTGAATTTAATCCTGATGCCATCATCCTGGTAGATTATCCTGGTTTCAATTTAAGGATTGCAAAATGGGCTAAGCCAGCCGGTTACAAAGTGATCTATTTTATTTCACCCCAGGTTTGGGCCTGGAAAGAAAACCGGGTGCATGGAATTAAGAAATATGTAGATAAAATGCTGGTTATTCTGCCTTTTGAAAAAGAGTTCTATAAAAAATGGGATTATCCTGTAGAATATATTGGTCATCCATTGGTGAATGTGATCAATGAATTTATCAGCCAGCATGAAAAAACAACTACAAGTGGTCCCCCGATTGTGGCATTACTTCCAGGCAGCCGCAAACAGGAAATACTGAAAAAATTACCCATCATGTTACAGGTAGCATCTCATTTCCCGGGCTACCAGTTTATTGTTGCCATGGCTCCCGGTATTGAGGATGCATTTTACAGGTCATTATTGGCACCCTATCATAATGTATCATCTATTTCTGGAAAAACTTATCATTTATTAAATATGTCCAAAGCAGCCCTGGTAACATCCGGTACAGCAACTTTGGAAACTGCTTTGTTTAATGTTCCCCAGATCGTTTGCTATAAAGGATCCTCTATCAGCTATGAAATAGCAAAAAGGGTTATTAAGGTTAAATATATTTCCCTGGTTAATTTAATTATGGATAAAGAAGTAGTGAAAGAGTTGATCCAGGACCAGCTAACTGTACCTAACCTGGAAAAGGAATTGAAAAAGATATTGATGGATGAAACACGGATCAATGAAATTAAATCCGATTATACATTGCTGAAGAATAAACTTGGCGCACAAAAAAATGCATCAGCTACGGCAGCAGCCTCTATCATTTCCTTTCTGCGTTAAATTATTTGGTTAGAAGCTTTACAGCCAGCACAATCAAACAAAAAATAAAGATCAGAATGCTGATGCGGTTGATCCCGTGCATGTATTTTACAAATTGCGTATTGGGACGGTCAGGATCTGGTTTGCGGAGGTATAAATATTCACTGATTTGTTTCCAAACACCCATAACATTTATTAAGGATGCAAAGCTACAACCCATAAAGAAGAAAATAACCTGGTTATGAAACTTTCATTTTATGCAAAGACACCAGGCAGTCAGCCAACATGCCTTCTTTCTTCAAGGAAAGATTCTAAGTCTCTTAAAGTAATGGGCTTCTCCCAAACCTTAAAGGAATCAGAATGCAGTTCAGGAGTATTTGGGTGATAGGCGCTGATCAGGTGCAATTGCATGGACGGATATTTTTCTAAAAGAAATGCCGCCTTATCCCAACCTAAACCATCAGGTAAATTGTTGTCAAGGAATAGTATATCCGGTTTGATGGCAGGCACCTGTGAGATACCCTCTTTAAGGGTATGAAAATAATAAACATCGTAATTCTTACGTGTCAGATAAGTCTTCATCAGTAAACACAGGTCGACTTCATCATCTATAATGAGTACTTTTTTTCGCTGGATCATAAATAAGCTTGTAACACAGTTTTCCAATTCTATGAACTAATATATAAAAATTCCGGCCAAACTTATAATACCCGAAATCGCTTATTGTTTAATGTTACTGTAGAAATTACTACTCAAAGAATTATAGCATTTCATTCCCATAATTATTCAATACTCTTTGGAAGGCATAATTTTTTAAGTATATAATTTATTCTTCACATTAAAAATATAATTATGACATCGAATACAAAAATGGTTTTGGGGATTTTAGGTGCAGTTGCAGCAGGTGCTGTAATGGGTTTGTTAATGGCTCCTGAAAAAGGAAAAGATACAAGAACGAAAATTGGAAATACAGCCAATGACTGGGGCAAACAACTGGGAGATTTATTTGCAGCAACAAAATCCGAAGCATCTCATTTAAAAGACAAAGCTTACAAAAAAGCAAATGAACTTCGCGGACAAGCAGCACACACAGCAAATTCTATTAAAGATCGTTAATTAACCGGGCAGGTCCTGAATGACCTGCCCTTTTTTAAGCTACATTATGCAAGGACTTAAGGATTCAATTGCGGATTTAAAAGATAATGCAGGAGGACTGATTGACAACTACATCAAATTAGCGAAAGTGCAGGTGGCTGAAAAATCTATCAATGCACTTTCTTTAATCATTGTAGTAGTACTTGCATTATTTCTTATGATATTTTTTCTTTTTTTTACAGGTATTGCGCTAGGAATCTGGATTGGTAATTTACTGGATAATGAAATTGCAGGCTACCTTATTATAGCAGGCATTTATTTACTCGTAGCGGTAATATTGGTCGTTGCCAGGAGAAAACTGATTTTTCCATTTGTTGCTAAATCCATCATTAAAACTGTATATGGACAAACCGATAAAAACATTTGAAGACCTGCTTAAGGAAAAAGAAAACCTGAAACATCAAATTGCCATTCAAAAGGGCAATATACAATATGATATTGCGGGTATCAAAAATGCCATGAAACCTGCATCTGTTGCCTATAGCTTGTTTGGAAAATATGTGAACACCAAGCCCAATAGCCCGGCCCTGGTAATGGTAACCCGGCTGATTACCGCTTTTATATTAGGAAAAATTATTAAGAAAAGAAAAGGTGGCATCATCAGGAAGATTTCCGCTTTATTACTGGCAAATTTCATAACACTATCCGTTAAACCGCTGGTGGTGGCAGTAAATAATTTCTTATTGAGTAAGTTCAGACCACCGGTGGCAAAGGTTACGCCTGTAACCGTTGTTACGGCAGAACAACCGTATTAAACCAGAAATTTTTTATTTCGGTGATGATATGTAAAAGTCCATCGAAGCTAACGGGTTTAACTATATAACTATTGGCGCCAAGTTCGTAACATCTTTTAACTTCCATTTCATTCTTGGTAGTAGTAAAAATAATAACCGGGATGATTTTATAGGTGGGGTGATTTTTAATTTCGTTGAGTACTTCTCTCCCATCTTTCTTAGGCATGTTTAGATCCAGTATGATCAATGAAGGAAAATGAGATTGACCCCCGCTACATGAATCCAGGTATGAGACGAGTTCAACACCATTATTCACAAATTTGATCTGGAACGTTAGTCCATTTTCTTCAAATGCTGTTTGAAATAAAAACTGGTCATCAGCATCATCTTCAGCAATAACAATCAGCGGTTGACGCATATTTTAAAATATTAAAACTATAGAAACCAAACTGCAGTTTCACTTAGGTGGCACTTGTTTTTTGGTGAAAATATAAAATTTATATTATGAAACAACTATATGACCAGGCTAGCACTGGTTCAAATGATCCTAAAGAGAAGAAAATAGTAAATGAACAGGAGCAGAATAAGCCTGTAAATGAAGGTGATCAACCTTTTGAAGAAACAGATCCTTCCCTTAAGGAAAGTCTAAAAAAAGAAAAAGATGAAACTACATCGGACTCTAATGAAGAAATTACGAACAAAGGAGACAACGATATATTGAACAAGGATCCCGGTATCCAACCAGAATAAGAGGATGCAGCCAATCTGCGTTAGAAGAATATTTATTAAATCACCTATTAAAAAAAAGAAAGTACAGTCTCAATGACTGTACCTTCTCTTATTCATAGCCTTAACCTGAATATGTTAGTCAACCCTCCTGAAACCACCTGCGATGAGAGAGATCAGGAACAATACAATGAAAATATAAAATAAAATTTTTGCAATAGAAGCTGCTCCGGCAGCAATACCACCAAAACCAAATACGGCTGCTATGATGGCAATAACTAAGAATATTAAAGTCCAGCGTAACATAATTTTAGATTTTTATGATTAAATAATATTTGTTTCAACATTCTACACTTAACATTATAAATATCTGTGCCAAACTTTATTATTGCTTCAATGATTTTAGAAAAAGCCATTGTTACTATTAATATAAAATACAGCGTAAAACTGGTTAAAAAAGTGCTTATACCTTTTGGAACAAACATGCTCTTAGTAATTAAATCATTATTTCATGTAGAACCTCCTCTACAAAATAGCTACACATAAAAATTTTAATGTTGGCCGTGAACAGGTATAAGAATTTAGTCAATAAAATATGGCTATAAAGAAGAAAGGCACACGTAAAAGCAAAGTTGTAACGAAAAATAAAGAACAGGATCTCAGGACAACGTTTATTAGTCCGGGATATAAAAGTGCTGGTAAACTACAGGACCAGGTGGCCATTATAACAGGTGGCGACAGTGGTATTGGTCGTGCTGTAGCTGTTCATTATGCAAAAGAAGGAGCACATGTGGTGATCGTTTATCACCAGCACGATAACGATGCGAAAGAAACAAGTAAAATGGTGCAGGAACTTGGTCGTGAATGTTACCTGTACAAAGGAGATATTGCCAAACAAGTTTTTTGCAAAAAGGTAATTAATGAAACCATTAAAAAGTTAGGCAAGATAAATATCCTGGTGAATAATGCAGCCACTCAAAATCCTAAAGAAGATTTTAAAAGCATTTCGGCCACACAGTTTCGAAGAACTTTCGAGGTTAACATCTTTTCGTTTTTTTATTTATCCCAGGCGGTGGTTAAGGTGATGGCTAAAAATGGAACCATCATTAATACAGCTTCGGTTGTTGCTTACCGTGGCAGTGAACACCTGATCGATTATTCATCAACAAAAGGAGCCATCGTTGCATTTACCAGGTCACTTTCAAAGAACCTGGCTGAAAAAGGCATTCGGGTTAATGCAGTAGCACCCGGACCCATATGGACACCATTGGTTTTAACTACGTTTGATAAAAAGCATTTGGAATCATTTGGAGAAAGTACCCCCATGAAAAGGGCCGGTTATCCTTATGAAGTCGCGCCTGCTTTTGTTTTTCTGGCCAGTAACCAGGATTCAAGTTTTGTTACCGGGCAGGTCATACATGTAAACGGAGGCGAAGTTGTGAACAGTTAAGTACCAAACTAACACAAATAGAAAATTTTGGGTATGTATTGGGTAATTTTTTACCCAACCCCTGATTTTTTTTGCTGTTAATGAAACTTATTTGAAAAAAATCAAAAAGCCCAAAACCGCTTCTAGTGTTTGAGTTGCATGGATTTATGCTATGTGAATAATTTTTATTTCCCCATATTTAAAGTTTGGTGTTATGCTTGCGCTATAGAGGGAAAACCTAGAGATATGCTTCACCAAAACCTATCGCAAAAGCAACAATTAAAGATTTTACCTCAACAAATACAGTTACTTAATTTATTTCACCTGAATTCATTGGAACTGGAACAGCGCATCAACCAGGAAATAGAAGAGAATCCATTGCTGGACGAAGAAAAAAGTGAAGAAGAACCTTTGCCAGAAAAAGAAATGGAGGTCGTAAAAGACTATTCGGATTATGACGAATTTGAAAATGATGATATACCGGATTATAAAACGGAATGCGAAAATTTCTGGCATACCGAGAATTTTCCTGAAAGACCGATGGCGGAAGTAACCGACTTCAGAAAAGATATCAAAATGCAGTTCCACTACCTGGAACATACCCCGGATGAATTGGTGCTTGCGGAGTTCATCATCGATTCACTGAATAATCATGGCATGCTGGACCTGGAAATCCAGGCACTGGCTGATGATTTTTCGTTCAAGCATAAGCGTTGGATTGAAGTTGAAGAAGTTGAATCTGTGCTTCAAAAGATTCAGCAACTGGAGCCGATTGGCGTTGGCAGCCGCAGTATTAACGAATGCTACCTGCTCCAATTAAAGAAAATGAACCAGAAGCGCCCGGATGTGCGGCTTGCTACTTTGTTAATTGAAAATCATTTCAATGACCTGCGCCGTCGCAACCTTGAAAAAATTATGCATGACCTGCATGTAGAAGAAGACGAATTGGTGATCATCATGCAATTGATCGGTAAATTAAAAATGAAACCCATTGCCGAATCGGCCAGTTCTACTGAAGTAAATCAAAACATTTTACCAGATTTTATTATTGTACAGGAAGATGATTACCTGGAAGCATTTCTTTACAAACAGCGTTCATCATCATTACATATTAACAGCAGCTGGAAAGAAATGATCGAAGCCAAAGGAAATGGCAACAAAGCAGATAAAGCAACCCAGCAATATTTAAAAAACAAACTGAATGCTGCGCAATGGTTTGTGAATGCCATCCGCCAGCGTGAAGGCACGATGTTGAAAGTGATCAAGGCGATCCTGCATTTTCAATACGATTATTTTCGTGAAGGTGATGTAAGATTGTTAAAACCCATGATCTTAAAAAACATTGCAGATATGATCGGTGTTGATATATCAACTGTATCCCGCATCACTTGTAATAAATATGTTGAAACGCCTTTTGGAACCATTTTATTAAAAGACCTTTTTACTGAAGGTATCGCCAATGAAAAAGGAAAAGTTATCAGCAACCGCGTAATACAATCAACTTTGGAGGAATTAATTGAAACGGAGGATAAAAAAAATCCATATACAGATCAGCAATTGGTTACTATTTTGGCAGAGAAAGGATTTTCTATAGCCCGTCGCACAGTTGCCAAATACCGGGAACAATTACAAATACCTGTTGCCCAAATGCGGTCATTATGGGCCTGATATATTCCTTAACAAATAAAGTAAATTTGAAAAAGTAAAAAAACCAAAATATGCAAAGAATTCTTGTAATTGATGATGACCGGGATATGTGTATGTTATTAAAACGCTTTCTTTCACGCCACGATTTTGAAGTGAACGAAGCACTTTCCGGCAAAAAAGCCATGGAAATTTTAAATACATGGGAGCCCCACCTGGTATTAACAGATTTTCGTTTAGAAGATATGGATGGTAAAGTGATACTGGAAAAGATAAAGAATATGTATCCTTCCGTTCCGGTGATCATCATAACAGGTTACAGCGATATAAAAACGGCTGTTGACGTTATAAAATCCGGTGCTTATGATTATATCACCAAGCCTTTGATTCCTGATGAAATTTTGATGACCATTAAAAAGGCACTCGTTAATCCGCAACCATTTGTTGCTGCTGAAAAATCAAATGGCCAGGCAGCTGAAAATAATACAGAGAAAAAACCCGCCCCGGTAAAAGAAGGACCTACACAGAAATATATTTTTGGTGATAGTGCAGCCTTCAAAAATATTATCCAGCAAATAGAAAGAGTAGCGCCTACTAATTACAGCATCATTGTTTATGGTGAAAGCGGTAGTGGTAAAGAAGCTATTGCACAACAAATTCACAAGAAAAGTATGCGCAGCAACAAACCTTTTGTTGCCATTGATTGTGGTGCACTTTCAAAAGAATTGGCAGGCAGTGAACTGTTTGGTCATGAAAAAGGTTCATTCACCGGTGCTATTAACCAGAAAATAGGCAATTTTGAAATTGCCAATGGCGGAACAATTTTCCTGGATGAAGTAGGTAATCTTAGTTATGATATCCAGGTGGCTTTATTAAGGGTTGTACAGGAAAGAAAAATGCGGCGTGTAGGTGGCGTAAAAGATATTGAACTGGATGTACGCATCATCGTGGCGAGTAATGAAAAACTTTGGGATGCCGCCCGCCAGGGAAAATTCCGCGAAGACCTTTATCACCGCTTTAATGAATTTACTATTGATGTTCCACCACTTCGTGAAAGAAAAGAAGACATTATGGTATTTGCATACCATTTCCTCAAACTGACCAATGAAGAATTAAATAAAAATGTCCAGGGATTCAGCCAGGAAGTGGAAGATATTTTCAGGCGTTATGTATGGTATGGTAACCTGCGTGAAATGAAGAATGTTGTTAAGAGAGCAACCTTGCTTACAGATGGTGATATCATAGAAGCGCACTGCCTTCCGTTTGAAATCTCCAATTTTTCTAAATTACAATTTGACCAGCAGCCGGAGCCCACTCATGAAAATCATGACCAGCCGTTTCACCCTGAATCAAATTTATCAGGTCAATCCAGGACTACACCCATAAACCTGAAAGCCGCAGGTATTGATGCTGAATATGAAGCCATTTTGCAAGCATTAAAAAAAGTGAATTTCAACAAAAGTAAAGCAGCTAAGCTGTTGAATATTGATAGAAAGACATTATATAATAAGATGAAGCTCTATAATGAGTTCAACAATGGTTAACCATGGGTGAAAAGACCATAAAAGCAGGAACGGACCTGGTGAAAATTTTGGTGGATAATGGAAAAGGGTCGGAAGCTATCCTTCAAAAGCTCTCCGATCTTTTTCCTGCTATCGTTTTTATGTACCATACTAATGATGGCAAAATCACTTTCTTAAATGATAAGATTCAATCCTTTCTTGGTTACACCCATTCAGATCCTGGTAAATTATATAACGACCTGTTATTATTTATTTCTCCTGAAGACAGGCTGATAGTACAAGAGATTCTTTCCCATTTTAAAAACGAGGATAGAAATGAAACCTTATCATTTAATTGTCACTTGTTAACAAAAGACGGAAGCCGTGTTCTTTATAAGTTTGAAGGTACCGTGGTAGATAAAAATGAACAGGGTAAACCTCAAAATATATTATTTGCAGCCAGCCAGGTTACGAACCAGGTAGCGATTAATGATGATTTGTTGAACTTTAAGGCATTGATGCGTGAAAATGAAAGCCTGTTAAAGTATGGCACCTGGGAATACGATTTTGCAACAGAAACTATTCACTGGTCCGATGGAATGTATCTCTTGTTTGGTTACGACCCGGTAAAGGACAGGGGACGCCTGAAAGTAGATGAAGATATTTATTTCAAACACATGGAGCCGGTCCAGTTAAAGACACTGCTGGAAAAAAGAAAAATGTTTTTGGAAAAAAATATTAGTGAATATACCTGGGAGTATGAAATTTACATTAATGATCATAAAGATCAGAAAAGAATAGAATCGTATAGCCGGCTGGTGCGGGATCAAAAGGGGAACCCAATACAGGTTATAGGTACAAGCCGTGATATTACCCGGTTAAGAGCATATGAAAGAACCCTGGAAGAAAAAGTTAAGGATCTTGATCGCAGTAATAAAGAGCTGGAAGAATTTGCCTACATCGCATCGCATGACCTTCAGGAGCCGTTGAGAAAGCTAACCACCTTTAGTGAACGTTTGCAACAAAAATTTTCTGATCGCCTGAATGATGACGGCAATGCATATATTGATCGGATGCTGAATGCTACCGGTAATATGCGGATGCTGATCGATAATTTATTAGAGTATTCCAGGACAACAAGTTCAAATGTCAATGCTGAAAAATGCCAGCTTAATGCAGTAGTTAAAAAAGCTTTGAACGATTTAGAACTAACCATTGAAGAAACGAATACTTTGGTTGAAATTGGAGAACTGCCCACTATAGAATGCGTTCCGGGACAGCTTAGCCAGTTGTTTATTAACATCATCGGCAATGCCATCAAATTCCGGGTTCCGGATAAACAGCCAGTTATAAAAATTCAAAGCAGGCAGCTTACAGCCAAAGAGATATCTTATCATTTGCTTGATGAATCCAGGAATTGGTACCGGATCACCATTTCTGATAATGGAATTGGATTTGAAGAAGAATATTCGAGGAAAATTTTCCAGATATTTCAAAGATTGCACAGCAAAGCGGAGTATCCAGGCACCGGTATAGGACTCTCCATTTGCAAAAAAATTGTGGACCACCATAAAGGTGTCATTTATGCAGATGGTAAGCCATTGCAAGGTGCAACCTTTACCATCATTTTACCCGAAACCCAATAAAAATTCTTTAATGCCATCCTCAAAAAATACAACACGTATCCTGATCATAGATGATGATGAAGATGATTTTTTCATTACGAGTGAATACATCAAACAAATAGATTCGAATACTTTTGAAATTGAATGGTGTTATAATTATTCACAGGCGCTGGAAAGAATGCGCACCCATGAATTTGATCTCTACCTGGTGGATTACCGCTTAGGAGCAAAAACAGGTATCGATCTTTTGAAGGAAGCTATTGAAATGGAATGTGAAGAACCGATCGTATTGTTAACCGGTAAAGGAAACCAATCGATTGATAAGGAAGCGATGCATATAGGCGCAGCAGACTACCTGGTGAAAACTGAGCTGAGCACTGAAAAACTTGAACGTTGTATCAGATATTCGCTGGAGAGATCTTCATCTCTAAAAGCTTTAAAAGCCAACGAAAGAAAATACCGCAGTATGTTCGAACATTCGAAGGATGCGGTATTTGTTGCCAATGAAGATCTGCGATTTAAACATGCAAACAAAGCCACATCAGAATTGACTGGTTATGCACCCGAAGAATTGATCACCATGGGACTAGCAGATTTTATTCCAAAAGACCAGTATGATAAGATCATTCAACAACTGGAAACAAAGAATGAAATTTTTGATGTTGAAATTGAATTAACAGGAAAAGGCAATATTAAAAGAACCTGTATTTTATCTGCTGCCAAACAGTTTGATGAAGAAAGCACCTACCTGCAGGGAATGATCCACGATATCACTTTATTAAAAAAAGCTGAAAAGGCCACTTTGCAAGCAGAGAAACTGGCCGCAGCCGGTCGCCTGGTGCGTACATTGGCACATGAAGTAAGAAACCCGCTGAATAATATTAATTTATCCGTTGAACAATTACAGCATGAAGCGATAGATGATAAATTTTCCCCTTACCTGCAGATCATAGATCGCAATAGTAAACGGATTGGTGGATTGATCACGGAATTGTTGAATTCCTCCAGGCCCGCAGAAATGAAACTGGAGAAAAAATTATTGCAGGGGATTCTTGATGAAACGGTATCTGAAGCGCTGGATCGCATCACATTGCAGAAAATTAAAATGCAGATCAAATATGATGAAAGACCTGCATACATTATTGCGGATAAAGAAAAATTAAAGATCGCTTTTCTAAATATCATCATTAACTCCATTGAAGCAATGGAAGAAGAAAAAGGCATTTTGAAAATTGGAGTTGAATTTGGGAAAGACATGCATACCGTAACCATTGCAGATAACGGGACGGGTGTGAACGAAGAAAATTTAAGCCGCTTGTTTGAACCTTATTTCACATCAAAAAGAAATGGTATGGGGTTGGGATTAGCTGCAACTTTAAATATCATTCAATCTCATAAAGCGCAAATTGAAGTTAATTCGATGGTGAATATAGGCACCAAGTTTACGGTGAGTTTTCCTGTAGCATAAAAACCAAATAAGACGTTGTATAAAATTAAAAGCTTCGGTAGATACCGAAGCTTTTTCCCGTTTAACCGTCCTTAATTAAAAACCCTAAATCGTTTATAATAAATATTTTGAAGTAATGTTTCTTACATAATTATTACGAAAAACCATACCAATTTATTTTTCAGGTTCCTGTATTAATAATCCTGCATCTTACTGTAGAGTCAATTCTACATTACCCGTTACATAGCGAAAATGATTGCTCATCTGGCATAGATTTTTTTATTTATATTTTAAATCTACAGATATGAGAGCGATATGGACAGGGTCGATTGGATTCGGCCTGGTAAACATCCCGGTAAAAATGTTCAGTGCTGTTCAGGCAAGCGAACTGGACCTGGATATGCTGGATAAAAAAGATCATGCAAACATAAAATTCCAAAGAGTAAATGCAAACACAGGCAAAGTTGTACCCTATGAAAACATTGTGAAAGGATATAAAATGGATGATCAGTATGTAGTGTTAACAGATGAAGATTTTGAAAAAGCAAGTCCGGAAAAATCAAAGGTTATAGAGATTGAACAATTCGTGGATATCAAATCCATTGACAGTATGTTTTATGAAACACCCTATTACCTGGAGCCGGATAAATCAGGTGTTCGACCCTATGCATTACTGAGAGACGCGTTAAAGAAATCAGGAAAAGCAGGATTAGGTAATTATGTAATGCGGACCAAACAAAGCCTGGGGGTAATTAAAGTGATCAATGATGTATTGGTTTTACAAAAAATAAGATTCGCTGAAGAAATCAGGAAGCCGGATGAATTAAATATTCCCGACACAGCCAGCAAACCCGCGGAATTAAAAATGGCTCTTGCACTCATTGATCAATTAAGCGGAAAGTTCGACATTGAAAAACATAAAGATACCTATACCGAGCAGTTAATGAAACTGATTAAGGCCAAAGCCAAGGGTAAAAAATTCACTGCACCTGCTATGCGGGTTGTACACTCTAAATCTAAAGACCTGATGGCGCAGTTAAAAGAAAGTCTTGAAACGAAAACCAGAAAAGCCTCCTGATGACGCTGACAAAATATAAACAGAAAAGAAAATTTCAGGATACACCGGAACCCTCGGGAAGCAAAAGCAAGGATAAGAAATACCGGTTCGTTGTACAAAGACATCATGCAAGCCGCTTGCATTATGATTTCAGGTTAGAGTTGGATGGTGTGCTTAAAAGTTGGGCTGTGCCCAAAGGTCCTTCGCTGAACCCAAAAGATAAGCGGCTAGCCATGATGGTTGAAGATCATCCCGTGGATTATATCAGTTTTGAAGGAGAAATTCCAAAAGGGAATTATGGTGCGGGTATGGTCATGATCTGGGACCAGGGAACGTTTACACCCATTAATGAAAACAGCGAACCGATTACAGAAAAGCAGGCCCTGGCTTCTCTTAAAAAAGGACAAATTAAATTCAGTATTAAGGGCAAAAAATTAAAAGGAGAATTTGCCCTAGTAAAAATAAAAAATGATCAGTCTAGCGGCGATCCGTGGCTGCTGGTAAAGCACCGGGATAAATATGCTGTTGATGATCAATACAGCAGCGAAGATTTTGTATCTGCCAAAGACAAAAAAGCTGGAGAAAAAAAAAAGGAGGAACCTGACCCTCCCCGACCCCGCGTAAACATTCGATTTCCAAAATCGTCCATGAAGCTGGCAGATTATCACAAACCCATGCTGGCAACCTTAACGGATAATCCATTTGATGATAAGGAATGGATCTATGAAATTAAGTGGGACGGTTACCGAGCCGTAGCAGAAGTAAATAAAGGAAAAGTAAAATTCTATTCACGCAATGGACTTTCATTTATTGACAAGTTCGCTGTGATTACAGAATCATTAAAAAATATAAAACATTCGGTAATACTGGATGGTGAGGTTGTTTTGCTGAATGACAATAAACCGGATTTTCAAAAATTACAACAGTATGAAGACAACTATGATATGCCGCTGGTTTATTACGTTTTCGACATGTTAAGCCTGGATGGAAAAAATTTAAAGAGCCTGCCTTTAATTGACCGGAAAGAACTGTTGCAAAAATTGCTGGAAGAAAATAATGACCCCGTAATTCGGTTTTCGGATCATATAACGGAAACAGGCAACGCTTTTTTCGAAATGGTCAAAAAAAACAACCTGGAAGGTATCATTGCTAAAAAAGCGGATAGTGAATACACGGAAGGTTATCGATCCAAACAATGGCTTAAGATCAAATACCAGTTGAACAGGGAAGCTATTATTGCAGGTTACACCAAACCCAGGGGAAGCCGGAAACATTTTGGTGCATTGATACTGGCACAATATGAAGATGACAAACTGGTTTATATGGGTCATACCGGAACCGGATTTGACCAAAAAATGCTGAAAGCCCTATGGGACAAAATGCAGCCTTTGGTCATTAAAGATTCACCTTTTGATGAAAAAATAAAAACCAATATGCCCGTAACCTGGTTAAAACCAAGGCTGGTTTGCCAGGTAAGTTATACGGAGATTACGGCGGATGGAAAATTAAGACATCCCGTTTATATGGGTTTAAGAGAAGATAAAAGTTCTAAGGAAGTGAAACAGGAAACCGAACAACCAGTGAAAAGCAAATCGATTAAAACAATGGCTAAAAAAGCAGTTACAAAGAAGAACACTAAAAAAGCTGTAGCTAAGAAGGCTGTCAAAAAAGTTGCGGTAAAAAAAACTCCAGTAAAAAAAGCTGGTGCTAAAACTGCTGTCAATAATCCTGCTTCTAAAACCGCCAGTAAAAAATCACCAAAAAAGAACGCTTCAAAACCCTCGGTAAAAAAAACCGGAACTAAAGCAGTTCTGAAAAAAACGGCACCATCCAAAAAAGCTGAAACGAATAAAACCAGGCAAACGTCTGAAGAACTGGTATCGCCTAATGATAAAGGTGATAAAAAAATTGTAGTAGAAAACAGGACCCTAACCCTTACCAGCCTGGATAAAATCTACTACCCTGCAGATGGTTATACAAAAGCGGATATACTTTCTTATTATGAAAAAGTAGGACCTTATATTTTACCTTATTTACAAAACCGTCCATTGTCTTTGTTAAGGCACCCGAACGGAATTGAGGAAGAAGGTTTTTTTCAAAAAAATGTTGGCGGACAATCACCCGACTGGATGAATAAAATTGATATTCATTCAGATTCTGGCAATAAGGTGATTCATTATGTGATGTGCAACGATCTTCCTTCACTTTTATACATTGCCAATTTGGGATGCATTGAAATGAATCCATGGAACTCAACGGAGTCTGCAATAGAAAATCCTACCTGGATGGTAATTGATATTGATCCTGCGGATAAAAATACTTTTGACCAGGTTATTGAAACAGCTAATATGACCAAACAGGTTTTAGACCAGGCGGGTGCTGATTGTTATTGTAAAACTTCGGGCGCCACCGGGTTGCATGTATATGTACCTATGGGTAACCGTTATACTTATGACCAGGTTAAGGAATTTGGAGAGATCATCGCTATGCTGGTACAGGAGCAATTACCCGAATTCACAAGCATTGAACGATCGCTGAAAAAAAGAGGACAAAAAATATATGTAGATTTTTTACAAAACCGGCGCGGACAAACTTTAGCAACTGCTTACAGTGCCCGTCCCAAACCCGGTGCAACGGTTTCCACTCCATTGCATTGGAAAGAAGTAAAAAAAGGATTGCATCCATCCCAGTTTGACATTAAAAACACCCTTAAAAGAATTGAAAAAAATGGCGATCTTTTTAAGGGCGTCCTGGGCAAAGGAATCGACTTACATAAATGCCTGAAGAAGCTGGGGGCTTAATTTAACAATGAATAATTTGACAATTTGAAAATGAAGAGAATGTAATATGAAAAAGGAA
>JAKFER010000331.1:0-5481 GCA_036675565.1 Chitinophagaceae bacterium
AAAAATATCATCCAGCATTACGAAACACTTAAACAATTCCAGAACAGGCAAAAGGAATACGAAGACTATGTAGAATGGTTCAAGACCTTGCCGCTTTATTATGAAACCGAGACATTTAGGGCAGTTCATGCTTGCTGGGACCATAAAAACATTCAATACCTTAAAAATACTTTGGTTCATGATAGACTTACAGACGAACTTATTTATCAATCGGTTAAAAAAGGATCAATATTAAATGAAGCCATAGATCAGACATTAAAGGGCAAAGAAATGAAAATGCCTGGTGAAGAATCCTTTACGGACAAAGACGGAACAAACAGAACCGACATAAGAATTAAATGGTGGGAAGATCCATCTCAAATGACTTACAGATCAATAAGTATAGAGCCACTTGATAATTTACCAGAAAAACCTGTTGAAGTTTCGGAATTTAAATCATTAGATTATTATAATAGTAAAGACAAGAAAATTTTCTTTGGACATTATTGGTTAAATGGCGAACCTTCAATATACAAGGAAAATGTTTGCTGCCTGGATTATAGCGTGGCAAAGGATGGTAAACTGGTAGCATACCGATTTGAAGAAGAAAAGATTTTGGATAATAGAAAACTTATTTATGTATAGAGGATACCATCGCAAAAGATGTAATATGGCGTTATTAATTAAGAAGTCGAATGGCTATTAAATAAACCTTGAGACCAAACTAACATCATGAAAAGGATCTTATGCATTGTTGTATTTGCATGCATTTTTATACAATCATTATATGCTAATGAAACAGATACCAGTAAAATCCAGGTAAACAGTGAGGGCTTTTTACTGGATGGAATGCTTTTGAAAAATTCCAGGTACAATGAAAAAGTACCTGTAATAATCTTTTTAGCCGGTTCGGGAGGTAATTCTTCATACACTACAAATTATAAGGATTTTACCAAATTTTTTTTCGAGGAAACTTTTTTGAAAAATGGTTTTGCATTAGTGTATTTTGATAAAAGAGGTGTGGGAAAATCGCAAGGTAGTTGGTATAAAACCAGTTTTGAAAGCAGGGCCACAGATGCAAAGAATGTGGCTTTGGCTATTCAGCAATTTGATTTTGTTGATCAGGAAAAAATTTATGTAATCGGGCACAGCCAGGGAGGATGGGTGGCCCAGGTTGCAATAGTATCCTATCCGGAAATTTTTGCTGGTGGTATCAGTATGGCAGGACCTACTTTCGGTGTTAAAAAACAATTGGTCAACGATTATCAAAGCAAATATATCTGCAAAAGAGGCCTGGACGAAAACAAAGCATTCATAAAAGCCACAAAAAAAGTTAAACGGGATTTACTTTTCATTTCATTGTTTGGAATAAAAGGAAACTGGAAGCAATTGAAAGTGATTAAAAATTTTGAGGCAGCACCATACCTGGAACAAATCAATAAACCATTTTTAATGCTTTTAGGAGAAAATGACGCTTTGGTAAATGTAAACTGGTGCATGAAAGAATTAAACAGCATTTTTCCCGGCGGTTTACCTTCCAATTTAGAAATTTATGAAGCGAAAGGCGAAACCCATTCATTTAAAACCGCCGGTAAATGTTATGATAAAAAAGAAAAAACATTTTACTCAGAACAAACAAGAATCCATTTGTTTTCATGGATAAATTCACAAAAGAACATCTCTGTTTTATAGTTCCTTCCTAAAACGACTCTGTAATAAAAAAGCAGATCAGAAATTTCCAAATAATCCGGCTGCCCAGCGCAAGCGCATACCAGCCTTTTGCATTTTTGCAGCCAGCGACAATTCTTTCATTTGTCCTTCTATATTTTTTGCCTCCCGTGAATTGATCAGGAAAAGAGAACTTTCACCATTTGTAAATTTTATTTCTTCCCCTCTTAATAATGCTTTGTAATTAAGTACCAGGTTTTGCTGTTGCTGATATTGGGAAGTTGTTTGTACCCACTCAATATAATATTGTTCTACTTTGTTTTGTATCGTAACCTGTTCTGCGATTTGTGCCACTTTTGCCTGTTCTAATTTTAATTTTGCAGCCTGGTATTCACCCCGTTCCTCCGACAATCGAAGTGGCATCGAAAGGGTTAAGCCAAACCTGTAATTATTATCCAGAAAGACATCATTGAATGCTTCTGAAAAATCTCTTGAAATACTGTTATACTTAACCGTTAGTTCGGGGAAAAGCCTTTGAAATTTTAATCGTTTTTCAATTCTCAGGCTATTTAACTGAAAATCGTATTGGAGTAAGCGGGGATGCAAACCTGCCGCTGCCAGCAATGAGTCGATCAATAAAGGTTCTTCAGTCAGGGTTGTTTCAGGTACTGCATCTTCCGGAAGATCATAAGCCATATTTTCTTCACCCCATAAATAAAGAGAAAGTTGCAGCTTGCTTTTTTGCAGGAACATAAGGGCCTCTGTTTCCTGTTGTTCAATATATTGAACCTGCGTGGCAGCTTCCAGGGTATCTATTGCAGGGCGTTCGCCGAGCCTGTACATTGTACCTACCATATCAAAACGAGCCTTTGCGTTTTGTAACGAGGCTTTTACCACCTGCAGTTGCTGGTAGTTTTTCCACCAATCATAATAAGCCTCCAGTGCTTCAGCAACCAGGTCATTTAAAGCAACCTGTCTCTCAGCTTCCGATTGTTCCATTAATATTTTTGCCCTTTTTACAGCAGCACGGCGCTTATCTATTATCAGATTTTGTACCAGTGGTACGGAAACGCCAACATAGTTGATCGTACCCTTGGTTTCTTCAGGATTTATCCGGTCGCCTGTCAACTTTTCTGTTCCTGCATAAAAATCCACTCCATACCAGGCAGGAATTTTTAATTCGCCCCATTGCTGGTTATAATAATTAATGCCATCAAATTTTTTTCGGCTATTATGCACATTTGCCACCGGATCAAAAGCACCCCTGCTTGCAGTAATATTGGCTTTACTTATACGAACGTCTAATGAAGCCATCTTTGCAACCGGGTGAAATTTTTTTACCACAGCTACCAGGTCATTTTGCGAAAATATTTTTTGTGCCTGCACCGAAAATGAAATAAACAAAAGAATCATTAAAATCACTGCTTTCATTTTTGCGCTCCTTCCATTTTAGGTTTGTAATAATCCGGCGGAAATGAATTGATGTTGCGCCATAACTCATACCACAGCGGAACATTCTTCAGCAACGCAATTCCATTAGCGCCGGTACCCATTTTTAATTCTGCTGGCCAGGTTCGGTAGGCCCTGTCTTCCTTAACCAATATTTTAAACTTGCCGTTCGCACTTAAATCACTTTCTACTGCCGATACGATACCCTGGTAAGTTCCATAAGATGCTTCGGGCCATCCGCTGAAAACAATAGCTGGAAATCCATCAAAAAGAAAACGGACCTTTTGTCCCGTTGCAATCAATGGCATATCTACCGGGCGTACATACATTTCAACAGCATAATCAACCTGGTCTGGTACAATATGAATCAGCATTTCGCTTTCTTTTACTATTTCTCCTATTCCTGTATTCCTGGCCTGTACAATCTGGCCACTTTGTGGCGCTATTATATAATACATACCATTTCTAATAGCATATGCAGCATATTGGTTTTGCAGTTTGGCAATCTCACCCATGCCTGAGGCCATGGAAGATTGTGTTCCAAAACGATCACCTTCTGCTTTTGCAACTTTTTCATTGTATTCCTGCTGCAAGGCACTTCTTTCAATTTTTATAATACTTAATTCCTGGCGGGAAGCGAAATATTGATTTTCTGCACTGATTTTTTTAGCCATTGCTGATTGATAAGCCTGGTTTCTGGTTTCTAATTGAGTTAGCGAAACAAGCCCACTGTCATGCAAAGATTTTTGGCGATTGTATTGCAGCGAAGCAATATTCAACTCATTAACAGCCGCCACAACGTCCATGCTGTCTGATTGCAGTTTTACTTCCGCCTGCCTGTATTTATTTATAAGCTGTTCAAGTTTTGCCTGCACAGATGCCCGCAGTGCCTCTATCTGTGCCCCTGTTGCTGATATTTTATTTTCGTAAGATGCTACAGAAGTTTGTTTGGCAGCAATTTGCTCGGCAGTGCGCTGCAGTAATTGCGGATCAAGATAATCTGCTTTTATTTCTGATAATTGTACCAGCGTATCGCCCTTCTGTACATAATCACCTTCTTTGATAAACCACTTTTCAATGCGTCCGCCAATTATGGTATTGATTTGTTGTGGGCGTTGTTCCTGTTTTAATGCTGTAACCGTTCCAGTAGCCCTGATGTTTTGAGTCCATGGTAAAAACAGCGGCACGGTTAATAGTACCAGGAGCATAACGAACCAGTTTTTGATCCTGTTTTTATCAAGGTGCCTGTACACATGATTATAGGCTGTAAAATATCGTGTATTCATTATTGTTATATTACAATTGAAGGTGAATGTTTTGGGTGCTGCGACTGACAAATGAAATGTCATTTGTTGCGATTATTATGGTAGTGTTCTCCATTTGAAGCAATAGATCTTGAATATTGCTTTTGTACTGCTCCTCTATTCCTTGCCAGGGTTCTTCCATTACAATCAGGTTTGGTTTATGTGCCAGTGCCCTCAGAAATAAAATTTTCTGTATCACATTCCTGGGAAGTCGTTTACCAGTGGGGTCCAGTTGGGTATCATATCCGCAAGGCAGGGAAGCAATAAAAGATTGCAGGCCGATAATTTCTGTTAATTTTCCAACATGTTCCGGGTCAATGTGCTCACGTCCCATCGTAATGTTTTCCCAGAGCGTTCCGTTAAAAATATTTTCCTGTGGAAAAAGAATTCCGGTGCGATTACGCAACGCTTCCATGTTGTAATTGCCTATGGGAATTCCGTTAATGGAAAGCGCACCCGTAAAATCTTTATACACTCCTAATAAAAGTTTGAGCAATGTAGATTTACCGGATCCGTCCACCCCCGTTACCGATGCCTTTTCTCCGGGGCGCAAGACGAATGAAAGGTTGGTGAAAGCAGGCTTGCCTGACTGGTATTCAAAACCCAGGCATCTTGTTTCAACTGAAATACCATTGGAAGAGGATAAAATATAACTGCCGGAGGCTTCAACAGGTTTTTCAGTTAGCTTACTCACTTTTTCAATTGCTGTCAAAACATCATATACACTATCAAGGTTGATTATGGTTTTTTCGACAGCATTGATTACCATAATAATAATGATCTCTGCTGCCACAAACTGGCCAATATTGATCTGTTGATTTAATAACAAGGTAACACCCACAATTAGCATGGCAGCTGTAATAGCAACTTTAAAAAAAATCAGGGTTTTATATTGGAAAAGCAATACGCCGAAATGCTTAGTACGTGACTGCAGGTATAGGATTGTTTTTTCATCTGCATTTTTTAAATGCAGTCCCGAATCGGATGCCATTTTAAAGGACATGGTCATGCGGGCCATTTCTTCCAGCCATCCAGCCACACCATATTTATAACTGCTTTCCGCTAATGAGCTTTTTAAACC
>JAKFER010000075.1:0-30596 GCA_036675565.1 Chitinophagaceae bacterium
GCTACAAAGGGTAACAACTTTTCTTCATCGGGATTATCATGTACGCGGTAAGGTGCTGGTATGGGTTTTTCGTTTACGATTATTTTAGAAAAATGCTGTGCAACAAAACGATTAGCCAGCAACATAAATTCTTCTATAAGCTGGTGCGATTCTTTGCTTTCCTTTACCACAATTCCAATGGGCTTTCCTTTTTCATCCAGCTTAAACCGAACTTCTGTTGATGAAAAATTAATGGCTCCTTTTGCAAACCGCTGGGCTCTTAACTTTTTAGCGATATTGTTAAAGAAGATCACTTCATCCCTGTATAATCCTTCCCCCGTTTCAATGATCTCCTGCACTTCTTCGTATGTAAAACGATGATTGGAATGGATGATGGTTCGGCCCAACCAATGTTTATATACTTTACCTTCTGCATCCATTTCGAACACTGCCGAAAAAGTAAGTTTATCTTCTTTGGGACGAAGAGAACATAACACATTTGAAATATGCTCCGGCAACATCGGATTCACCCTGTCGGGCAAATAAACAGATGTTGCTCTTTCATAGGCTTCGTTATCCAATTCAGTGCCAGCTAAAACATAATGACTTACATCAGCAATGTGAACACCTATTTCATAATGGCCGTTTGGTAATATTTTAATGGACAATGCATCGTCAAAATCTTTGGCATCGAATGGATCTATGGTTACGGTCAATTCGTTCCTGAAATCCCGCCTGCTGTCAATTTCTTTTTGTGAAATGGTTTCAGGCAATCGTGCAGCTTCTTCCTGGACATCATCAGAAAAAACCAATGGAAATCCATTTTGCAAAAGTATTTCCTTCATCACCATATCATTCTGATCTTCCGGATCAAGAACGGATATCACTTCCCCTTCAGGACGTTTTCCAGCTTTATCCCATTCCAATAAGCGAACCACTACCCGGTCACCATCTTTAGCACCATTAAAATTTTTCTGGGAGATATAAACATCGGGCATGGGTTTTTCCATTTCAGGAATGAAAAAAGCAAAATTTTTACTTTCTTCAAGTCGCCCGATAAACTCATTTTGTTTTCGTTTAACCACTTCCGTTATAACACCCTGCATTCTTTTCCCCGTTTGCCCGTCTTTGATTTTTACCCGCACCGTATCACCATGGAGTGCTGTATTGAAATCGCCCGGTTTTACCATGATATCCGATTCCACATTTTCAACAACTACATATCCCATTCCCGCACGGGTTATATCCAAAACACCTTTTATGGTTACTTCTTTGGCCGATTTTTTATTTTTTTTCTCTTTGTCGTTTTTTCGTCCCATACTAATTTTCTTTTTGATTGTCAACAGAACTCATAATCGTCTCCTGTATTCCAACAACTTCTTCTTTTGGATTAAACTGCTGTATGAACCTAATCACCAAATGATCAAACTTTGAACCTTCTTCAAATAAAAACCGGTGTTCAATCGGAATTACAAATAAAGGCAATTCCGCCGCTTTACTTTCAAATTTTATTAACCGCATGGCATCCTTTTCCGTTGTAAGAATGATCTTATCCTGCGATTCCATTGATGCAAAACGTTTGCCGATATCTTTCCAATCGTCTATTGTAAAAATATGATGATCCTGGAAAGTCATCATATTATAAAGGTCACACTGCTCATCAAGATAATTTTTGAGCGGTTCCGGATTGGCAATACCTGTTACCAGCAACACTTCTGTTTGCTCATTAATTACCTTATGCTGGTGGTAAGAAAGGATATGATAAGGCAAACCAAACTCAATTGTGGTAAAAAAAATATGCTGGTGAGGCAACGGAGCAATTTCCTTTATGGTTTCTTCTTTTGTTTTTTGAGATAGATCAAATGGACATTTTGTTACTACAATAATGTCCGCTCTTTTATAACTTACTTTAAGATCCCTGAGATCCCCGGCCGGCAAATAAAAATCTCGTGTGAACAAGTTGCTGCAATCAGTTAATAAAATATTCAACCCAGCTTTAATGGCACGGTGTTGAAAAGCATCATCCAACAGGATCACTTCCGTTTCAGGCTTGTCGTGCAATACCTGGGGAATGGCCACTATTCTTTCTTCACCAACGGCCACTGCCACCCCGGGAAATTTTTTATGAAATTGCAAAGGCTCATCGCCAATTTCAAGTGCGGTTGAAAATTCGTTTGCCAGGTTATATCCTTTCGTTTTTCTTTTATAACCCCGGCTCAGAATACTGATTTTTTTTTCGTTTTGAAGCAGGCGGGTGAGATATTCAATCATTGGTGATTTCCCGGTTCCGCCTACAGACAGGTTTCCTACATTTATTAGGGGCAGATTAAAACTTACAGATTTAAATACACCGGCATCATAAAGTTTGTTGCGCACCCATATGGCCACCCAATAAAAAATAGAGAATGGTAATAATAAAATTCGGAATGATTTAAGGAAGCCGTTAAAAAACATACACGTTTTGGGGTGTAATACAAAGATCTAAAGGTACATCAAATTCGTTGGCATCTTCCAGCATGGGAATGGGTTCAAAAAATGAAAAACCAATCTTTATGCAATCTGCACGACATTGGGCAAGATACCTGTCATAAAATCCTTTACCATATCCTACCCGGTAACCCCGATGGTCGCATATAATGAGTGGAACAAATACCAGGTCAATCATTTTTGGATCAACTACCTGGTCGCTGTCAGGTTCGTAGATATTGTATTCATGTTTTGAAAATGGCGTATCTATATCCGTTACCACAGCATGCATGGCATTTTTTTCAAAATCAGATTTTGGATAAAGCACCTGCAAACCCGGATTTCTGAATCGCAGAAATTCTGTAAAAAGATGTGTAGCCGGTTCATTATTCTCTTCTATGGGCCAATAACTGAAAAGACAATCAACAAAAGGCAGATCGCAACTTTGAAACTGGATCAACATCAAATCGTTTAGCTTCTCCATTTCCTGTTCCGGCAATTCCAAACGCTGTTGTTTAAATAATGCCCTTGCTTCCGTTTTCTTCATGCATTCAAATTAAATGATCACGATTCAATAAAAATGGAAAATACGGTAGTACCATAAGTTCTTTCTTCATGAAAATGCGGTTGGTCCTTATAGTTACTACGGGGTGTATGTTCAAGTACAAACCACCCATCTTTTTTTAATAACTTTTTTTCAAAAATTTTAACCGGTAATTCATCTATGGTGATTAATGCATAAGGTGGACCCGCAAATATGAAATCAAATTTTTCATCACATTGATCAATGAACCTGAATACATCCATTTTCACCACATTGAAATTTGGAATTTTAAATTCAGCAGCGGTTGATTTAATAAAATTGTACATCTTATCATCTTTTTCAACCACGGTTAAATCTGTAGCGCCACGAGAGGCCAATTCATAACTTATACTTCCTGTGCCGCCAAAGAGGTCCAATGTTTTCAGATCTTCAAAATCAATATTGTTTTGTAAAATATTAAAGAGTGCTTCCTTGGCAATATCAGTTGTAGGCCTGGTATGCGGCATTTTAGCCGGCGGCTTCACTTTTCTTCCTCCCAAATTACCACTTATGATACGCATGCTGCTAATTTATAAATGGATGAAAAAAAATGTGCCGGGTGTTCTTTAAAATCATCCGTAAAACGCACCTGGTCCGGCACCTGGCCAAATTGAACATGTGTAAAATATTTGTGCAGGTTAGCATATGCTGCAGATGATTCATCAATTAAGCCTTCAATAAAAATTTTCACTTCCTGTTGTAAAATCCCCAACTGGAAGCAAATCCTGGCCAGGTAAAAAACCAGATCAGCCGGAGATTCATAAGGGAACATCTGCACCAGTTGTAATTGGTTATGCTTTACTGCATATACCGTTATTTGCGAGGGCTTAAAATCAACGATCAGTTGTGGCGATTCATCAGGTGGTAAATGAATATTTCTGATTCCGGCAGTATATCCGTGTAAATATTTTGCATGACTGTAATGACGGTTCATCCAATCAAAAATTTGCTGTGGCGCCTGGTACACATTATAAAAATCAAATCCTTCCACTTTTTCACTGATCGCTTTGTGATTATTTGACTGACCATGTAAAACCTCTAAAAGTGTATGCGTTGATTGTTCCTGGTAAAATTTTTCTGGTATCAAAACATTTTGGGCCACCTGCAAGGCAATGATCACCTGGTAAAAAGTATTTTTAAGTTCAGGGTGTTTTTCAAATACCTGGTAAAGTAAAACATCTTCCTCCAGCTGATTACCGGAATAATATGCAGCCTGTTGAACTTCCTTGTTACCCATGCCCATGATGCCAAAGAATACATGTTGTAGTCCCACTTCCATCAATAAAACCGATTGTGCGGCATCTGCCTGCGCAGCAGGTTGTATATTTAATAATTGATTCACACGTTATTTTTTTAACGCTGCAATGTAATTATTTTTTAATCGAAGCAGGTTGCTCCTGTTCAATGGTTTCTGCAAGCATTTAAATTGTACGTTTGCGAACTTAACCAAATGACTTCCGATAAAAATTCTCTTCAATTAACAGTCACCAACAGGCAGATCCTGAAAATAGCCCTGCCTATCAGTCTTGCCATATTGGTTCCCCAATTGAATTTTATTACCAATAATATTTTCCTGGGGCATTACAGTACGGAGGCCCTTGCAGTTGCAAGCATTACCGGGGTTTATTACCTGATTTTTGCAGGTATTGGTTATGGTTTGAACAATGGTTTGCAGGCATTGATTTCCAGGAGAGCAGGTGAAGGAAGGATCAATGAAATTGGAAAACTATTTAACCATGGTGTTTATATTGCCATGGGAATTGCTGCCATTGGTATCCTGTTAACTTATTTCGCGGCACCAGCTATTTTAAAATATGCACTCAGTTCCCCGGAAAAATATGAGCAGTCTATTTCATTTTTAAAGATCCGTATATGGGGCTTACCATTTCTTTACATTTTCCAGATGCGAAATGCATTGCTGGTTGGCACCAACCAGGCAAGATACCTGGTGATTGGAAGCATTGCGGAAACCGGGGCAAATATCATCCTCGATTATATATTGATATTTGGGAAAATGGGAATGCCTGCATTCGGTTTTAACGGTGCTGCTATTGCATCTGTTATTGCAGAATTTACTGGCATGCTGGTTATATACCTGGTGATCAGGTTCAAAGGTATCAGCAAAAGGTTTTCATTAATTGCCACATTCAGGCTGGATAAAAAAGTAATGAAACTCATTTTATCCATGTCCTCCCCACTGATCTTTCAACATGCAATCAGCATTATCAGCTGGGAGTTCTTTTTTATTTTGATAGAAAGAAATCAAACCACTCAATACGACCTTGCTGTATCCAATACCATGCGGAATATCTTTGGATTTTTTGGGGTTTTTATCTGGGCATTTGCCGCCACTGCAAACACAATGGTAAGCAATGTGATGGGACAGCAACGACAGCATGAAGTCATTAAACTGGTACATAAGATCATTAAGTTAAGTTTGGTAGGATCCATTTCTGCTGCAGTGCTTCTCAATTTATTTCCATCCATATTACTTTCTGTTTATGGACAACCGCAGGGTTTTATTGATGCGGCGATACCTGTTGTTAGAGTAATATCCATCGCCATGATCTTCATGTCTTTTGCAACTGTTTGGCTGAATGCAGTAACTGGTACAGGTAACAGCCGGATCACTTTATTAATTGAAGTGGCAGCTATTATTTTATACTGCATTTACGTTTACTTCATAATGGAGAAATGGAAAATGCCGGTAAGTTATGGCTGGATGTCAGAGTGGATATACTGGCTCAGTTTATTTTCCCTTTCATTTCTTTATATGAGAACGGGTAAATGGAAATTAAAAGTTATCTGATAAAAGGAAATCGACTAAAAATTTTTCTGATAGGTTACACCTACTTTCCCTGAAAAATTCTCAAATGGCGGAGTGAGTTTAGTAATAGAAATGTTTACTTCTTTAACGCCCGTGAATTCCTTATTTACCTGGTTAGCAATATCCATGGCCAGTGTTTCTAATAATGCTTCGCGTTGCTGCATCCTTTTTTTAACCAACTCATACAAGTTGACATAGCTGATGGATTCTTCCATGTTACGTATAACTTCTACGACTGGATGAATACGAACCTGAAGATCAATTTCAAACTCATTACCTGTTAAAGATTCATTCTCATACAAACCATGATAGCCGTAAAAGCGAACCTGTTTCAATTCAATCGTCAGGTGATGGGAAATATGACTCATGGACAGAAATTAAATAAAAAATAAGAATGCTAAATATGCCCTTTAGCTCCCAGGTATCTTTCTGCATCAAGTGCAGCCATACAACCGCTACCTGCTGCGGTTACTGCTTGCCGGTATATTTTATCCTGGATATCACCTGCAGCAAAAACACCTTCAACATTTGTTTTAGTTGAACCGGGAACGGTTAACAGGTACCCGGCTTCATCCATATCTACCCAACCTTTAAAAATGGCGGAATTAGGTTCATGACCAATGGCAACGAAAAATCCGCTAACCGGAATTTCCTGTTCTTCACCCGTTTGGTTGTTCTTTACTTTTACTGCATTTACATTCTTATCTCCCAGCACTTCCATTGTTTCAGTGTTCCAGTAAATTTTAATATTGGGCGTTTTTAAAACTCTTTCCTGCATTATTTTAGAAGCCCTCATTTCACCTTTTCGAACGAACATATGAACAGTGGAACATAATTTGGATAAATAAAGTGCTTCTTCCGCTGCAGTATCCCCTGCCCCCACTATTGCCACTTCTTTCCCTTTAAAAAAGAAACCATCGCAAACTGCGCATGCGCTGACACCATAACCATTTAACCGCTGTTCACTCTCCAGTCCAAGCCATTTAGCAGATGCACCGGTTGCTATGATCACCGCATCAGCCTCGATTAATTTTTCATCATCGATCCATACTTTCAATGGTTGTTGCATGAAATCAACTTTGGTGGCTAATCCGTAACGGATATCGGCACCCATTCGAACGGCTTGTTTCTCAAAATCAATCATCATCTGGGGACCTTGAACCCCATCAGCATACCCGGGGTAATTTTCAACTTCCGTCGTTATAGTTAATTGTCCGCCCGGTTGAATGCCCTGGTATAATACCGGTTTCATGTTTGCCCTGGCAGCATAAATAGCAGCGGTGTAGCCTGCAGGTCCTGAACCAATAATTAAGCAATGAACTTTTTCTGAAGCCTGATCCATTTTATATTAAGAAGCTTTAATTTTTTAAAAAAGAATTTTATAAACGCAGCAAAATTAACCGGATTAGATTAGAAATCAACAATCCTGGTTTTTCAGCCATGAATGCAATTCCGTTTAAAATAAAAAAAGCCCCCCGAGTAATCGGGGGGCTCCAATTATGTTCATCTGAATTTTTAACCTAAATAGGCTTTTAATGCACTGCTGTACCTGGCTTTTTGTAAGCGTTTGATAGCTCTTTCCTTGATTTGGCGAATACGCTCTTTGGTAAGATCATATTTCTGTCCAATTTGCTCAATGGTAACCCCGTTCTCTCCATCTAAACCAAAGTAAGCATTTACAATTTCTGCTTCCCTCGGGCTTAAAGATTTTAAAACGCGGCGTATTTCATTGCGCAATGAATCTTTCATTACATCATCGTCAGTGTCATCACCACCTTCAAGCAGATCGCCCATGGCTACGTCTTCAGCTTCGTGCACGGGTGCATCCAGTGAAGTGTGACGGGTATTGCTTTGAAAGATGTTGTTGATCTCTGTCTCACTCATCTCAAGTAATTCAGCCAGTTCTTCCGTACTTGGTTCTCTTTCATGTTCCTGTTCAAAGGCCATGTAAGCTTTGTTCGCTTTGTTATAGGTGCCAATTTTGTTTTGAGGCAAGCGGACTAATCTGCCCTGCTCTGCCAACGCTTGTAAAATGGACTGGCGAATCCACCATACGGCGTAAGAAATGAATTTGAAACCTTTGGTTTCATCGAAACGCTGGGCTGCCTTGATCAAACCAAGGTTGCCTTCGTTAATTAAATCGCTCAGTGATAATCCCTGGTGCTGATATTGTTTGGCCACAGATACGACGAAACGTAAGTTGGCTTGTACCAGTTTGTCCAAGGCTCGCTGATCGCCCATTTTGATCCTTTGTGCAAGAGTGGTTTCCTCTTCAGGAGTGATCATTGAAATTTTTGAAATCTCCTGTAAGTACTTTTCCACCGCTTGAGAATCTCTGTTCGTGATTTGGGTGGCAATCTTCAGCTGCCTCATAGTAATAAATGATTAATAATGAAAAAACGTTTACCAGACATAAAATGTTAACCAAAGGATGTTTAACGGAAAGTTAAATTTGGGTGACCAGAGGATACTATCTGCAAAAGTACAAACTGATCGGCGTTTCTCATAGTGCTTGTTAATAAACTTTATGCTTTATTTAAAACAAATGATAAAAAATGATGCCAGTAATGGCTGCAAGCTTTATTTATCAAGTCTTTTGTTATTCATGGGATTTCAAAAAAAATAATATTTATTTTTTTTGATGGTGTGGATAAGCTTAATTGGATTTGACAGAACGTGATTTATTGTACAGGTAAACTATCAAAACAATCCCGGTTAATACTAAAAAGAATGAGATAACCTCAGCCTGGGTTGGTTCTAATCCCAAAATATTGAGTTTATTATTCACCCTGATTTTTTCTATAAAGAACCTTTCCAGTCCATTCAGGATCAGGTAAATTCCAAATAGAATTCCGGGGATCTTAATTTTCTTCCTAATGGCCCAAATAAATCCAAACAAGGCCAGGCAAATAATAGTTTCATAAAAAGCAGTAGGATAATGTCCTACCTCCAATTGATAACAATATTTCCCAACACAGCCGGGGATCTTAACACCCTCTTCATTTACATTGTGCGGAAAATTATAAGACCACATCCAATCAGGTAACCATTTATAAGGATTGGGGGCTGTATTGGCAATGCCCCAATCACCGTCACCTGCCACCTGGCATCCGATACGTCCGATGGCATAAGCCAGCATCATGGTTGGCGCCATGGCATCACCCAAATGCCAGAAACCGATCTTGTGTTTTCTTGCATATAATGCAATGGCAATACCTGCGCAGATCAATCCGCCATAAAAAGTTAACCCGGCGGGAGAAAGCAAATAAGCTGAAGGTTGTTTGAGAAAATCGCTCCAGTTCTCAAATATGTCGAACATTTTGGCGCCAATCAAACCAAAAACAAGGGCAAGAACGGTTATCTCTCCAACCCGGTCATGCGGCCAGATACGGACTTTACGTGTTTCCGGTTTAGGTAATTTCTGTTTATTCTTTTCATAATATTTTAGCCAGGTAAATAAACCGCCCATCAAAAGGCCCAATGGCCAACTTCCCAAACCTGAGAATATAAATGCCTGGGGATCTTCAGTTACAGCACTATCCATTACAAATAGGGCGAGAATCTTATATCCCAATAAAAATCCCAAAAGGAAGTTCATGATCAATTCACCGATTGTTGCAGGTTTACCAACAACTACTAAGTCTTCAGTTGGGTGTAACAGACCTTCTTTTCCTTTTCTTTTCAATTCATGGGCTAAAACCATGGCAGAAATGATAAAAGATAAGGCTACAAAAAAACCAAAAGAATTGACAAATCGTAGGAAAGACCATTCTACCCCAAACAGGTCTTTAAAAGCATAATAAAGATTAGGATACATTTTTTGGGTTTAGCAGTTTACAGGCATGAAAGGGCGAATATATTAATAACCCATTAAATAATGGATTTGTATGAATATAAAAAAAACCTCACCTGGTATACGGAGAGGTTTTAGCTAATTCAAATAAATTTAATTGCAATGCTCCTGGAAAGCGCCGATCAGGTTTTGTGCAATCATTTGAGCAGACCGGCCTTCAATGTGATGCCTTTCGATAAAATGCACCAATTCACCATTCTTAAATAAAGCTATGGAAGGTGAAGATGGAGGATAAGGTAATAAGTGCTTGCGTACCTCATTTACAGCTTCGGTATCAAATCCTGCAAAAGTTGTGGTGAGATAATCTGGTTTAATCTCACTATTCATAACGGCCATAACAACGCCTGGCCGTGCAGTGCCTGCTGAACAACCACAAACGGAATTGATCATAACAAGGGTGGTTCCTTCTTTCTTAAGCTGATCTTGAACATCTGCACTGGATAACAACTCACTGAAACCATTATCGGTAAGCTCCTCTTTCATGGGAACAACAAATTCTTCTGGATACATATTGATTATTTTTTTAGAACTGCAAAAGTAATTAATAATGGATTAGCAGAAAACATGATTATAATTATCCAGCTATTATGTCAGTTAAACTTTACACATATCAGTAAATATGTCATACTTCTCTATGATCTTCTGACCAAAAGAACAGGATTTTATTGTCTTTTTGAAATGGTACACCTTTTGAAAAACACTAATAAACTATTTAAAAAATTATAAAAATATTTTTATGACACAAGTAAAATTTATAAACCGTCCGGCAGAAAGATCCTTAAATAATTTGATGGAGGATTTCTTTAAAGTGACTGCTGCACCATCGTTTAAAAATAATGTACCCGTTAACATTTTTGAAAGCAACGATGCTTACCTGCTTCACGTCATATCTCCGGGATTTGACAAAAAAGATTTTGATGTTAACATTGATAAAAACATTTTAACGATCAGTGTTGAAAAAGAAAATGCGGAGAAAGAAAATGTTAAACAACTGAGAAGCGAGTACACTTTTCGACCTTTCAAACGTTCTTTTACATTAGATGAGAAGATTGATGCAGAAAAGATTGAAGCATCCTATAACAATGGTGTTTTAACATTAAACCTTCCCTTTAAAACGGAAGTCAAATCACCGGTTAAGCAGATATCGATTCAATAAAATTATTTAAATTTTTTCTCATAAGCAGTTGGTTTTGGTTTACAACCCCATCGTTTCTACGACGGGGTTTTTTTTAGTTGATAAATGTTAATTTCGCCGGGGTTTATATTCATCCATTTGAAAACAAGACATGATAAAGAAGCTAACTTTTATAATTGCAATATTCTGGGCAACGTTTACCAATGCGCAGATCATTACGGATACATTGATCCGGACAGATTCTATGGTGCATTATCCGGATACCTTACCGATTATTGTTCCTGATTCTCTCAGAATCATTAACATCAACCCGTATATCACTTTACATGTAGATTCTGTATTAAATTATAAGTTTGAAATCAATAAAGATCCTGAACGATATTACTGGTATCTTAAAAACTCACCTGTCGGGCTTCGAATCAATAAGGATAATGGAACGCTAACATTCAGACCAGAAAAAAGCTATTTCCTTTCTAACAAATTAAAATACGACCAGGAATACAAAGTGAACATTGGTGTTCAAAGCCTGGATAATCCAACAGATAAAGTTGATACATCATTTACGCTATTGTTTTTTAATACGGATATCATGCCTTCCAGGGTTAAACCCAGTGTAGGCAATGACCTGTTAATTGAAGAAGGCGAAACGATTTCTTTTAAAGTGCAATGTGAAACTGGCAGTTTCCCTATTGAAAATATTTTGTTCAACAGCAACATTCCCATCAATAATTTTTCACTGGTTAATGAGTGTAATGATGAATTTACCTGGACACCCGGATATGATTTTGTAAGAGAATCTGATAAGGACCAGCAAAAGATAGTGCTGTTACATTTTATTGGCAGTACAAGGTTTAAAGTTAAGGATACGGCAGTTGTTAAGATAACGGTTAAAAACTCCCTCAATTACCCGAATGCGGTAATTGAATTTAACCAGATGAAAAAGAATGTTCGCACTTATGTTATGTCTTTAAAATTTGCTTTTTTACAGTTAGATAAACGACTTAAAAAAACAAAATCATTCAGAACAACTTTTGATCTCACTTCGGGTACATCTGCTTTAGCTGGGACCATCCTGAATGTAAGCAGTGATCCTGAGGCACAGAAAGTAGGCAAAATACTGCCTAGTGTAGGCGTAGCCGTTGTACCGGTAAAAGAAGCTGTGGCACCTAATAAGGTGGTTGAACAAAACCAGGCTGCCCTAATCAGGGCAAGCATTAAACGGCTTGAATATATTAACAATGACACCTACCTGGTGGGCGATAAGGACCCCGAAATTGCACGCAAAACAAATAAGTTAAGAGACGAACTAAAACAAGTACAGATTCAATTGATCGAAGTCCCCATTGAAATTGAAACCAATATGACAGAAGAAGAATTGAACAGGTATTTTGAAAGCCCAAAAGTTCAAAAAAAGTACAGGCTAAAAAACAAGTAAATCAATCGCAACCAGTTTTTCTTCGCGTATCAATAAGGTAATTAATCTTCCAAATGCCATTTAAGCGAACCAACTGAAATGAGTTTGCACCACAATGACTGAATTGTCCGTCATAATAAAACTTGTATGGTGTAAATACACTGGCAAGATCACCATCGATATTGATTGATGCAAAAGTGATCTGTTCATCCAGCTTACCTTTTTGTTCTTTGCCAACAAAACTTATGAAGTTGGTTACATTTTCATTCCGCACATTCACTTTACCATCTTTATTCCTGACAATAGTTTGAAAAATGACACTATCACTAAAACAATCTTTTAACATTACTGTGTCAACGGTTTTCATACCAAAAAACATCTTATTAATAACAGCAATGACCGAATCATTTGATTGAGCATTTGCATTAAAACTAACAAGTGTTAATAGAATTAAAAAGTATTTGATTTGGCTGTTTTTAAACATAATCTGGCTGATTAATTGAACGATAAATATAAAAAGGAGTAAGCATGAAAAATAGATTTTTTTTAACCTTCACATTGATTGCATTGGTTTCTGTTTTTGCAGTTAGTTGTACCACATCAAGAATTTATGGAGATGATCCTTACAGGGAAAGGGCACCTTATGGATATTATGATCGTTACGGCGTTTATGATCCTTACGGATATGGTTACCCGATGAGATCTTATCCCAGCCGCTATTATGGCGACAGGTATTATAATGACAGATATTATTATGGTGGCAGAACCCGCAGACCACAAGTTGAAAATCGCAACCCTGAAAGACAGCAACAATATGAACAAAAAAGACAGGAAGATACACGGAAGATAGAAGCAAGTAAAGAAAAAGTCCTGGGCCGCGGAAACTAATTAGTCTCCATTCCTCTGAAAAAGCAACCCCGTTCTTTTGAACGGGGTTTTTTATTAATATCCTAATATCTTCAGCATACTTTGTGCCGACTGTTCCTTGGCATATAAATAATCTACCATTTTGCCATTCTTATCCTGGCTTACAATAACGTGTTTGGGTGATGGAATCAGGCAATGCTTAATACCTCCATATCCGCTTATCTGGTCCTGGTATGCCCCGGTATGAAAGAATCCGAGATAAAGCGGTTCTTCTCCATCTAGTTTGGGAAGAAATACTTCATTGATATGTTCTTCGGAATCATAATAATCATGGCTGTCGCAAGTGATGCCTCCTAGCACCACCCGCTGGTAATCATTCTGCCATTTATTAATCGGCAATAACAAAAAGCGTTCGCCAATTCCCCAGGTATCAGGCAAGGTTGTAATAAAAGATGAATCGATCATATACCAGATTTCTCTTTCATTCTGGCTTTTCTGATCCAGTACGCTATAAATATGCGCCATACTTTCACCAACCGTATAACTACCGAACTCAGTAAAAATATTGGGCATAGGCACTTTGGATCGCTTACAAGCCACTTTGATATTGCGTACAATTTCATTGATCATGAACTGGTAATCATAGTCAAAGCCAAGGGAATGTTTAATAGGAAAACCACCACCAATATTAATGGAATCCAGTTCTGGGCAAATCTTTTTTAACTGGCAATACAGGTTAATGATCTTATTTAACTCACTCCAGTAATAAATATCATCTTTGATGCCTTTATTTAAAAAGATGTGCAACATCTTTAACTGGAACTTATTTTCATAACCTTCAATACGGTCTACATAAAATTCCAATATATCTTTTGCCCTTATCCCTAACCGTGAGGTGTAGAAAGGGAATGTAGGCTCCTCTTCGGCCGCTACACGGATCCCTAATTTAAAAGGAACCTTTACGGATTTTGAATATTCCTTTAATTCCTCTTTATTATCAAGAATGGGAATTACATTTTTAAATCCTGAATTAAGCAGGCTTGCAATACGACGCGTGTAAGGTTTTTGTTTAAACCCGTTACAAATAATGTAAGTGTCTTTATTGATCTTTTTCTTTGCATATAATTTCTTGATAATTTCTATATCATATGCATAAGATGTTTCCAGGTGTATATCCTGTTTTAACGCCTCTTCTACTACGAAAGAGAAATGGGAACTTTTAGTACAATAGCAATAAAAGTATTCGCCTTCATATTTGTGCTTTTTAAAAGCATTGGCAAACATGTTTTGAGCTTTGTTGATCTGCTGGCCGATTTTTGGCAGATAACTTAGTTTTAAAGGGGTGCCATACTTTTCTATCAGCGCTTTTATTTCAATACCATTAAACTGCAAAAAACTATCCTTTACTTCAAAGCCCTCCTGGGGGAAATTAAAGGTTTGTTGAACGAGGTCGTTATAGGAATTATCCATTTAAGAATTAAAAGATTGACGTATAAAAAAAATAACTGAACAAAAGTAAAGGTTTGCCTAAATACAAACGAAAAATTTACTATTTACTCCCATATATAAAAAAACCGGGCTACACGAGCCCGGTTAATATTTAAAAATCACTGGTAATTATTTTACCTGCGCAACGAGGTTTTTGAATGATTCAGGATTGTTCATGGCGATGTCAGCCAGCATCTTCCGGTCAAGGGTGATCCCTTTTTTATTCAAAGCGTTGATGAATTGAGAATAGTTCATCCCTTCCTCACGAACAGCCGCATTGATACGGGCGATCCATAAAGCACGGTATTCTCTTTTCTTTAATTTACGACCCACATACATATAGGTCATACCTTTTTCTACAACGTTTTTGGCAACTGTATAAACGTTTTTACGCTTACCATAAAAACCTTTGGCTTGTTTTAATATTTTTTTTCTGCGAGCTTTTGAAGCAACAGCATTTACTGAACGAGGCATATCTTAATTATTTTAGAATTTTTAATGTATTAACTGCCAGCTGGCAGGTTGATCTCCCGGGTGTAATTATTAAAGAATTACTTTAACCTGAGTAATCGTTTTACAAAATCAAGATTGGCTTTACTAACCATGCCATCTATCCGCATACCGCGCTTGCGCTTTTTGCTTTTTTTGGTAAGAATGTGACGTTTGAAGGCTTTTTGGTGAGTGATCTTTCCAGTACCCGTTACTTTGAAACGCTTTTTGGCGCTGGAATTTGTTTTTACTTTTGGCATTTTAAATGCTTTAATGGTGCACCCTTGAGGCGTTTTCCACCGGGAAAAACTTATTGAGCCTCTTCAGGAAATATTCCTTTCGGAATGTTCCGTTTTTTAAACGGGCAGCAAAGGTAGCTTTTTTTGACAAAAAAACAACAGCTTAAAACACTTAATCTAAACCCAAAGCCATCCTGGTTTTCTTTGGTATCCGGGCTTTTACCAAATGATAGCTTTGATTAATATATTGTTCTCATGCCTGTAAATTTAAAACGCCAGGATCCATAACTGCAATCCATTTTGCACGGGCGAGGTAAGGCGCCGGTTCAAATCCGGATTGTTCCTGTAAAATCTCAAATTCTTCATCTGTTACTTTAAATGAAATCTTAAATGGCAGATCCAGCGATGTTGCGCAAAACATTTTACCGGCTACGGAAAACACCAGGTCATGATCCCATTTTACATCTTCTGTTACACCAGGTAAAGAAAGACAAAGCTTTCGTAAGTATTCAATTTCCATAACATTCAAATGTATCAATTAAGCTGCTAATTTTTAATTTCCCTCTTTCCCCCCTATTTTTGCCAAAAAAAATATAATGGCGCAAGAACAATCAGCAAACAGAAAAAAAAATAAATCACTGGCCTGGTTAATCTTTTTTATTTCAACCGCAGCTCTGGCATTTGCAATTATTACCCATTGGGAATGGCTTACATTGATCATACCGTTCTGGGTTACTTCGTTTGTGATTGCCATGGATCTTATGTAATAAACTTCTCCTCATAAAAAAAAATCCATTCAAAATTGAATGGATTTTTTTTGTCAAATTCTTACTTCTTATTAAGCATCACCCAGTATCACAACCAGGGCATAAATTAAGCCTGGAATGTAAAATAACAAGGTTAATAAAAGTGCGATCCAGAATTTACTGTTGATTTCACCCTGGTGAAGGTAAACAGCCAAAGGTGGCAGTAAAATAGCAATGATCACCAGCAACAATGTGTTAGTAACCGGTTCTGCATTCATGTTGGACTTTGCCTTTTTCAATTCAGCTTTAACAGATTTAATCCTGGCTTTTCTTTCCTTTTTGGATAAGCTCTTGAATTCAGCCACAGCCGCTTTTACAGCAGCCGGATCTGGTTCTGTTGTTGCAGAAACAGGTGTAGATGTCGGAAGCGAAACAGCGAAGCCTGATGTACCCTGCAGTATGAGCGCCGATACGAGTGATAAAATAAGTACCTTCTTTTTCATATTGGTTGATTTTGTTTTAAAAGATAAGTGTTTATCCAGATTTTTAAAGAATTAATACAAGGAGTATAATAATTGCACCGAAACCAAATCCATACCATGACCATTTAATCTTTCTTCTGTCCCCAATTAAATAAGCGATGAGCACACCAAAAATGCTCAGCAAAAAACCCAGCAAGAAACCAGCAAAAGAAAAATCCGTTGCATCAATATCCTGGTTCACCATCTGTACATTCACGGGCTCGCCTTGTTTTATTTGTTTTTTAATTTTGTGTTGTACATATTTTAAACTTAATACCTGGCCAAAACGCATTTTTTTGCCCGTTACATTTTTATACTCTTTTGGTGTGAGGTTGATGATCTGTTCTATCGTAAATGAAGAAGGAACATGAGTTAATGAAGGTGTTGATTCGAAATATAACGGAGGTTCAGTAACTGCATGTACAGGAAAGTAAAAAAGAATACTGACCATGCTGATAACAGCATATTTTAAAATTCTTTTCATCCCGGAAAATTATTTTCGTTTATACTATAAAGTTAAGGGTTGAACATTTTGAAAATAAAAAAACCCGCAATTTTAATTTGCGGGTTTATTGATGAGTTTACTTATTATTTCACTTCTTCAAATTCTGCATCCGTTACATTGTCACCCGTTGCAGATTCAGCATGTGGCTGACCATCTCCTCCAGGTTGCTGCTGGGCTCCTGTCGCATCGCCTTGCTGAGATGCTTTATATAATTCTTCACTGGCTGCAGTCCATGCCTTATTCATTTCGGCCATAGCTGCATCAATCTGAGGTATGTCCTGTGATTTGTGAGCATCTTTCAATTTTTGCAATGCGGCTTCGATAGGTGCTTTTTTATCAGCGGGTATCTTATCGCCATATTCTTTGATCTGCTTCTCTGTTTGAAAGATTAAACTATCGGCCTGGTTGATTTTTTCAATTTTTTCCTTGGCTGCTTTATCCGATTCTTCATTAGCCTTTGCTTCGGCTTTCATTTTTTCAACTTCTTCTTTATTCAAACCACTACCGGCTTCAATGCGAATCTTTTGTTCCTTACCAGTGCCTTTATCTTTTGCAGCAACATGAAGCAAGCCATTGGCATCTATATCAAAAGTTACTTCAACTTGTGGTACACCACGGGGTGCCGGTGGAATTCCATCCAGGTTAAAGATGCCGAGACTTTTATTGTCTTTTGCTAATCCTCTTTCACCTTGCAAAACGTGGATCTGAACACCCGGTTGATTATCACTGGCGGTAGAAAATGTTTCAGATTTTTTGGTTGGAATGGTGGTGTTACTTGGAATTAAAGTTGTCATCACTCCACCCAATGTTTCAATACCTAAAGAAAGCGGTGTAACATCAAGCAACAACACATCTTTTACTTCCCCTGTTAAAACTGCACCCTGGATTGCGGCACCTATTGCAACAACTTCATCCGGATTAACACTTTTATTTGGTTTTTTTCCAAAAAATTTCTCTACAATCTCCTGCACTTTTGGAATACGAGTAGAACCACCTACCAGGATCACTTCATCTACATCGCTGGCTTTCATGTTTGCATCTTTTAATGCCTGTTCACATGGTTTCAGGCAACGGGCAAATAAATTATCTGCCAGTTGTTCAAATTTTGCCCTGGTCAATTTCTTAACCATATGCTTTGGCACACCATCAATAGCCGTGATATAAGGGAGATTTATTTCTGTTTCTGAAGAACTGCTTAACTCGACTTTTGCTTTTTCAGAAGCTTCTTTTAAACGCTGTAAAGCCATAGGATCTTTACGCAGGTCAACATTCTCTTCTTTTTTAAATTCTTCTGCCAGCCAATCCATGATCACTTTATCAAAATCATCACCTCCAAGGTGTGTATCACCGTTAGTTGATTTCACTTCAAATACACCTTCTCCCAATTCAAGAATGGATATATCGAATGTACCACCACCTAAGTCAAATACCGCGATTTTGGAATCATGATGTTTTTTATCCAGACCATAAGCTAAAGCCGCGGCTGTAGGTTCATTTACAATACGGCGAACGTTTAAACCGGCAATTTCGCCAGCTTCTTTAGTTGCCTGTCTTTGGGCATCGTTAAAATATGCTGGAACCGTGATTACTGCTTCATTTACTTCCTGCCCCAGGTAGTCTTCTGCCGTTTTTTTCATTTTCTGCAAGATCATTGCAGAAATTTCCTGTGGCGTATATAACCTGCCATCAATGTCAATACGAACGGTATTATTGTCACCTTTTACAATTTTATAACTCCAATGGCTCATCTCCTCTGATACCTCATCATGACGACGACCCATAAAACGCTTCACACTATTGATGGTGTGAACCGGGTTCGTAATTGCCTGGCGTTTTGCTGGATCACCTACTTTACGCTCACCATTCTTTAAAAAAGCCACTACAGACGGGGTTGTACGACGTCCTTCATCATTTGCTATAACAACTGGCTCATTACCCTCCATAACGGCAACGCAGCTATTTGTTGTTCCTAAGTCTATTCCTATTATTTTTCCCATTATTGAAAAAATTTAATTGTTTCATTAAGTTTTACAATGATTATGCCGTTGACAGCCGAATGAAAAAATGGCAGGGTTTAGCGTGATATGGTTCCAAAATTCAAATCACATTTTATTATTCACAAAGCTTTTCCTTTCCAGAACTTATTTTTATCACTTAAAGATTTAATGGCATGATGAAAAAACGATGGCTTTTCCTGGTTCCTTTAATAACATTATTTGCCTGCTCTAAAAAACTGGTACCTGAAAAACCTGTCCTGGGTGAATCGTATTTTAAACTGGATTCGTTACCATCTTCTGAGTTTAATATTCCCATCCAGGTAAATCTTCGCCCGGTATATGCGATGGCTGAAAAAAGTATCGATAAGGAATTCAATTCTCCTAACTGGCCCAATGAATGGATTCAGCCTGATTGTGCAACCAGGTATAAATACAGGTTTCGACGCGGCCCATTGCAATTTCGGGCCTCGGGTTTAAGCCTTGCGCTGGGGTTTACCGGTAATTACCAAATAATCGGTTCAACCCGGGCTTGCGTTGGTGGCACCATACTTTCACCCTGGACACCACCTTGCAGTTGTGGTTTTGAAGAAGGTGAACGAAGGGTGAACGTCAGTTTCAATAATTCCATTGCTTTTATGAATGATTATAAAGTAAAATTGAATATTGAAAGAATGGAACCGGTACCAATTGATAAATGCAGTATCTGCTTTTGGGGCCAGGATATAACCAAAACGGTTATGAGCAGTTTAAAAGAAGAACTGGACCTGGCAAAGAAAGCTGTTGAAGATTCTTTTGGAACTGTAGACCTTGCTCCCCGCTTCAGAGAAATCTGGAACCAGCTTAATAAACCCATCAATCTTGCTGGTTTGGGTTGGCTGCAGGTAAATCCACAACAGTTCCGGCTTAATAATTTATATGCCCGGAACGATTCACTAAACTTGTTTTTGGGACTTTCTGCGCGACCTGTAATCCGGTTAGATAAACCAGCAGAAACATCCAAAGCACTGCCCATGCTGGCACCCTTTAAAACAAATACCGGTTTTAATATTTTCCTGGATGCGGTTTTAAATTATGATTCGTTGAGCAACATCCTTACAACCCAACTAAAAGATCAGCAATATGAATTTGACAAAGGACCGGTTAAAAAAATATTTATTGTAAAAAATATTCAACTCATTGGGCAGGACAATGAAAAGCTGGTCATTCGCCTGGATTTTGAAGGCTCCGATAAAGGCACCATTTACCTTACTGGAAAACCTGTCTATGATCCAAATGAAAGGATTATGCAGTTTGCACAACTTGACTTTGATATCCGTACAAAGGATTTATTGGTAAAGTCTGCCGGTTGGTTATTCAATAAAAAAATACTGAATGAGATACAGCAATATTCCCGTTTTGACCTGGGTTCGCTAATTGATTCCTCTATGATCACCATAAACAAGCAATTGAACAGGGAGATTATGCCAGGAATTAAGAGCTATGGAAAAATGAACCAATTGGTTTTGTTGGGGCTTTATCCATTCAAAGACAACCTGGTGATCCGCAGCAACATCAGTGGTGATCTAACGATAAAAGTTGAATCAATCGGCTTCAGCCTGTGAGGTAACTTTGCGAACCCGGAAAGTAAAATGTTTCTGACTCAGGTAGCTGAATGCTACAACAAAAAATGTGGTGATTATTTTAGCGGGAGTTGGAAATATTCCCATGTATTCAACAAAAAATTTAATGAATATATAATTCAATAATAAACAGGCGAGCACCAGGCTAAAATAGCGAATAAGCTGCACCCGGCCCCTTAAATTAGATTCAGAAAACACTACATACTTTGATAAAAAGAATCCTAATGGGAAAGTGATTATGAATGAAATTAAAAAGGCGGCAATATGCGGACTGATCGCAACAACCGGGGTATAAACGATTTCCTTATTTAAGATAAAATGGAAAGCAATAAAATATAGAAATATATCCAGCATGGTATTACCACCGCCACAAGCTGCATAACCAAAAGTTTGCCTGTTGAAAAATGGACGAAAAGGTGGGTAAAAAAAATCGATTACCCGGTTAATAAGATTGCTTACCTGTTGGATATTTTTATTCATGTAAGCCCGCAAAGATAAAAGATGGAATTTAGTAGAAAATATAAAATTGGTCTGTCAAAAAAGAATCGAAATCAATTAAATCACAAGTGATCTTCTTTTCAAATTCATAGAATTGGAGGTTTAAAGTTAAATTCGCACCCAAAATAAAAACATTACATGTCGCTTGTAAACCAGGTAAAGCCTTTATTTCTTTCCGCGCTTCAAAACCTATATGGTCAGTCGTTCACTGAAAATGAGCTGACCATCAACAACACCAAACCAGAATTTGAAGGTGATTATACGCTGGTTTTATTTTCATTTATCAAATCTCTAAAAAAATCACCTGATCAACTGGGAAAAGAAATAGGCGATTATCTCTTAAAGTCACACCCGGAATTATTTACCGGTTACAACCTGATAAAAGGTTTTCTCAATTTTTCAATAGCTGATAATTTCTGGATTCAAACTGTTGCCGATAATTATGCTGACACTACTTTTGGAACGCAATCGCCCAATAATAAAAAAGTGGTGGTGGAATATTCATCACCTAATACCAATAAACCTTTACACCTGGGGCACCTGCGCAATATTTTTTTAGGATGGAGTGTGGCCGAAATATTAAAAGCTACCGGTCATGACACGGTGAAAACAAGTATCGTCAACGACCGGGGTATTCACATTTGTAAAAGCATGCTTGCCTGGCAATTATTTGCCGATGGAAAAACGCCTGCAGATGTAAATATGAAAGGTGATCATTTTGTGGGAGAATATTATGTAAAGTTTAATGAAGAATATAAAAAACAAGTTGAGAATTTAATAGCAACAGGAAAATCGAAAGAAGACGCGGAAAAAAATGCGCCCATCCTGCTGGCCACACAACAAATGTTGGTTAATTGGGAAAATGGGAAGCCGGACGTTATGGATCTCTGGCAAAAAATGAACAGTTGGGTATATGCCGGTTTTGAAGCAACCTATAATAGGATTGGGAATGATTTTGATAAAACCTATTATGAAAGCAATACTTACCTGCTGGGCAAAAAATTTGTTGAAGAAGGATTGCAAAAAGGAGTCTTATTTAAAAAAGAAGATGGCAGCGTATGGATCGACCTGACCAATGAGGGCCTGGATGAAAAACTGGTCTTGCGCAAGGATGGCACTTCAGTATATATTACACAGGATCTTGGTTTGGCACAACAGAAATACGAGGATTACCAATATGATGACAGCATTTATGTAATTGGTGATGAACAGAACTATCACATGAAAGTGCTAAAGATCATCATGCAAAAATTACAAGCCCCTTATGCTGATGGTATTCATCATTTAAGTTATGGCATGGTTGAATTGCCCAGTGGCAGAATGAAAAGTCGCGAAGGCACAGTGGTTGATGCTGATGACCTGATGGACGAAATGGTAAAAATCGCTGCCGAACATACAGAAGCCTCCGGAAAAGTAAAAGACTTTACGAATGACGAATTAAAAGATCTGTATGAGATCATCGGGTTGGGTGCATTGAAATTCTTTTTATTAAGAGTGGATCCAAAAAAGAAAATGGTTTTCAACCCGGAAGAGTCCATCGACTTTCACGGTTTCACCGGGCCTTTTGTACAATACACACATGCACGCATCAAATCAATATTAAGAAAACAAATGCCCGACAGCGGCTATATCTTACCGTTAACAGGTTTATTACCAGAGGAAAAAGAACTGATCATTTTATTGGAACAGTACCCTGTCATTTTAAACCAGGCTGCAGAAGAATACAACCCGGGATCGTTAGCGATTTATGCATTTACAGTGGCCAAAACATTCAATTCATTTTATACCAATCTTTCGGTGATGAATGCCGAATCAGAAGAAAAAAAACAATTGCGTTTGCGGCTATGTATGATGACAGCCAATGTGATTGCCTCATCCATGAAACTATTGGGCATCCGGGTGCCGGAAAGAATGTAATTTATTGGGTGTGAATGGAAAGTTTTTTTGCCATGTCACTCGTTAAAGGATTAGCTGATATCCCATAACCATTTACTAAAACACCTTTTTTGCCATCATTGGATTTAATGCCATAAACTATTGCTGAATCAGCAGGATCTGACATGCCTTCAAACCGATGAATTTCTACGATTTCGAAATCATCGGGATTATATTTATTACCGCTGCAGATAAGGCAGTTTTCCTCCAGGTTAAAATCGAGTGTATAACCTCTATCCCTTAATCCGTTTGTTGCTGCGGATACCGTATCGTAAGTATGCATATTTTTTGATTTGAGTGTTCGTGATTTAAAATCAATTCTCTTAAAGATATTTTATTTAGTTAAACAGAATGATTGATAGTTGGTTTAATACACCAGGTTATATGTTTGTTTGATTACTCCCATAACAAACACGCTTTGCACATTACCAACATTTTCCACCTGGCTTAGTTTATTCACATGAAAATCATAGTAATCGTCCATGTTGGATGCCACAACTTTCAGCATAAAATCAAATTCACCAGAAATAGTCAGGCATTCAATAACCTCATTCATTACCAAAATACTTTTGATGAATTTATCGCCAGCATTTTTACTGTGTTGCCGTAAGGAAACATAACAAATGACCATTAAACCCTTCCCTACTTTTGCTGCATTTAAAATCGTGATGTATTGTTTGATAACGCCATTCTGCTCCATCCGGCGAATACGCTCATGGACAGGCGTAGTACTCAGATGTACCTGTTCAGAAATTTCCTTGATCGTGATCCGGGCATTTTGCTGTAATAATTTGAGTATGGCCAGGTCCATTGCATCCAGCACAGGCATTTGTTCTTTAACAACCGATTTTGCCATGGGTAAACTGTATTATTTCCTGCAAAATAAGCTAAAAAGTGAATTATATCCTGATTATCCACAATGGCCCAGAATTTTATCCTGATAAATTACCTTTGCCATTGGAAAACTTTAAAGTGAAAAAGTCAAAACTTTACAACTCTAAACACTAAACTTTAAACTTAAATAATGTCTACTACAACAAAATCAAACATCGATTTCACTTTAAAATATAAAGTGAAAGATATTAGTCTTGCAGGCTGGGGTCGTAAAGAAATCCGTTTGGCCGAAGCCGAAATGCCAGGTTTAATGGCTTTGCGTGAAGAGTATGGTGCAAGCCAGCCTTTGAAAGGTGCCCGGATTGCAGGTTGCTTACACATGACCATTCAAACAGCAGTACTGATTGAAACATTGGTTGCTTTAGGTGCTGAAGTGCGCTGGAGTTCATGTAATATTTTCTCAACACAGGATCATGCTGCTGCAGCGATTGCAGAAGCAGGTATTGGAGTATTTGCCTGGAAAGGTCAAACGCAGGCAGAAGCTGACTGGTGCATCGAACAAACATTATTTTTCGGTGGCTCAGACAGGCCATTGAATATGATCCTGGATGATGGTGGAGATCTTACCAATATGGTACTTGACCAGTATACAGAATTGATCCAGCACATTAAAGGAATTTCTGAAGAAACGACAACAGGTGTACATCGTTTATATGAAAGAATGGAAAAAGGAACACTTCCAGTTCCAGCCATTAATGTGAATGATTCTGTTACCAAATCAAAATTTGATAACAAGTATGGTTGTAAAGAATCATTGGTAGATGCTATTCGCCGTGCTACAGATATCATGTTAGCTGGAAAAGTAGCTGTTGTTGGTGGTTATGGTGATGTGGGTAAAGGTTCTGCCGCTTCATTGGCAGGCGCCGGTTGCCGTGTAATCGTTACCGAGATCGATCCTATCTGCGCTTTGCAGGCTGCTATGGACGGTTTCGAAGTAAAGAAAATGATAGATGCGGTTAAAGAAGCTGATATTATTGTTACTGCTTCCGGTTGTCGCGACCTGATCACAGGCGATCATTTTAAATTAATGAAAGACAAAGCCATTGTTTGTAATATCGGCCACTTTGATATTGAAATTGATGTTGCCTGGTTAAATGACAATTATGGTAACACAAAAGATACCATTAAACCACAGGTTGACCTGTATAATGTAGATGGCAAGGATATCATATTATTAGCTGAAGGCCGCCTGGTGAATTTAGGTTGCGCCACGGGTCACCCATCATTTGTAATGAGTAATTCATTTACCAATCAAACACTGGCTCAAATCGAATTGTGGACTAACGGTGAGCAGTATGAGAATAAGGTGTATGTATTACCAAAACACCTGGATGAAAAAGTTGCCCGTTTGCATTTGGCCAAAATTGGTGTTGTGTTGGATGAATTAACTTCCGCTCAATCCGAATACCTGGGTATTCCAAAAGAAGGTCCGTTTAAGAGTGACCTTTACAGATACTAATGTAAAATTTAAAAATAAAAAATGTAAAAAGTCCTTCACTTTAGTGGAGGACTTTTTTATGTACTAAGCTTCATTACTACTATTAAGCATTTGTTGCGTCGCACACTTGTACTTTTGAAATTCAACTCAGCACTTTTCATTTGTAAAATATAAACTAGTCTTCCTTCTTATTCTCTTTATATTTCTCAGCCTCTTTTTCTGGTGCTTTGGTCCCGTCAGTTAACGTTGGTTCGAGATCTTCTGAAGGATCTACAAACCCTTTCAGTTCTGTTAGCTGGGGGTCACTTTGCTCCTGCTTTTTTTCTGGTGCATTTTCAGGATCTGTATTGGATTGTTTACCTGGTTGTGTTTTATCTTCTTGCATATAAAAAATGATTTAATTTCAGAAAGACATTGCAATTATCGGGCCTCAGGATATTGCTTCTTCGAAACTTTAATTTAGCCTTACACTCATTTGATCAAAACTTCCTGCACAAAGTTTTCAAGTGTAAAAAAGCAGTCCGCATTATTTTGAGTTCTGCCTCCGGCGTATTACATTTTAAGCGGATAAAAGCTATTGTTTCAAAGCTACTCCTGAAATTGATCCAGGCCCGTGGTGCATGTCTCCCTGCATCGCAGATTTCTACTTCAATTCCATCATTATCTTTAGCTAATTCAAAAAAATTGAACCTGAAGATTTGATTTCGTTTATTAGTGATAATTACTTCACCACTTTGTATTGCGTTCAATGTAAGGCCAACTTCATCTGACCATTTTGTTAACCGGATATTGATAACATCAATCGTTTGTTTAAAATTCAGATCACTAAACATTTTTACTTCTTCGTTGCAAAGTTTATATAAATGCAATAAGGCATCATAGACCTGTCCGGCATCTTTAGCAGTAGCAAACCGGATCATCCTGATTTTTTCTTCATCAATATAAAACTGGATGAATTTACCGCTCATTACTGTATCAATGCCTTTTGAATCTTCATCGTCATTGTACAACTCAAAAATATTAAAGGTTAGTTCGGGTTTTTTATCGGAATAATACAGTGAAATTTTTCCATTCCTTTCAATAAAAATACTGTCCACTTTCCTTGATGTGGAAGCCGAATATGGAATGGAACAACATTGAATCTTTTGTTGAATAAAAGAAACCGTTTGTTCAAAATCCATTTCCTGCGCATGTCCGGAAATAGCACTAAAACATGAAATAAAAATCAGTAACCTTTTCATTTTTAAAAACTGGTTAAAATAATAGATTAGACCGGGAAATCATAACTGTTAAACAATTTATGATGCAGTAAAATACTCTTTAGACAGTAACTGTGCAATACCCATTTTGCAGTAAACAGCGTTTCTGCCAAACCATTACCTTCGCGGCAAAAAAAAGAACATGAAACTGCAGGAAGTAATTCAAAAAAGAAGTGATAACAAATGTGAACTTTGTGGTGCCTCTGATGCATTACAGGTATATGAAGTTCCGCCACAAGACATATCGAATGCAGATAACAGCATCATGATCTGCAGCAAATGCCTGGCACAAATAGAAAAGAAAGAAGAGCTGGATAGCAAGCACTGGAAAACCTTGTCTGACACCATGTGGAGCGAAGTTCCGGGTGTACAAGTGATGGCATGGAGAATGTTGAACCGCTTGCGTCATGAAAGCTGGGCAGCTGATAACCTCGACATGCTTTACCTGGATGATGAAAAATTAGCCTGGGCTAAAGCAACCGGCGACCATGAATCTGACAGCCATGTTGACCTGCATAAAGATGCCAATGGTAATATTTTACAAACAGGCGACACCGTTATACTTACCAAATCGCTGGATGTTAAAGGATCAACACTGAATGCAAAAATGGGCACGGTGGTAAAGAACATCAGGCTGGTGGAAAATAATACTGAGCAAATTGAAGCTCGCATTGAAGGACAACTGATCGTCATACTTACCAAATTTGTAAGAAAACAAAGCAGTTAATTAATTAAAGCAATTAATAAATTTTTAAACGAGGATGAATCTAATTATAATTTTCTTAACAGGATGGCTTGCGCATCCCAAAGTTGTATTGATCCATCCTTAAAACATCCTGTCAGAATATTTTTACAATCCCTGCTCCAGGCTAAACTCCAGATGTTTGAATCGGAATATCCAGCATGTAATAACACACCATCTTTTGACCATACTCTTAAAGAATCACTGGCAGTGGCTAACATTTTGCCATCGCTGCTCCACCTGAGGTTGCGGATCTCTGCATGATGACCGCTGATCGTTTTCTTTGGAGAGCCATCTGCATTCCAGAATTGCAGCAAGGTGGGTTTACCTTCCTTTTCGTGCCCATAATCGCCACTGGCAAAAAACTCACCGGAAGGATGCCATTTTACACTGAGTATCCCGGTAGGTTCATCCCGGTGAAAGATCAGTGCAAGTTGTTTACCCGTAGTATCAAACATCATGATCTCATCACTACCGGTTACCAGTATGTTTTTTTGTGGATGCCAGTCAAGCGTTAAAAAGCTGTTGTTGTTATGCTTTTGAATAGTCTTAATTAAACGGCCTTTATCATCCATCAATTGAATTTCCCCGTGATGATCTGCCAACGCCAATAACTCACCGTTATGATTCCATCCAATACCCCAGCCACCGGTTTTCAAATGACTTATATCGGTAATTTTACCGGTTCCCGGTTCAAGAATCGCTACGCCGTCCAAAGTGGCTATAGCCAGTAAGTTTTTTGCAGGATGCCAGCTAAGCCCTCTAACCATGCTGCCTAAGCGAAAATTTTGAAGCAGCTTATATTCACCCCATTGGTAAATCCACACCGTACTGTCATCTCCACCAATAGCAATATAATTACCATCGGCGCTTAATTCTGTTGCCCAGATACCAGCCGGTGTGTTGTTTATAAAATGATTATCGCGTTGCTGAAATCCAGCCAAACTTATAATACCGGTAATTAAAAAGAGGCAGAAGAAAGTAAAACGGTTATACACTTTAAAAATACATTAGGGCTTGAAATTAAATAAAAGAGAAATGAACTGGCCAATATCCTTCGTTATTTTAAAAATTAGCCGGCAATTGAATAAGGTTCTTCAGGATCTATGTTCTTCATTGAAACACAGTACTTATTTAGCACAAAAAAAATTACCCTGCCAATCCATGCAATAAAAAATTGAGAAATGCCTGTTACCTGACGAATTTTCAGCCATTTTTTTTCGTTCCTAACGTTTATGATTACCAGCGGTTTTATGTATGAATCGTAAATCTACCATTGTCCAAATGCTATGACTTGCAATTTTTGAAGAGTACATTTGTTCTTTATCATCATCAAACGTTCGATTACCGGTTCTTGAAAAGCCTTCAAACCGTACCCCCGGTAATATCACTGAACATTTCTCCCCATATCCTATTAAAGATCCCGCGCCAATTTTTCCTATGTTGAATCAGTTATAATCCAAACCCAGGGTCGGCATTGTTTAATCTAAAATGAAAACGATGTTGAAAACAAAAATGATCAGCAATGGTTTTATCCTGTTTGCTTTATTGGTTTTAAATTTTTCCATACAAGCCGCAGAAACAAAAAAACCAGGTTACCCAATCCATTTTAATTTTACTGATACCACATTACCCTTCTCTCCTTATGATTCGGTATTATTCATGATATCCGGAATTGAAGAAGCGGAGATCCTTTATCCAACCATCCATTTAAACAAACAAGCCAGGGTATTTACGGAATCTTATCTTGAAATAAATGGCAAAATGCTTGGTGACATCAAACAAAAAAATCCGGGTTACTTTAAAATCATGGATGCTGTTTTTTCAAAAAAAGGATTACCCACTGAATTAAAATACCTGGCCATTGTAGAATCCAAATTAAAAACAAAAGCGGTATCAAGAGTGGGTGCGGTAGGTGCCTGGCAATTTATGCCTGCCACAGCCCGGTTTCTTAAATTGAAAGTGAACGACAAACAGGATGACCGTAAAAATTTTTACAAAAGTACACAAGCCGCTGCCATTTACCTGTCTGATCTGCATAACATGTTTGGTGATTGGTTATTGGTTTTAGCAGCATATAACAGTGGTCCTGGAACAGTTTTAAAGGCCATTAAAAAAACAGGCACCCGCGATTTCTGGAAGTTGCAATATGCATTACCCAAAGAAACCAGGGATCATGTAAAAAAATATATTAGCACCCATTATTATTACGAAGGTTCAGGTGGTATAACCACCATCACAAAAAATGAAGTCATTAAACATGAAAGAGAAATGATGGCTTACCTGGATTATGTTCAAAAAAATTCCAGGCCAAATCATATGATGGAAACGGCTGTGGTCCTGAATCTGCCGGCAGAAAAAATATCCAGGACAGATAATAATCCACCCAGCGAATCGTTATCCATACCAGAAACTTACTTAACTAAACTTTGAGCAAAAGGCAGCCAGGAAAGGCTGCCTTTTTTTAATTTTTTATAAGATGCAGTGCTTCCGAATATGGAACGCCATCGACTGCGATTGTAGTTGTTCCTTTCAGATTAATGTTGTCAGTTGCAACTGTGCCATTTAAGGAGATAATACCCACATTAAAAATGTTGATATCCATCTTAACCTTATTACCAATAACTGTCCCCGTTCCCTGCCCGCTTTGTGATCCATCCATTGCAAAAGAATTTACGAAAAACTGTCCGCCTTCCTGCGATATTACCAGGTAATACAAACCATTTGCATCTGACCATGTACCATTTACATTTTTATTTATATCATTCCTCACATTTGATGCTCCGCCTCCAGGATCTGTACCAGTCTGACCACCCGCATTTGTACTTATTTCAACCTGTTCCTCCGGTTTTGCCTGTTTGTTATTTTCAATGGAGGATGCAGGTTCATCTTTCAATGCTTCTTCCTCGTTACCAATACCCATTGCATAAAGAATCATACTTAAAATAAAAAAACCGCCGGCAATTAGAAATACCCATTTCAGAGTACCCGGAAGTGAAAATTTTTTCTCCGGTTTAGGCATCTCTTTTCTCCTGGGTATCACACCAACATTTCTTTCAAGAAAATCAATCAACTGGTCGGTATCATAACGCCATCTTTTAT
>JAKFER010000120.1:0-5153 GCA_036675565.1 Chitinophagaceae bacterium
GCAAGAAATTTTTTGAAGGTAAATTGGAAATCATGGCTGTATCCATGCTGGTAGCATTACTGGGCGCTTTTTTATTGATATACTTTTTGAGGAAAGGAAAATCCAAAGCTATCTAACGTTCACCCATAATAGAAAAAATATTTATGCTTCAACCGGTTTTGACAAAGAATGATGCAAGAGCCCGTTACATTATTATTACGCTTTCTGTTATTGTATTTATAGCCATTATAGCATTGGGTCGCATTGAATGGAAGCCTGAACTGGGATTTGATATTCATATTTTCGCCACCATCAATGCCTTTATAAATTCAACAGTAACTGTTTTATTATTGGCGGGTTTAATAGCAGTGAAAAGAAAGAAATACCTAGTGCATAAAAGATTAATGATAACAGCAATGGTGCTTTCTGCCATGTTTTTAATCAGTTATGTATTGCATCATTTATTTGCAGGCAGCACATTATTTGGAGATGCAGATCATGATGGCATTGTTACAGAAGTTGAAAAATTGGCTGTTGGCAATTCGCGGATGATATATTTCGTGATATTACTTACGCATATTTTATTGGCAGCGATTATTCTGCCTTTTATCTTATATACTTCTTACCGGGCATTAACAGGAGAATGGGAAAAACACAAGAAGTTAGCCCGCGTTACCTGGCCTATCTGGTTTTATGTAGCCATTACAGGACCGATCATTTATTTAATGATCAGTCCTTATTATTGACAAATAATTATAAGAATTGTCCTTACGAATCCAGGTTATAAAGCCATTACTGCTTTAATGGTTGTCCAACGGCAATGCTGCAATCATGTCCTGGTTGACCATGTGCCGGATTGAGTTTAGCAGTGGTTCCTGTTCCCGGAAATGGACTTGCAGGCTGCGTTGTCGCAGGCTGTGCCGGTAAAGGGTTATTAACCGGCGTTACATTGGCAGCAGGTACTGTTGTATTTGATTTGGCTGGCGAATTAAGTGGCTGACCAACTGCAATATCACAACGATGACCCGGTTGTCCATGTGCCGGGTTCAGTTTTCCTGATGAGGCATTGGTATTATTTGCACCTGGTAAAGTAATTGGATTAGTACTCACTGGTGTGCTGACGGGGTTGGTTGTAACTGGTTTTGAGGCAGCAGCTGTTTTATTTAACGGGGCGCCAACAGCAATAGAACAATCATGTCCTGGTTGTCCATGTGCCGGGTTCAATTTTGCACCGGTTGTTGCTCCAATCGTTGGTTGCATCGGTAACACCGAATCAGGAACCAGGGAAACTGGTTTATTGGTATCGGGCTTATAATTTTCTAAAAGGGCAGATGAAATTTCAGGCATCTTGTTTCCATTGTCACTACTTGCATTACATGCAGATACTGCGATGGCAACTACGAAAAAGTATAATATTTTTTTCATTGAAAAAAGGTTAAGTGAATGGGGACAATAAAAGTACAATTTATTATCGTGTATGCAAGATGTTTGAACATTATCTTAACATCTGGCCAGCGCTAAAAGCTGTTACAGCGCCCCTTCTATAGATGGATCCCAGAAAATTTCCTTAAAATGAATTACCTGGTCATCTTTGACTTCTATCCCTTCTTTCTCAAGCAACTCCTGCATTTTACCTGGTGTGCTGAAATGATTTTTACCAGTTAATAAGCCATTCCTGTTCACAACCCTGTGAGCCGGCACCTGAGGCTTAACCTGGTGGGCACCATTCATGGCCCAGCCAACCATCCTGGCAGACAGACGAGTCCCCAGAACTGCAGCAATAGCGCCGTAAGTACTGACCCTTCCCTTAGGAATCTGCCTTACCACTTCATAAACAAGATGGAAAAAACCATTTTCCCTGTTACCCGATGGAGATACTTGGACCAATTTGGTTTTGGGTAAAGATTTAGCCACTAACTTGAATGTTTATTTGATTTGTTTTTCAACAACAAAGACTTTTTAGGCTCTGGCACATTTTGATAATTATATGGACAGTTCAAGCAACCATTTCCACAACAGTATCCACGCTCTGAAAGGTATTTTGCTGTAAAAACAAACAACCCCTCATCATCCAGGTAATAATCCTCTCCTTCAATCATCGGCTCCTGGTTCATCTTCTTTCAAAATTAATTTTAAATCAGCATCCATTTCTTTACCTGCAAAAACTTCAGGAAGCGAAAAACAGATATAATGTATCCGGTTACTTTGGGCTATATCCAGGTTTTCATAATGAGTCTTTATCATCAATTCTTCCGGCAGATTTTCCTGCTTATACAAATCCTCAAAATCGGTATGAATGTTACAATTGAACATGATACAAACTTCTTTGGTAAAATAATACAAATCCGGGCTGTCTGTTTTTAAATGGATCAATCCTCCTGGTTTTAAGACTTGGTGGTACCTGCGCAGGAATTGCGGATGGGTTAATCTCTTTTTCATTTTAGAAAAACGAAGCTGGGGATCTGGGAAAGTGATCCAGATTTCATCCACTTCATCTTGCTCAAAATAATCAGTGATCTTATCAATCTGGATACGAAGAAAGGCTACATTTTTTAATGGAACAGCAAGTGCTTTCTTGGCGCCAACCCATAAACGATTACCTTTTATATCAACACCAATAAAATTTTTTTGAGGAAACCGGGAAGCTAATCCAAGAGCATATTCTCCTTTGCCGCAAGCCAGTTCAAGTGTAATAGGCTGATCGTTTTCAAAATGATGATGCCATTTTCCATTCATATTTTCCGGAAACTGCAGAACATTCGGGAAGGTTTTTATTTCGGCAAACCGGATCAATTTCTTCTGTCCCATATCGGCCAAAGATAAATAATCCTTCAGGCGTGTTTATGGTTTTTTTCTGCGCAGGAACATGGTTTCTCCGCCACTTTCAGTAAAGTGTGCAGGTCTTGCTTCTTGTGTAAATACCTGCCATTTCAGCAAGTCTTCATTGATAACTATTAATAAACTTTTAACCTGTATTTGCTCTGATCCGTCTTCAACTGCAAAATCAAACCAAAGAGGATTTTTACTGGCATCCAGGTGAACTTGTGTTGCTAATTTTTTTTCATTATTATAAAATAAATAAACTGAATCGCTACCCGTAAATTCTAACCCGGAACTTGCATCTTTTTGCAGACCTTCCCATTGGCCAATTAGCTGGGGAGGAAATTTTTTCTGAGCCGTAGCCATCACACAGAAGATGGTTGCTATACAGGCTGCTATCCATTTCTTTTTCATAATCCTCATTTTCTATAATGTAATCAGAATTTATGCCACGCCCTGTAAGCCGGATTTCCAAGGCATTGTTTTTTTGAACACTTTAAAAATGTTTTTTATGAAAAGAGATGGTACGCTAAAAAGTTTATGGCAGGAAATTCCGGAATACACTCCTGGTAATATCGCAATGGCGAATACACTTTATGATGTAATTATAGTGGGTGGAGGCATTACCGGTGTTTCAACCGCATTACAACTTCAAAAGGCGGGAAAACAATGCCTGCTTGCTGAAGCGCACAATATAGGTTATGGAACAACAGGTGGCACAACCGCTCATCTGAATACTTTATTGGACACCAGTTACAACAGGATAGAAAAAAATTTTGGGGAAGATTCTGCTCAGTTGGTTGCAGTAATGACAAGAGAAGCAATTGATTTGATCAAAAGAAATGTGGATGAATATAATATTGAATGTGATTTTAGAGAACAACCAGGTTATTTATATGCTGAAAATGAAGACCAGGTAAAAGAGCTTGAAGAAATTTATGAAGCTTCAAAAAGAGCAGGGATCCAGGTTGACTGGACCAATGATATTCCCGTTCCCTATGCTTTTATCAAAGCACTTGTTTTTGAAAGGCAGGCTTCCATTCATCCAACAAAATATTTATTCGGCATTGCCAAAGCATTTGAAGATGCCGGGGGTATCATATTACAGCATAGCCGCGTAGTTTCAGTAGACGAAGGTGAAATTTTAACTGTAACAATGAATAACGAAACCTACCAGGGAAGAAACCTTGTTTATGCTACACATATTCCACCGGGTGTGAACCTGCTTCATTTCAGGTGTGCGCCTTACCGCAGTTATGCATTGGCGTTAAAATTAAATAACGATGACTATCCCCAGGGATTGGCTTATGACATGCAGGATCCTTTTCATTATTTCAGAACGCATACCAGTAATGGCGAAAAATTCCTGGTGGTTGGTGGAGAAGATCATAAGACAGGCCATGAAGAAAATACGGAAGCATGTTTTACAAGACTGGAAAGTTATTGCCGTGCGCATTATGATGTTTCGGAAGTAAGTTTCAAATGGTCATCGCAATATTTTGAACCAACGGACGGACTTCCATACATAGGCGAATTGCCAGGGCATGGTGAAAATATGTTTGTAGCAACCGGTTTTAGCGGTAACGGTATTACCTGGGGTACCGCTTCATCCATCATACTTACAGAGATGATGGCAACCGGTAACAGTGGCGAGTATGTTGAATTGTTTGACCCTTCCCGTATAAAGATGGTTGCAGGTTTTGCCAATTTTGTAAAAGAATCAGCAGATGTAGTTGGTCAATTGATTGGTAAACTATTACCGGGAGAAAAGCTTCCTTCATTTTCTGACCTGGCACATAACGAAGCCCGTGTTGTAAAACATGATGGACATACACTGGCGATTTATAAAGATCATAACGGTGAACTACATGCGCTGAATGCCGCCTGCACACATATTAAATGCAATGTTGCATGGAACAATGCAGAGCAAAGCTGGGATTGCCCCTGTCATGGCTCAAGGTTTTCCATTGATGGTGAGGTGTTAACGGCGCCTGCCAGGAAAGATATGGAAGTGATAGATTTAAGAAAAGATGCCTAGTTTTTAATTAAAATTTTAAATGCCCGGTAATTACAAAAGATGCCGGGCATTTGTATGCATATGTTTTATTTTGTTAAGCTATCATTCTAAACAGAACTCTTTTTGATCGTATCTTGAAGGATAAATCTTCATCATGCGATTTTTGTTTTTATTTTTATTTTTATTTTATTCACTGATCGTACAAGCTCAAGAAAGACCCAACATCATTTACATCATGAGTGATGATCATGATGCGGATGCTATCAGTGCTTACAATAAACAATTCATTCAAACACCTAATATTGACAGGCTGGCAAAAGAAGGAATGCGTTTTACA
>JAKFER010000291.1:0-5135 GCA_036675565.1 Chitinophagaceae bacterium
CTGCCAATGTGTTTCCTTTCGCTGAAGCACGGGGACCATTAACCGGGCAACCCGCAATTTTCCAATGGTCTGCAAAAATAGTTTTCGGTGCAGTCCATTTTCCATTTACCAATCGAACGATAGACATATCCCTGATCTCATTTTCATCACGGTCACGATAAATAACAACAGGACCATTATCCGTTAAAACGGCACTTGTCTGGCAACAGTCACAAACCCGGCTATCCAATTCCCACTCTTCATTTTTTTGTCCTTGTTTGTTTATCGTTGCAGCCCGGATAGTCATTACGCCACCATGTCCTTCATGTGCATCATGACCGCCCCCTTCTTTGATTGCTGCATTTCTGCCATCAAGCCAGGACACAAAAAAATCATCGCCTTTGTTAATCATGGATACAAAACCATGCTCCGCCTGCTTGCCATCATCATGTAAAATTTTGGGTGCCGTCCATGTCTTACCCTGGTCTGCTGATGCAACCCATTTTACATCATAAGCATATGTGCCCTTACCTGACTTTTCAAGGTAATGTGCAATCAGGTTATTATTTCCATCAGCAACCAGCAAAGGATAATCTGCCCAGTTCACAAACCAGTTTGAACCAGATGCAATTACAATGGGAGTTGACCATTCTGCATCCTGGAGCGTGGAAAATTTAAGCACACTTTCTTTACCTTTTCTTTCAATCCAGGAAAGATATACAAGCCCATTCTTATCGGTAAATAAATAAGGTTCTGCACTGGCGGTATCTGCGGGAGATGTTAATGGCTTAACCTGTGCTTCTTTTATTTCCGGGCTATTGTTTTGTTCATTGTTATTACAGGAGATAAGAAATATAAAAAATATAACGGTGAGGGCTAACTTATTTATCATTACTATGGGAAATTTTAAGGATCAAATCTAAACTTTCTTTATCATCCCATTTGCGAAATCCTGCTTCAGAAAATTGCAATGTACCATCGGGAGCAAAAATAAAAGTGGTGGGTAGCGCCTGTACATTTAAATCTTCCAGGTTTTTTACCTGAACATAATTAAAGTCAAAAGGATTTTCTTCTTTGAATGAGGTAACAGATTCGATATCATCATTAGTTGCAAATAGAAATACAATGTCTTTGTTATTCAGTGTCTCTTTTGCATTTTGAATAGAAGGCATTTCTTTAATACAGGGTTTACACCAGGTGGCCCAGAAATTAATAAATACTGTTTTCCCTTTATATTGTTGCAAGTCAATCGGATCATTGTTCATGGTATGCAAGGAAATTTTCTCCAACCCGGTTGTTTCTGCGGCACCAGGAACCGGTGCTATTTCAGATTCATTTTTGCAACCCATAAAGGTCATTATGAATACAAAAAAAGAAATACAGACATGTGACATGAAAGTTGTTACCGATGATCTGTCGGTAATAAATTTAATTGTTTGCTGATCCATTTTCTTTAAGCAGTTTTTATAAGGTTAGAAAAAATTAAAGGGAATCCCTGTTTGAAGTATCAGCCACTATGACGGAGTCGTTAACCAGTGTAGTTGTATCGGTCAGTGATTCCTCCACGGGGTGAACAGTTGCAGGATCCATCATTTCAGTATTGTTGATATCATTATCAGTTTCATCTCCGCAACCTGCCATAAATCCAAAGCAAATAAGCATTAATAATTGTTTCATGATAAAAGATTTTTATTCAGGAAAAAGATTTCAATTTCCCTGCCAACATAAAGGATAAATATACATCACGGATAATTAAAAAAGGGGCCGAACTTACCAGTTAATCTCACTATTTGATTATTAAACTATTAATTAACAAGCTTTGTAAAATGGTAAGATAATTGCATAGATTCACCCACCGGGATTGCCGGCCATTATTAAAAATCAATAAAACTCAAATGAAAACATTCTTTAAAAAATTAGCTCCAATCATTTTTGCCGCCATCGTTTTCACCTCCTGCACGGATACTGAAACCAATACAAAAGAAGAAATAGAAATAACAACTATGGATTCCACCTCTAAAGTTTTAGAAGAAAATACAGATAAACTCGAGGAACAAACCAAAAAAGTAGAAGAATCACTTGAAAAGCTGGATAAAGAATTTGACTCTACTAATTAGTGATGAAAAAAAAGAATAGTGAAAACTTGTCTATAAAATTAAAAAAATGAAAATGAAAAAAGTAAGCATATTAGGTATTGCATTTTTGCTGGTTACCGCGGTGGCATTTACTGATTTTCCGCAACAGGAAAAAAATAAGAACGATAAAAAAGAACAGCAAGAAAATAAAGTTAAGAACCAGGATAAAAAAAATAATCCAGGAAACAGCAATGCCAACAAAAACAGGAATGATCAGCCAGGTAATAAAAACCAGAAAGACAATCAAGGCAAGAACAATGAAAAGGACAAAAACAATAAAGGCCTGGATAAGATGAATGGCAACAATGATAACCGCAATGAAAATGCCCGTGGTAATGCGGATATGAGGGATGGTTACAAATGGGATCGGGAAACATTTAAGGATCGCAATAAATATAAAAACCAGGAAAAGGTCACCATTTGCCATAAGTTTAATAATGACAATGAGCCTGCTGTCACCTTAAACGTTTCAGTCAACGCATTGAAAGCGCATATGGATCATGGTGATATTGAAGGTAGTTGCCCTGATGTCAGAAATGACCGATACAGTGATCGTTATATACGTGAAAGAAATGATTATTACGAAAGGATACAGGAAAGCCGTGAAAAGGTTTTGTACAGTCAATCAATTTTAGACTATGCTGTGCAAAGATTAACTGACTCCAGGGTACAACTGGCCAACATGCAAAACAGGAATTTGCCTGCAGTTGAAATTGAACGTAAACAGGCTACCGTTTTGGAACTGGAACAAAATGTAAGCTTGCTGGAAACTTTGATTGGCGTAACGGCTAATTTGCTCGTGAATAAATTACAGTAGGAATATTAATTAAAATAATTCTCATTTTTTTACCGCGAGTTTTCTGAAAAGAACTCGCGGTTTTTCTTTCCACCTGTTACCTAATGTACCAAACCTAAAGAATGATCAGCTGCTATAATCAGAGACATCATCACAATGTAGCTTTCGTGTTTTGTGGCATGCTTAGCTTCCAGCTTTTTAGTTAATAACTGCAGCCTTTCTGCCAGTTCTGCTTTAGTTACCACTTTTGAAATAAACACTGGTTTATGTATCTCGAAATCATCTCTTAAAAAATTGTTGATGGGAACTTCAAGAATTTTAGACAGCTCCTTTATATGATGAACTGTTAATTGGGTTATGTTGTTTTCAATTTTACTGTAAGCATTCTGCGATATGCCCATTTTAGATGCAACATATTTTTGCGAGTAATTTTTTAATTCACGGTAATGCTTTATGATATGACCCGGCATTTTTTTCTTTCAAAGAAAACACTTATTTCTTCACAGCGTTACATCCCATCAATATTAATTCAATATGTGAACAGTGGTAATCTTATAGCTAACAGCTATAATCTATAGCTAAATGGATACTTCTTGCAAATTAGTCATCAAGAGGCCCCATCTTTGCGCCACAAATGAAAAATATCATAGCCATATTGTTTTTATCCCTCCTTTGCCTGGCTTCTATTCCAGGACAAGCAATCCTTTCTGAAAAAGGCTATGAATTGATTTCTGGATGCGAAATTGCAGAAAAAGAAAAAAAGGATAGCAATAAAGAAATAAAGGAGTTTATGAATAGCAGCAGTAAAAATTTGAATGCTGCTTTGAATATTATCCTCATTCACAAAATTTCCAAAGATTTAATTTTTCTTCAACCCTCACCAGGTAAGCCCACACCTCCCCCAGACCCAGCCTGCTAAGTTTTGATTTTTATTTATTAATCAATTTAACAGGTTTATTTTTATGTCACATGCAACAGGTCCAGTTGCAAGGTTATGGAACCTTGTACAACAGGAAAAATCAGACATTACAGCTATTTATTTTTTTTCGATATTAGGCGGTCTTATCCAGCTTTCTTTGCCAGTGGGTATCCAGGCCATCATCGGGTTTGTATTAGGCGGAACCCTGTCCGCTTCCCTGATTGTGCTTATTTCTATCATAGTTCTTGCGGTACTTTTTGGCGGACTTATTCAGATGGGCCAGATGCGGGTAATTGAACGAATTCAACAACGCATATTTGTACGGTATTCTTTTGCATTTGCCGACCGCATTCCCAAACTAGATCTTAAAAAGCTGGATTCTTTCTATTTGCCAGAACTCGTAAACCGGTTTTTTGATACAACTGCATTGCAAAAAGGTCTTTCCAAAATCCTGCTGGAAATACCAACAGCTATGATCCAGATTCTCTTTGGACTCATACTGCTTTCCTTTTACCATCCTTTTTTTATTCTCTTTGGCATTCTATTAATCCTGCTGCTTTGGCTCATATTATATTTTACCGGCAGCAAAGGTTTAAAAAGCTCATTAGCGGAAAGCAGTTATAAATATGGTGTGGCTGGATGGCTGGAAGAAATGGCCCGCATGACCATGTCCTTTAAAATGGCATCCGATTCGGGACTGCATTTAAAAAACGCAGATGAAAAAACAATCCTGTACCTGCAGTCACGTACTAAACATTTCGGCGTATTGCTTTTTCAATATAAAACCCTGATCTTTTTTAAAGTTGCTATTACAGCTGCCATGCTGATTGTGGGTGTTACGTTGTTATTAAATCAACAGATCAATATTGGCCAGTTTGTGGCAGCAGAGATCATTATTATTGTAGTAATCAATGCTGTCGAAAAAACCATAATCAACCTTGATAGTGTTTATGATGTATTGACAGCTATTGAAAAAGTGAGTAAGCTTACTGAAAAACCTGTTGAAGCCTCCGGAAGTTATAGCTTATCCTCTTCCAATGGTATTTCAGTTGAGACAAGATGCCTGGGTTTTGAATACCAGGCAGGCAAGCCTGCTTTCACAAACCTTTCATTCGTCTTACGCCCCGGAGAAAAGGCATCGGTAACGGGGGTGGACGGATCCGGTAAATCTACATTGCTCAAACTTTTATTAGGAGTGTATAAAGATTTTACGGGTGCACTTTCCATTAACGGAATTCCCATAGGCAATTACAATATGGAAGCGTTGCGTAATCGTACCGGAATTCTTTTTCCACAGGAAAATATT
>JAKFER010000001.1:0-5010 GCA_036675565.1 Chitinophagaceae bacterium
ATTATTTGTATGGGCAAAGCCCCTGGTTTAAGGATTCGCTATTTCATTATTTACCAACAAAAATAATTTCAGGTACATCAACTGGATATGATACTATTAAGAATTACTACGTCTTTGACTGGCGAAACCTAGTTCCAGAATTCAATTCATCTGAGTTTTCAATTTTACAAGAGCTTGAAGAAAAGAATATAATTGCAACACCCTTATTAATGAAAAAAAGCGTTGATGGAATTCTGGACTTGGAAAGCTATAAAATGGATTATGGTTATTTTAATTCCAATCAGATTTATCCTAAAATTGGTAAAACAAAAATTGGTAATAGTAATAATTTTGAAAATCGAATTTATTTTGAAAAATATGATTCAATTGGAAATATTATTGAGCAACGAAAAGCAAACGACATTGTTGAAACATATATATATGGGTATGGAAATTCATTCCCAGTAGCTAAAATTGTTGGAGCAACTTATGCAAATGCTGTATCATTTATTGATCCTATAATTTTAAACAATGCGAATGGTCAATATACTGATGCCCAGATCAGGACTGAATTAAACAAAATAAGGATAGGACTATCATCTACACAGGCATTGGTTTACACTTATACTTATAAGCCACTTATAGGTGTAACGTCAGAAACAGATCCGAATAACAGAACAACTTATTATGAGTATGATGGTTTTGGTCGTTTAAAATTAATCAGGGATTTTAATGAGAATATCTTAAAGCAAATTTGTTATAATTATAACGGGGATGCTGTAACATGTTCTCTAAATACATTACCTGAATGGATTTTTTCTGGGAATTATCGTTGTGTTAAAAATGGCAGCAATCAAAACACAGGTTACCAGGAAAAGGAAGAGATTGACATAAATCTATACAGTCATACATATAATCAAACACGTTGGGTTGATAATGGTTATAATATTACTGCATGCCCTTTACCTCCCTCATGCAGTCCCAGTAATTGTACCGGAGTAAATAAAAAATGTGTCAATAATAATTGTGAAACTGGCATCAGGGTAAATACTGACTCATACTATGATTCTGGCATGAATAAATGGGCCTGTGTTTACCATTATGAATGGAGTGATGGGAGCTGGAGTCAAAACTATATTCAATATTCAAATTTTGCTTGCCCATTTTAAAACTATAAAACATGCGAATATTCTTCTTATTCATCACACTTATTATTTTTTTGAAAGTAAATGCACAGGATAGTGAAATTAAATTCCTGGTGTCGGATAAAATTATTCAAAAAATGAATGATTCTTTGGCTTTGTCCAAACTTCAACAAAATAGAATCAGAGCTATAAATATCTTTTTACATGAAAAAAAAATGGTTGTCCGTCGCCAGAGTCAAGGCAATGAAGACATATTAACTGATCAGATTCAAAAAATTGAAAGCACTCGTGATTCATTATATAAGCCGGTGCTTAGTGCAGAACAGTTTGAGGTGTACAGGCAAAAGAAAAGGTATCTGATTGGCATAAATTAAAAATAAACCAAACAAAACTGCTTTATGTTTAAATACCAGTTTAAAACTTTGTTTGTAGTATTAGTAAAAATATTATTTGCTACAAATTTCATATTAGCTCAAAATCCCAGAAATGTTCCTGCGGTTTATAATAATAATCCAACCATAAATTATGTCCGTATATGGGATGCAAGTTCGCCTCAAACAGATCCTAATCTTATGATGATAAAGCCTGTCAGAGATGTTAAGCAATCAACACAATACTTCGATGGTTTGGGCAGACCTGTTCAAACAGTTATCAAGCAAGGATCTTTAATTACTGGAGGTACTGCGGTGGATTTAGTGAGTGCGGTGGAATATGATGAATTTGGCAGGGAGCAGTTTTCATATTTACCATTTGCATCGACGGCAACTGACGGTACCCAAAATAATGGTTTATTTAAATTAAATCCATTTCAGCAGCAGGCATCCTTTTATTCAAACTCAGATGTAAATAAAAATCCAATAGCAGGCCAGACAGAAACATTTTTTTATGGTCAAACAGTTTTTGAATCATCTCCAATGAACAGAGTTCAAAAATCAATGTCCCCTGGAAATAGTTGGAGCGGCAGCTCCCGTGGTGTTGAAATGAAATACTGGTTTAATACTTCAACTGATTCTGTAAGAATATGGAATGTAACAAATGGCACGCTTCCAAATTTTGGAACTTATTCGACTCCAGCTGTTTATTCTGCTGGGGAATTGTATAAAAATATTACCGTTGATGAACATAACAAACAGGTGATTGAATTTAAAGACAAGGAAGGCAAAGTAATTTTAAAAAAGGTTCAGATTGGTACAGTTACAGATGCAGGTACAGGCAGTGGCCATGCCAACTGGCTATGTACTTATTATATATATGATGATCTGGGAAATCTTCGTGCGGTAATTCAACCAGAAGGAGTAAAATTATTGGATGAAAATAACTGGTCAAATTGTAATCCGATTAATATCACAACATATCCTGCAATTTTATCAGAACAAACTTTCCGTTACGAATATGATCATCGTAACAGGATGATCATGAAAAAAGTACCTGGTGCAGGTGAGGTTTATATGGTCTATGATGCCAGGGACAGGTTGGTGATGACGCAAGACGCCAACTTACGTACTGCCAATAAATGGATGGTGACGCTCTATGATGCGCTGAACCGGCCGGTGCAAACAGGCTTATTAAAAAATAGCTGGAATAATAAAACCTTTGAACAACACCGCACGGCCGCCACACCCAGCCCATTGCCGTCAAGTTTTTCTGATTATCCTTTTAGTGTAAACAACACAGCAACAACAACCTATTGGGACATACTTACCCTAAACGGATATGATACCTATACAACCATACCTTCAGGAAGTGGATTAAATAACTCAATAGACAACGCACATGCTGGGCATACTTTAGCCTTGAATACTTCTCCGGATTATGCAGAAGCCATTCCGTCATCTGCGTCTACACTTACCCGTGGCTTGGTTACATGGAGTCAGACAAGAGTGCTGGAGACTTCCACTTTTCTATATGCTGTTAATATTTATGACGATAAGGGAAGACTGGTGCAGGTTAAATCCACCAATTTAAATGGGAGTGATGTGATGACCACCCAATACAGCTGGTCCGGTCAACCATTAATTTCATTACATAAGCAAATTATTACCGGCACAGGTGCACAAACCACCATTACGGTTAGCCGCATGCATTATGATGAACTCGGCAGGCTGGCAAAAACAGAAAAGAAATTACAGCATACTTTAGTTAATGGGAATGCGATGTCTGCTTATAAGACAATTGCTGAAAATAAATATGATGCACTGGGTCAGTTAAAATCTAAAAAGCTGGCACCAGCCTTTAACAGCAATGCAGGATTGGAAACCCTGGCTTATGATTACAATATCCGTGGCTGGATGCTGGGGATGAACAGGGGCTATTTATCAACTAATGGGCAGAGTGGAAGCACCAAATTTGGTTTTGAACTGGGCTATGATAAAACAGTAAACAAATCCAACCAGGTCTTTGCTGGTACAGGAATGTTTAATGGAAACATCACCGGCATGGTATGGAAAAGCGATGGCGATGATGTAAGGCGTATATATGACTTTACTTATGACAATGCCAATCGTTTATTAAAAGGGGATTTTAAACAGGATAATGGTGGTACAACGTGGAATAAAACCATCATGGACTATAGCATGAAAATGGGTGATGGTGCTCTTGCAACTTCCGCTTATGATGCTAATGGGAATATCAAAAAAATGATACAGTATGGCTGGAGAATGGGCGAAAGCAATTTAACGCCGATTGATAACCTTACCTATAATTACATGGCAGGTAGCAATAAGCTATTGAATGTTAAAGATGACAATAATGTCGCTGATACAAAACTGGGTGACTTCAGAACATCAACTCTTCACCCCGTACAAAGTAAAACATCTTCAACTGTCGATTACAGTTATGATGAAAATGGTAACCTGGTAAAGGATCTGAACAAAGATATCATCACCAGTGCCGGTACTAATGGAATTGTGTACAATCACCTGAATTTACCTCAGACGATAACAATTAAAAATGCCACTACTAATAAAGGCACCATTAATTATACTTATGACGCTGCCGGTAACAAACTGAAAAAAGAAACCAGCGAACCAGCCAGCAGTGCAAATAATAATACCAGTACTATTACTACAACTTTTTACATCGGTGAATTTGTGTACGAAAGCAAATCAGTAAACGGCACACCTGTATATACTAACAAATTACAGATTGGAGGACATGAAGAGGGTAGAATAAGAGCGCAATATAATAATTCTGGTTCTCCACATTCGACTACAGGCTTTGCCTATGATTATATGCTGAAAGATCATCTGGGAAATGTAAGAATGGTTCTCAGTGATGAGGCACAAACAAATCAATACATAGCAGCTACCCTGGAACCAACAACAATTACAACAGAAGAAATTTATTATGACAACTTAAGTAATACACAATACACCAAACCCTCCTGGTTCAGTGATCCTTTATATAATACGAGCACAAAAGTGGCTCGGGTAAAAAATGCTGCGGGATCCCAAAAAGTAGGACCCAGTATTTTATTAAAAGTAATGGCAGGTGATACCTATAATATTCGGGTAGCCAGTGGATGGAACAGTGCAAGTTCCGCTACCAACAGTAATACGGCAGTGATAACAGATTTAGTGGGTTTGTTAAGTGGAAATCTTGCAGGTGCCAGTGGAGGAAAAGTAACCCAAACTCAATTACAAAATAGCAGTAGTGGCCTGAATGCAGGAATAACAAGTTTTGCAAACAGCCAGACAACCAGTGGCAATAAACCCAAAGCATATATTAACTGGGTGTTGTTTGACGAACAGTTTAAAGTTGCAAAAGATAAAAATGGTTTTATTATTGCCAGTGGTTACAGCGGTTTTCAACAAGTAGGGGCTAATGGTGTAACCACCCCGCATGAAATTTCCAATCTGCTTGTAAATAATAGTGGTTATCTATATAT
>JAKFER010000069.1:0-4988 GCA_036675565.1 Chitinophagaceae bacterium
ATACCTGCAGAAATGTGTTATTTAGGTTGGCAGGAGTCGCTGGAGAAACTGGTAAAGCTTGTAGAGCCAGAAATTCCAGATGCTTAACATGTCTGCTTTGGCCGGGCATCATAATACTAAATTAAGAAGTGCCATTTTCATTACATTTTCTGGCAATTGTAAACAGGCAATGACATTTTACCAGGCCTGCTTTGGTGGCCACTTGCAATTTGAATTTTTTGAAAAGGCATTACCGGGTTTCACTGAAATGCTGGTCATTAATGGATCGCTGGTTTCTGACAGGATCATTATTCATGGCTCGGACCTGGTACACGATGAAGGAAGAAAACTAGGAAATTACCTGTCTGTTTTTCTGCATTGTAAAAATGGGTACGATAGAAAAGGGCTGATTAAGAAACTGGCTTTCGGTAAAAAGAATTTTTTAAGTCAGCATTCCGATGACCAAAAACTAATTGAACTAATTGATGCTTTTGATGTAAGGTGGGTATTGGGTATTTAGACAAATTCAAAATTTAAAAGTCAAAAATCCCGGCATTGTATTTTATTGCCAGGATGGTAATTACTAACTAAACCTTTTTTTCATTTTTCCTTTTTCATTTTGCATTCTCAATAACTATTATTACCTGATCAACGTTACGGTTCCTTTATGTTCAATTATTTGTCCGCTTAAATCATCTGTAGCTCTCATTATCCATACAAATACGCCAGCATCTAAAATCTGTCCATTGATAGTTCCATCCCAGGCATTATTAAAAGAAGTTGTGTTGAAAACAACTTTGCCCCAGCGGTTATAAATAGTAAAGTATTGCAGCTTTACTGCTCCGTGAGGAATCAATCGCAATACATCGTTCCTGCCATCCTGGTTTGGTGTAAAAGCGGTTGGAATATAAACAACCGTTTTGTCTACCACCATAACTTTTACGGGTACTGCATCGCTTGAACAAACTCCTGACACAAAACGTATATAATAAGTTTTGTCTGCAGATAAAATTGAAGTGGTAAAAATGCCGGTTGTATTGGATGCTATCATGGGGGCAGAGGGGTTGTCGTATAATTCGTACAATCCCTGTTGTGTATTTTTCACTTTCAATGCTGCTGCCGTATTTCTCAGAATAGTTATATCCTCGTACAGGGGATTTGGTAAACTGGTATTCACATTATTAACAGTAATTGGTTTTGACAAAACAGTACAGCCCATATCATCAGTTACGCTTAATTGATAATCGTTTGCAGTGAGGTTTTTTACTGCAGTAGTATTTCCAACTGCACTATTTACATTATTTAGCCAGGTATACTGATTTTTATCATTAAAAAGGTTGAATACTTTAATGCCATTTATGGAACCCTTTCCTTCCATGCAATTATCAGGAGTAATAACCATATTGCTGTAATCGAATGAAGGAACAGGTGCGTTTCTTAATACGGAATGAAGAATGACCGCCTCACAATCATTGCTGTCTTTTACATACAGCTGGTAGGTTGCACCAAAAACATTAAAAGCTTTTGTGTAGTTACTTATGGTTTGGTTGGTTGCACTGTCTACCCATCTGAATCTGTAAGAACTTGTATCGCCACTGAATACAGGTTCAAGACTGCCATTCGCTTTTCCGCAAAAAGCCATTTTAGAAATAAAAGAATTCAATCCCGGGCCCTGGAACTTTGCCTGCGGAACATGGATAACTGGCGATGTTTTATTACATCCTGAACTATTTGTAACGGTGAGCTGGTAATAACCATCAGGCAAATTAAAAACATCCAATGTGTTTGCAACAACTGCATTCGAAGCCATATTTCTCCACTCATAATGATCCCCGCCCGTAACTTTTATGTTGCTGATAACACCAGAAATGCCAGAACATTTGCTGGGATAAACGTTCATACCAATGGTGTCAATATTCAATTCACCTGTATTACCAATAGTATAATAAGATGTGGTAATTGTTTCGCATCCACCATCATCTTTAAACTGCAACCTGTATTTGCCGGGATAAGCATTGACAAGATCGATATCGTATCCTGCAATATTATTCATTGAATCAACCCATTGAAAGGTTGGACCACCCTGTGCACCGGTGAATGTAATGCCTTTGATACTGCCGGTATTATTACCGCAGGATGCAGGACTGATCTGAACATTGTTTGTATTCAGTGTTGGTCCGGATTGATTGGTAAGTGTAAAGGTTTCACTAAAAGAGCACCCGCCTTCTTTAGTAGTATCAGTTACAATAAAAGTGTACACACCTTCTGATAAACCATATAGGGATAAGTCACTGCCAATAGTTTCACCCTGGCTGTTCACCCATTTATAAACAGATTGCTGACCATCCAAAACAGAAATGTCTCTAAGAATTCCGTTTGCCTGGCCACAGGATGGTTGTATGATTGTCATCCAGTCTGTTCTTATAGATGGTGTTTGATCCAAAAGATGAATGGCATTCATTCTATTAATACAAGTACCCCCATGAACTGCATACAACTGGTATGTTCCCGGCCCGACATCCACCAGGTCAATGGAGTGGCTTACTGTGTCGTTGGTAAAAAAATTTAACCAGAAATATGCCTGTGCGCCTTCAACCGTTATGCCTGTAATACTGCCATTATTTTTTCCGCAGGTAGGGTGCTTTTCTATTTTTTGAGACTCGTTGAAGAGCGGCGTGGAAAACTCGCTGCTATAGCCTTTATCATTGGTAGCGATGGCAACCACAGTACCGGTAACAGGCCCGTTATATTTCCAGTTACCCAGGTTATCTGCTGTGACAGTGGCAAAGTAAATTTCACCTTCGCAGGCAGTACATGCATCATCGTAATATAAATCGACACGTGTGTTTGGTGTGGCGCGGCCCTGTACAAGATCATCCGTTGTTAAATCGATTTGTATATAAGGGATTGTTGTATAATTACTGAAAACTAAAGTTGTCGATCCGTACAGGGTATTACATTCAAACGTATTTTTTAAAATAGTAAACGGCCCGGAATGCGCAATATCAATTGAATGCGTATTGAGATCGCCAAATTGCCTTGATGTAAAAGTGTTTCCATTGATAGGGTCACTATCACCGATGATACCCCCTCCGGGAGATTCAAGTATAGTCAACTTCTTGTTAACCTGTGTAATGTTCGTTTCATCATGATCGAACTTGTTTCTTTTAACGATGACAGAGTCGCTCACATCGGATATGAACACATGGAGCGGAATATCGTTGTCAAGTAAAAGAACTTTATAATCCATTGGAGGATGAAAGTAATCTACAGCACTGATCCTGATGTACTCATTCGTTGGGTAATATCCTGAATTTATTTCGAACCTTTTTGCAAACTTGTTATTTTGTATTAATAGCAGGCCATTTCCTTTCGGGTATTTGCTTTCAACATTTATAGCCCGTTTATCGCTTCCAAAAATATTTCCTTCTTCCGGTACATCACCCCCGACAGTGATATCACTGACTTGTGAAAATGTGATTCCATTTTGCAATAATAATACGACATCTGAAATGTCTTTAGATAGATCCGTATAGTAAGGGCCGGGACCCAGGTAATTACTTTGAATGATAATATTGCGGCATGAATCCGAATTTGAATAGATGCCATGTACCACGCCGTTGATCACATTTCCTTTACCAGGTGATCCAATGATAACATTAAATGCATTGGAAAGGTTAATGCCATATAAATAATTTGAACGGTAATTTATGGCGGTAAAAAGCCCCTGCCAATACCCATAGTATAAGTAGAGCCCGTATATTTCTACATTGCTGGCGTTCATTATTTTCAGCATAGAAAAATCAGGAGCGTAATCTTCTTTTTTGATGCAGATTTTAGCATCCGTAACAGCATAACTTTCTCCGGGTTGTGTGCTGCCATCAATAATAATGTTGGAAGAAATGGCTGGTAATTCAGTAACAAGAATTATAATTCTTGCATTGAAATTCAGTTCAGCAATGTTGAAATGAATATAATCTACCGTGCCGGAACCATTCGCATTAGCCATTGTAATAGCTTCTCTTAATGTTCCGGCACCTGAATCTGCATTCGATGTAACGATAAGAGTATCAGCAGATGCTGATAAATAAAGCATAAAAGCAAATAGGAGCGCAGTCAGTTTTTTAGTCATGGTATGGGAGCTAATATATATTAATATCCTTGTATTAGCAATGTAATACACAATATCAATGCTGGTTCCGTCCGCTCATGATACAGGCAGTTAACTTGTACAATACAATACGTAGGCGACTGGCAAATTCCCAGGCATGGATTCACAAACCAAATCATTTTACATTTTACATTTTTCATTTTGCATTCTCTCTCATTGTCAAATTGCCAAATTGTTTTCGTCTTGTCATGCCGACGCAGGAGGCATCTCAGACTGTTTCAGGAATAATTATTTTTCCAACTCAATGAAACAAGTCAAAATTTAAAAGTAAAAAGTGAAAAATCCTGGCCCTGCATTTTTCTTACCAGTTCTGGGTTCACTAACTAAATCATTTTTCCTTTTACATTTTTCATTTTGCATTCTCCCTCATTGTCGAATTGCCGAATTGTCAAATTGATTCATTGCCTTTCTTTTATATTCCACCAACCTGTCTTATATTGGGTGCACCACCAAAACTAATTGTATGAACACCCAACAAGACATGGCAATGAATGCCGGCGAACCAGCTTCCATTTTTGATGATCCCTATCAGCGGGAACTGCTGATGCATAACTGGCAAACAGCAAGAAAGGGTACGCTTCAATCTATCCTGATCATCATTGCTGTCATTTTATTTTCCGATGGTGTGGCGCTTTTTAGTACAAACCAGTTAAACCCCGAAAATATATTTGCTGTATTGCTGGTCCCTGCTATTTTTACCGGACTTTATTTTTATGCCAGGTCGCAACCTTATGCTGCCATGCTTGCCATTATTATCATTTTTTCACTGGTTGCATTAGCAGCCACAATTGAAACTGCTGGCGCTTACCTTGTGAGTGGATTATTAATAAAAGCTTTG
>JAKFER010000280.1:0-28851 GCA_036675565.1 Chitinophagaceae bacterium
ATATTCAATGATTATCTGGTGTTTTATCTGGTTACCGGTAATCCTGCTTCTTTCCAACTTTTAATTCCGCCGTCAAGATGAGCAACATTCTGATAGCCCATATCCTGCAGTGTTCTGGCTGCTAATGCAGATCTGCCACCAGACGCACAATGCAGGATGATTCTTTTATCTTTATCAAATTCAGGTTTATAGTAAGGAAGTGAAGGGTCAGCATAAAATTCGATCATACCTCTTGGCGCATGTATCGAACTTTCAATTCTGCCATTTTGTATTCGTTCATCACTCTCTCTTATATCTACTAATATGGTGTTACCGGTGGTCATTTCTTCCTTAACCTGTTCTGGTGTCAGATTTTCAATTTGTTCTTTGGCTTCCTTAACCAAATCAGTTGCAGATTTCTGTATCATAGTGTTTTTTATTCTAAAGCTAAAATTTATTTTTAAAATTTTATTTACCCTAAAAAAAAATTGCAGGCAAATTATCCAAAGAAAATTCAAGCACTTGCAGACCTTCATTGAAGTCATTATTGTTTTTTTTATAGTTGATGATATCAATGTCATTAAAGTAAACCAAAGGATAATGAAAACTGTAAGTTTTATAATAGTCTTTTAATTTTCATTCTATGTTTACTAATTATGTTGGTGCTATAGTAATTTAAACCATTGAATGCATAATTATATCCTTCCTGGTATATTTAATTATTGATACTGGTAGTATACCAATTTGAAAGTCTGTTAATAGCACTATGAGCCAACTCCCCGCTTAAAATACTTTTTCATTTAAAAAGCAAAACCTAATTGCAAATACAGATTTCTTCCGGGCCGGGCAATATTACCCCAGTCAAGATGTTCCCTGTAATGCACATCAAAAATATTTTCTATTCCTGCATTCAATTGGCAGTCCAGGTTTTTTACTTTTTGTTTATAACCAGCCCTGAAATGATATAATGCAAATGAACCCGTGGCCTTTTCGTCCGCCACTTTACTTACGCGGTTTTGCGTTGCTGCAAATTCGGCTTCACCCTGCAACCATAAGTTACCAAAGAATTGCCTTAGGGTACTGATGTTCCGTAAAGGAGTGATCATAGGTAACGGCTTACCCAGATCATCATTTCCAAATGCGTATTTCACCGTAGTAACAAATTGTGTTTTGGTTGATGGTTCATAAACTAAACTTGCCTCTGCCCCAGCTAAAACAGCATGATCAATATTAGCATATTGTTTTACACCCTTTGCACCAATAGTCATAGCACTGAAATCAGGTGTTAACCTGCCAATGATATAATTTTTAACCCTGGAAACATAAGCAGTAGCCTGGGCTTTCCATTTTTGTTGTTGATATGACAGTGTTAAATCGGTAAGCATTCCTGTTTCCTGTTCCAGGGTTGGTTTGCCGATATAATCATAACCATCAAACTGGTTGAACAAATAAAAACCGAACAATTCACTGGCTGATGGCGACCTGCCATTTATCCCAACTGATAACGCAGCCTTCAGTTTACCGATCAAACGCCTGCTTACCTGCATCGAAATGGATGGTATATAAAAATGATTGTTATCATCGGTATAATTAAAGACAGCTAACTGATCTTTTCCCATTTGACTGGTAAGTGAATAAGCAGAAATATCAGTTCTTGCATTTAGTATTAATTGCGTGATGCTATCTATGCGCATGGCATATTGTGCGGCAACCCCTGATTGTACCTGCCGGTTATCAGGCCAGGTTAACATATACATGGGCGACTGCCCCGGTTGATGCATGGTCATGGATGCTTTTAATGTAGTTGCGGATGCATCGGCACGCAATGATAATTTTCCGCGGCGAGCTTTTTTTGTGCCTTCTGCATAAAAACCTGTTGTTATGCTTTCTCCAGGCATATCCATATGAATAGTTACATTGGGCCGGTCAGTATCATCCATAAAATGTTTGATCTTATTGGCATACAATTTAGCTTCCAGTTTCTCCCAACGGGCAGATGGATCTTCTTTTATCACACTAACCGCCCCGATACGTGCATTAGCATAGCCCACATCCATAGGCAATGCGGCATAACCCATATTCCATCCATCATCGGCAAGTAAATCTATTTTAAGGTATGACCTGTCACTGAGTACCAGCTTTCCATTTATGGAATAATTGACCTTTTCATATTGCGAAAAAGAAACTGTTTTACCAGAACCATCGCGGTAATCTCCGGATTTACGGTAAGTACCCGATGCTCTTAATCCCCACCGGGAACCGGCATAATCAACACTTAATGATTGATAAAAAGTATTCGCAGCTGAGTGAAAGCCGCTGTTTACGGCACCATTCAATACCGGTTGTTCATGACAGTTAGCTTCTGCCAGTTTCATATTTATATTGCCACCGATCGAAGAGCCATTTAAAAAATCACGACCACCTGTATTGACTTCTATACTGTTCAAATTGATTGGCTCTATATAAATAGATGCTGGATCCATTTTATCGGTACAGGCCCCATGAATGCGCATACCATCAATCAATAAATTTACCTGGCTGCTGTTAAAAGAACGAATCGTTGGCTCCATTCCATAACTACCCCGGCGTACCAATGAAAGCTCTGGAAAACGACCAAGAATATCTTCGGTAGTAGCTGCCTTGTTGGTACTAAAAAAATTATAAAGGTTTTGCTGTTGGTTTTTTTGTTTTGCTGAAACCGCAACCTCCTGTAAAACGACCGTTCTAATGGAATCATCTTGGGTGACCACTTGTCCTGCTGTCATCACAGAGCAGGATAAAAGGATCAATAGTAATCGAATTATTTTCATGAATGCTGAATTATGGGAATACAATAAATAATCCTTTAACTGATTATTTGATTTCATTCCTTTTTAAAAATTAAGTTCAAAGTAAGTGCTGGAATCTGCAACAGCGGTCCCTGCATTAAAATCAAGATTCAGGTACCACAAACCCGTCATTGTAAAATTCACTTTGCCCTTGTAATGTCCTTTTGTAGTATGTATTGGATCAATGTTGTTTGGAGATCCGTGGCCCATTGTCGGCATTTCAGGTGTAAGTGAAATAGCCAGGCTGCTGTCAGCAGGAAAATCCATCATACTCTTTGATTTGTAAACAGCTAATTCCAAATCATTCACACCCACTTTAGGATCATCCGGTTGTATGAGGGCTACAAAGAATTTTGAATTATCAGCTTTGGACACAAAAGATTTTAAACGGCTTTTGGCAGATTCCAAAACAGTCACGGGCAAACTGGTTTTCCCTTGTTTTCCCTCATACTGCACATTAACGTCAACCGTCCAGGTACCCATAGAACCGGAAGGCATTGTAAATACAATGGCAGAAGTGAACAGTTTATTTTTAGCGGTGGTGCCTTGGTTTTCAACCGGAGCAGAATGCTTTTTGGTCACCATATCCATTACTGGAAATATAGTTACCATGGCGTTTTCAATGGGTTGTTTTGAAACGGAGTCAAATAGTGCTATATAAATGGTATTATACCCGGTAGTTAATCCTTGTTTTGCAAATAACTCCACTTTGACAGCCGCGCCGGTTACATAACCTTCAACTATTTTTTGATACGGTAAAGGCTGTTCGCTCTCTATGTTGCTTTTGGTACAACTTGTAACACCTATGAATAAAAATAAAAGAAAAGAAAAATACTTTTTCATGTTTGTATTGATTTGCTTTTAGAATGAATGTTGTAATGCAATCTTCATTTTCAGTCGGGGACAATAAATTGCCCACATCATGAATCATGAAGTATATGCCAATGATTGTCTTACATTGAAAGACAGGTGAGTAGAAAATTGAAGGGAACATTCAAACGCCGGGTGGGCGGAAGCAATTCTTGCTAAAAAGGAAGGAATATTTTTCAGATCTATAAAATGGAAAATCAGTTTCGGTTGTAAAATTGGTATGCGAAATTGCGGAGAGTATGGAAGGAATATAAACCAAAGATTCAATGCCCTTCAATGTTGTCTTTTCTTTGCTTTCTTTTTCCTCCTTCTCTTTCAGTTGTTTATTAAGATAACATTTACCCTTACATTGTAATTGAGGTTTTTCTTTGTTTTCACAAAACACGGCTGCAAAAAAATCCTGGTTGGTATAATAATAAGCATAATAAGCCAAAGGGTAAAATGACTGCAGTCCCATAATTAAAACTAATATAGCCGACCAACACTGTTTCATAACCACACAAAATTAGCTCCCGGGATACAACTTAGTATGATTAATATCATATAATTGTATGACTAATAATATACCAGGTTCAATATACACGTCTCAACTGGAAGAGAAAGATTATCGGATTGTTTTTAATTTTTTCCATTTATTAAAAACGGGGATATAGGGTAACCAGAAAGTATTTGCAAACATGTTACTACAAATTTAAACGTAAGAAGAAGGGCAAGCCTATTTCTTATTCAACCGCAAAAATCCTGCATTGATTGCAACGATGATAGTACTCAGGCTCATTAACACGGCGCCCATCGCTGGGCTCAATACAAATCGGGGATATAAAATTCCTGCGGCAAGCGGAATGGCGATCACGTTATATCCAACGGCCCACCAAAGATTCTGGATCATTTTTTTGTAAGTGGCCCGGCCAAATGCAATCATGTTAGCTACATCTTTGGGATCGCTGTTCACCAGAATAATATCCGCGGTTTCAGCGGCTACATCGGTACCGGAACCTACGGCAATTCCCACATCGGCTTGTGCCAGTGCAGGTGCATCATTCACGCCATCACCAGTCATCGCTACCACTTCTCCTTTATCCTGGAACGATTTTACTTTTTCCAACTTTTCGTGTGGTAATACGTTGGCTAAATATCCATCCATTTTCAGCTTACCCGAAACAGCAGCCGCAATTTTTTCATTATCGCCTGTTAAAAGAAAAGATTTGATGTTCATCTCTTTTAAATCTGCAATAGCATCCACAGCGGTTTCCCTGATGCTGTCGGCAAAACTGATGATGCCAACCGGTTCATCATCGATCATTACAAAATTGACCGTTTCGGTTTGCTGGTCAATGTCAGCTGGAATGGCCGGAACATCTTTCTGATCATTGGAGAAATAATTGGGACCTGCAGCCACAACCTTTTTTCCCTTAACCATACCCGTTACACCGATCCCCTGCTTGTAACTAAAACTGGTGGAAGGCCAAAGTTGCAGTTTTTTTTCTGCAAGTTTTTGCATGATTCCCCTTGCAATATAGTGTTCCGAATTTTGCTGAACGGCTGCAACAAACTGCAGAATTTCATCTTCACTGTACGAATTATTTAGTGATACAACTTTTTGTATTTCATGCGAACCCATGGTGAGAGTTCCTGTTTTATCAAAAATGATCGTGGTGAGTTTGCGGGCATTTTCAAACGCCGTCCGATTGCGGATCAATAAACCATTCACTGCCGCTTTCGTAGTGGAAATGGCAACCACAAGCGGTATAGCCACACCCAATGCATGCGGACAGGCAGTGACCATCACCGTTACCAGCCTTTCCAGGGAAAAAGCAAGATCGCCATCCTTACTGTACCAGAAAATAAATGTGATCAGCCCGACGATGATCGAAATATAGGTTAGCCATTTGGCCACCTTGTCCGCCAGGTTTTGTGTATTGGATTTGGACGCCTGTGCCGATTCAACCATCCTGATCACTTTATCGAGGTAACTGTCTTTTCCTGTCCCCGTAACCTGGATTTTTAAGAAGCCGTTTTCATTCACCGAACCGGCAATCACCTTATCATCCTTTTGTTTTTTTACCGGTACACTTTCACCGGTGAGCATGCTTTCATTTACAAATGAATCACCATCCATTACCAATCCATCCGCCGGAATTTTTTCTCCCGGCTTGATCAAAACAATATCCTTATTCTGCAAATCTTTTAACGGGATATCGGTCATTGCACCATTCTTTTCGACATGCACGGTGGCAGGCAACAAAGCAACAAGCGATTGCAAAGCTTTTGATGCAGCCATTTCGGAACGCATCTCCAACCAGTGACCCAGTAACATAATATCAATCAGCGTGGCCAGTTCCCAAAAGAAATCCATTCCCGGCAATCCAAATACAACTGCCACACTATATACAAATGCAACGGTAATGGCCAGGGCCACCAATGTCATCATGCCAATGGCTTTATCCCGGATCTCGCTAACCTTTCCTTTGAGAAAAGGCATACCACCATAGAAATAAATAAAAGCACTCAATCCTAATAAAACAAACTGATCACCGGGAAAATCAAAATCAATTCCCAGCCAGTGCTGGATCATGGGTGATAACAACAAAACCGGGATGGTAACAATGATGCAGATCCAGAATCTTTTTAAAAAATCATGTGTATGATGACCTTTATGTTTATCATGCCCGCTATGTACTGCATGATCGGTATGGTCAGCATGCATGTTTTCATGATCGGCATGGTCAACATGATCTGGAACTTTATTCTTTACAACTGGCACCAGTTTCATTCCGCATTTGGGGCAGTTACCCGGAGCCGGTTTTATTACCTCCGGGTGCATAGGGCAGGTATAATCCTTGTTACTGTTACCTGCTTGTTCATGATGGGAATGATCCATGGCGCTGTTTTTTATTAATCCTGCGAGTGCTCCCTGTGCACATGGCTAAGCAGAGACACTCGCAGGGTAAGCCATTACTGAATTGTTTCTTTCACTTCACCACAGTTCAACATCTTGTCGCCGAAATAAGGATTGCGGATCTCTTTGGAAGAGCTAATCCACGATGCACCTTTGTCATTAAAAGCCATCGGGCAATACTGCACATAAACTTCACCGTTAGTTAACCCGTCTTTCTTCAACAGGTTGATCATGGCATTGCTCATATCCTCGTAATATTTTCGCTGCACCTCTAAATCATTGACTGTAGTGATCTTTGACGCGGATGCTGCAATGGCTTCTGCACCGCTCACTTCTTTGGCGCCGGCTTCAATGGCATTGGCGGCAATCTTTGCTTCACCCATATCACTGTTGGTGAGGGCGGTGGTCAGGTGCACATAATGCTGGTAAACGGCATTCATTTTTTCGTCTTTCAAAACAGGACTGGTGCTGGCTGTTGCCTGGGTCGCTTCTGTTTTCGCATGGTCATGACCGTCATGTTCACCCATTGCACCTTTTGTTGTCGTATCGTCACCACAGGCGGTTAAAAGAATTACTGCTGTTACCGGTACCATCCTTTTGATCAAATGTTTCATTGTTTATTGTTTTTGTTTTAAAATATTTTAATGATTATGTCCCGCCATGGGATCCTTTCCTTTTTTCAACACAAATTCACTGTATAATAGATAAGCCCCAGAGGTTACTACTACATCACCTACAGATACACCCTTAACAATTTCTACCCGGTTAAAATTATCGTTGCCTGTTTCAACCATTACCGGTTGAAATTTACCGGCACTGATCTCCTTCCATATATGCGCACCATTTCCATCGCGGATAATGGCATCCACCGGTAATGTGATGGCGGTGGATGTATTTGAAACCGGTATTTCTACCAATGCCTGCATACCCGCTTTTAACTGGTTGCCGGGATTTAAAATGCTGCCACGAATAGTTAGTAATTGGCTGCCACTCTGCAACGCCGGCGCAATGAATTCAACACGCATAGCTTGTGGTTCCATGTTTGTACCGGCGATGCTTACATTCACGCGGTCACCTTTTTTTACCAGGTTTGCTTCTGCCGGGTACAGGTCGGCTTCTACCCAGATGTTGTTATAACCTTCCACCCGCATAATGGCGGAACCCTCTCCTACATACTGGCCTTCGGTCACAAACATTTCGGCCACCACGCCATCTACCGGTGATGCATAACTGATAAACGGACTGGTTTGTTTTTTGTTTCTTAACTGTAGTAACTGTGCTTCCGTTTGTCCATATAATAACAATTTTTGGCGGGCACCATCTGCCAGTTGACGAAACTTATTATCAACCGGGAATGCAGCAACCTGCGCCAGCGCAATTAAATATTCCTGCTGCAAAGCGGCGAGCTGCTCAGAGTAAATGGTATACAATGTTTGTCCTTTACGCACCGGAACACCCGTTTCTTTTACAAACAAATTCTCCAGCCTGCCGGCTACCCGGCTGCTGACGAATTCTGTTTGTTCGGGATTCACCACCAGTCTTCCATTTAATTGTTTAAAGGAAGAAAATGATCCCTCTTTGATCGTATCCGTGGTAACATTTGCCAAAGCTCTTTGTGATTCATTCAATGTAAGATTATCAGATACATTTGTTTTATCGAATGGCACAAGGTCCATGCCGCAAACAGGACAGGTGCCCATTTTTTCACTGACGATCTGCGGGTGCATCGGGCAGGTATAGGTTAATTTTTTTTCAGTTGTTGAAACATCCGTTTCTTCCTTGCTTTTGCAGGATGACAAAAATCCTGCTGTTAAAATAGCAACGGTAATAATATACAGGATGAATAATCTCTTGCTCATGGTTCATTGTTTGTTTGAAGACGGATAAAGCTTTCGCTGTCTACCAAAAAGTTTGCATTCTTTGCGATCTGCCAGCCTGCAATGCGATCCAATACTTCTACCAATCCATTCATGCGAATTCCTGTATTTATTTTTGTTGGAATAAATACGTCACCTTCTTTTTTAAATACAACGGATTGTTGCCCTAATTGTAATACCGCGTTCACAGGAAGCCAGCTTGCTCCGACTTTTACAACCGGGATATTAGCGGTGATTAATTGACCCGGCTGTAAATTTGTATTGGTTAAATACATCCGGGCAATTGTAAAATTTTGACCGTTGCGTTGTGTAGGTTCAACTAAACCAATAACACCTGCCTGCACATTCTTTGGATCGGCCATGGTGTGATAAACAACTTTTTGTCCGCGTTTCACTTCGGTTGCCAAAGTTGGATCCAGCGAAAATTCAGCCACCATATTATTAGCCTGGTAAATAGTAAAAATGGTTTCACCATTTCCAACATACTGGCCTTCTCTAATTAAAACGGGTGATTGATTTACCTGTGGTTGCTGTGTAGCTGATGATGGTGTTGAAGTAGATGATGAACCACCCATTCCATTCATACTACCGGATGATGATGAAGTACCTGGCACCGGATTACTACCGATATTTTGATTCAGATTTCTTTCAACAATATAACCACTGGCCGGACTATAAACCGGCACGCGGTACAAAGGTTTGCCTGTTCTTAAAATTTGTGTGATCTGCGCAGGTTGCATGCCCAGTAAGCTGAGTCTTTGTTTTGCTCTTTCCAGCATGGTTTTTTCATTACCCAACTGAGACAGGTAAATCAGTTCACGTTGAGCCGCTGCAAGATCCGGCGAATAAATTTCCATCACCAACTGACCTTTGCTGACGGGTTGAAAATTATATTTGACATACATTCTTTCAATCCTGCCAGCTACACGACTCGCAATCGATTCCTGCTTCCGCGTATCATAAGTGATCACTCCCTGCACCGGGATAGAGAAAATTCTTGTACCACTTTCCACTTCAATGGTTGGCATGGAAGATATTACCTGTTCATTCACGGGTTTTAACAAGGGTAATAAATTACTGCCAATCCCTACACCGTGACTCTTACTCACCGCCACCAGGTCCATACCGCAAATGGGACAGGTTCCCGGTTCATTTTTAATGATCTGCGGGTGCATGGGACAGGTATAGGTTGTCTCACTGTCATGCGCATGCGCAACCTGGGTAGTATCCTGCTTGCAAGAAAACAGCAACACCAGCACCAGCAGTGAATAAAATATATTACCTGTATAATTCCTTTTCATAATCAACAATCATTTGATAAAATTTTTGTTTTTCATCCAGCAGGTCTATCTGCATCATGTTCAGGGCTTCCCAGTTGCTGATCAGTTCCGTGATGGATAATTTATTTTCCTGGTAGGTTAAAAAACTGGCATCGAAAGTTTTTTGCAAAGCCGGTATCACTTTATCTTCCATCGCCTTTATTCTTCTTTGCATGGTTTCAATTTCTGCCTGCATACCATAGAGCATGCCCTGCGTTTCCTGCAACATGGCCGACCTTTCCTGTTCCATCGCTTCAATATAATATTGCATAGAACGGATTCCGGACTGATACATTTTTTTTGACCAGGGTGCTATCGGTATACTGATCATTCCCATCACACCAAATGCCTGCGGCATCATGGAACTCAATGGAGACATGTGATCGAACTGAATTTTAAAATCGGGCTTGCGTTCCATCTTCATCGATTCAATATTGTATTGCATGGAACGGATGCTTTCATTCATTCTTAATACATCCTTTCTCTGTGTGGCGAGGCTTGCCGTATCATACAATGCAACAGGAATAAAACCCGGTTCATAACTGGTATCGATTACAAAATCCGTGTTTCCTTCGCGGTTCATCAATGCATTGAGATAAGCTTTTGCTTTTGCAATTTCTGCTTCCGGCATGGTGAGCATGTTGCGGTTCTTTTCTATTTCCGCTTCCGCCCGGAATACCATACTCAACTGCGATTGATTATATGGATAACGCACTTCTTCAATCTTCTTCATCATTTCCAGCACTGATTCATTCTTTTGAATGATCGTTATTTTCTGCAAGGCGATCAGCCAGTTAAAATATTGTCTTTTAGCCTGCGCTTTAAAATCATTCAGCGTAATATCTCGCGTTGCATTTTCAATATTTCCCTGGGATTCAATATATTTTTTTCTTGCCTGTAACTTGGACCGGTTTGGTATCTCCTGCTCCAGCCTTAACATCAGCGAACCTTTATCCCTGTCTTCCATTACATCCTGGAAAGGATATGGTGTCATAAAAGTTCCGACACCTGCCATCGGGGGCATCCAGGCCGTTGCAGCATCTGCCCTGTATTTATAACTCTCCGCTTTTAATGCATAAGTCTTCAGCAAAATATTATTGCTGTCAATTTTTTGAAAGATCTCCTGCAGCGTCAGCACTTCGTTTTGTGCTGAAGTACTGAATGGAATCAATAAGATCAACCAAAATAATTTTCTAATGTTTTGCATCATACACCTCCAGTTTTCCATGTTTACGTAATTCATATTCTTTGCTCATTAAAAATATCAGAGGTGTAACCAGCAGGATGTGTATGGCCGAAGTAAATACACCACCGATCATGGGAAGTACGATCGGTTTCATTACATCCGTACCAACACCTGTGGCCCACAATACCGGAACCAGGCCAAATAAGGAAACACATACCGTCATGATCTTAGGACGCAGGCGTTTGGCAGCGCCATGAATCACATATTCTTTCAGATCTGCCTTGGTAATGGTTTCACTTGAATTGCCTTTTTTCGCGATCAATTGCGCCATCGCATCATTCAGATAAATCACCATCACGATTCCCGTTTCTACAGCAATACCAAACAAGGCAATGAAACCAACGGCCACACCAACCGATAAATTAACACCCCAGAAATAAATGATATATGCACCGCCGATCAAAGCAAATGGAATGGTAATCAAACTCAGGAAAGCTTCGCGTACGGAATTAAATGCAAAATATAATGAGAAGAAAATGATCAGCAACACCACCGGTGCAATCCACATCAATGTTTGTTGTCCCCTGATTAAATTTTCATATTGTCCGCTCCATTCCAAGAAATATCCTTCCGGTAATATGCCCTGTTCTTTATTTAAATTTTCCATTGCTTCTTCCACTGTGCTTCCCAAATCACGATCTCTAACATTGAACAATACAGCGCCACGCAATAAAGCATTTTCTGAATTGATCATGGGCGGGCCATCTTCGAACCGTATATCAGCTACTGAGCCTAACGGCACTTCACCAAACCCCGGAGATATCAATGGAATTCTTTTGATCTGCTCCACGCTGTTACGATAGTCCTGCGCCAACCTAACGTTGATGGAGAACCGCTGGCGACCTTCCACGGTCTGGCCAATGGGTGAACCACCCAAAGCCGTTTCTACAACCTGGTTTACATCATCCACATTCAAACCATAACGACCAAGTTCTGTCCGGCGAACATCAATGGCTAAATATTTTCCGCCGGTAATGGGCTCAACATACAGATCGGCAATACCCGGTGTTCCTTCCAGTGCGATTTTGACTCTTTCAGAAACGGCGGCAATCGTATCCAGGTTTTGCCCGTAAACTTTAACGCCAACGTCTGTACGAATTCCGGTTGCCAGCATGTTGATGCGATTGATGATCGGTTGCGTCCATCCATTCACCACACCGGGTATCTGTAATTTTGTATCCAGTTCGTTGATGATATCCGCTTTCGTAATATCCGGCCGCCATTCATCCCGAGGTTTTAACATGATGATGGTTTCGATCATGCTGATGGGTGAATTATCCGTTGCGGTGCTTGCACGACCGGCTTTACCCAACACCTTATCCACTTCCGGAACAGACTTGATGATCTTATCCTGTACCTGCAAAATTCTTTTTGCTTCCGCATTGGAAATATCGGGCAGTGTAACCGGCATAAACAAAATACTTTGTTCATCCAGCGGTGGCATAAACTCTGTCCCTAAACTTCTTAAGAGTGGAATGGAAATAAGTAATGCCAGGATGTTAATGGCTAATGTGGTCTTGCGCCATTCCAGCACCCAGCGAATAATGGGAGTATAAACTTTTTCCAAACCACGGTTCACCGGGTTCGCATTATCAGGCCTGAACTTTCCTTTCATGAAAAATGAGATCAGCACGGGTGCCAACGTTAATACCAATATTGCATCCACGATCATGATAAAGGTCTTGGTATAGGCAACCGGGTGAAACATTTTTCCTTCCTGCCCCGTAAGCATAAACACAGGCAGAAAAGAAGTGATGATGATCACCGTTGCAAAGAAAACCCCACGCGAAACTTGTTTGCTCGATTTTTCAATCACAGTCAGTCTTTCTTCTTCGGTGATCCAGTTCTCCTTTGGTTTTTTATTTTTTTTAAACCATTTCATGATTGTGATTGATTTTTTTGTTCTTCTTCCCAAACGGCATATCGTTCTGCCAAATGTTTATAGGCATTTTCACTCATGATGATGCCGTTGTCAACAATCACACCGATAGCCAGTGCAATACCGGTCAGCGACATGATGTTGGATGAAATATCAAATGCATTCAATAAAATAAAACTGATAGCAATGGTAATGGGGATCTGTATAATGATACTGAATGCGCTGCGCCAGTGAAAAAGAAAAATGATAACGATGAGAGATACCACGATCATCTCTTCGATCAATGTTGTTTTGATGGATGAAATAGATTGCTGGATCAGTTCGCCGCGATCATATATAATATCGAACTTTACACCACCAGGTAAACCCTTTGCCACTTCCAGCATTTTGGCTTTAACATTTTCAATCACTTCTTCTGCATTTTCGCCATAACGCATTACAACAATACCTCCTACTACTTCTCCATCACCATCCTGGTCAAAAATGCCCAACCTGGTTTCACCGGTCATTTGTACGGTGGCAATATCTGAAACCCGTACAGCAATTCCGTTTGGTGCAGCAAGCGTGATGTTGCTAATTTCTTCAGCCGATTTTAAATAACCCGAAGTTTTGATCACGTAACCGATATCACTCAGTTCAAATTTTCTTCCGCCACTTTCATTGTTGTTTGAACGGATGGCGTTGATCACATTACTGACAGACAAATTGTAGTACAATAATTTATTGGGATCAAGCGTAACCTGGTACTGTTTCTGGAAACCGCCAAATGAAGCAATTTCACTGACGCCTTTTACATTTTGTAATCCGAATTTGATGTACCAGTCCTGTAAGGCTCTTTGTTCACCGAGATCCATACCGGGTGCATCCAATGTGTACCAGAGAATATGTCCAACCCCCGTTCCATCTGGTCCAAGCTGCGGCGTTACAGATTCAGGAAGATTGCGTGAAATAGTACTAAGGCGTTCCAGTACTCTTTCCCTTGCCCAGTAAATATCTACATCATCTTCAAAGATCACGTAGATAAAACTCATTCCAAACATGGATGAACCACGCACATATTTAATGCGCGGCAATCCCTGCAGGTTGGTGACCAACGGATAGGTTACCTGGTCCTCTATCAACTGTGGCCCGCGACCCATCCACTCCGTAAATACGATCACCTGGTTTTCGGAAAGATCAGGAATGGCATCAATGGGATTATTTTTTACAGAATAAACTCCCCAAACAAATAATGCAGCGACCAATGCCAAAACAATGAACCGGTTCCTTAACGACCATTCAATAATGCGATGTACCATGTCCGCGTTTGATTAATGATGATCTATATGTTTTGGATCTTCTCTTAGCGCACCTACTTTCTTTCTTTCGTAGTGACAGCAACCCGGCAACTTTTCATACACTTTATCATCGGCCCTGTACTTTTCGGTATCATGACCAACGGTAGCTATTTTTTTCTGGATGTCGTCGTTTGTGATGATAGCGGGATTATAAGAAACGGTGAGCATTTTTGTATCCACATCCCAAACAGCGGATGAAATACCATCGATCTTTAATATTTTTTGAATACGGCTTTTACACATTCCACATTCGCCATACACTTTAATGGTATCTGTTTTTTCGGTTGTTGTTTGGGCAAATAAAGTTGAACTGATCATTGCCAAAATAGCAATAAACATGAATCTTCGCGATTGCATAATTTAAAATTTAAAGATGAAGAGTTGTATTGAAAGGCCGTAATATGCCTTAACCGGGAACAGATCCGGCGAGAGGGAAAGAAATATCAAATACGGAATACGCCATTGCGTTTATAAATAGGCATGCTCCCGGATCCAGGCGGTGCATTGCTTGCAGGATGTGCTTCTGTTACAGAAGTGAAATGAAAGGCCTGTGGTTTTTCAAAATACAATGGTGATAAAGCAACATCCAATTGTAAAAAAGGAAAAGATGTTTCTGTTATCTTATGTTCATTATCAATTTTAAATTGTTGTTGTTCATCCTTGCAGCAGCCATTATCATCATCACCGGATTTTTCCATCCCGCATTTACCGCATTGCTTGTCATCATTGTGCCAGAAGCTTTTATCAACCATTTTACCCATGCAATAATGCATATGTACAGTGGCACCGGTGGTGCTGACCAGGTAAAAAATGGTTAATATGAATGCAAGAAATTTTTTCACTTCAGCGCAAAGGTATTATTAAATCAGGTTTGGGTGTTATAGAATTATGGTAAAAAGTTACAACTTATTATTATCAATAAACAATTCGTGGGTGATTTAGGCTCCCTGGGTCAAGGATAAGAGTTCCCTGGGTCTGCTCAAAATCTTCGTGAAAGCGCTAATCAAAGTCAAAATTTAAAATTCAAAATTCAAAAAATGCATTTGGTCATGCTTAACAGAATCTCAGGAGAGAAAGCATTTTTCATTTTACATTTTACCTTCTCCTCCCAGGAGGCATCTCAAACTATTGCAACAATGGTAAATTATCTGACTAAATCAGGTGATGACAAAATCAGCCGATTCCACTTAATCGTTTTTAACCACGGCGATCACAGCGCTTAGTAAGTTACACACTCAATTTTGTTTTCACGGAGAACACGGCGCCGTGTTCTTCGTTCTTCGCTGTGATCGCTGTGGTTTGTTTTACGTCAAAAATTAAAATTCAAAATTCAAAAAAAAGGATTTGATAATGCTTTAAGGTTTTTGCCGAGGAAAAAGCATTTTCCATTTTACATTACCTTCTACAGTGTTTAGTAAGTTACACATTCAATTTTGTTTGCGCAGAGAACACGGCGCTGTGTTATCCGTGCTTCGCTGTGTTCGCTGTGGTTTGTAACAAATGCGTCCCGGGGTCTGTCCGAAATCATCGTGAGTTTATTAAAATTTTTTATTGCCAAGACCCCGGGCAAACACCAAAAATTTAAAAATCTTGTTTGATAATGGCTTATAAGTTTGAAGCATTTTTCATTTTGCGTTTTACATTTTAAATTCAAATGAGTTGCCTTTACAGTAAATCAACCACTCCATGCATTTTCTACAATACTAATATGTTTAACATGCACCGTCATCTTCCTTAAAAAGATGTTAAACACATGGAAATGAAAGCAGTTTTCGGTTTGAATCTTTTTCAATTATAGAGAATGCATATCTTCATCATTATCCTATATGCAAAATAATTCTACTACCATTTCACCGGCTCCCGGTGAAGTTTATCCAGCTATTTTTAACGCATTTCCAGGCAATGGCATCCTGCTAAAAAATGATGCGCCGCGGTATACCATTTTATCAGTCACTGCACAATATTTAAATGTCATCGGCTTACAAAAAGAAGCGATCACCGGCAAAAGTTTCTCCGAAGTTTTTTCCATCATTTACATGAATGCCGGGCAAACGGCAAAAGATGGTATGCTGGCTTCATTTGACCAGGTATCTCAAAATAAAGAAACCAATCATTTTTCTTTCCAGTCTGAAATAAAAAATGAAGAAGGTGAACTTGTGAAAAAGAACTGGAACGTTCAAAATAAACCTGTTTTAACAAACAACAAGGATGTAGAATTTATCATTCATTCCGTTGATGAAATTGTAAATACAGAAAGAGGCACACCAAAAATGGAAGTTGCCAATAATGATTTAGTCTATCATTTTTTTATGAATGCACCCGTCATCATCGGTTTATTAAAAGGGGATAATTATATCATTGAAATGGCCAACGAAGGATTGCTGGAAGTTTGGGGAAGAACATCTGAAGTTGTGGGCCAGCCATTATTACAAGCCATACCGGAACTGGGTGAACAGGGATTTATTCCCCTGTTAGAAGATGTACGCCAATCGGGTGAACCCTATTACGCTTATGAATACCCGATTACGCTAAACCGGCACGGAAAAGATGAAGTGTTGTATTTTGATTTTGTGTACAAACCTTTTTATGAAAATGAATCTGGTAAAAAAGCCAGCGGCGTAATCAGTGTGGGACATGATGTTACCACGCAGGTGCTAGCCAAAAAGAAACTGGAAGAAAGCGAATCAAAATACCGCAGCTTGTTTAGTTCGATGGACCAGGGTTTTAGCGTGATTGAAATGCTTTTTGATTATCATAACAAACCTTACGATTACCGGTTTGTAGAAACCAATCCTGTTTTTGAAAAATTGACCGGGTTAAACAATGCTATTGGAAAAACGGCCCGGGAATTATTGCCCGACCTGGAATCGCATTGGTTTGAAATTTATGGGAAGGTTGCTATAACGGGCAAGAGTATACGTTTTACGGAAGGCTCGGAAGTAATGGGCAGGTGGTTCGATGTAAATGCTTTTCGCATTGGCAATGATGGTTCAAATAAAGTGGCCCTGTTGTTTACCAATATTACCGACCAAAAAAATTCCGAACGCCAGGTGCGGGAAAGTGAACAGCGTTTCCGCAATCTTGCAGACGACAGCCCGATATTTGTTTTTCTGATCGATCCCAATCCCGATGCGCCGGTTGAATACTGGAACAAAACATGGTTGCAGTACACGGGTCAGTCAATGGAAGAAGCTATAGGAAGGGCCTGGAATGGTATCATACACGCAGATGATGTGCCGGAAGTAATGTCGTATTACACACCGGCATTTCAAAACAAGACTTCTTACTTTATCCCGGCTGTCCGCGTAAAGCGCCATGATGGCGCATTTCGATGGCATGCATTCAAAGGCAATCCACGGTATTTAGCTAATGGTGAATTTAATGGTTATGTAGGTGTGGGTTTTGACATTCATGAACAGAAACTGGCGGAAGAAGGATTGAAGCTGAGTGAAATTCAGTTACAACAAAAAGTGGCAGAAAGAACCGCAGCATTGGAAAGAACGGTTGAAGAACTAAGTCGCTCGAATGCCAACCTGGAAGAGTTTGCTTATGCTGCTTCGCATGATCTGAAAGAACCGATTCGCAAGATCCATTTCTTTGGCGATCGCATCAGGGAAAGTATGAAGGAACGCATGAATGATGTTGAAGCCAAATATTTTGATCGGATGGAAGCCGCATCCAAACGCATGGGTTCTTTAATCGATGACCTGCTATCCTACTCCCAGATCAGCATCCGTCCCAAGACATTTGAAGAAGTCAACATGAACCAGTTGATAGATTTGGTATTGGAAGATCTTGACCTGGAAATCGAAGACAAAGGCGCTGTTATAACGGTTGATAAGCTCTTTACGATGCAGGGTCATCATCGGCAACTGCAACAGGCTTTTCAGAATTTGATCAGTAATGCATTAAAATATAATCAACCCGGAAAGCCACCGGTGGTGCATATTGGTTTTGAAAAAGTATTGGGCAAACAAACCCAATTATCACTGGCTGCTGATGACCATGAAAAATCTTTTTACCTGGTTCACATCAATGACAATGGTATTGGATTTGAACAAGCCGATGCGGAGCGGATCTTTAATGTATTTACGCGTTTGCATGGACTTGCAGAATACAGGGGCACCGGTATCGGGTTATCCATTGTTCGTAAAGTAATAGAAAATCATAACGGTTATATCTGGGCAGAGTCACAGCCGGGACAAGGATCGAGTTTTAAGATATTATTACCGGTGGAATAAAGCAAGTCAAAATTTAAAAGTCAAAAGTCAAAAAACTTATTTTTGATAATGCTTCAGAGGGTTTACCGAGAGAAAGCATTTTTCATTTTCCATTTTGCATTTTGCATTTACTTTCCCATTTAGTTTACAATCATAAAGGAACCTTTAATGATATGGCAGGTTGTAACACTGTTCCATGCGAATTCCAATTCGGTATTATTATTTTCTGGTGACTGATACTAATTGTGGTCGCTTTTTTGGCATTGTTGCTGGAACTGATAAATAATGGGATACTGGCTAATGCGGAAACGACGCCTCCCCCTACCAGCCACATTCCAACATCGAAATTAGGGCCGAAATCCAATTCATTGGGGTCGTTGTTATTATTATCACCGTCCCCTACTATAATGCCGGCAATGATGAGTGCTCCGCCGCCGCCTGCAAGTATATAACCCGCAGTTTTTTGATTCTTGCTTTTGTTTAAATAATATTCTTTTGTCTCTGTTGTTGCCTGGGCAGATAATGATATCACCGACAACACTGCAAGGATGGTAAGAAGTGTTCTCATAAAAATGATTTGCTTCAAGGTAGGCAGGTTATAAGACCGAATCAATGATTGGTATCACCTAAAAACCTGATCAAGTGGAGAAACAGAACGTTTTTTAAAGCAAGTCAAAATTTAAAAGTCAAAATTTAAAAAATGGATTTGATCATGCTTTAATTGACTCTATCAGGTAATGATAAGTTCTGGCGATTCCTCTTAATCGTTTTAACCACAGCGATCACAGCGCTTAGAAAGTTACACATTCAATTTTGTTTTCACAGAGAGCACGGCGTTGTGTTCTCCGTGCTTCGCTGTGTCCGCTGTGGTTTGTTAATTTAAAAAACTTGTTTTGATATTGCTTCACTGGTCAGGAATATTATATAAACATTTTGCATATCCCCACCCCAGTGCTTTCACAAATGATTTAATGATTGATTAAAAGATTATGTGCATCTTCCCGGGATACCTTAATCTTACAAACATCCTTTTCCTCATCCCAACTCCAGGTGAAGCCCTTGTTTGCTCCAATCTCCTTTTCAAATTTAGATGCCTTTTGAAAAGGAATTTTTTTTGATCCTGCTAAAATAGTTTTGGGTTTTTTATCTAAATGCAATTGAATGATGATGTCCCTGTTTTTATTTCCTGTATATCCATTTGTTTCTGTCGATGAAATATTAACCTCGTAACCAGTGGATATCGTTTTGCAGTTAAACAATGTCTTACCAAAAATATCCTTTTGATAATCCAAAGACTCTCCATCATCTTCATACAATTCAAAAGATGCCTGTTGGTTTAGATGTGCCGGGTAAATATGTACCAGTAAAGAATAATCTTCTTTCTCATGGATATAATTCATAACCGGCATCATGGGAATGACAGAGCCCTTTTTTACAAACAAGGGAATGGTATTTAATGGGGTATTATAATTGATCCACTGTTCTCCCTCATAAATGGTTTTACCATTATTGAAATCGATCCAGCTTCCTTCAGGTAAATAAACTTTCCTGCTTACCGCTCCCTTTTTAACTACAGGCGCCACCAATATTTCTTTTCCAAATAGAAACTGGTCATCTGTATTAAACGTTTCCTTGTCATTTGGATATTCCAGTAATAAAGCCCGCATAATCGGGATGCCATTGTCATGGGCCTCTCTTGCATAAGTATAGATATAAGGAAAGAGTTGATATTTTAATTGAATAGCAGTACGTGCATTATTCTCTGCTTCTTCTCCAAACATCCAGGGTTCCACCGCATGATCTCCTTCATGATGCGCCCTGCTTAATGGATTAAAAATGCCAAACTGCATCCACCGCGTGTACAATTCTGCCATGGCATGATGATCGGTAATGTTACCGCAATAACCTGAAATATCACAAGCCCAGAAAGGAATTCCTCCCATGCCGGAAGAAAGACTCATGGGTATTTGGTTAGCCAGTTGCGCCCAGCCTTCCAGCACATTATTTCCATTACCTGCATCACCAGACCACCCGAAAGTATAACGTTGCAAACCGGCATATGCAGCTCTTGTCATTTGAAAAACGCGTTTGTTGGGATTGTGTTTTTCAAATTGTTCTTTCACTACTTTATCCCAGGTGAGTCCATACACATTGTGTATTTCATCATGCATACCCAAATGATGTTTCATAAATAACCGATCGGTTGCATCTTCGTTTGTCCATGCAGGTTCGCCCATATCTGTCCAGAATCCACGTACACCATCTGCAATTGGTTTTTGCTGGTAATTGCCCCACCAATCTGCCACCTCCGGTTTGGTAAAATCAACCACGCCGCAATTACCACCCCATGGCCAGGGCATATCATATGATTTTCCTGTACGGATATCTGTTACAAAATAATTTAGTGAATCAGCTTCTTTCCATTGATAATTTATTTTGGTTGAATTGGATTGTCCATCCTGTGTAAAACGACCTTGCTGAGAAATAACCGGGTCCTGGGAAACAATCATTTTAAATCCTAAAGAATCCAGGCTTCTTAACATGCCACGTGGATCTTTATAGCGCTCTTTATTCCATTCAAAATCCTGCAATTGCTGCACCCAGCCAATATCCTGGTAAATGATATCGCAGGGAATATTGCGTTTGCGGAATTCCGCTGCAATGTTCCTGGCCTGTTCTTCATACGTGTACATACCACGACTTTGTGAAAAACCAAAAGCCCATTTTGGCGGCATAATCGGCTTGCCTGTTAATTGAATATATTGTTCAATGATCTGTTTATAATCATTTCCAAAAATAAAATAGTAGATCATTTCACCACCGGGTGCTTCGAAGGAAAAGTAATCGCTGGATTCGGAACCGAATTTAAATTCAGATTTGTAAGTGTTATCAAAAAAAACGCCATAGTTATAACTGCTGATAAAAAATGGAATGCTCTTATATAATGGATCCTGGTCGGGTCCATAACATGGATTATCGCTGTTCCACATTTTATAAGATTTGCCGCGCCTGTTAAATGGACCACTCTTTTCGCCCAGTCCAAAAAACTGTTCATCACTGCGTAATGATTTGTAAGTGATCACATGGCCTGAATCGCTCATCAAACCCTGGTCTTTAAAATCACTTAACAATAATTTCTGGTACTTATCAAAAACCTGTAATTGAAAAGGATTTTTATTAACTCTTATTCGGAGTTTATCCGTAAATATTTCATAAGACTGGGGCTGCTCTTCAACAATGATGTTATCCATTTTTTCGAGCTCCTCATTGATCACCGCAAAGGATTGGTTGTTTCTTTCAAATTTTCCGGATGGTTCATACCAGACTTTAATAACGCCACTGCTGCATAATGTAAGCGATACTTTCTGATTATTGGAACAATTGAATGTGACAACATTCCCTGAAATGAAAAAGGAATCGCAATTACCGGGACTGGTTTTTATTTGTCCAAAACAAATAGTACTGACAATAGAAATGATAATTAAAAGAAACAATTGCATAATGATAAATTGAAAAATTCTGAAGACTTAATATTCAATAACAATCATATCCCAGTATTTTAAAAAAGGTAATTTCCAGGTCACCTTATCTCCATCCTGGTTAAATGGTAAAGGCATAGCAGTTCCATACTGTAAATCCGGCGAAGCCATCCAGACTTTAGTAACTTTTTTACTGGTTATAAATTCCAGTATAGCATCAGATTTTGTTTGTGGAATGTTTTGTGATCCATTTGTATCGCGCCAGTCAAGACTGTTTGCATGGGAGAAGTTGATAAAGTGTAATACCTGTTTATCATTAAAAACTTTTCCCACAACAGCCACCTTCCCCATTTCAGGAGGCCAGTTGTTTATTGAAATCACATTATTTGTACATGCTATGGCAGGCACATTAAAATTTCCGCCATCACGTAAAATGTTTTGATAAGCAACCAGGAAATCATAATAATTTATGAGAGATGATTTCAGGTCATCTTTCATTTGTAAATTATTATTGGGAAAATATTCTTTGCCCAACATATGCTCACCCAGTTCAAGGTGTGATCCGCCAAAAGCAAATATGACAGCATCTGTTAACAACACGCCCGGTGTATTAAAATACCCGGGATTATTTGCCAGGTTGTAATTCATGTAGGCAGCCAAAACTGTGTTCAATGAATTGCCGCTATAAGCATTATTATCGAGGATGATTTTTGCCAGGTCTTTATAACCTTCATTTCCTGACCAGACTTCGGTGTATAAAAAATCAACAGGCGATTGAGCGATGCTATTTTGCTGGCCATATTGATTCACTGCATTCATCACCAGGTATTTTCCTTGCGAAGCGTCCTTCATTGCTTCAATAAAAGGTTTAAATGAAGCAGCCAGGTTTATGGCTGATCCATCATAGCGATACAAGTTGCCCCGATCGCCCAATTGGTCAATATGAAATCCATCAAAATCAAAAACTTCATAAACATCCTTATTCTTTGCAATGAGATATTGCTGCCAGGAAGTATGCGAAGGATCTACCAGATAAATATCACTTTTAAAAGGAGGTTTCGGTAATGGATGCGCATCCTTTAATGTATGCGTTTTGTCTTTGAACAAATACCATTGTTCTTGCACACCATCCGCAGAGGCATCATTTAATGCACCAAATGCCAGGTTGTATGACATGGTCTGTATGTTCTTCGCATGTGCCTTACTGATATACTCTTTTACGGTAGATAAATAATTATCCCGGTTGGCAATATCCTTCCACACATTATGGGGTGATGCAACCGTTCCTGCTAATGGCATATGATGTTTATAATGCCAGTCCTGGAATTGTATACCATTGATATGATGACGGGACAGGTTGCCGATAATGTTGTCCATACCTGCATCAGCCAATTGGCCATACTTAGAAAGAAACCCATAACGCGGAAACTTTGTCCAATCTGATGATACATCAACTGCTATACTACCATAGACTTTTTCAACACCTTCAATTGTTTCGAATACATCGACCAGGTAACCTTTATGATCAGTTACCGGCGGTGCCCATTGCCAGGTAGTAGTTGCCAGGCTCACTTCACTGATCAAATCATCCAAATGGCGGTAACGGATTTTAACAGCGCCAGGTAATATTTTTTCGATGGTAAAATTGACCTTCTCACCTGGTTTGTAAACGGATTTATCAGTATGTATGGAAATACCGTAGGATCCACCGTATACAATTGGATTTTTTTTCGGTTCATCTTTTTTACATCCAATAAAAAATAACAGGAAAAAAGACAGGTAATTAATCCACTTCATACCTGGTTATAATTTTTGGATTGAGATTGTTTCGTAAAGCTGATTGATGGTGATTTTATACTCCCCTGCTACTGAAATTTTCCATTTATTATCCGGGTTACCACCGGGCACAAATTTCATTTGCGTACTGCCAGGTCCGGAAGCATTCAATACCGGCATAAAGAAATCACCACCCCAATTACCCGTTTCCACTGGAAGTTTAAATTCACCTACAGCCATTGGACCAGTATATGTAAATACATTTGGATCTGAAGGATCCGGAGTCATCGGGTGCGGGCTATCAATATTCCAGCCGACAGGCGTTGCATCACCTACCATCCAGATTGCAGGGAATGGTGTAAATGGTTTTATCTCCATTGTCAAAGTCTGCGTATTCAATTTAATTTTATAAGCACCCGGCGTATTTATTTTCCATTTATAATCAGGACCACCAACTGGCACCAGTTGCACACCGGTTTCAGTTATTGGTTGCTGGTTAACCAATGGCATATAATAAGCTGTACTGAAATTCCCGGTTGTCGTTGGAATTTTAAATTCGCCTGCAGTCAATAATCCATTATAAGTAAATACAAATAAATTGGATGAATCAACCCTCATTTCAGTAGGCGCATCAATGTTCCAACCAGTAGGTGTGGCATCACCCAACATCCATAAGCGGGTGAATTGTGGGGTTGTTGCAGCTTCAATTTCTATGCTCATATCGAGTAAGTCAATAGAAATTGTATAAAGACCGGGCGTGGAAATATTAAATTTATCATCCGGGTCACTGTCGGCTGACCTGTAAACCAAGGTTGTGTTATTTACTCCTTTGTTATAAGAAGGCAGGAATGAACCCAGTGTAGTAATAAATTTTAATTCGCCGGAATTCAGGTTTCCTTCCCATGAAAATTTACCCGCTCCAAGAGAAGTTAATTCTGTTGCCGCACCGGCATTCCATCCATTAGGTGCCGCATCTCCAATAATATACAATGTACTGGATACAGGATCATACGGTGTTACACTGATATTGATGATGGCAGAAGAATCCATGGGAGCCGCATCATTAGCAACTCTTGCTATGACCTTTGCTTCCAGGTTTATTCCTGTTCCCGGTGTTGCACCCCATTGAGTTAATAACAAATGATTCAATTCACCTACCAGATATTTTTTTGATAATGCATGCTCCATGTCTTCTATGATAGCAGTATTAAAATTGTTTCCTTGCTTGTCTATTTTAAGCTGGTAGGAAATAGAGGATCCTGTACCCTTATTGGTACCGGTGGTCCAGGCAAAGTTCAATGCATCGTTGGCATCTTCGCGTTGGTTTAATATGATCGTTGATTTATCGGCAGAAATGGATAACGGGTTATTTCCTTTATTCAGTTCTGCATAATCCTGTTTTTTACATCCAAATAATAATGAGATGCTGATCAAACAGCATAACACCTGATTTATACTTCGCATAAACAATGATTTAATTTTTTAGTAACCTGGATTCTGTGTCAAATTTGGGTTGGCATCGATCTCCTTTTGAGGAATGGGCAGTAAAAGATGTTTAGCAGTAAAATTTGTTTTACCAATGCTATGAAAAAAGGATGCGGCATACTGGCCATTATCATACCGGATCAAATCAAACCACCTGCTGCCTTCGAATGCCAGTTCCATTCTTCTTTCATTCCTGATAGCTTCGCGTAATGCAGGTTGTGAAAGACCTTGTATATCCGGTAATCCTGCTCTTTTCCTCACCCGGTTCAACGGTCCACCTGCATTGATCGAAGTTGCTGGTGCCTGTGCCTCGTCCAGGCGACTTAATTCACACAAGGCTTCTGCTTCCATGAGTAATACATCGCTGTAACGCAATACTGGCCAATTGGCTGGGTTGGTATCATAATCTGGTGAAACTGATTTGGGGACTAAAAATTTACGCAGGTTAAAACCCGTAGTGGAATAGGAAGCCTGGTATTCCTGTCCGTCAAAGGAAGGACCGCCCACATATAAAATCGTTTGATCCTTCCTGTTATCTCCTGCCTCATATTGATCCATGAATTCCTGCACGGGTTGATTCCACCCGTAACCGCCTGCAACAAAATTGGAATTCCTGGGACCTGTAAAAGTGCTGACCCAACTGGCCTGGTTTTCATTATTCCAAAAACTAAAACTTGTTTTACCGGCATATTGAACTTCAAATAAACTTTCGGGTGAATTTTTAGAAGACGGGCTGAAATTATCTGAATAGTTTGCATTCAGCTGGTAACCCAAAGCAGATACCTGCTGACAGAGTAAAACCGTTTTTTCATAATTACCCAGTGTCAGGTACACCTTTGCCAGCATGCCCATGGCAGCACCTTTACTGGCCCTGCCGATATTAGATCCGGTATAAGATGTATGCGCAGGTAATAAATTGATGGCGGCATCAAGGTCATTAATGATCAATTCATAAACTTTATCTTTTGATGTGCGTGCAGGACGCAGATCATCTTCGGGCGTTTGAGGTTCAGTGATCAAAGGCACATCGCCAAAAAATCTAACCAAAATAAAATAATAGTGTGCCCGTAGAAAATGTGCTTCGCCAAGTATGCGATCTTTTACTGAAGATGTAATATCCATTCCTGGCACATTTTTCAAAACCAGGTTTGCACGAAGGATTCCCGGTGCAGGTCCCCGCCAGATATCCAGTGCCGCAGCGTTGTCCGTAGCCGTTACAAAATTGGCAATGTCCTGTGTTTCTATGCCATCCGTTCCACCGCCTGCACCAACAACAGAATTACCAGCCCATATATCTGTGGACCAGATCCTGAGATTATAAAGTTTGGGCCACTGTAACGGTTGATATGCACCATTAATCGCTGCTACAGCATCGGCTTCGGTTTTAAAAAAATTGGCTGTGTTGATACTATCGAGCGGCGCTTTATCCAGGTATTTTTGACAACTGATCGTACTTATCACCAGTATGACCAGGCTTATATATTTAAGGATTTTCATTTTAAAAAATTTTATTTTTTGCCAGATCTGTTTAAAATAAAAGGCTGATACCCGCACTGATGGTCCTGGTTACCGGGTACACATTCAAATCAATTCCACTCGCCGGAACTTCAGGATCAAAACCTGTATAATCGGTGAACGTAAATAAGTTCTGAGCGGAAACATAAATTCTTGCCGATTGAATCCTGGCCTTAGTGGTGAATGCTGCCGGTAAAGTGTAACCGAAGTTTACATTCTTCAACCGCAGGTAAGAACCATCCTCGATAAACCGGTCAGATACTCTTGAATTTTTATTGGGATCATTAAATACGGCCCTCGGGAAATGATTACTGGTACCGGTGCCGGTCCATCGATCCAAAACCGCAGTGGTTTGATTTTGTGCAACAGACATACCTTCCTGGTAAATGCGGTTTGCATTAAAGATGTCATTATCCTTAACGCCCTGTAAAAAGATATTGAGGTCAAATCCCTTCCAGGCAAAACTGTTCCCCAGCGCAAAAATGAACAGCGGACTTGGATTGCCAATATAGGTACGGTCGGCATCATCGATGCGACCATCATTATTCAGGTCCCTGAATTTGATATCGCCAGGAGAAGTACGGTTATACGGATCTGCACCCGGTACTTGCACCGCATAATCATCAATTTCTTTTTGTGATTGAAAAATTCCATTGGTCAGGAAACCATAAAAAGAACTCACCGGGAAACCATTGCGTTGAATCGATAAATTCTGGTTCAGCCCAATGCTCCCGGTATATAATGGAACACTGTCGTTTAAACTGACCACTTGATTTTTATTGTAAGAAATGTTGAATGATGTATTCCATTCAAATGGACCTTTTACATTTTCAGTTGTAATATTTAATTCGATCCCTTTGTTCCTCACTTTACCTGCATTAATACTTGGTACAACGATATCCGAATAACCGGTTGAAATAGGAACACTCATCGGCACCAGCATATCATTTGTATTTTTCACATAGGCATCGAGTGTCAGGTCCATCCTGCCATTTAAAAATGATGCATCCAGGCCAATGTTGGATTGTGCCACTTCTTCCCAACGAACAGTTGGATTTGGAATAGCTAATGGCACAACGGCAGAAACAGTTTGTCCATTGAATGTATATTGTACGGTTTGCAAAACAGAGGCAAAGGAATAATTACCGATATTCTGGTTTCCTGTAATGCCATAACCGGCCCTGATCTTGAGGTCGCTTAACCAGTCAATATCTTTCATAAATTCTTCTTCAGACAATCGCCAGGCAATGGAACCCGAAGGGAACCAACCCCACCGGCTGCTTTCTCCAAACCGGCTGCTACCATCCCGACGGATGGTTGCCGTCAATAAATATTTATTATTCAAACTGTAATTTGCCCTTCCGATAAATGAGAGTAATGCCCATTCACTGGCACTGCCTCCTATGGTTTGCTGCCCGGTTCCATTATTAATCTGTTGGGTAAAATCACTGGCAAAATTTTGAATAGATCCGTTCATATAATCAAATTGGTTATTCTGGGCACTGCTGCCTGCAAGCAAGGTGAGATGATGCTTTGCATTATAAACCTTATCATAAGTCAGGTAATTATCCCAAAGCCAGGTAAGACTTTTATTATACTGCTCAAACAAATAACTATTGGGTTGTGGTATGGGTTGCCAGTCATATTTTGGCGCCCAGCTCCTGTTATCAAAAAACATCGCTTGTACCCCACCGGTAGATTTAAATTTAAGGTTCTTCAGCAAGTTGATCTCGGTATAAATATTTCCAAGCACATTATAACCACGGGTATTATTTTCATTGATGGTTGCTTTACCTACCGGGTTGGCTATATCACCATACCATGATGCCTGGCCAACCGGGCCGCTGTATGATCCATCTGGATTGTAAATGGGTTGTGTAGGAAGCGCCGCCATGGCATTTCGAATATCATAAGAACCACTTTTTTTATCATCATGGCTCAATGTGAGATTGTTCCCAAACTTCAACCAATCAAATAACCTGGATTCGCTGTTGAATTGAATAGTGTATCGCCTGTAATTTGTATTCAACACAATACCTTTTTGATCAAGCATGGTTCCCGAAACATAATAGCTTGACTTGGGCGAGCCACCTGAATAGGACAATGAATAATTCTGAATAGGCGCTTTATTAAATAATGCAC
>JAKFER010000071.1:0-4877 GCA_036675565.1 Chitinophagaceae bacterium
CTTTCAATTAATTGAAAAAGTAAGTTACGAAATGGCTGTGCTATATAAAAAAAAGTCACCGGCCTCATCCGGTGACTTTTTACATTGGAAATCTTAATTATAGTTTATCCAAATATAACAAAAGGCAAACTTGAATCATAATGTAAACATTTGTTTTTGCATACTCATATAATGAATTTGGTTAAATGCCTGAACCAATATTGAGTGTTTGTACTTATTTGCTTTGATGAAAAATGCGCATATCTGACAGATGATTAATTTCGCCATTTGTACGATTGAACTATCAACCACCACCTTTTTAATTCATCCACCACCTTGAATAAAAAATTTAAATCCGGTATTACATATACCCTACTTTATTATGCAACAGGAATTTTATTTTCCTGGGTTGTTTTCCAATTAATCGGGAAACATTCAAATTCTTTTCCCGGTGCTCATCATTTTGTGTTATTATTTTTCCTGACCGGCGGTATAACCTGGATATTTTATTATTATGCACTGAGCCTGGCTAAGCAGAAATATAAAATCAATTATGGTTCATTAACCGTCCATCTTATAAGTATGATTATGTTTATCCTGTTCACATTGATATATATTTACAAATTTCAATAGGATGATCCATTCAAAAAGTTTCTAAAATATGAATGTTGCTGGCATAAGTTTTTTGATCATTTTAAAAAACCTATTTTATGGCAGATAATAAAAATTTAAGAGATGGCAGGGACCGTTCAAAGGTAGACGGTAATGAAAACTACGAGTTGCAATATATCGCGGAAAAGTTTGGTGTTTCCATACAGCAAGTAAAGAATACTATCAAAAAAGTAGGCAATAACCGCGAGGATATTGAAAGCGCATTAAACAAAGGAAGAAACGAAAATTAAAACCGTTGTGTTTGATGTTAGCCAGATTTACAAATTTGTAAATCTGGCTTTTTTATGAGAAAAATTTAATTATAAAAAAACTTTAACGCTAAGAATACTATGATGGTATTATTTTTTTGGGATTACAACTTGTATTAATTAATCTAAAAAAATACTCCATGAAAAAAAAATTTGAAATTCGATTCATCCCAAAATTTTTAATCGCGTCTCTTATTGTCGTATTCTTTTTTACTTCGTGTAATAAAGACGAAGATATAACACCTGTGCCCAAAGCGTATTTAATGGCTTTCAATCTTGCCGTTGACAAACCTGCAGTTGGATTTACTTTATCCGGAAATCCATTTGGCAATAATGCTTTGGAATATTCTGCATATACAGGCACTTATCTTCCTATTTTTATTGGCTCCAGGGAGGTAAGGACATTTGATTATACAACCGGGTCCACAATAGCCACCAATCAAAATGATTTTGCAGACAGTATGTATTATTCAGCTTTTTTACTGGGTTATGATGGGGATTATAAAAATGTAGTAGTTCAGGATCATTATGAGCAAGTTACACCTGTATCCGGTAAGGCCTGGGTAAGGTATATCAATGCCATTGCTGATTCTACTTTATCAGCTTCAATAAATATTGGAGCGGCAGATGATCATTCAAATTACGGAACCGTATCAGATTTCCGACAGGTAAGTGCAGGATCATTGAATATATCTGTCAGTAGTGGAAGTGCATTTAATGTTCAGCGCACGATCGAACTGGAGGAAAATAAAATATATACCCTTTTATTTATCGGCTCACCCGGTAATACAGATCCTGACAAAGCAGTATCTATCCGGTTTATAGAAAATGGTACAGCCACATTGTAAGGTTTTCGCAATAGACAGTCTTCACTTTTACTAGTACTAAGGAAAAAACCCCGGTAATGGCCGGGGTTTTAAAACATGATACAAATGAATATTACTTCCTGGTTGTATCAGTAGTTGGTTTTGCACCATTCATGGTTCCCATCATTTCATTGACATCCTGCTGGCTCATAAATCCCCAATGTTCGGTCGCCATGCCATTTTTCATTTTAACAACATCCACCATGGTATCATCCATATCCATTCCAACCGGCATGCCCCAGGGATTTTCCTTTGCCTTGCCTGTCATTCTTACCAATGCAAAATGATAGTTGCCATCAGCTGAAGTGGCATCGGATACATGTTCCACTTTCAAACCATCAAAATAGTTATGAATCTGGCTGATAAAATGTTTTACGCTGTCACGTCCTTTCAAATCACTGCCATCAGGATTGGCTTTATGGTCAATGATATTTTCATCCAGTACACTGTCCAGTCGGCTGACATCACCGGTTTCTATAGCGCGGTAAATTTCCCGGCTGTTTTCTGAATTGCGCTGGGCCATGGACTGATCATCATCATCGGCCCGGGGACCGCCCCCCTCGGTTTGTTCATTGCATGAGAAAAGCAGAGCTGCTGCAATCATCATAAAAACAATCGTTTCATTGTCGTTGGTTTATGTGGAGATTAATAAATACGCCAATTAAAAAAGACGTTTCCAACAGAGCAACGATTAATCTTAGCCGTTATGTATTTAAATTTTCTTAGCGACCTGAAAAAAAATATGTCATTTATAATGCCAATTATACTTTTAAACTGGTATTCTGAATCCTACAGGAATGGTGACCCCCATTTTTGATAACTACAATACCCTCTCTGATGACATAAAAATCTTAAAACGTTTCAGGCAGTTTTACATTTTCCTCGAGGTGTACATCATTGCCGATTCTTACATTCATATCAATGATAGCATTTTTTATAAAACAATTTTTTCAAATGTCCATGACCGGTAGATTATCAAATATTTTTGATTTGCAAGTAGCGAAGGCTGCCTGTTAATAGCAAAATTTAATATACCTATTATCCTAACCTTGGTACTGCTTCTTCCCTTTTTAATACGGTTACTGCTCGTGTGCTAAGTTTTCGTTTCACAGAAACATTGTAATTTGAAGTAAATCATTTGAGAAAGAAAAAATCCTTTAAATTGAAGCAACCAAAATTAAAATTACAAATATGGGAAAAGCAAGAATGGAAGCTTTTACAGATGGCGTACTGGCAATTATTATAACCATCATGGTATTGGAAATGAAAATACCGCATGGTAGCGAGTTAAGTTCCTTAAAACCTTTGTTCCCTGTACTTATAAGTTATGTCCTAAGTTTTATTTATCTGGGAATCTACTGGAATAATCATCATCACCTTATGCACGCTGTTAAACATATTAATGGAAGGGTTTTATGGTCCAATCTTCATTTGCTTTTTTGGTTATCGCTCATACCTTTTGTTACCGGTTGGATGGGAGAAAACAATTTTGATACAATACCAGTTAGCTTATATGGGATAGTCATGCTGATGTGTGCATTTGCCTATTATATTCTTCTTCATTCACTAACTACACTGCATGGCAAGGATGCCCTGATCACCAGGGCAGTGGGAAATGATCGCAAAGGAAAAATGTCAATCGTCCTTTATTTTGGAGGCATAGTTTTTAGTTTTATACACCCTTATTTTGGTTTGTTGTTATATATCATAGTAGCAGGAATTTGGTTTATTCCTGATCAACGATTTGAGAAAAAGGAATATACGGCATGAGTTACTGACCGGCTTTGAAAATAAATTTTAAGTACTGTTCCCATATCAATCATCATTCATTGACCCGCTTCTGTCAAAGCGGGGATTGACAAAATTATTCAACCTGGATCCAAAACGGTAACTGATACCCATAGCCGAATAATAATTATATCCTGAGGCCAGTTGTCTTCTCCTGGCCAGTACTTCTTCGGGGGAAGCATTTCCCTTCACCAAAAAAACCTGGTCACGGGTGATTCCCCCGAAGGCCATGACAAATACGGACAGGCCGCCGGTGATCCGGACATTAGCATAGAGATCCACACCGAGGTTAAAAAATGACCAGTCGTGAAAATAATTATGATAAGATAACCCGGCATAGGTCATCCCCCATTTTTGGTTCAGCGAAAGATAAGCGGTTGCCTTGTGGCCGTATAGGGTTTCTTTTGTTTTGTTATAAATCGTGGTATCGTAATATTGATTTTTTCGAAACGTAAGTCCATAGCTAAGTGTAAAGAGTTTGTTATTGACCTGTTTATAGGGAAAGATATTGTATTCCACGGCCGGGCTCAGGTAGAGCCTGCTTTTGCTGTTGGAAAAACTATTCTGGCTTAACTTAACTTCCCAGGCCCAGCTCCAGTGCTGACTGATGCTTTTTACCAGGTAATGGTTGATGGACCAGTTATGGTTATTGACTACAAACTGCTCTGCAGAGCCATTGTCTTCATATTCAAAGACCGCTTTGTTGCGGCTATAATTTAATCCCATACCGATCTTAATATCATCTGTAATGCGATTAGCAGAAAAGTTGCCACTGTAGCTTGTATTTTTATAATTCGCATCAGCATTCATATTTCCATTCACCCCTATGCGCATTACCCAGGCACGCCAGGGATCTGTGGTAATACTATCTGCAGACAATTCTTTCCCTTCGGTTTCTTCCGACTTTAAACCTATCGTAATATTTTTTACAGCCGCTGTTTTGGATATAAATGGGACAAGCCCGGTTTTCAAGTAGTGTAGCAGCAGATCCCGGTGTTCAACTTCTGTTGCATTGGGATGGATATTGAACCTGAGTGTATCTGCCATATTCTTAAATGCATGCTGCCCAAAAAAAATAAGTTGGTATTGGTTTCCGCCATTGCCAGCAGGCTGGCTGGTTACCAGCACATGAAGGTCAGCCGCTTTGTTGTCCAGCAAAAAATCAACAATATTTATTTCAGAGCGGATAAACTGCATATCGCACCAGGTTCCGCTGCAATCAATAAACACTTTGAGTTTTGATGAAATATTTTGCTGTGAGAAAACCCATGTTGGCAGCATCAGTCCGCAAATGAAAATGAGCAGTTTAATTTTCAGCATAAAA
>JAKFER010000322.1:0-4800 GCA_036675565.1 Chitinophagaceae bacterium
GCCCCCACTGGCTACTTTTCTTAATGGTAAAAAATTATTCAAGCCGTTTTCATCAGAAAGGTTGGCATCAAATAAAAATTCCACAGCATCCATTCCATGTAGGTTTAAGGAAATGGGTTGAATGGATACCTGCAATCTCGCATTGGGCATACCGACCTGTTTCAACAAATTATTGACTGCATTTTGCAGAGGCTTAACCTGTTTTTTGCGGGCATCTGAAATACTAGCGGCAAGGGTTGTAGCTTTTTGTAAAAGATCGGCAGCTAATTTTTCTTTTTGGTGAATAGCTTCATCAACATTTAAAACCGCTTGCAACTTAGCGGATAATTCTTCCTGAATTTCTAGCAGCTCATTTGTACTTTGAACACCATGTTTTTTTTGAAGTCTGTAACCTAAAGAGATCCGTTCATTGATCTCTTCAATTTTTTCTTCATCAAAATTTATGTGCATGGCTAGATTATCCAGGTCAGCAGCAATATCTTCCAATTCAATTTGTGCTGATTGTAATCGCTGGATTAACCCGGGTAGTGACTGGTTAAACTCGCTAAATGACTGTAATTGATTAATAACTTTTTTCAATTGCTGCAAAATGGGCTCTTCGCTTGCGGTAAGTATATAACCAGATTTTTCAAGCGCTGAACGAATACCTTCAGCATTGTTCATGGTTGTTAACTCGGCATGAAGATTCTCCAATTCATTTTCTTTGAAATGGGCATCGTCTAATTCATTTAATAAAAACCGGTTATAATCAGCATCTTTTTCAAATTGCTGTTTCTCGGTTTTCAATTTCTCCGTTTCCTGCTTTATTTTTTGCCACTGCTGGTATAAAGAACTGTACTCATTCAAAAATTTTAAATTACCAGCTAATGCATCAACCACTTGTCTTTGAAATCCTGATTCACCTAAAGAAAGCGTATCGAATTGCTGGTGCAGATCAACTAATAAAGAACTGAGTTTTTGTAATTGAACCAGGTAAACGGGTGTATCATTTATAAAAGCCCTTGATTTTCCCTGGGCACTGATCTCCCGCCTGATAACAAGTTCTTCACCGGTATCTAATTCATTATCCAGTAAAAAATGTTCAATGGATGGTTTGGCTATAGAATTAAAAACACCTTCTATAATACATTTCGCATTTTTATTTAGAAGCACGCTGCTATCGGCACGATTCCCTAAGATTAATCCTAATGCGCCCATGATAATGGATTTCCCCGCACCTGTTTCACCTGTGATCGCATTCATCCCAGGAGAAAATGTAATTTCAAGTTCTTCGATAATGGCGTAATTCCGTATGCTTAACGTTTTTAACATAGCTGCGGCAAATTAGTGAATATGATTTTGGTTTTAACCAGATTTTCTTCACACTGGGATAAAAAAATAGCCCCTGCAAAATGCAGCGGCTATCAATAAAATATAAAATTCTTATTACTTAATTTCTATAGAATCTGATAAATCAGTATCAACAAGTATGCGACCACAGTTTTCGCAAATCATCACTTTTTTGCGTTGCTTGATCTCACTTTGTTTTTGCGGTGGGATAAAATAAAAACATCCACCGCATGCATCTCTTTCAACCGGTACAACAGCCAGTCCATTGCGGTAGTTAGAGCGGATCTTTTCGTAACTTAATAACAAACGGGAATCAACCTGTTCTTTTGCTTCTGAAGCCAGTTTATTAAAATGCTTTTCTTCTTTTTCTGTAGTTGCAATAATTTTTTCCAGTTCACCTTTTTTGTTGGTCAAAACGGTTTCTTTGGATGATAAAGCTTTTTTAGCTTTTTCAAGTGCAATTGCCTTTTCTGCAATTTCCTCATTTGCATCCCTGATATGCTTTTCTGCAAGTTTTACTTCCAGTTCCTGCATCTCAATTTCCTTATTGATCGCTTCAAACTCACGGTTATTTTTTACATTCTCACTTTGCTTTTCGTATTTTTTAACCTGAGCCTGTGCTTCTTTGATGATTTCTTTCTTCTGCTCGATAAATTCAGTAATTCCGTTGATCTCTTCCTCAATTCGATTTTGGCGATTTTGCAAACCGGTAATTTCATCTTCCAGGTCAGCCACTTCCATGGGTAATTCACCCTTAAGAATGTGGATCTCATCAAGTTTAGATTCTATTTTTTGAAGATTTACTAAAGACGCCAGTTTTTCTTCAACTGAATACTCTTTTACGTTTGCCATAGTTGTTTTTGTTGTTTGTTTTTCGAAAGTGAGTTATAACCAGGACCAGTTTAGTCAATAAAATACCTTAGTGGATTGGTGTTCACTCCCGTTTTCAGGACGGCAAAGTTAGGAAATTTTAATTCCAAAAGTTCATGCAAAAGGTTTATGGTAAACTGTTCGCTTTCATAATGCCCAATATCGGCAATGACTATTTTATTGTCGGCATCAAAAAATTCATGGTATTTCACATCACCCGTAATGTATATATCAGCCTCCATGGCTATTGCTGCCGGAATTAAAAAGCTGCCGGCACCACCACATAATGCTACTTTTTGAACCGGTTTATCCAGTAATTCTGTATGCCGGATCACGGGAACCTGGAAAGTTTTCTTCAATAATCTTAAAAAATCTTTTTCCGCAACAGGTTGGGGAAGTACTCCCCAAATGCCGGAACCGACTTTTTGGTAATTATTGGAAAGATTTACTATATCATATGCTACTTCTTCGTAAGGGTGGGCTTTGATCAATGCTTTGATTACCTGTTTTTGCAGGTAAAATGGAAAGATCACTTCTACTTTTACTTCCTGTTCTTCGTGTAATTTTCCTGTTTCACCTTTAAATGGATCAGTGCCTTCTCCAGGTTTAAATGTTCCCGAACCTGGAGTATTAAAACTGCATTCCGAATAATTTCCAATATGCCCTGCCCCGGCATCAAACATAGCCTGGCGTACTTCAGCAACCTGATCTTTTGGAATGAAAGTGAATAATTTTTTTAAAGTATTTTCCTTTGGAGAAAGAACCTGGAGATTTTGTAATCCTAATAAACCCGCCATTTTCCCACTAACGCCAGATATCACATTATCAAGATTGGTATGGATGGCATAAATAGCTATATCATTCTTGATTGCATTGATAATGGTCCTTTCAACATAATTTTTACCATTAATCTTTTTTAATCCTTTGAAAATAATAGGATGATGAGCAATAACCAGGTTACAATTCTTTTCCCTTGCCTCATTTATTACCTCTTCAGTGGCATCCAGGCAAATCATTGTCCCATTACATTCCCAGGCGGCTTGACCGGTAATCAGCCCAGCATTATCATAGGTTTCCTGGTATTGTGGCGGAGCTAATTGTTCCAGGTATGAAATAATTTCTTTGATCTTCATGGATGAAAGTTAAGAATTTACCCTGTTCATCTTAGAAACCCGTCGGAATTGAAATCATTTCTAAGGATTTAATCTTTTTGAATTTCGTAACTTTTCATGCGATTATATTATTTTCTTAATTGTCATATGGAATTGGCCTTAATGGCTCATTTCATGCCAGTTCTTACATTGATTTCATGTTTCTTCATCTCCAAAACTACTAATCATGAAAAAAAGGAATTTTGGTTTCACATTGCTTATTCTGCTGGTGATAACCGGTCTTGCAGGAACCATTTACCTGAACCCCTTAACTAAAAAAGAAAAAAAAGTAGCTATTGATCAATTAAAAATGACCCGGGATGAATTGGTACAATCCGTAAAAGGGCTATCGGAAAATCAATTAAATTTTAAACCGTCAGCTGATGAATGGTCGGTCAATGAATGTGTGCAGCACCTGGCACTTACTGAAAATCTTTTCAGGAAAACGATGGATGAAATGCTGGAGAAAACCCCTAATCCTGAAAAGCGTTCTGAAATAAAAATGAGTGACCAGGACATATTAGCTAAAATGGCAAGCAGGGAAATGAAAGTAAAAACCTACCCAACGCTGACGCCAGAAAACTCTACGTGGAGTAATACCAAAGATGCGCTGAATGAAATTAAACTTAAAAGAAAGTCATTGATGCAATTTTTGAAAACAACGGAAACGGATATGCGCAGTCATATATCTGAATCGCCCATGGGTATGGTTGATGCTTACCAAATTGTATTAATGAATGCGGCACATACCACCAGGCATACACAACAAATCAATGAAGTAAAAAGTCACCCGTTATTTCCAAAAGAATAACCAGCCGGGTATTTAACTAAAGGTTGCTGCCTGGTGATCTTACAGTATTTTTGTGCCCTTCATAAATTAAAATACCAGGATGGCAGCAATTAAAGCAATGGAATTGTATGATCGGTATGTAAACACAATGCAAAAAATAACGGATATTAAAAGATCTGCCGATGTATTACAATGGGACCAGGAAACTTATCTTCCCAAAAAATCAGCAGAGATCCGGGGCAGGCAAATTGCCACTTTGACGGAAACGGCACATCAACTTTTTTCAGCCGATGAACTGGGCAGAATCTTAGAAGATCTTGCAAATTCAACTGATCTCACAGAAGATCAGCAAAAAAATATTGAAAGAACCCGTGAAGATTACCTGAAAAATAAAAAATACTCATCTGAATTTGTCAGAACATTATCCGAACAGGTCAATAAGACTTTTCATACCTGGATCAAAGCGAGGGAATTAAATTCATTTCCATTTTTTGAAAAAGAACTGGATACTTTGATCCAATTAAAAAAGCAGGAATCTGAAATCCTGGGTTATGAGGTACATCCATATAATGCACACCTGAATGAATATGAAAAAGGATGCACTGTTCAATTCCTGGACGAAGTCTTTGAACCTTTATTGCCTTTTTTGAATGGACTTTT
>JAKFER010000006.1:0-4777 GCA_036675565.1 Chitinophagaceae bacterium
TTATTCCGGTTTTTTATAATGAAATAATAATTTTTCATTTTTAAACGAGCTGAGTCACAGTATATGAAAACAACTCCTTTTACTCAGAAACATATGGACCTGGGTGCTAAAATGGCTGATTTTGCAGGTTATAATATGCCTATTAGTTATTCAGGAATAAACGATGAACACGCAACCGTGCGAAAGAATGCCGGGGTTTTTGATGTAAGTCATATGGGTGAATTTATTCTGAAAGGTCCCGGAGCATTGGCGCTGATACAAAAGCTGGCTACCAACGATGCATCTAAATTGACTGCAGGTAAAGCGCAGTACAGTTGCCTTACCAATAATGAGGGTGGCATCATAGATGACCTCATCATTTATTGCATTGAAGAAAATATGGTCTACATGCTTGTAGTCAACGCTTCCAATATTGAAAAAGACTGGAACTGGATTTCTAAACATAATAATGAGGATGTAGAAATGCATAACGTTTCGGATAAAACAGCCTTATTGGCCATACAGGGTCCCAACGCCACCAAAATATTACAGGAACTAACGGATATGGATATCCTGAATTTAAAATATTACACTTTTGTTAAAGGAACATTTGCCGGTGTTGATAATGTACTGGTAAGTGCCACCGGGTATACAGGAGCGGGTGGTGTGGAAATCTATTTTGAAGATAAGGGTGATGATGCGGAAAAGATTTGGGATGCCATTTTTGAAGCAGGTAAAAGCCAGGGCATAAAGCCAATTGGCCTTGCCGCAAGAGATACATTAAGGCTTGAGATGGGTTTTTGTTTGTACGGAAATGATATTGATGATACCACTACTCCTTTAGAAGGTGGCCTGGGTTGGATAACAAAATTCACAAAAGATTTTACCGCAAAAGAAATTCTTGAAAAGCAAAAAGCAGAAGGTATCCAACGCAAACTGGTTGGATTTGAAATGACAGATAAAGGTATTCCGCGTAAAGGTTATACCATTAACAATGCAAATGGAGAATCAATTGGTGATGTAACCTCAGGAACCCAGGCGCCATCTTTAGGCAAAGCTATCGGTATGGGATATGTGAAAATACAGGATGCTTCTATAGGGTCAACCATTTTTATCAATGTGCGTGATAAGCAAATCAAAGCACAGGTTGTAAAGATGCCTTTCGCATAAAAGCAGCGCCTATGCCAAAAATTCACCTTACCACTTTTATTGCCGCACCGGTTGAAAGAGTTTTTGATCTGGCAAGGAGCATTAAAATGCACAAATTTTCAATGGAGCGTTTTAACGAAGAAATGATAAACGGTCCCATGAATGACCTTGTGGAGGTTGGCGACGAGATGACCTGGAAAGCCCGCCATCTGTTAAAAAACAGGGTTTTAAAAACAAAAATCACGCTGGTTAAAAAGTATGAGTGTTTTGTGGATGAACAGGTTTCAGGTGATTTTAAAATGATGAAGCATGAGCACCATTTTAAACCAATAGATAATGGAGTAATCATGATCGACCTGTTTCAATTTGAATCTCCATATGGATCGATGGGTAAATGGTTTAACCAGGCTTATCTTTCCCGTTACATGAAAAAATTATTAGAACAGCGAAACCAGCAGATAAAAAAATACGCTGAAAGTGATCAGTGGAAAAAGATCTTGTCCTGACAATAAATAACATATGAATCCAAAGCCTTCTTTATATACTTGCCTGTCTCCTGCTTTACTTCATTTATACGATGTTTCTAACAGCATTGTGGTGGTGATAGATGTGTTAAGAGCAACATCAACCATAGCCACTGCATTGTATAACGGTGCCCGGTGTGTGATTCCGGTTGACAGTGTGAGTCGTTGCATTGCATTGGGAAAGCAAATAGATGGTATTACCGCAGGTGAACGGGATGGAAAAATTGCCGAAGGTTTGCAGTATGGAAATTCATCCTTTGAGTATCCAAAAGAATTCATCAACAATAAAACATTGGTATTAACAACAACCAATGGTACCCGGTTATTACATATGGCTTTGGAAAAGGGAGCCGTGGAAATCGTTACAGGTTCATTCCCTAATTTATCTGCCATTTGTGATCACCTGGTGGAACAAAAAAAACCAGTTATCCTGGGTTGCGCAGCATGGAAGGATCGTATTAATTTAGAAGATACATTATTTGCCGGTGCTGTTATTTCAAGGATCAAAGATTACTTTGATATTAATTGCGATGCAGGCCATATGGCTGAAACAATATACCACCAGGCAAAAGACAACTTATTTGACTTCATGAAAAAGAATGATGCATCGCATTATCATCGACTAATGAACTTCGGATTAGAAGATGATATTCGCTATTGTCTTACACCCGACCTGGCTAATATATTGCCAGAATATATTGACGGGAAATTAGTGGTTAAACCCTGATTTGCGGGTTCAAAAAACCCGTAAAGATAAGCCTTTTCATTGCCTCATAAAAACCTTTCACGGTTTTTCTTCTTAACGTCCTGTTTGCAAGGTTTCTCATTCTCTTTCCATTAATTTTGTCAATTATTCTTTTTTTAATGACCGTAAAAAAGCATGATGCTGGCGCATTAAAAAAAAGTAATAAAATTTTTTTTCGTCCTAAAGAATAAAAATTTGACCCGTTAAATCATCGAACCTTAAACTGATTTTTTTTGGCTTTATCCCCGTTAATAAAACATATTTATACCCATGGAACTGATGAAGTGATTCGCCGTGGGAAAAAGATACACCTGAATAATGCGGTGGAATTATTGAATTACGATGATATATTCGGCACTGCCTCATTCAGAATAAAAGATGATACCTACTCACTTTATTACAAAGTGAATGTGCAGAATATAAAAGATCCCAAAACACTTTCACTACGTTGTACCTGTCCATATAATCTTGGTGATATATGCCGCCACGAAGCGGCTGCACTTTTTCATGTTCAGGATATGCTTGATCGCGGACACTTGCAGGCAGAGCACCTGGTTTATGATCAGCGCCATACAGTGGCCAAAATGAAGCTGATTGATGCAAAAATATTACGCTTGCTTTCTTCGCCGGAACTGATGTTGGAAGCAGAAAAACTGGCTAATGATAAAAGCGTTAAGATTGAATATGCACAGGATGAAACAGTGAAAGCAACAGCACAGATCAACAGTGAAAAATACACCGTGCTGATCCGTAAAAATGAAGAACGCAATTTTGATACTAGTTGCGAATACGAGGATACAGAACATGTATTATGCCTGCCCAAGCTGATGGTTTTTGTTTACCTGCTTAACAAATATGGCAACTATTATTTTGATACGATCAGGAACTGGGACAAAGAAAAAAATAAATTACTGGAAGCATATGGTTATACACTTGAAGATGATCTGAAAGGTAAATTTGAATTTTCTTATAAGGAAGGAAAACCATTTTTGCGGGTGTTGGACAGCAGCATAAAAAGAGTTGCCATTGCCGCACCTGTGCCGGTACGTGAAGTAGCTGTGGAAACGGAAGATGCAGAAGCGGAAGTAGTTTCCGAGCCATCTCACCGGCTGGGAATTGTATTTAATTTTAATAAAAAAACATTTCCCAATTTCACCGTAGATGTTGTTCAAGGTGAAGCAACAGATAACAGTCATTCTTTTATTGGCCGCACAGAGAAACTTGATCTTGCAAAATATATTCAAACAGATCATCTCTGTGAGGAAGATCGCTACCTGATCACCCTGTTACGCAAGTTACAGGAGCCGGAAATACATAAATATGTAAGCCGGAACTCTCCATTTTCAGGTATTTGGGAAAATATCATTCACCAGGAAGGTGATGACCTCCCCGATGAAACCCGTGACCTGATTACTGAATACATGTTGCCAAAACTACGGAAGCTTTTTAACCTGATGCAGGATAATCCATTTGTATTTTACCTGGAGGCTGGCAAAAATTTTACCACTAATCAATTAAAGGAACTTCACCTGGGGCAGGAAAATATAAATCCATATTTTTCGGTTAATGGTGATGGTGAAAATTACATTGTAGAATGTAAAGCCAAAGTGGATGGTATTGAAGTTGAGTTGGCTGAACAGAATATTATAAGCCCTTTGTTTTTTTATTTTAATAAAACCATTTATTTATGGAAATATGCAGAAGTCATGCTTCTTGTAGAAGAATTTTTGCCAAATGGAAATAAAAAAATTAAGAAGAGTGAGTGGGAAACATATCTCCATAAAAAGTTATTCCCATTAACCCGGGCGTATCATGTTGATTTTAATTCTTCATTGGTACAGGAAATAAAAGCTGGCGAACCAGATATAAAATTATTTCTGCAGGAGAAAGGCGATAGCCTGGTATTTCAGCCTGCATTTTCTTATAAAGGATATGAAACCCGGAAGAGTGATCGCAACGAAATCATTGTTCCCGTGGGTGATAAAGTTACGATTGTACATCGCAACCGAGAGGTGGAAAATGCATTTGTAGAAAAGCTTCGCAACCTGCATTCAAATTTTTCTTATCATGAAGAATCAGGGACACTGGTTTTAAAAGGTCCGGATGTACTCCGCAATAATTGGTTCTTTTTATTCATCGATGCGATGAAGGAAATGAAAGTGCCTGTTTATGGTTTTGAAGCACTGAAAAATTTCAGGTTCAATACTGCAAAACCTACTACTAAAATTTTCATTAGTAATAATACCGATTGGTTTGACGCTAAGGTGGATATCATATTCGGCGATCAGAAAGTAACCGTTGCCGATGTAAAAAGGGCACTGGCTAATAAGCAGCAGTTTGTACAATTAAGTGATGGCACCCTTGGTATTTTGCCAGATGA
>JAKFER010000270.1:0-27905 GCA_036675565.1 Chitinophagaceae bacterium
AGTTTAGAGTTTAGAGTTTAGAGTTTAGAGTTTAGAGTTTAGAGTTTAGAGTTTAGAGTTTAGAGTTTAGAGTTTAGAGTTTAGAGTTTAGAGTTTAGAGTTTAGAGTTTAGAGTTTAGAGTTATCAATATTTTACATGCAGATTTATCTGCATTGGACCCTTAGCTCAGTTGGTTAGAGCATCTGACTCATAATCAGAGGGTCGCTGGTTCGAGCCCGGCAGGGTCCACTTTTTGGTTGAATGAGTTGGCAGGTTGATTAAGTTGACAAGTTGATTTCTGATCAACAATACATCTATGGAAACCTATCAACTATGCAACTTTTCAACAAATCAACTATCTCACCCACATTCCCTTTAACCTTTTATTAACCGGCAGGAAAATATATTTGTTTAACAGATAATATAATTATGAAGAAGATTTTAATGATCACAGGCTGTTTTTTGATAATTCAAACTGGCTTTTCACAAACCGACACAACTATTGAGAATCAACCAAGACCGATTACACCTGCCAAACTTACCACCCGCAACAATGATCACCTGTTGATTCAATTGGGTTATGCAGGATGGGCCAACAAACCTGACAGCATCAATACCTCCGGCCTGCCCCGTAGTTTTAATATTTATATGATGCTGGATTTCCCCTTCAAATCAAATCCAAATTTGAGTGTGGCAATTGGTCCGGGTATAGCTACAGATAATATTTATTTTGATAAAACTTATGTTGGCATAAAAGACAATACAAGCACTATAGCTTTTAAAGATGTTTCTGATACCACGCATTTTAAAAAATATAAATTAACCACCGCCTGGTTAGAAGCGCCGATTGAATTGCGTTATACTGCTGATCCTGATAATGCCAAAAGAGGTTTAAAACTGGCTATTGGCGGAAAAGTGGGAACCCTGTTAAGTGCACATACAAAAGGAAAGAACTGGCAGAACAAAGATGAACAATCACTAATCAATTATACACAAAAAGAAAAAAGCAAACGCTTTTTCAATACAACCCGCTTTTCAGCAATGGCAAGGGCAGGTTGGGGAAATTTTACTGTTTACGGAACTTACCAACTCAATCCTTTGTTTAAGGAAGGCCTGGGTCCAGACATCAAACCATTTTCTATTGGCCTGACGATAAGCGGATTGTAAAATCATATTGTTACTAATTACCTAATAATGAATGAGGATTTCGCAAGGATTGCGGAATCCTTTTTTTATGCTTAATCCTGCTGGATTAACTTTGAAACAAAAGAACTTATAAATCAATCGATCTTATGCTTGATAAAAAGAACCTGTTTAATAATGAAGAAACAGCCATCCTGGTGGGTGTTGTAAAAAAAGATGAAACCGAACAACAGGTAAAAGAATACCTCGATGAACTGGCTTTCCTGGCCGAAACGGCAGGTGCTGCAACCGCGAAACGCTTTGTTCAAAAATTGTCGCATCCTGATAGCAAAACCTTTGTAGGTAAAGGAAAGCTGGAAGAAATAGCCCGCTATGTAGCTGAACATGGTATAAGGACAGTCATTTTTGATGATGAATTAACCGGCTCACAGATCACCAACATTGAGAAAATCCTGAATGCCAAAACCATTGATCGCAGCGACCTGATACTTGACATCTTTGCTCACCGCGCCAAAACAGCCCAGGCCAAAGCGCAGGTAGAACTGGCGCAATACCAATATATACTTCCGCGCCTGCGCGGTATGTGGAAACACCTTGAACGTTTGGGTGGTGGTATCGGAACCAGGGGACCCGGTGAATCTGAAATTGAAACAGACCGTCGTATTGTTAGAGATAAGATAACGTTGTTGCGTAAACGCTTAAAAGAGATCGACAAACAATCCTTTACGCAACGAAAAGAGCGGGGAGAATTTATCCGCGTTGCTTTAGTAGGATATACGAATGTGGGCAAATCTACCCTTATGAACCTGCTGACCAAGAGTGATGTATTTGCCGAAAATAAATTATTTGCTACGCTGGATACTACCACCAGGAAAGTTGTTTTTGAAAACACGCCTTTTTTATTGAGCGATACGGTTGGATTCATCCGTAAATTGCCACACCACCTGGTAGAAAGTTTTAAGAGTACCCTGGATGAAGTACGCGAAGCAGATGTTTTATTACATGTAGTGGATATCTCTCACCCAAAATTTGAAGACCAGTTGGGCGTAGTTAATAAAACCCTCCAGGAAATTGGCGCTGCAGAAAAACCCACCATTACCGTTTTTAATAAAATGGACATGTATGAAAAAAATACATTTGACGAATGGCTGGAAGATGAAACAAAAAAAGAATTATTAGCAGACCTGCAGGATAAATGGCAATGGGAAACGGAAGGCAATGCCGTTTTTGTTTCCGCAACAGAAAAAACAAATATTGACGGCTTACGTAAATCCATACTCGATAAAGTAAGGGAACTGTATGCTATTCGTTATCCTTATAAATCCCAGGATTTTTATTGATGTTTAAGAAAACATTCCGCTGGCAAAAGATTGCTGAACATATCAATGAAATATTGCCCGAAGATGAAAACCTGGCGATTGCTGAAGTAAGCGGCAAAAAAATAACCATTGGCCGTACAGGTGATAAATTTTTTGCCTGCGCATATAAATGTCCTCATGCCGGTGGCATTCTATCTCAAGGTTTTATTGATGCAACAGGCAACCTGGTTTGCCCACTTCACCGCTATAAATTCAATCCCTGTAATGGTTTTAATGTAAGTGGTGAAGGATATCATTTACAACACTGGCAAATAGAATGCAGGGAAGATGGCGTTTGGATCGGGTGGACAAGTTAAACGTTTATTTGTTTAGCTGTTTAGATTGTTTAGTCGTACAAATTGTTGGAATGATGGTTTTACAATTTGACAATTTATTAAGGGAATAGACAATAGATACTAATTCCAAATCCCCAATTCCCATTTCCTTTCCCAATCAACTAATCAACCTTCTCATAAGTCGTTTGCACCCCTGCATCGCTGGGAAAGAAACCAGTGAGAAGGACCAGTTTGTTGCCGGTGATTTGAAAAAAAGTTTTTGGGGAGGAGGTATCATTGTCAAAAATAACGCGGTGAGTAAATTCCCCCCGATTCAGCTCCAGGCCTACTTCCCGGCTGGCTGTTGAATCCGCGATAATCTTATACTGGCCGCTTTGCACCAGGGTGCCGGCTTCAAATTTCTGGTAGGTGGCATCGGCAAACTGCAAACGGTTACCATTACCCGCAGAATATGTTGTTCGCATGGAACTTACCTGTTCCCGCATTTCCCAGGAGCCCTGGATCTCTTTCATTGAAACAGAAGATTTATAGGCTGGGTTGTTGCTGCAAGCTATAAAACCTAACATCATTAAAGCCGTGCAAAAGGTTGTCCATACATTTTTCATTGTCTGATTTTGTAGTTGACAAGATACTCAAACGATCTGTTGCATTAGAATAAGAGACACCCGGCTAAAAATTCCCCAATTATTTGTGGAATGATTCAACTCCAAGCTAAATTAACCGGGTTTACAAAACGCCCTGATATCCAATTAATCTCAAGCATAAGTATTTAAAATAAGGGGTCATTTAAGGCTTTAACATATATAATATAAAGTTGGCCTGTTTTTTTAATATACCTGTTCGTTTCCACACTTTTTAAGACTAATCCTTTGATATGCAACACTATGAAAAAAACATTTTAGTCTTAAAATATTTGGAGTTCTAATTAATTATAGCGTTTATGCCATCAAAACCAACAATAAAAAAATCAACATCCCCGGATGTTTTACCCAAAACCCCAACCGGTATAACCGGGCTGGATGAAATCACAGGCGGGGGACTTCCCAAAGGAAGACCAGCGCTTATTTGTGGTGCCGCAGGTTCCGGTAAAACCTTGCTCTCCATTGAGTTTATTGTTCGAGGGGCAACAGAGTATGGGGAGCCGGGTGTATTTATGGCGTTTGAAGAAAAAGCTGATGAGCTGACAATGAATGTAGCATCACTAGGCTTTGACCTGGAGAAGTTGCAGAATGAAAAGCTCATTAAAATTGACCATGTTCATATTGACAGAAATGAAATTGATGAAACCGGTGAATATGATCTTGATGGATTGTTTGTGCGCCTCGGCTATGCCATTGATAGCATTGGCGCAAAACGGGTAGTGCTGGATACCATCGAAAATTTATTTTCCGGTTTAAATAACAAAGCCATACTAAGGGCTGAATTACGCAGGTTGTTTGGTTGGTTAAAAAATAAAGGCGTTACGGCTATTATTACTGGTGAAAAAGGTCAAAAAGGGCTGACACGCCAGGGGCTGGAAGAATACGTTTCTGATAGTGTGATTTTACTTGATAACAGGGTAACCAATAAAATCACTACCAGGCTATTAAGAGTTATAAAATACAGGGGATCTTCACATGGAACCAATGAATATCCTTTTTTAATTGATGAAGAAGGCATTACCGTTTTGCCGGTAACTTCATTGTTACTGGAAAATGAAGTATCAACCAAAAGACATTCAACGGGTATCCCTGCCCTGGATAAAATGTTGGGAGGAAAAGGTTTTTTTGAAGGCAGTTCAATCCTGATCTCAGGTACAGCGGGTACTGGAAAAACCAGTTTGGCAGCATCTTTTGCCAATGAAACCTGTAACCGAAATGATCGTTGTATCTATTTTGCTTTTGAAGAATCACCACAGCAGATCATGCGTAATATGAAATCTATTGGTATTGATCTTGAAAAGCATATAAAAAATGGTTTGCTGGAAATGCATGCTTCCCGCCCCACCTTGTATGGATTGGAAATGCACCTGGTTAGCATTTATAAAAAGATTAAAAAATTCAAACCAAAAACTGTAGTTCTTGATCCTATTACCAACCTGGTTACAATTGGTTCTGTGAGTGAAGTAAAAGCCATGTTGATAAGATTGATCGATTTTTTGCAGGCTGAGCAGATCACTGTTTTATTTACGGCATTAACATTGAATACCATTGTGAGTGAACAAACGGATGAAGGTGTTTCTTCTCTAGTGGATGCATGGGTGTTAGTAAGGGATATAGAATCTAATGGAGAAAGAAATCGCGGACTTTACATTATGAAGTCGAGGGGTATGAAACATTCAAACCAGGTGAGGGAATTTATTATTACGGATGAAGGTTTAAACCTGGTGGATGTTTACCTGGGACCAGAGGGCGTTTTAACCGGGTCTGCAAGAGAAGCGCAAAAATTATCTGAAGTAACAGAACAGGTTTTACGCAAACATGGCTTGGGTAAAAAAGATTTGGAAATAGAAAGAAAGAGAAAAGTACTGGAAGCAAGAATCGCTTCTTTAAAAGAAGAATTTGAAACCGTCCAGGATGAATTGAATAAATCATTTGTTGAAGAACAAATAAAAAAAGAAGTAATGGAAAAAAATCGCCTGCAAATGATCCAGAACAGGCTAACCAAAAATGTAGAGAATGATAATGGAAAATAATTCAAAATTAAAAGAATGGGAGCTTCGGCTTTATATAGCAGGTTATACGCCTAAATCAGTTGCGGCATTAAATAACCTGAAAAAATATTGCGAGGAACATTTAAAAGATCAATACCGGATTGAAGTCGTGGACTTGTTGGTTCAACCGCAGTTGGCGGAAGGTGATCAGATTGTTGCCGTACCTACATTGGTGCGCAAACTGCCTGAGCCAATCAGGAAAATTATCGGTGATTTATCCAATGAAGAAAAAGTGTTGGTAGGATTAAACATTCGACCTGTAAAAAATTATCATGCGTAAAAAAGAACAGCAATCCGAAACAGCAGGTAACCATTCAGAAACAAAAATCTTTGAATATGATCTTCGGCTATTTATAACCGGTGCCACACCCAATTCGGTCAGGGCAGTAAATAATATAAAAACTATTTGTGAGCATCACTTAAAAGGCCGGTATGCTTTAGAAGTCATTGATGTTTACCAGCAGGAGATCGTTGCTGAACAGGAACAACTGGTTGCTTTACCGCTGCTGATAAAAAAAATGCCATTACCGGAGCGTCGGATGATCGGTGATTTATCAAACACCGAAAAAGTATTAAAAGGTTTAGGAATAATAATAAAATGATTAAGAGGGAAACCATACAAACAAATAAAGAAGATCTTGAAAAAGAATTAGAAGAGTTACGCCACCAGTTAGAAGAAGCGAGAGAAACGATTGAGGCTATACGTACCGGACAGATAGATGCCCTGGTTGTACAGGGAACCAATGGCCATCAATTATACACATTAAAGAATGCCGATCAAACCTATCGATTCTTTATTGAAAATATGGCTGAAGGTGCCGTGACAATTAACACACAAGGCATCGTTCTCTATAGTAATTCAAGGTTTGCAAAAATGGCCAACAGGCCTTTATCCAAAGTAATCGGGTTCCCCTTCGAAGAATTTATTTCAACCGATAGCTTGCTTTTTTATAAGCAATTGTTTGAAAAATCCTGGCAATCAGAATGCAAGGGCGAGGTTAACCTGATTGATGGCGGCAGACCAATACCCGTTCAACTTTCATTGTCTACTATCGAGATTGAAAAAGAAATTTCACTGAGTATTATACTCACAGATCTTACCGCCCAAAAAAATACGCAGAAACAATTGCGCACCAATAATGAAAAACTAGAGGAGATCAACCTGGCGCTTGAATTAAGCAATCATGACCTGCACCAGTTTGCATCTATAGCCAGTCATGACTTACAGGAACCTTTAAGAAAGATCCACATTTTTTCAAGTTTGATGAAGGATAAAGAAAATGAACTGGCTCCTGAATTAAGAAAATACCTGGATAAGATTGTTGATTCTTCTGGCAGAATGAAAAACCTGATTGTTGACATTTTAAATTATTCAAGACTTTCAGCCAATATTACCAGGATTGAAAGTATAGATCTTAATGAACTGGTTAATGAAATCCACGAAGATTTTGAACTGATCATTGCAGAAAAAAAAGCTACAATGAACGTGAATGAACTGCCTGTGATAAATGCAAAAAGAGGTCAGATCAGGCAGGTTTTTCAAAATATTATCAGCAATGCACTAAAATTTTCAAAGCCCGGAGAAAAGCCTTTGATTAAAATATCTTCAAAGAAAATCAGTCATAAATCATTTGATGCTGAAGAAAACAGTACAGGGCTATATTGTTTAATTCGCATCAAAGACAACGGAATCGGTTTTGATGAGAAATATGTTAGTAATATATTTGATCTTTTTGAGCGGTTACATTCCAAAGATAAATATGAAGGAACAGGCATTGGATTGGCTATCGCAAAAAAAATCATTGAAAAACATCATGGGCTGATCACCGCATCCAGTAAAGCTGGTAACGGGGCTGAATTTAAAATTATCCTGCCCATTTCGCAATCACAGCCTGAAGGCTAATTAATATATGGGCCCAAAAAAAATTTTACTTGCAGAAGATGACCTGGATGACCAGGAACTCTTTTTTGATTTTTTAATAAAGCGCCAGGATATTGATTTGCTTCCGATAGTTGATAATGGGGTTGCCTTAGTTGATTATTTAACAGGTATTCATGATGTACATGCCTTCCCTGACCTGATTATATTAGATCAGAATATGCCATTAAAAAACGGCATTCAAACATTGCAGTTTTTAAAAACCAATGCCCGCTATACACATATCCCGGTAATCATATACTCTACTTATACCGATGAACGATTGATCCATACCTGTTCAGCATTAGGTGCCTCAGGTGTTTTTGCCAAACCATTTACAAAAGAAGGATATGATAACATGATCAATGATTTTTTAAAAATTATTGCCTGATATATACTCTACCAGTTGCAGCAACTTCCATTGTGTCTAATTAATTTCTGAATCAGGTACATACTTTCAACGAATGTTTCGCGATAACAAGAACACCTGTTAGTGCAGTTTGCAAAGATTTGTAATACTAAATATGTTTTCAGGACACAAAAATTTTTGTTTTTTGTTAACATAACTCGTAAATTAAATTTCTAAACCAATTAATGTTTGCTTATGAAACAAAAACTCTTGCTTGGTCTATTGATGTTATTTGCCCTAACCTCAATAGCACAACAACGTACAGTTACCGGAGTTGTTATGGACGAAAAAGGTGTTCCACTTTCCGGTGTATCGGTCACCATCAAAGGCACAACGACCGGTACTATAACATCGGCTGATGGTGCCTTCTCCCTGAATGTTCCCGCAAATTCAAATACGCTTGTTGTAAGTAACATCGGTTATGAATCAAGGGATGTTGACATTACAAATCAAACAAATATCAATATAACACTGACAAGCGCTGACCAGGTTTTAAGTGATGTTGTGGTTGTCGGATATGGTACGGCCAGGAGAAGAGACCTGACAGGAGCTGTTGCATCCGTAGCAGCTAAAGATTTTAATAAAGGCACTTTTACTTCACCCGATCAATTGATCCAGGGTAAAGCTGCAGGTGTTTTGGTAATTAATAATACAGGTCAGCCCGGCGGCTCTACAACAGTTCGTATCAGGGGAACATCTTCGATCCGTTCTGGTAACCAGCCATTATTTGTGGTTGATGGAGTTCCTTTATCAGGAGGTTCTGCCCGTCCAGGCGCACAAGGAGGTGGGGCTTACGGAAATGATGGCGGTAACCCGCTGAATTTCATTAACCCCAATGATATAGCATCCATGGAAATCCTGAAGGATGCATCCGCCACTGCAATTTATGGTTCAAGAGGTGCAAACGGTGTAGTACTGATTACAACAAAAAGAGGAAAATCAGGTATCCCTCAAATTGATGCAGGTGCTTCTGCAGGTTTTAGTACCGTATTAAAAAAATTGGAAGTTTTAAGCGCAGATGAATACAGGAAAGCATTGGATGATTATGGTCTCACAACAGGCGACTTTGGTAGCAGTGTAGACGCATGGGATGCTATAACACAAACTGCCCTGACACAAAATTATAATGTTGCAGTTGGTGGTGGTAATGAAAATGGCCGCTACCGATTATCAGCAGGTTACCTTAACCAGGAAGGTGTTATAAGGACTTCCAATCTTAAAAAAGTAACCGCAAATCTGACGTCAAACTTCCGATTTTTGGAAAGCAAAAAACTGGGATTAGATTTCAATGTATTGGTAACACAAACGGATGAACAAATTGCGCCCATTTCAGCATTTGTTGGTTTTGAAGGTAACCTGATATCCCAGGCTTTGCAATGGAATCCTACGCATCCATTGATCAAGCCCGGTACTGATTCAGCATGGATCGATCCGGCTGTTGGTGCAACTACTATTAATCCATTAGCTCAATTAAATTATTTTGATGACAGGGCAAAAGTAAATTCAATCATTGCAAGCATTTCGCCATCATATAAATTCACCGATGAATTAGAATACAAGTTCTTATATAGCGTGAACCGACAGATGGGAGTTAGAAAAGGTCAAGTGAACAGGTTATTAAATGTGCAAGGCCTTGAAGGCAGGGGAGGCGCATTTATTGGTAACGATGAACAAACCAATTCCCAGATCACGAATACATTAAGCTATAATAAAGAGGTAAATTCAGATTTGAATGTCAATGCTGTAATTGGTCATGAATGGCTGGTTTTTGACAGAAGAGGAAGTGGAACCGGTGGTCGCGATTTTACAAATGTCGGATTGGACTATTACAATTACCTGCAGTTCACCACCCAAAATGATCGGTTTGTAAATTCATTTGCATCACCTACAACTGAATTGCAATCTTTTTTTGGTCGTGCCATCATTAATTACAAAGACCGTTATTTGGTAACAGCAACAATGAGGGCAGATGGATCTACCAGGTTTGGAGAAAACAACAAATATGGCTATTTCCCTTCAGTAGGAGTCGCCTGGAATATTTCACAGGAAGGATTTTTAGCTGGAAATAATGTTTTTGATAATTTAAAATTGCGTGCAAGCTGGGGTAAAACCGGTAACCAGGAGTTTCCATCAGGTGCTTCTTTAAGCAGGTTTGGTTTTGGCCAGCAAACAATTTCGCAATCTAATTATGGAAACGAAGATTTGAAATGGGAAACATCTGCAACTACCAACGTAGGGCTTGATTTTGGTTTTTTAAACAACAGGCTGTTTGGTTCAATAGATTACTTCTACAAGAAAACAACCGACGTGTTATTTGAACAAAACATCGTTCAACCGGCACCTGGTGGAAGAATTTGGATCAACTTGCCAGGTTATGTATTAAATAAGGGTGTGGAAATTATGCTTACCGGCAATGTAATGTCAACTGCAGATGCAAACTGGAATATATCTGCTAATGCATCATTCCTGGAAAACACTGTTGAAGGTTTAGCCGGCTTTTACCAAACAGGCGAACTTCGCGGACAAGGATTCTCTGACGTAAGAGGTCAGCGACTTATAAGTGGTCAGCCCTTGAACGTTTGGTATTTAAGACAATTTGAAGGCATTGATAAAGCAACAGGACAGAGTATCTACCTGAAGGGTGGTGACACATTAATTTATGCAGGAAGTCCGAATCCAAAGATGCTTTTAGGTTTATCAACAGATTTTTCCTACAAGCGGTTTTCAGCAACCATCAATATGAATGGAACTTTCGGTCACTACTTATTTAATAATACCGCTGCTTCCGTACTTGGAATAGGAAACCTGGGAACAAGGAACATTGCAAAGTCATTAATTGGAGGCGAGGTTAAAGAAGCCATTTCAAATGCACCAGCACCATCAACAAGGAACCTGGAAAAAGGCAATTACCTGAAAATGGCCAATGCATCATTAGGGTACCGAGTGGGCGATATAGGCAAGAATTTCAAAAATGTTTTTATTTCTTTAACCGGTCAAAACTTATTTGTAATTACCAATTACACCGGATTTGATCCCGAAGTAAATACAGATGGTGGATTTGGCGGTATCCCTTCACTGGGCATTGAGTATATCCCTTATCCTTCTGCAAGAACCGTTATGCTCAGTGTAAACTTTACTTTATAGAAATTAAAAAAAATACTGTATGAAATATTTTAAAATCTCACTTTATTTATTTCTCACCTTCGTTCTCCTGTCCTGTACAAAACTGGAGGAAACTTTCAGGGGAGAATTAGATGAAAATAATACGAGCAACATTACAGCTGCTCAGTTATTAACCAATGCATACAACTCCCTGAGCGGGCCATACCAGACCGGAGATCTGTGGCATATTTCACAACACACCACCGACGAAACAATTGCACCTACCCGTGGCCCGGACTGGGATGATAACGGCCAATGGCGTGCTTTGCATGCGCATACCTGGAATGCAGAACAAGGCCAAATTAATGGAGCATACAATGGTTTACTGAGTGCTCAATTTGCGGCTTCGAATGTTTTACAATTTAATCCAAGTGCTCAGCAAGCTGCTGAAGCCAGGTTTATCCGGGCATTGACCATGTATGCAGTATTAGATGGTTACGACCAGGTTCCTTACCGCGAAGATCTAACAGATTATAAGATTTTACCGGTAACACTAAAAGGAACAGAAGCAGCAGATTTTTTAATTAGTGAACTGAACGCCATTATGAATGATCTGCCAGCAACAGGGCCAGCATATGTTGCTAGCAAAAATGCTGCCCGTGCATTGTTAATGAAAATTTATCTGAATTATGCAACGTATGCAAACAGGGGTGCACAACCGGAACCTGGTGATTTTGATCCGGCACATATGCAGCAAGTGGTCACACTGGCAGATCAAATTACCGGTTACAGTGTTTCATCAAATCCTTATTTTGACAACTTTGCACCTACAAATAATTCTATATCTACAGAAAATATTTTCACCCTATTTAATCAGGCTGGGGACAGAGGCGGAAATGTTCGGGGAACAGCTTTCCAGGTTCATCACTATAATATGAATCCTGATGGATGGAATGGATTTTCAACATTATCTGATTTTTACGCCAAGTTTGAAGCCGTTGATAAAAGAAGGGGAATGTATTATACTTACCCGGGTGCACTACCTAATCCGGGACAAAGAATTAATGTAGGATTTCTTATAGGTCAACAGTATAATTTAACAACAGATGCAGCCTTGAATGATAGAAAAGGTAATCCATTGGTATTTACGCCGCAGGTACAGCTGCGAGAAACAGGCAATAATTTAGAGATTACCGGTATCAGGGTGAATAAATATCCTTTTGACTATGCCACAGCCGGTGATCAAAAAAATAATGATTGGGTTATTTTCAGGTATGCTGATGTGCTGTTAATGAAAGCAGAGGCTATGCTGAGAATGAATAATGCTGTTGGGGCCTTACCTATTGTAAATGACATTCGTTTAAAACGCGGTGCAACGCCTTTAGCAGCTGTAACTTATGATAACCTGATTGATGAAAGAGGAAGAGAAATGTATTGGGAAGGCTGGAGACGCCAGGACCTGATCCGATTTGGCAAATTCCTGGAATCATGGCAGGAAAAAAGCGTAAACCTTCCCAAAAACCTGTTATTCCCAATCCCAAGTACCCAATTAGCAGTTAATCCAAACCTGACACAGAACCCAGGTTACTAATAAGATTTTCTATTTTTTTTATGAGTGAAAAAGGTCATTTTTACAATGACCTTTTTCAATTTCAACCCACTTATGAATCAAAAACTCTTTCTTGCCCTTCTGGTATTTATTACTTTCTTTTCCTGCCAGAATAAAAAAAAACAGCAACCCCTGTTTACATTAGTTGACAACTCAGGCATTAAATTTACCAATGCTATATACAATACAAAAGACTTCAACATCTTTAGCTACCGTAACTATTATAACGGTGGCGGTGTGGGTATTGGTGATATAAACAATGATGGGTTAGCTGATGTATTTTTCACTGCCAATATGGGCAGCAATAAATTATACCTGAATAAAGGAGATTGGCAATTTGATGATATTTCGGTTAACGCGGGTATTGAAGACAAAGAACAATGGAGCACTGGTGTTGTAATGGTAGATATCAACGCGGATGGATGGCTCGATATCTATGTTTGCAATGCGGGTTATATGAATGGTGTTCCACCAGAAAGTAAATTATACATCAATAACCATGATTTAACCTTTACGGAAGAAGCGGAAAAATATGGCCTCACCAATAAAGGTGGATATACAACACATGCTGCATTTTTCGATTATGATATAGATGGCGACCTGGATGTGTTCATCATCAATAACAGTTTTATCCCGGTTAACACGCTTAATTACGCCAACAAAAGAAACCTGCGTGCGGAAGACTGGCCTGTTGCTGATTTTTTAAAAGGCGGTGGTGATCATTTATTACGCAACGATAATGGCAAATTTACAGATGTTAGTAAAGAAGCCGGGATTTATGGCAGCCTGATTAGTTTTGGACTGGGGGTAACCGTGGCTGATGTAAACGGGGATCATTATCCTGACGTTTATGTAAGCAATGATTTTTTTGAAAGAGACTATTTATACATCAACCAGAAAAACGGAACTTTTAAAGACGAGATAGAAAATTATTTACAACATACCAGCCTGGCCAGTATGGGTGCAGATATGGCCGATATAAATAATGACGGTTATCCCGATATCCTGGTGACTGATATGCTGCCCGATGATGATTACCGGTTAAAAACAACCTCCAGTTTTGACAACATTGATGTATACCGGTTGAAAGTCAATTCAGGGTTTTACCACCAGTACATGCAAAACACATTGCAGTTAAATAATGGTAATGGGAAATTCATGGACATTGCGCATTACAGTGGTGTGGCCGCATCAGATTGGAGCTGGGGCGGACTCATGTTTGATGCAGATAACGATGGGCTAACGGATATCTATATCTGCAATGGTATTTACAACGATGTAACGGACCAGGACTTTATGGAGTTTTTTGCCAATGATGTGATCCAGCATATGGTTATGACTGGTGAAAAAGCCGCAGTTGATTCCGTGATTCAAAAAATGCCTTCGAAACCGGTGCTGAATAAAGCATTCCGCAATACCGGTAATTTAAAATTTTCGGATGCAGGTAATGAATGGGGATTTACCACACCTTCCTTTTCAAATGGTGCAGCCTATGGCGACCTGGATAATGATGGCGACCTGGATCTCATTATTAATAATGTAAACCAACCAGCTTTTATTTACCGGAATAATAACCGCGAACAATCAGCGAAATCTAAAGTCAATCATTTTATCGGTTTCCAGTTAAAAGGAAATGGCAATAACACCTTTGCAATTGGCAGCCAGGTAAAATTATTTGCAGGTGAGGAAATTATAAGTAGGGACCTGATGCCAAGCCGCGGGTTTCAATCTTCCGTGGATTATAAAATTTTGGTAGGCTTGGGTGATAAAAAATTAGATTCCGTACAAATCATTTGGCCCGATCATTCCATCAGCAGGATCACAACTCCAGTAATCGATTCTGTTCATGTGATTCAAAAATCGACTTCGCTTCAAACACCAAATCCATTTATGACTGCAAGTTTGATTACAGAAAACAAAAATTTACTGTTTAGCCTGGTTAACAACCATTTCATATCCCACCAGGAAGACGATTACACGGATTTTTATTATGAAAGAAATATACCTGTATTATTATCAAGAGAAGGACCGCAAGCGGCTGTTGCAGATGTAAATGGAGACGGCATGCAGGATGTTTATATAGGAGGAGCAGCCAATCAACCAGGCCAGCTTTACATACAAACGGCTAAAGGATTTGAATTGAAACAGGATCCCATCTTTGAAACATTTAAAATGTATGAGGATGTGGCAGTGCTCTTTTTTGATGCCGACAAAGATGGGGACCAGGACTTATTCGTGGGCAGCGGAGGCAATAACTATTCAATTGGTTCAAAAGAATTACAAAACCGGTTATACATTAACGATGGGAAAGGAAATTTTACTTTTGATGCAAATGCATTACCGGCAAACACAATGAATACGGCTACCGTTGCTGCGCATGATTTTGACAATGATGGCGACCTGGATCTTTTTGTAGGCAGCCACAGCGTTCCCGGTGATTATGGCACTACTCCAGTAAGCATGTTGCTTTTAAATAATGGCAAGGGGAAATTTATAGATATCAGTAAAGAAAATCCGGGCATACAACATGCAGGAATGATTACCGGGGCCACCTGGGCCGATGTAAATGGAGACCATAAAAAAGAACTGATCATTATTGGCGAATGGATCTATCCAAAAATTTTCAGCTTCAGTGGCAACAATAAGTTTACTGAAATAAAATCAGGTCTTGAAACATATTCTGGTTTATGGCAAACTGTGCTGGCTACAGACCTGGATAATGATGGAGATGTGGACCTGGTATTAGGTAATATTGGTGAAAACTTTTACCTGGAACCAGGAAAAGATCATCCCGTAAAAATGTGGATGAATGATTTTGATAAAAATGGAATGAATGATAAAATCATTACCCGCCATATAAATGGTAAAGATGTACCCGTATTTATGAAACGGGAGATTACCGAACAATTGCCCGGACTTAAAAAGAAAAATCTAAGGAATGAAGAATATGCCAGGAGTACTGTGCAGGACCTGTTTTCGGATGAATTGATCAAAGATGCAGAAGTAAAGCATTTCAATTATCCATCTTCATCTGTTGCCATTAACGATGGTAAAGGGAATTTTACCCTCACCAAACTCCCTGCAGTAATACAATTTTCTTGTGTAAACGCAATTACCGCAATGGATGTAAATAATGATGGACTTACAGACCTGGTTACCGGTGGTAATAAATATGGCTGGCTTCCCCAGTTTGGCAGGCTGGATGCTGACTATGGCAATGTTCTTTTAAATAAGGGCAATGGTAAGTTTGTTGTCATCAAACCAGCCAAAACGGGTCTTAACCTGCTGGGAGAGATCAGGAGTATTCAGTCTTTGAAAATTAAAGGTGAAGATCATTTTTTAATGACCCGGAATAATGACAAGCCTTTGTTGTTTACTATAAATAATAACCAGCAATAAAAACTCAATTACAGAACGGGGTAATACAATTTTGTGATCCACTTCGAAGTATCTCTTACTACCTTCCTGTTTGTGATTAATAACTGGAATGGAATGGCGGGTGATGTCTTTCTGTAATCAGCGATCAGTTTATCAAATGTATCAAATGCTGCATCAATAGTTGCTTCACCACCGCGAATTTCAGTAACCAAGATATTTCCCGGTATCATGCGCTTCATTTGGATTTCACCTTCGCCGGGTAATACTTTATTTACAGGGATAGCAACCATGTATTGGTATTTGGATGAATCAATTTTTAAAATGTTCAGCATGGGTTGATTGGTTTCGTCTGCTTGCGATCTTTTAATATAGTCGCGGAGTCTTTCAACCAGTTTATATACATCATCCGTATTTGGATAATGATCAATAACTGTTTTTATGGCCACCATTAAAGTATCGGGTACAATTGTTTCTTGTACCTCAAACCCATACAGATTACGAGGTGCATCCATAAATTCTTTCATTGCTGTAATGATTTGATTGAATTGATGGCTGGTTTGTTTCACAAAAAAATAATCCTTCACCCGTTGAATGGGATTGGAAGACGCATCCTTTTTAAAATCCCATTGAATGGATAAGGTATCCGTAGACAAAGGATAAAGTTTCATTAAGCCGGTTATACTATTGCTATTGCTGGATATAATCACCTTTGTTGCATCAAAAGCCAATGGATTGATCGTGTATTGCCGGCCTTCATATAGTAAAGGTGTTTCACCCGGCCACCATGAACTCCACTGCATTTGGTTGTTAATATGTCGTGATGCTGCATGTTGGTTTGCATTAACCATAACCATATTTTTAATGGTCAATTGAGAGGGTATCAGGAGGTAAATAACAGCTATTATGACAATTAACAGCAATAGAAAAAAGACGATCCATCGTTTCATAATTAAACTAATTTAAAAAAGGGCCATTTGCCCTGCAATTTTGTTACAATATAATTCCTTATCTATTTTTTACATTAAATTTAATATTCTTCCTGTTAGCAACTGTAAAAGCTTTATGATGAAAATATACATTTGATGTTGTTTATCTTCCCACAGAAATTTGATCCTGCTGACTGTGGTTTATACAGCGCCAGTTTTAACACAAACATGCTAAATGCAAATGCAAAATATATAACAGAAAGATGAAGGGTGCGACGCAACATAAACCTGATAGCAGTACAAAAGCTGGCTACCTGATAAATACCTGTTTGATCGGTGTGCTCTTACTCGTGTTTTCCTGCGCAAAAAAAGAAAATGAAAAAAATGTGATGTTCCAGGTATTGGATCAAAAAAGTACAGGTCTCGATTTCAGCAATAATCTTTCTTATGACCAGGAGTTTAATCTTTTTAAGTACATATATTTTTATAATGGAAGTGGTGTGGGTGCGGGTGATTTTAATAATGATGGATTGATCGATTTATTTTTTGGCAGTAACCAGGACCAAAACAAAATTTATCTCAATAAAGGCAACCTCCAATTCAAAGATGTTACCAAAGAAGCAAACATACCGCAGGATGGCGGCTGGTCAACCGGTATTTCCGTTGTGGATATAAATAACGATGGTTTGCTGGACATATATGTTTGTCGTGTTGGCCAGTATGAAACCCTGAAAAGTAAAAATCAACTACTCATCTGCGATAGTATTGATAATAATGGTATACCGCATTATACTGACAAGTCAGTGGAATATGGATTGGATTTTTCTGGGTTCAGCACACAGGCTGCTTTTTTTGATTATGATATGGACGGCGACCTGGATATGTTTTTACTGAATCATTCCGTGCATCAAAATGGGACCTACAGGCCCCGGGATAACTTTGAAGGTAGTTATCATCCCCTGTCCGGTGACAGGATCTATCGAAATGATGGAAATACATTTATTGATGTAACGCGGGAAACAGGAATTTATAGCACAGCGATCGGTTATGGCCTTGGTATTTCCATAGCAGATATTAACCTGGATGGCTACCCGGATATTTATATCGGCAATGATTTTCATGAAAACGATTACCTGTACATCAATCAAAAAAACGGCACATTTAAAGAGCAAAGCAACGAACACCTGATGCATACCAGCCAGTACTCCATGGGTGTTGATGTGGCAGATATTAACAATGATGCATACCCGGAAATTGTTTCCATGGACATGATGCCGGCAGATCCTTATATTTTGAAACGTTCGCTGGGAGAAGATGAATACAATATTTTTTATGGTAAAATAAGTTATGGCTATAATTACCAGTATACCCGGAATAATCTTCAATGGAACCGGGGAAATGGAATGTTCAGTGAAATTGGTTTGTATTCCGGTATAGCAGCTACCGACTGGAGTTGGGCGCCATTGTGGATGGATTTTGATAATGATGGATTCAAAGATCTTTTTGTGTCAAATGGAATTCCCAAAAGAATGAATGATATTGATTATATCAATTTCGTTTCCAGTGGAGAAGTGCAACAAAAAATTGCAGCCAATAAAATGGAAGGGTCTGATATTTCATTGATCAATAAATTCCCTGAAATCAAATTACCAAACAAATTTTTTCGCAACAACGGCAATCTTTCCTTCACTGATGTAGAACAAGAAATCGGCAATGATATGCCTGGCTTTTCTAACGGGGCAGTGTATGCAGACCTGGATAATGATGGCGACCTGGATATTGTTGTAAATAATATTGATGCTCCCGTATTGGTTTACGAAAATAAAACAAGTACAAAAGACAGCCCGGCCAGCCTGCAAATCCATGTTAAAGGACCCGCCACCAATGTAAATGCCGTTGGTACTACCGTGGTTGTTTATGCGAATAATGAAATAAGGACTTATCAAAAATTCCCGGCAAGAGGATTTTTATCCAGTATGGAAACACCCATCCATATTGGATTGAAAAACACAAAAATGGATTCCATTTTACTTATCTGGCCAGATAATACTTATCAACCCATTTCTTATGTGCCTGGTAAAAATTCCATTACAATCGGGTACCAGGAAAATTTACCGGCATTTGATTTTTCAACCATCAGGAATTATTATAAAAGTCCAATTAAACCAATGATTGATATAACTGATCAATCTGGTTTGCAATTTTTACATAAGGAAAGCCGCTTTAACGAGTTTGATCGCGAGCCCTTGATACCACGCATGCTTTCAACCGAAGGCCCTGCCTTATCTGTAGCGGATATCAATAAAGATGGATTGGAAGATGTCTTTATCGGGGGAGCCAGGAATAACAAAGCAGCCATTTTTTTACAACAGGCTACAGGGAAGTTTATACAATCTATTAAGCCCGTCATCGCCAATGACAGTATTTATGAAGACGTAACTTCCAGTTGGATTGATGTAAATAATGATGGACATGTAGACCTCGTTGTTGCCAGTGGAGGAAATGAATTTTATGGAAATGATTTTCATAACTCACCCAGGGTTTACCTGAATGATGGAAAAACCAATTTCAGCAAACTTGAAAATGCATTTACTGATTTATATTTAACGGCATCATCCATTGTACCACATGATTTTAATGGCGATGGTTTTGCCGACCTCTTTATTGGCGCAAGAGCTGTGCCCTTTGCTTATGGTGAGATACCCAAATCTTATTTATTGCTGAATGATAAAACGGGCAAGTTTAAAGATGTAACAGCTGAATATGCGAAAGAACTTTCAACCGCCGGTTTTGTAACACATGCTTTGTGGAATGATATTGATAAAGATGGAGACCAGGATCTTTTGTTGTCATTGGAATGGGGCGGCATTGATGCATACATAAACAACAATGGAAAGTTTACAAAAAAACCATTGACCAATAAAAAAGGCTGGTGGAATTTCTTATTGCCTGTTGATGTTGACAATGATGGGGACGTGGACCTGGTAGCAGGAAATCTGGGTTTGAATAACCGCCTGAATGCATCTGAAGATCGACCCATGCGGTTATATTACAATGATTTTGACGGCAACGGCCGAAAAGAACAAGTACTGACATATTATCTCGCCGGGAAGGAAATCCCTTTTGCTAATAAAGCGGAATTGGAGAAACAAATCCCATTGCTAAAAAAGAAATTTCTTTACGCAGCTGATTTTGCATCTGCAAGTCTTGCCGACCTGTTTGATGCAGATAAATTAAAGAATGCATCCGTTATGTCTGCGGATTATTTTTCAAATGCTGTTTTAATCAATAATGGTAAAATGGAATTCGAAATAAAAGCCCTTCCCTGGCAGACGCAACTTTCATCCTTTAAATGTGCGGTGCCAGTCAATCTGAATAATGACGATTTGCCCGACCTGTTATTAATGGGCAATTTTTATGAGAATAATATTGAAATGGGTCGTTACGATGCAGACTTTGGCAGCATGTTAATAAACAAAGGCAATGGCGAATTTGCCTATGAAAAAATCAATGGCTTAACGATCAAAGGAGCGGTAAGACGTATCAGTAAAATAAATTCGGCTGGCAAAGAAGCTTTTATTTTGGCAAAAAATAATGACAGCCTGCAGGTCATCCGGTTTGTGGAAGCAATAAAAGGATTTCAGAAATAATTAATAATGATAACCTTACTTAAGCTTTCAAATTTTTACATATCTTAAAAAGGATTATTCATATCCATCTTTACTTATTTTAAATTTAATTGTATGATGCGCATAATAATTTTCTTGTGCCTTGGCTTAATGGTAAATGTGTCTATAGCCCAGGATCCCTGGAAGATCAGTGCAAATAACATCGATCCCAATAATTATTATGGCATCACAGTGGCTAATGGTATGATCGGGATCGTTTCTTCACCCGAACCTTTCAAAGTAAAAGATGTAGTGCTGGCAGGTGCATACGATAATTACGGACGGGGAAGGGTTAGTAATTTTTTAAAGAGTTTTAACCTGCTGAATATGTACCTGGAAATTGATGGAAGAAGAATTGGCAATAAAGATGCATCCAATATGAAGCAGGAACTGGATATGCAAAAAGCATCTTTTAATACGGTTTTTAATTATGGTGACAAGGCTGATGTATCTTATACTTATTATTCTTTACGGCATCTTCCCTATACGGTGTTAATGGATGTAACCATCACTGCAAAAAAAGATATCAGTATATCAGGTGCTAGTGTGATGGAAGCACCCGATGCATTAAGGGATGTTCAGAATTATTATAATGAAATCGACCGGCCACACGTCACCATCAGTTTGCTCACATCATCCGCAAAAAGTCCGACGGGTAAATTACTGATGTGCGCTTCCAATAGTTTTTTGTTTAGCGAACATCACGGCGAAGAACCAAGAGTGATCCACGAAATGTGGGATAACAATATGCACCTGATGAAATTCAGTAAAAAAATAAAAGCCGGTGAAGTGTATCGCTTTTCCATCGTGGGTTCTTCCATTACATCCGCACATCATGATGATCCGTTGAATGAAGCGGAAAGAGCAACCATCTTTGCCAAACTGGAAGGAAGAGAACGTTTGTTGAACTTCCATACCAACGCATGGACAGAGCTTTGGAAAAGCGACATCATCATTGAAGGCGATCCGCAGAGCCAGCAGGATGTTCGCAGCATGTTGTATCATTTATATTCTTTTTCAAGAGAAGGCACCGCATTGTCACCATCTCCCATGGGATTAAGCGGGCTGGGTTATAATGGCCATGTATTCTGGGACACAGAATTATGGATGTTCCCGGCAGTGTTGGTACTGCAACCAGGAATGGCAAAGAGTATGGTTGAATATCGTTTTCAGCGATTAGATGCCGCCAGGAAAAACGCATTTAGTAAAGGATATAAAGGAGCTATGTTTCCCTGGGAAAGTGCAGAGACCGGTGTGGAAGAAACACCTGTATGGGCATTGAGTGGACCATTTGAACACCACATAACGGCATGCGTTGCTTTTGCTGCCTGGAATTATTACTGTGTTACACAGGACAAGGATTGGTTACGGGAAAAAGGCTGGCCCATCTTATCTGCCACTGCTGATTTTTGGGCAAGTCGCGTAGAGAGAAATGGTCCTGGCAAATATGATATCAAAAATGTTGTGGCCGCAGATGAATGGGCGGAGAATGTTGATAATAATGCATTCACCAATGCAGCCGCAATAGCTAATTTAAAATATGCAACAGAAGCGGCCAAACTGCTCGGCATTACTGCAGATCCTGATTGGATGAACGTCGCCAATAATATTCCCATTTTAAAAATGCCCGATGGCGTAACACAAGAACACGCAACCTATAAAGGGGAAGGTATTAAACAGGCTGATGTGAATTTACTTTCTTATCCATTAAAGCACTATACAGATCCGGCCCAGGTTAAAAAAGACCTGGAATATTATGAAACCCGTGTTCCGGATGAAGGCACACCAGCCATGACGCAGGGAATATTTACTTTATTATATGCTCGTCTGGGTGATAAGGAAAAAGCATGGCATTGGTTCCAGGATGCTTATCTGCCCAATTTAAATCCCCCATTCCGCGTACTGGCCGAAACCAAAGGTGGTACCAACCCTTATTTTGCAACAGGTGCCGGTGGGGTTTTGCAAGGTGTTTTAATGGGCTTTGGCGGTTTGGATATTACACCGAAAGGAATTGTCCAGGTGAAATCAGTATTGCCAACCAATTGGAAAAGTTTAACGATAACAGGTGTGGGACCAGGCAATAAAACATACCGGGTGAACAATTAGACAATTTGGCAATGAGGCAATGAGACAATTTGAGAATTTGAAAATGAATTTAATAAACGGTCATATCCTAAACCTTCAAACTCTTAAACACTTAAGCTTTAAACTCTAAACCCTAAACTCTAAACCCTAAACCTTAAACTCTAAACCCTAAACTTTAAACTTTAAACCCGAAACTTTAAACCCTAAACCTTAAACTCTAAACTCTAAACTCTAAACTTTTTTTAGTAGATTGTAGCATCAAACCAACGTGAAACGTCTGACTGCCATATTACTCATTGCAATGTTATTTTTTAACTGGTACGGTTACCGTATCATCACCGGTTATATACAAAAACATGCAGATCACCAGCTAGCTTACCAGCTGGATAATCATGTTTACGATGAATCCCGCTTGATAGAATTAAAGGTTGAATTGAAAGTTCCTTACCAGGTTCAAAACTCCGATTTTGAACGTCACTATGGAGAAATAGAGATCGATGGTAGATCATACACGTATGTAAAAAGAAAAATTGAAAATGGTTTTCTCATCGTAAAATGTATCCCCAACAACCAAAGAGATGAATTAAAAACAGCGAATGCTGATTTCTTAAAAATGGTTATCGGTTTAAATCATGAAAAAAATAATGGCAAACAAAACACGCCATCCCTTTCATTAAAAAATTTTTGGAGCGAGTACAACAACCAGTTCTTTACACTCGATGTGCATGTTTCAAATATTATAACAACACAATACTATTTACAACCGGCACCTTCTTTATATTCAACTTTCCTTCCACCGGTGCACCAGCCTCCCCAGGCTCATTTTGCATTCCATTGTTAATCCATCATTCATTGCGTAAATGAATGAATCTTTCTCTATTGAATAAATAAATTTCGACAATGAACAAGTTCACCTGGTTAATGTTAACCGGCATTTTAGTTATATCCGCCTGCAAAGAAAAAAGTGACGAGTATAAAAATATCACCAACGATCCCACATTGTTTAGCAATGTAGTTTATGAATTAAACACCGTGGTGATGGGAAATAATTTCAACCCCATCGTTGCATCACGCAATTATATGTATGCAAGTGTTGCTGCTTATGAAGTCATTGCAGGTGGCTACCCCCAGCGTTTTCATTCACTGGCCGGCCAGTTAAACGGATTGGAAAATGTTCCCCTGCCCGATACTTCAAAAATGATCAATTATGAATTTGCCTCCGTGCTGGCTTTTTCCAAATTAGGTGAAGCAGTGACCTTTCCTGCAGGCAGCATGACGGAATATACAGACAGTTTGAAAAAAATGGTTTTGGCCAAAGGCATGTCAACCGAAGAATTGGAAAATACGGTTGCTTATGCGGATACGGTTTCTGCTGTTATTATGGAATGGAGCAAGGGTGATAATTATGCAAGCACCCGGAGTGCACCCAAATATACTGTTAATGATGAACCCGGTCGCTGGGTGCCTACACCCCCGGCCTATTCATCTGCTATGGAGCCGCACTGGCATAAAATCAGGCCATTGGTACTGGATAGTGCCAACCAGTTTGTTCCGCCGCCGCCGCCGCCGTTTAATATGACGGATACCAACAGCTTATATTACCAGGAAGTAATGAAAATTAAAAATGCAGGTGACAGTTTAACGGATGAACAAAAGCATATCGCCAATTTCTGGGACGACAATCCATTTAAATTAAATGTGGCTGGTCACTTTATGTTTGGTTCTAAAAAGTTTTCACCACCGGGACATTGGATGGCCATTGTGGGTATTGCCGCAAAAAAAGCAGGTTTTGATTATCCAAAAACCGTGTATGCCTATGCGTTAACGGCCATTACCCAATTCGATGCCTTTATACAATGCTGGGACGAAAAATTTCGATCAAACACAGCCCGACCTGAAACCGTAATCAATAAATATGTTGACGCGGATTGGCAACCGTTATTACAAACGCCGCCTTTTCCTGAATATACTTGTGGTCATTCAACCGTTTCATCAGCCAATGCAGAAGCATTAACCTATGTATTCGGTGACAACTTTGCTTATACCGATACATCCGAACTGGAGTTTGGAATAGCCAGCCGCTCATTCAAATCATTCAGGCATGCAGCAGATGAAAATAACTGGGCCCGTTTTTACGGTGGCATTCACTTTCATAATTCATGCATTATTTCAACAGAGTATGGGAGAAAAGTAGGTGATTTTATTGTCGGAAAATTAAAAATGGAAAAAGAAAATTCCATTGTGAATCATTAATTATTACTAACCAACGATCAGTTAATTTAAAACCTTTTCAAAAATGAAACGCATATATATATTTCTTCTCATCGCATTGGTGTTTACACAATCAGATACCATTGCGCAGGGTTGTGTGGCCATCCGCAGTACAGGTGCATCCTGTTCTTTACAGGAACCACATCATGATGACAGCAAATGGACCTTAAACACCAATTACAGGTATTTTAAATCATTCCGCCATTTCCAGGGTACACATGAACATAAAGAAAGACTTGTACAGAATACGGAAGTCATAAATTATTCTCATTCATTAGATGTTTCTATTGCATATAAAATAAATGACCGGTGGTCATTAAGCCTGAACATGCCATTAATTGCAAACCGTCGTTCTTCATTGTACGAGCATGGATTGGTTAATGGAGCATACGTAAAAAAAGAAAGAGCCAATACCGAATCTTTTGGTTTAGGTGATATCAGGGCCAGCGCTTATTACTGGGTTTTTGATCCTGTAAAAGCTACCAAAGGAAATGTGCAGCTCGGCATGGGAATTAAATTCGCTACCGGTGATTACAACTATAAAGATTACTGGCATAACGTGGGTCCTAATGGAACCAGTGAATTAAGAACCGTGGATCAGTCTATTCAACTGGGTGATGGTGGTACCGGTTTTACCGCCGAATTAAATGCCTATCAAAGCATCATGAAAAACCTTGCGGTTTATGCAAACGCATTTTACCTGGTGAATCCACGCGAAGTAAATGGTACACGCACTTACAGGGAAACGCTGACACCAGCTCTATATAATGAAACCATTTGCAGCGTTCCCGATCAATACCTGGCAAGAGCAGGTTTCTCCTATCACTTTAAAAACTTTTCATTTTTAGGAGGTGGACGTTTAGAAGGTATTCCTGTGCATGATTTGGTAGGTGGCAGTGGTGGTTTCCGCAGACCCGGCTATATTATCTCAGTTGAACCCGGCATCAGCATGGCAACCAAAAAAGCAAATTATTATGTAACAGTTCCTTTTGCAGTACACCGCAATCGTACACAAAGTGTAACAGATAAAGAAAGAACCATTGCAACCGGAACACATCAGCAGGGTGATGCAGCTTTTGCAGATTATGTGATCAATCTCGGCGCATCGTTTAGATTCTGATAAATTATTAGCGTTTAGGGTTTAGCGTTAGTGCCTGGAATTAGGAATTGGGTATTGGGAATTAGGGAACAGCAGTCACCTGCTAAGTAATTAAATTTTTAAACGCTTAAACCCTAAACTCTAAACAACTAAACCTCTAAACATCCCAATAAACTCTTTTGTTTCACAAGCATTCCGGCGTTGTAATTCTTTACGGACGCCCTTTTTTTATTTGTGACAATAGGATTGAATAGAATAAAAAAAAGCAGGTCCTGTAGAAACAAGACCTGGTTATGTGTTTATCACATGAGAAAATTGTACCCAAAGTTTATCCAACTTTTTTGATTGGTTTGAGATGAACACTGTGAAGCGTGAATTTTTTTGCCTGAAGCAATGATTACGGAATTGAAATTATTTATCGCATAGAAATAGATAGCGTAAATATGCACATTCCAAATACAGATTCTGTTTTTCTGTTAAAAAAATAAATTAGTTTCTTTAACTATAATATGATGGATTAAAAAACCATTCATCCTGAATAAATTTTTGTCTCATTTCATAGACACATTTTTACATCCCTATTATCATGGTTCATTTAGTTTAAAACAGGCTTTAACACAGATTTTCCTGTAGGTTTTTGCCTGCTCATTTACACCATTCCATTCATGTATAACAGGCTTTAAAAGCATATCCAAGTTTTTATCTTACAGGTAATTAAAACTTGCTAATATGAAAATCACAACATTCCTGCTTGCCATTTTATTCTCCACCTGCCTGCAGGCAAATACACCACCGGTAGATAAACATATCCTGCTTTGTTTTAAACGTGCCTTTCCACAGGTTGAACAGGTTAATTGGGCGATGGAAGGAAATTATTGGGTTGCTGGTTTCAAAGTAGATGGTAAACTCAGTATCCTGTATTACAATGAGGATGGTGAAGTAGTGTTATCCCGCAAGTATTATGGTGCAGATGATTTACCACTTTTTGTCAGGGCAAGACTGTATAAAAGATACACCGGTAAAACAGTTTATGGTGTTACCGAGATTACCCAAGGAAATATGGTATCCTATTCTATAGTGATGCAGGATGATAAAAGATGGTATGTTATTGAGGCCAACAGTGATGGTGTAATGCAGCAGGTAAAGAAATTCAACAAAGTATAGTGTAAGTCAAAAATTAAAAGTCAAAAATTTTATTTGCAACAACTAATAGCAATGTATGAATGCGTGTGTGCATTTAAAAAAAATTTCAAATTCACCCTTTGTGAAACTTTACGCTTTAGCGACTTTGCGGCAATACCATTACGGAAAATAAAAACAATAAAGCATACACGAAATTCACGACTTAGTGCCCATTGTGGTTCTTCGTGCTCTTTGTGTTCCACTTCCTCAGAATTGAAACTTTTTTTGAACACAAAGGACACAAAGGGAGAATACACAAAGTTCACAAAGAAGGACCGCCAGGAACGCAAAGATTACGCAAGGATCGCAAGGAGGTTTCTGTATTCTTTGCGCACTTTGCGGTTTATAGCGCACATTGCGATACATTACGAAAACTAAAAAACAATAAAGCATACACGAAATTCACGACTTAGTGTCCCTAGTGGTTCTTCGTGTTCTTTGTGTTCCACTTCCTCAGAATTGAAACTTTTTTTGAACACAAAGGACACAAAGGGAGAATACACAAAGTTCACAAAGAAGGATCGCCAGGAACGCAAAGATTACGCAAGGATCGCAAGGAGGTTTCTGTATTCTTTGCGCCCTTTGCGGTTCATAGCGATCATTGCGATACATTACGAAAACTAAAAACAATAAAGCATACACGAAATTCACGACTTAGTGCCCCTTGTGGTTCTTCGTGCTCTTTGTGTTCCACTTCCTCAGAATTGAAACTTTTTTTGAACACAAAGGACACAAAGGGAGAATACACAAAGTTCACAAAGAAGGATCGCCAGGAACGCAAAGATTACG
>JAKFER010000028.1:0-4749 GCA_036675565.1 Chitinophagaceae bacterium
CGATAACTTCTTATCATGGGCAATGGCCTGCCTTGCCCATCTGCCAACTGCGTGTAAGGATACATGTTAGTAATGAAACTTTCATAGGGAGGTGCTCCGGAACGTGTATTAGTTTGGTTGTAGTAAGCACCAATAGAAATCTCTAAAGAGGATGCAGGTTTATAGCTATTTTGCAAGCGCAGATTCAGGCGTTTAAACGTGGCATCCAAATCACTGGTATTGTTATCATAACCTGCGGTGAAAAGATAGGTGTTGGCTGCTGCCCCACCACGCAGACTGATTGCAAATTGCTGCTTTAAGGATTGCCTGTACAGGTAATGTTCAAAATCTTTGCGCACATCATTTTGACTTAATGCGCTGAGCTGTTCTACAACTTGTGATGTGGTCAGTTGCCCGTTGCTTTTCTTCACTAATATTTCAACAACCGGCGATACAGCCGGCATGGCCGAATTATTTAGCCGGTTGTTATAAAAACCTTTATCAAATAAAAATTGTTCAACTTCTATAAAGCTGGATGCATCCATTTGTTTTGAATAAAACAAATCCGGTTGCTGTGTTATGTTAGTATTTATATTAACCTCAATGCTTAGCGGTTGGTTAAAACGGCCCTTTTTTGTGGTTATAACTATTACCCCATTGCCAGCCCGTGTACCCCATATAGAAGCTGCGACCGCGTCTTTTAAAATGCTGATGCTTTCCACATCATTGGGGTTAATATTTTTGATATCGCCTTCGTACGGGAAGTTATCAACAACAATAAGGGGGCTTTTAGGACCATTGATGGAACTTAAGCCCCGAATGGTAAGGGCTGGCCTGTTAATACTTTTATCCAATAAAATGGATGGTGCCATCCCTTCGAGGCGGTCGAGGATAAAAGTACCTGCCTGCCTATTCAATACTTCATTTCTGATATGTTCAAAGGAACCTGTAGACCTTTCTTTAGATATTACCTGATATCCAGTATTGACAGTAACTTCCTGCATAGTGGTCATTTTTCGTTGCATAATAACCGTTAGCACATTGCCCTGGAATACTGCTTCCGAAGTCATAAAATTAATTGCGGTAATTTGAAGGGTATCATTGATATACGAATTTTCAATGGTAAAAGAACCATCCTTACCGGAAGTGGTGTATGTTTTTGTTCTTTTATTGGTAATGGTTGCACCTGCCAAGGGCTCCAGTTGTTCATTGATAATTTTTCCTATCGCCGGGCCGGCCTGGCCTATACTGAGTAATGGACATAGCATGGCCATTAAGCAAAATCTGATATTTTTCATTGCCTTAGTTTTTATTTTGAAAAAGGGATATAGAGAACCAGTGTTCCTTCTCTTTTTGAATATAACCGGGAGACTTCTTAAGCTTTAAAAGGATCCTGTTTTAAAATAAACGGGGTATTAAACAGGGTTCTTTGGTTTTTGTGCAAAAAGCGTTTTAAGCAGATGCATTTGTTTGTTGTAAATAAAATACAAGGCTAATTAGTTTATCGGTTAATGATGAGCGTTACTTTCAAGGTATTGGCAATGCTTTACATGACGAGGTTTTAGTTTTCATTGTAACCGTTTTCCGTAAGAACAAACATTTCCAGTTCTCTTTCCACTTCTAACAGTGCAAGCCCATATGGCCGGAGTAACTTATTAAGAGTTGGCAGGTCATCTATGTGCGAAATTTTAAACTTCAGATCTACAGGATCATTGAAACCTGTTTCATCGATTATTATAGGTTTCAGAGGACGGCCATAGATCTGAAAATTCAGCGCTTTTATCAATTTTGAGAGTGGACTGTTGATCATGTACTTAACCGGTAACTCCTTATTCAATAATTTTACTTCAGGGGTTCCACCTTTAGATTGTAGTAACCTGTTATTCTTATTTGTACGAACAAGTGCCAGGCATTTTACCTTTCGTATTTCTAATTGGCCTGTGGTGTTGAAATAGCGATCCAGATCTTTCAGCATATACTGGTTCATTTTTTCCCTGGTATATGAAAGAGGCAGCGTGATTTCGTAGCCATAGGTATTAGATTCAACCCACCTGGTACCTCCTTGTGATGTGGCTATGTAACGGCTTGTATCCCGTACATTCAGCATTATTCTATTTTCAAATGGCTTGCCGATAGCCGTGGCATAAAGTGCCAGCAGCGGTGTATTTATATAATAAATCCTTCGCCATGTACTATCTGCATGTATGGACTGACCTGCACCAGTAAATACACCTGATATATGTTTGACAAATACGGAACTAACCAATAATTTTTCCGGTGCAATGTTGCTGATGTTGGTTAACAGCGTATTGTTACGGTCAAAATCCATTATATCTTTTTTGAAGGGTAATTGCACTGAAACATTATTTAGCATTGACCGGATATTTTCGGCCGTTACCTGCTCAAAAGAAGTAATGGCTTTTACAACCCCATCTTTTATCCATATATAATGTGGAATCAGTTTATGCGGAAATAGACGGACCAGGAGAGTATCTTCCATGCGCATGGGAAAATTATATTTTTTACCCAGGGAGTTTCTGCGTTTATCAAAATAGGCCTGTATTCTTTGTTTATCATCACCGGTGCCTTTTGCATTTACAAGCAGCACTTGCATGTTTTGGCCAAACTGCTGTTGAAGTGAATCCAGTTTGGGAAATGTAACCAGACATGCGCCACACCATGTTGCCCAGAAGTCCAGTATGAGCAACTTACCACCAGGATCAGAAAGCTGGTATTCAGTAGCCTGGCCATTGAGGTTTAAAAATTTCAGGTTTATCGCAGGGAGATAATCGCCAACAGAGATGGGTTTGATGGAATCGGCATGCTTTTGCCCGGGATAACTAAATGTATCACCGGGCTTTTTTGCATGCGCTATTGACACACTGCACATGAGAAAACATAAATCCAGATATAAAAATTGCTTGAATATATGATGCATATTTATTAAGTTCAAGATGAGTAAATGAGTCGGAGCCTTACGGTTTTTTAATATTTTTAAAAGATGCTGGTGCTGGTATATCTATATCTATAACCCTTTCCCGAAACCAGTTGCATACCTGCTGGTAGATCTGTTGATAAAGAAATGTATGCACGGACCGGTGTGTTTCCATTTGGGCGCGGTGTTCCCAAAGTTGTTCAAGTGCTTTGGCAGCCAGGATATCTGAGGTATGAGGGTTCCTGGTAAAATAGTGTGCATAGCGACTTAAAATTTTGAGATAGCGGAAGGCTAAATAAGCCAGGGCATTTATGTTGCCTGCACGGAGCTCATTAATAATTTGAAAATTTGAGTATTTGAGAATTTTAGAATCTGGCATATTGATGATTTGATAATTGATAATTTGAAAATGGTGTAAAGCATTCCTTATTTAAACTTTTAGCTTTTACTACCTAAGTTTTTTTTATCCTCGAATACTTTGGCGCCCACCCCTCCGGTTTAACCAGGTAACCATTGATGATCATTTGTTCGTAAAGCCATTGATTGCAAATGACACGCATATTGGTTGAGAGAAAATGATGCACAGCACGTTCATCTTTCATCTCCTGGCGTTTATTCCAAAGCTGCTCCAGGTTGGCAGTAGCCAGGTCAGGGGCGACAAATTCATTTTTAATAATTATTGCTGCGAGGCGGGTTAAGGCTTTCAGGTAGCGGTAACAGTAACAGGTTAGTGCATCGAGTTCCCCTCGTTGGAGTGCAGATGTGTTACAAGGGAAGTGTTGTTTTGAAAAAATAAAATTCATAAGACAATATTTTTTATCGAGCATATTGTCTTAAGAGAATAATGGAGGCCTGGTGGTCTAAAGAGAAAAAAAAGAAGGTGCAAGCCTGCCACTTAAACGCTAACTGAGGTCGTAGGAGACCCTTGGAAAACGAATAAGGGTAGCCTACACCTTCTTTTTGCGAAGATATAGGCATTCCACTTATCGCTTCGTTTTCCAATTTTGAAATTTCCTACGTTTCAGTTACGAAGACATTAAGCTAAATGCTCAAAAATATTTGCAAGTAATTATTTACTTTATTTCATTTATCAATTTTTCTTGTTCAGCAATATATGTACGAACTTTTTTAATTGTCTCCAATGTTGCTCTACCTGTCGTAAGGAGACGATTTAAAGTCATTCTATGCATTCCACTTTGAGTTAGTAATGGCTGTATAGTACCATAGTTTTTAAAGAATTTCCTTAATCGTATAAGTTCTTCACTTCTGATTTCAACAGAAATACGCATAGTTCAGCTTTTTTATACCTTTGATATCTATTTGGTGAATCATTAATATTTAGAAATCAAATATAATTACGTTATCGTAATTATACAAATTAATTTCTTACGTTATCGCATTTTTTTTAATTTATGACAAATAAAAAAATTCTAGAGCAACTTGCTAGGTATAAAGAAATAATCAAGGCTATTAAAGAGACTTATAATCTCGACTCGGAGGGAATTGCTAAAAAAATGAATTATAATCGAGCTGGAACAATTTCAGAATACGGAAACATTAATAATTATAATGAAGAAAAATTTCAGAAGTTTCTCGAATTATTGCACAATTTTTTTGGAATAAATGTTAACTATGTTTTAAGCGGAGTAGGTAATATTTTTGAAAATAATCCAAAGGATATTTTGAAAAACATGAAGGATGCTATTAATATTTTATCTATTCAAGTAAATAAGCTTGAGGACTCCATTAATAAAAATGATAATCAACTGGAATATTCCAAAGTTACAAAACAAAAAAAACGTTGAAGCTGTAGGGAAACAAGTGAGAAATAGTTT
>JAKFER010000170.1:0-27715 GCA_036675565.1 Chitinophagaceae bacterium
GTTGTAATCCACTACATGAAAAGAACTATGGTCAGGGCGAAAGTGATTCCTTAATGTAGTGTTGGCATGCGTCACTGCAACATGATAAAATGAAGAATCATTGGTTTGCCTGAAAGCATACATCAGTAATTCGAGGTTCATCATGTTATCAATGATCACGAGAAAATTAGAAGGCCCTGAATTCCAGGAACGGATACAACCTACAACCGGGTTAAACCGGCTGCTTAATGAACGGGCGCTGTTGATTAAAACAGTGTCGTAGCGATGATCGCCCGCAATGATATTGGCATTACCAAAACTGCAGTACATCATAAAGCCAAGATCATGGGTATTTTTATTGAACTGCTCTTTCTCTAATACATTTAATTTTTGCAAACCCTCATTTAATAAGTTGTTGTTATTTGAAAATTGATAGAGATAAAATAAGGTACCCGGATAAAAACCACTTACCCACCCATCTGAAGGTGTAGTTAACAATTTACCCTTTTCAAAAGTCCTTGGTAATTGATTAACCGGTGTAGCCTTCATCAACAATTGGTATTGGTCTGCAGATTGAGCTAACACCTGGTTTAAACTTTTTACCAGTTCAGGATCTGTTGGCCTGTTTAATTTATTTTGAGAAGTACAACCGCATAAACAATAACAAAATGTAAGGAGCAATAACAATCGCATAAAAATTAATTTCAATAGTGAAGAAGACCTGCCTGGCTATACAAATATGAAAATTTAAATCCAGTCTTGCATGGAAGTTGTTATTTATCCAATGGACTATTTCATGAAACTGTCCGTTAAATCATAAGATATAAGTTGATTCGAAATACTTTTAAAAACACGATCTTGTTCTTTTAAAAAATTGTAATTGAGATGATGAAGAAAATTATGCTGTTAGTCTTATGTTTTTGGCAGACTGTTTCGGCGCAATTTGTACAATCCATTACCGATCCTGTTGAATATGTAAATACGCTGATGGGTTCTGATTCAAAAGTGAGCCTGTCCAACGGTAATACATACCCTGCTATCGCATTGCCATGGGGAATGAATTTCTGGTCGCCCCAAACGAATGTAATGGGTCATGGGTGGATGTACCAGTACAGTGCTGACAAGATCAGGGGGTTTAAACAAACACACCAGCCATCGCCGTGGATGAATGACTATGGACAATTTTCTATTATGCCCGTAACATCTCATATGGTATTTGACCAGGATAAAAGAGCCAGTTGGTTTTCGCACAAAACAGAAACAGCTAAGCCTTATTATTACAGTGTTTATCTAGCGGATGCTGATGTAACCGCAGAAATTACACCCACTGAAAGGGCTGCCCAATTGCAGTTTACTTACCCCGCTAATGACAGTTCCTTTATTGTGGTTGATGCTTTTGATAAAGGTTCACATATTGAGATCATTCCTGCTGAAAATAAAATTATTGGATATACCACCAAAAACAGTGGAGGCGTTCCGGATAATTTTAAAAATTACTTTGTGCTTGTATTCAACAAACCATTTTCAGTTGCACATACATGGTATAATCAAACCCTGGCAAAGGATACGCTTACCTATACCGCCGATCATGTAGGCGCAGTGGTTGGATTTAAAACTAAAAAGGGGGAAAAGATCACCGTTAAAACAGCCTCTTCATTTATCAGTTTTGAACAGGCTGAACTAAACCTGTCCAGGGAAATTGGCGATGATCCATTTATCGTGACAAAAGAAAAAGCAAAGGCCGCCTGGAATAAAGAATTAAACAGGATAAAAGTAGAAGGTGGAAATATGGAACAAGTCAAAACTTTTTATTCATGTCTATACCGGGTGCTTTTATTTCCCAGGAAATTTTATGAATTCAATGCTGAAAATGAAATGGTCCATTACAGCCCATACAATGGCGAGGTGAAACCAGGTTATATGTTTACGGATAATGGTTTCTGGGATACATTCAGGGCTGTGTTTCCATTTTTCACAATCATGTACCCTGAATTCAGCAGCCAGGTAATGAGCGGTTTGGCCAATGCATACCGCGAAGGGGGTTGGTTACCAGAATGGGCAAGCCCTGGTTTAAGGAATGTCATGATAGGTTCTAATTCTGCCTCAATCATTGCGGAATCTTATGTGAAAGGAATTCCAAATAAAGAGATAGAAATTCTATATGAAGCACTCATGAAGAATGCATCAAATGAAGGCCCGTTGACAGCAGTAGGACGCAAAGGTGTAAACTACTACAATAGCCTGGGCTATGTCCCCTATGATGTAAACATCAATGAAAATGCAGCAAGAACCCTGGAATATGCCTATGATGATTATGCGATTTACCAGTTGGCTAAAAAGTTAAACAAACCCAAAGCAGAAATTAATTTGTTTCGGACCAGGTCCAATAATTATAAAAACTTATTTGATAAAGAAACAGGACTGATGCGGGGGAAAAACAAGGATGGAAGTTTTGCCACTCCTTTCAATCCTTTTAAATGGGGCGATGCGTTTACTGAAGGAAACAGCTGGCATTATACATGGAGTGTCTTTCATGATATTAAAGGTTTAGCAACCCTTATGGGCGGAACAGAGAAGTTTGCCCAGAAACTGGATTCAGTTTTTTTATTACCACCCATATTTGATGAAAGCTATTATGGCCAGGTGATCCATGAGATCCGGGAAATGCAGATCATGAATATGGGACAGTATGCACATGGCAACCAACCCATCCAGCATATGATTTACCTGTATAATTATGCCGGTCAGCCATGGAAAACCCAATATCATATAAGGGATGTGATGAACAAATTATACCAACCCACACCCGATGGTTATTGTGGTGATGAAGACAATGGCCAGACCAGTGCCTGGTATATATTTTCAGCCATGGGTTTTTACCCGGTTTGTCCTGTAAATGATGAATATGTATTGGGTGCACCAATTTTCCAAAAGATCACACTTGCATTACAGAATGGAAAAACTTTTATTATAAAAGCGCCTGCAAACAGCAATGAAAATAAATACGTAAGCAAAATTTCATTAAATAATAAAGTCACCAACCTGAATTATATAAAGCATGAAGACTTGATGAGAGGCGGAAGTCTTTTATTTGAAATGCAGGATAAACCTGATAAAATCAGGGGGACAAAAGAAAGCGCATTTCCTTCTTCATTGTCAGATTAATAAACGAATTGGAAAGCATTACATCGTTTAAAAATTGATAACAGGGGTGTTTTTTCTGCAACTGCCCATGATACTTCGAAAGTGAAGTCATTATTTATTGCAGTAATAAACCTGGCACATTCCATAAAATAATCACTCGTCTATGAGGTTAAAAAACGAGTTTAAAACGGTCAACGCTTTTTAGGCATTGACTATTGACTAAACTCTAAACCCTAAACTCTAAACCTTAAACTTTAAACACTTCTATTTTCCACTTTATGCTTCTTTTACCATTTTAAACTGTACCTTCGCAGCATTCATATACTCTCTCTAAGCAGACCCGGGATTCCCAAATGCTTCACCTGGTCATTTAATGAGCAGGATATTCAATCAATCTTTACATACAATTTGGAAGATTGTAATTCATTTAATTTAATTTTTATACGCATTGTTATTCGAAGACTTACAGTTGATTGAGCCGCTTTTAAAAGCCCTCAAATCAGAAGGATATACACATCCTACACCCATACAACAGCAATCCATTCCGTTAGTTTTAAACCGCAAAGACCTTTTAGGTTGTGCCCAAACGGGTACCGGTAAAACAGCTGCATTTGCATTGCCCATTTTACAGATCCTGCACCAGGAAAAATGCTTGCAGCGTGGTCCACACCAGGTAAAAGCGTTGGTATTAACACCAACCCGTGAACTGGCCATCCAGATAGAAGAAAGTTTTAAAGCCTATGGTAAACACCTGGGATTAAAACATCTTGTGATCTTTGGTGGTGTTTCGCAGGTGCCACAGGTTAATGCATTGCGCAATGGTGTTGATATTTTAATAGCTACACCCGGCCGTTTACTCGACCTGATGAATCAACGTCATATCAGTTTGCAGCATATTAATCTTTTTGTATTGGATGAAGCTGACCGCATGCTTGACATGGGTTTTATTCACGACATCAAAAGGATCATCACCAAATTACCCGCTAAAAGACAGACCTTATTTTTCTCTGCAACCATGCCACCGGAGATTGCTAAACTTTCTTCCAGTATTTTAAATAATCCTGAACGAGTAGAAGTAACGCCTGTTTCTTCCACGGTTGAAAAAATTGAACAGGGTATATTTCATGTTGGGAAGAATGACAAGCTTTCCCTCCTGTTACATGTTTTGGATGATAAAGCCATTCAATCGGCTTTGGTGTTTACACGAACCAAGCATGGCGCGGATAAAGTGGTAAAGCATTTGAACAGGGCCAATATTCATGCTGAAGCTATTCATGGCAATAAATCACAGAATGCCAGGCAACGGGCATTGACCATGTTTAAAAATGGCCAGTTAAAAGTATTGGTTGCAACAGACATTGCCGCAAGGGGCATTGATGTAGATGACCTGTCACTGGTGATCAATTTTGAATTACCCAATGTTCCAGAAACTTATGTACACCGGATTGGTCGTACAGGGCGTGCAGGTGCCAGTGGCGTAGCTTTATCCTTTTGTGATGCAGAAGAAAAAGCATTTTTGAAAGATATTCAAAAACTGATTGCACGGAACCTGCCTGTAATTGTGGATCACCCATATCATTTATCACCTACCAGCAGACCGGTTGTAAATACCAATACGGGAATGCGCAAACCGGCAGCCCATCAATCCTACAGAACGGAAAGAAGATGGACACCGAACAGGCGTGTGAATAGTTAATTAATTAAAAATGAAAAAATCAAAATGTAAAAATTAGGAACACCTGTTTTTACTTTTGCATTTTAAATTTTGCATTTTACATTATTAAATTCCTTTTGCTTTGGTAAAAGGAATTTTTTTTGATAAAATCAATAAATGCAGGGACCTGGCGTTATTTGCATTCACCAGTTAAAATAAGCTCCGTTTAAATGAAAACCGGTTATAAATATCCATCCATGAAAACAAATTTGATGGCATGCCTGATGTTAAGCATGCTTTTTTCGTGCAAAGAAAACCAGGAGGTAGCTAAAGAAGCCGAAACAACACCAATTGAAAATGCCACTGAAATTAAAAAAGATACCATACAGACAATAGCTGATGCTGCAACCATAATGGCCAGGCCGCAGGTTCCCATTCTTTGTTACCACGATATCCGGCCGATAAAAGCAAATGCCAGTGCCAATGCAAAAGTGTATACTGTTACCCCGGAAGCTTTTGCGGATCAAATGAAAACTTTATCGGATAGCGGTTATCAAACCATATTACCAGCCGACTTGTATAATTATCTTGCCTTTGGGAAACCTTTGCCCCCCAAACCCATTATGCTGACTTTTGACGATACAGACCTGGACCAGTTTGAAATTGGAGCTGCAGAAATGAGAAAATATAATTTTAAGGGCGTTTATTTTATCATGACGATATCTATTGGTCGTGACCGTTATATGAGCCGGGAACAGATCAAACAATTATCAGATGAAGGCCATGCCATTGAAGGACATACCTGGGATCATCACAGGGTTACCAAATATACCCCGGAAGACTGGGATAAACAAGTAACCGGTGCTCACAAAACCATTGAAGATATCACCGGGAAGAAAGTGGAATATTTCGCCTATCCATTTGGGTTATGGAACAAAGAAGCTTTTGCTCCATTAAAAGAAAGAGATATTAAAATGGCTTTCCAATTATCAACCAAAAGAGACAGTACGGAACCGCTTTACACAGTCCGCCGGATGATCGTTTCCGGAAACTGGAGTACACAAGGCATGCTGCAATCGATGAAGGCGACATTCAATAAATAGAAAATTTTAAACCGGGAATTAAATCTGGACCGCAGTTCCGCTGGCCACTACCATCAGCATACTGCCACCACTTCCTACGGTTTCAAAATCGAGGTCAATGGCCACAACGGCATTGGCACCCATAATCACTGCTTTTTGTTCCAGTTCCTTTAAGGCGTTCAGTCTTGCTTCTTCAATTACTTTTTCATAAGTACCACTCCGACCTCCTACAATATCACGGATGCCGGCAAAAATGTCTTTGAAGATATTAGCGCCTATTATTGTTTCGGCAGTAACGATGCCCAGGTAATTTCGAATTGGCCTGCCCTCAATGGTATTGGTTGTGGTGAGTAACATAAAGTTTAGGTGTTTAGACGTTGCGTTGTTTAGCTTATTTCTACCAAAGAATTTTTTTGATTTTTAATTTTCAACCCATCAACATATCAGCCATTCAACTTATCAACTAAACCCCTATCCATTTAAATGAATATTGTTTTTCCGGGATCTTGATTCTATCCGCAATCCTGCGCAATCTTGATGGTAAGCTCATTAAGTAGTCACGGGCTTTTTCAGCTTCATCAGTTAAACCATTCACTTTGTCAATACTCCATTCTTTTAAAAGAGATTCAAGTATTTCGATATAATCAAAAGTGGTATATACATTGGTGCGCTGGGCAGCATCAGAAAAATGCGCAAATAGTTCGCCCTGGGGCTGACCAGATTCCCGCAACAAATGTGCAGGCATCACGATCTTCTTTTTCATCATATCATCAAAAGCCAGCATGATCTCGCTGGCGTCCATTTCAAAGATCATTTTAATAAAATGTGAGTATGCATTAGCATGTCTCATTTCATCGGCAGCTATCACCCCGCAAATTTTAGCCAGCCTGGCATTGCCATTTTTCTTTGCGCCTGATGCTACCCGGCGGTGCGAAATATTAGTAGCCAATTCCTGGAAACTGGTATATACAAAATTCCTGTAAGGGTCACGACCTGTTCCAATATCAAATCCATCAGCCAATAAATATTGTGTGGATATTTCCATCTGGCGCATGTCAACCCTGCCAGATAAATACAAATATTTGTTCAACACATCTCCATGCCTGTTTTCTTCGGCTGTCCATGCTCTTACCCATTTTGACCAGCCATTCCTGCTATACTGATCAATTCCTTCTACATCCATCAACCATGATTCATAAGTTGGTAATGCTTCTTCGGTAATGGTATCACCGATCAAAACAGCCCACAGGTCATAATCCATTTCCCTGGCCAATCCCTGGATTTCCTTCACTTCTTCAATAAAATTCTCATCTTTTGAATCAGGTAACAGGTCCGACGGTTGCCAGTTCTCTTCTATGGAGCGCAGGTACTTGGTCATCATTTCATCCATGGAAGGCTCCAGGGCCTTCATCACCTCTAACCGGGTATTGGGTATTGTCATTTTCAATTTGTTGTTCTCAGGTTTAGTTTGCAAATGTAATACCTAAAAGAGTTTACATGGATTCCAATTTTATAACTATCAACATTTACCTGCTTTAAACAACGGCAAACAGGCCTTTGTTCAAAAGTCATACTCCTGCTCTTCAATCCATTAATTATACATAACGAAAGATTTAAGGATACTACACCGTTCAAATGTTTAGCATGATGATGTACCTGTAATGAATACCCGGTGTTCCGAATAAAAAAATTATGAATCCAATTGAAAATAATATTGGGACCGGTTATAAATTAAAATTCATTGAATGACTGTTATCCCCGGAATATCATTTGCAAGCAAATGATCACTAAAAATCTAAATTGCTTAAAGCTTTGTTGTAAATAGCGTTCGAATTTGTGTTAAGGGTTCGATTATCTATTTTTACATTTCATAATACGTTTCCACTGAAAAAATTCCTGAATATACTGGCCCGCGTTGTTTTGATCCTGTTACTCATCATAATAGCCATGGGTATATTCATTCAAACGCCAACCGGTCAAAACTGGGTAGTAAAACAGGTTACCAATAAACTCTCCAAAGATCTTAAAACGCAGATCAGCATTAAACAAGTTGGTTTTAGTTTTTTTGATAAAATGAATTTGCAGGGTGTTTTGATCCGTGATCAACAGGAAGATACCTTATTATATGCCGGACGGATCAGGGTGAATATTACCGACTGGTTTTTTCTTAAGAATAAGATAGAACTCAAATACCTGGGGCTGGAAAATGCCCTTGTCAAACTGCAAAGAACAGATTCCGTTTGGAACTACCGTTTTATCCAGGATTATTTTATGCCCGCATCAACCGGCCAGAAAAAAGAATCCGGCATTGATTTTAACCTGAAAAATGTTGACCTGAAAAATGTAGTCTTTGTCCAAAAAGATATCTGGAATGGTAAAAACATGATGTTCAGTGTTGGGATCATGCGTTTGGATACAAAGGAAGGTGATTTTGCCAAACGGATTGTATCAGTAAATAGTCTTTACCTGAAAGATCCCATTGTTGCATTATTTAATTATCCCAAAAAAAATCCGACGCCCAAAGACATAATAGATGAAACGGATCCCTTACCGGTTAATATCGATTCGCTTTTACAATGGAACCCGGAAGGTTGGGTAATTAATGTAGAAAGAATGAATATTGAGAATGGCCATTTCAAAAATGATAATGGCCATAGTGAACCCCTGGCACATTTTGATAGCAGGCATGTATCCTTAAGTAAAATTAATGGTACCATCAATTCTCTCAATTGGAGAAATGATACCATCTCCGCCCTTGTAAAATTAGATGCTGAAGAACGCAGCGGTCTCAAGATTACCAATTTCGAATCCCGCGTCAATGTACATCCGCAGGCCATGGTATTTAACGACCTGCTGCTGCAAACCAACAACAGTGTTATTAAAGATCACCTTGTTTTTCGCTTTAATGATTTTGCGGATATGAATAATTTTATCCGCAATGTAAAAATAGAAGCCCGTTTGCGCGGCTCTGAACTGGATAGTGATGATATTGCTTTTTTTGCCCCCAATATTAAAAGCTGGAACCGTAAGATTAAAATATCTGGTGATGCCCGGGGAACGGTTAATGATTTAAAATTAGAAGACCTGGTTGTGCAGGCTGGCGGCAGCACTTATTTTGAAGGCAATGCCAGTTTGTTTGGCTTGCCTGATGTGGACCTGACTTTTATAGATCTGAATGCAAAAGAATTCAGAACCACTTATGCAGATGCACTTACCTACGTTCCCCAGTTAAGAAATGTAAATCAGCCTGCTATTCATAAATTAAAGTTTGTCCGTTTCAATGGAAGTTTTACCGGTTTCATTCGCGACTTTGTAACATTCGGAACCATTGAAACAGCCTTAGGTACCATCACCAGTGATATCAATATGAAATTGCCCAAAGGTGGCACTCCTGTGTATTCGGGAAATATTGCAACCTCCAATTTTCAACTCGGATCATTTTTACAAAATACAACTTTGGGTAATATTGGTTTTGAAGGCGATGTAAAGGGCCGTGGATTTAAATGGAGTTCTTTGATGGTCGATATCGATGGAAAAATAAATCACCTTGAATTTAATGATTACCGCTACCGCAATATCATTACCAATGGAACATTGAATAAACAATTGTTTGATGGATTTTTCCAGATCAATGATTCCAATGCGGTTATGACATTAAATGGGATTGTGGATCTGAACGGACCAACACCCAAATTTAATTTTGTAGCCGATGTGGAAGAACTAAACCTGCTTCCATTAAAACTTACAAAAGATAATCTTTCATTTAATGGACAATTCAACCTGAATTTTACCGGCAGTAACATCGATAATTTTTCTGGGGTGGCCCGTATCAGCGAAGGTTCCTTATTAAAAGATGGCAATCGCCTTTCTTTTGATTCCCTATACCTTGCTTCGTCATATGAAGGTGGGGTCAAAACATTGAGAGCCATCTCCAATGAGTTTGATGCAACCGTTACAGGAGAATTTAATTTGCAGGAATTACCACAAACCGTCACCCTGTTTTTAAACAAATATTATCCTGCTTATATCCGGCAGCCGGCAAAAATCCCAGCCAGCCAATCATTTAGTTTTGATATTAAAACCAATTTAGTTGATGAATACATACAACTGATTGATAAAAATCTTTCCGGTTTTAATTACAGTCATATCCAGGGTTCGTTGAACACCGCAAATAGCCAGCTTTCGCTGCAAGCAAATGTTCCAAGGTTTGCTTACCAGAAATATGTTTTTAATAATGCACGGATCACTGCAACCGGCGATCTTGAAAAATTAACCCTGAGTGGCGACCTGGATAATGTAATTGTTGCAGACAGCCTGAACCTGCCCCAAACGCATTTTGAAGTCGTTGCTCAAAATGACATCAGCAATATTATTTTAACAACCAGTGCCAACCAGGGAATTGATGATGCAAGAATTGCGGCGCAGGTTCAAACTTTCAGTGATGGTGTAAAGATCACTTTTCAACCAACCACTTTTGTGTTGAATGGAAAAACGTGGACCATTCATGAAAATGGTGAATTGGTATTTCGTACCAGCAGCGTGGCAACAGGGGAATTATTACTCACCGAAAGTAACCAGGAAATAAGAATCAATACAGTTCCATCCGATATTGGCGATTGGAATGATCTGCAGGTTAGAATCAGCAAACTAAATTTGGGTGATATTTCTCCATTCCTGATCAAGAAAAACCGGGTAGAAGGTCTTGTTTCCGGGTCCATTTTTATTGAGGATCCAACAGGAAGAATGAATATAACGGCCGATATATTAACCGACCAGTTAAGAATGGATGATGATTCTATCGGCCAGGTACAAGCGAATATTACTTATGACAATATAACCGGCGAATTAAAAGGAACAGGTTTTAACCTGGATCCTGAACATAAGATCAATTTTGATCTTGAACTGTATTTTAAAGACAGCCTGCGATTTAAAGACAACCGGATAACAGCTAAACTGCAATCTTTTCACCTGAGTATATTGGAAAGATTCCTGGGCACGCTTTTTTCAGACATACAAGGTTTTGTAACCGGTAACCTGGATATTACCGGACCTTTTAATGAACTAACGTTTACGGGTAAGGGAAGATTAAAAGATGCAGGATTGAAGGTAAATTTTACCCAGGTTTATTATAAAATACCAGATGCGGATATTGAATTAAAACCAACTGAATTAAACCTGGGAAAACTAAAGCTGGTTGACCAGTTTGGCAGAACGGCAACGCTTTCCGGAACCATTCAGCACAACTCCTGGCGCAATATGTTTTTCGATATTACGGCCCGGGTTGATGGACAACCCATGGAACTTTTAAATACCACGGTTAAGGATAATGAATTGTTTTTTGGAAAAGCAAGAGGTACCGGTTCATTCGCCTTGATTGGTCCGCAGTCAGATATGTTTATGAAGATTGATGCTACCGCTTCTCAGCAGGATAGTTCATACATCACCATCCGCAGCACGGAAACCCGCGAAAGTGGCACGGCCGATTTTTTGGTTGAAAGAAAATATGGCCGCGAGATGACTGAAGAAGATGTAAAATCAAACCTTTCCAAGATCACTTATGATGTGGATATTACTGCCGACAATCATCTGAATGTAAAATTCATTCTGGATGATTTAACTGGTGACGAAATTAATGGACGTGGCGAAGGAAACCTGAATATCCGTGCCGGCACTTTTGAACCATTGACCATGCGGGGCAGATTTGATATTGAACAGGGAGATTATACTTTTACTTTTCAATCTTTTTTCAAAAAACCATTTACACTCAGACCAAACAGTGGCAATTATATTAGCTGGAGTGGAGATCCATTAGCTGCAACAGTAAGGTTAACCGCACAATACACTGCAGAAGATGTCAGTTTTGCCCCTTTGGCAACGTCGTTAGGTTTGAATACCAGTTTATCAAGGGCAAGGGGTGATGTATTTGTGGTAGCCACATTAACGGAAGACCTGTTCAGACCGGTCATTGATTTCCGACTGGAGTTTCCACCGAATAGTGTGGCGATTACTGATCCTTCATTGTCATTTAGTATTCAGCAGATCGTCAAAAATCAAAACGAACTTTATAAACAGGCATCTTACCTGATCGTGTTTAACAGTTTCGCAAATGTGGAAAGCATTCAAAATGCGGGTGGTGGTTCTTTTGGAACCGCATTGAATGAATTTGCTTACAGTACGTTGTCTGGTATTTTTTTTAACGAGATCAACAAGCAGTTAAATTCCATTCTTACAAAAATATTTAAGAATGATGAGAACCTAACGTTTACCCTTAGTGGATCTTTGTACAACCGCAATTTGATTGATCGAAACCAGAATAACAGTTTTAATATAAACCAGGGCAATTTTAATTTCACCGTGGGACGCTCATTCTTTAACGACAGATTCGTTTTAACTTTTGGCAGTGGTTTTGATGTTCCGCTGGCAAACAGCGCCCAATATAATTTTCAATTTCTACCGGATATTTCAGCTGAATGGCTGATCAATCAGTCCGGGACCGTAAGGGCAACATTCTTTTACAGGGAGAACCTGGATTACCTGACAACCAGTGTAGGCAGCCGGACTACCAAACGTGCAGGTGCCAGTATCGCCTACCGGAAAGAATTTGATTCATTGGAACAATTACTGAAACGCAAAAACCAGGAAGCTCAAAGAGCCAGGTTACAAACTACACCTCCACCTCCTGTGTCTGGCATCGAGGGAAATGATTAATGAAATTTTTATTGGTTGGCTTACATGAATTCGTGACCCATCTTATCCCTTTTGGTTTGCATATACTTTTCATTGTGCGGGTTCGATTCGATATGCAAGGGAATATTTTCAACGATCTCCAGGCCATAACCAATCAGCCCTACCCTTTTTTTCGGGTTATTGCTGATCATTCTCAATTTGGTAATTCCAATATGTCTAAGCATTTGGGCACCCACACCATAGTCTCGCTGGTCCATTTGAAAACCCAGGTGCAGGTTGGCTTCAACGGTATCCATTCCTTCTTCCTGTAAACGGTAAGCTTTTAATTTATTGAGCAAACCAATGCCACGACCTTCCTGGTTCATATACAGTATAGCGCCCTTGCCTTCGGTTTCAACCATCTGCATGGCTTTATGCAATTGCTCTCCGCAATCGCAGCGTAATGAACCCAATATATCGCCGGTAAAGCATGAACTATGCACCCTGACCAGTACCGGTTCATCTTTTTCCCATTCTCCTTTTATTAATGCAAGATGTTCGTTCGATGTGTTTTTCTCCTGGAATGCAATCAACTTGAAATCGCCATATTGCGTAGGCATATCAACCCGGACAATTTCTTCGATCAGGGAATCCCGCTTCATGCGATATTCGATCAGGTCTTTAATGGTGATGAGCTTGAAGTTAAATTTCTCAGCCACTTTTACCAGTTCAGGTAAACGGGCCATGCTTCCGTCATCATTCATAATTTCAACCAAAACCCCAGCAGGTTCCATTCCCGCCAAACGGGCAAGGTCTGTAGTAGCTTCTGTATGTCCGGTACGGCGCAGAACGCCACCTTTTTTGGAGCGCAAAGGAAAAATGTGACCGGGTCTGCCAAGATCTTCCGGTTTTGTATGTGGATCTATGAGCGCCTGTATGGTTTTGGCACGATCATGTGCTGAAATACCTGTGGTACAGCCATGACCCAGTAAATCGACCGAAACGGTAAATGCCGTTTCATGAAGGGCGGTATTATTGTTAACCATTACTTCCAGCCCCAGTTCATTACAACGATCCTCTAAAAGCGGTGCACAGATCAATCCGCGACCATGCTTGCTCATAAAATTGATCACTTCCGGGGTAACATTACGGGCAGCAGTTATAAAATCACCTTCATTTTCGCGGTCCTCATCATCCACTACAATAACCAGTTTACCTGCTTTTATATCTTCAATAGCACTTTCAATCGTATCGAACATGTGAGCTGAAATTTTTGCAAAGGTAAAGCAAAACCACTGCTGTTAAAATCATTCGTACAAAAGGCATTGTAAGGCAGCAAACATTGTATAAAAGTTGTCTTTTATCAATTCTTCCATAGGGTAACAAATTGTTAATATTTCACTGTTCATTATCAGTTTTAATTGTATTTCTTTGCACCCGTAAAAAACAACTATATATGTTTAAGAGATTATTAACTTTAATTGGGTTTGCCTTATTCAGCTTCCAGTTAATGGCCCAGGTTACCACCAGTAGTATGAGTGGAACGGTAAAATCATCTACTGATGAACCGTTGGTAGGGGCTACAGTAACAGCAACCCATTTACCTACAGGTACCGTGTATCGTACGGTAACACGCACCGGTGGCCGTTTTGATATTGTAAATATGGATCCGGGTGGACCTTACAGTGTTGCTGTTTCTTTTATTGGGTTTGGAATGGCTACCCGTTCTGACATTACTTTAGCGCTGGGCGAAGAATATCGCACTGACTTTATAATGACCAGCGAAACAGGTGAACTTTCCGAAGTAGTTATTTCCGCCACCCGTAATAACAGGGTTTTGAAGAGTGGCGCAGTTACCAATATTACAACTACACAATTAAATAACCTGCCTACCATCAGCCGCAGCATAAATGACTTTACCCGTTTAACACCACAAGCAGGTAATTCTAGCAGCTTTAATGGACGTGATAGTCGGTTGAATAACATTACTATTGATGGAGCTAACTTCAATAACAGTTTCGGTTTAAGCAGTAACAACTTACCAGGTGGAGATGCACAGCCAATTTCATTGGATGCTATTGAAGAAATCAGTGTAAACATCTCTCCATTTGACGTACGCCAGGGTAATTTTACAGGAGCTGGAATCAGTGCCATAACAAAAAGTGGAACGAATACATTTACCGGTTCTGTATATACTTATTATCGTAACCAGGATTTTAATGGTAGAAATGTAGGTGATGTAAAACTGGCAGAAAGCGAAAAAACAGCTAACAAATTATATGGTGCCCGTGTTGGTGGTCCCATCATCAAAAACAAGTTATTCTTCTTTTTAAATGGTGAATATGAAACCCGCACTTATCCCGGTTTAAACTGGGTTGCTACAAGAAGTGGTGCATCTGGAGCAAATGTTTCCCGTACTACTGCTGCTGACCTGGATGCAGTTTCAAATTATGTAAGAAATCAATTTGGATACGAAACAGGTCCTTATGAGAACCTGGGTAATTTTTCATCGGATAATGTAAAAGCATTAGGACGTATTGACTGGAACATCAGTGATGACCATCGTTTAAGTGTTCGTTATAATTATGTAAAAAGCACCAACGACCAAACTACTAATGCTACTTCAGCACCCAATCCAAGAGCCAGCTCAAGTCGTTGGAGCCGCAATGCCATGGCATATTCAAATGCGAATTATGGATTTGAGGACCTTGTTTCATCATGGACAGTTGATCTGAAAAGTAAATTCGGAAAGTTCAATAACCAGTTATTAGGCACTTATACTAATATTGAAACCAATCGTACCAGTGGTTCATCCCCTTTCCCTTTTATTGACATCTGGGAAGGCGGTGATGCATATATAAGTCTTGGTTATGAATTATTCAGCTATAATAATGCTGTAAAAAATAAAGTTTATACCATAACGGATAACTTATCATACAATGTTGGAAAGCATAGTTTAACGGCAGGTTTGGCTTTTGACTACCTGTATTTTGGTAACAGCTTTTTGCGTTACGGAACAAGTTATTATCGTTTTAATTCAGTAAACGATTTCTTAACCAACCAGGCTCCTACTGCTTACGCATTAACCTATGGTTATAATAATACTGATCCAATTGCTGATTTGGAATTTGGTCAATTGGCAGGATACATCCAGGATGAGATTAAAGTAAATGACAAATTAAAAATAATGGCCGGTATTCGTTTTGACAAAGCCATTTATTTAAAAGATCCTGAACCCAATGCAGCCATTGCTGACAAAACTTTCCAGGACCTGGAAGGACAACCTTATAAATTTGATGTTGGATCATGGCCAGAAAGTAAAATGTTATGGTCTCCAAGAATTGGATTTAACTATGATGTTGAAGGAAACCGCAACCTGATTGTTCGTGGTGGTACAGGTATCTTTACCGGTCGTTTACCATTTGTGTATTATACCAACCAGCCTACCAATAGTTATGGTTTACAGGCAACTGTTGAAAGAGTTGGTACAGATGCTGCAGCTTATCCTTTCAACCCTGATCCAAATGCATACAGGGGAACTTTCCCTCAATCATCCAGCACTTTACCATCAGGCGCTTCTTTAGCTATTGTTGACAAAGATTTCGTTTTCCCACAGGTTTGGAGAACTTCATTAGGATTTGACAAACGTTTACCGTGGGATCTGTTATTAACCATGGAAGCCATTTATACTAAAGATGTAAATGCCATCTTCCAGTATAATGCAAATCTTAAAAACCCTAACAGTTCATTTACTGCTGGTCCAGACCAAAGACCTCGTTTTGATGCTTCTGCTGACAGGCCAGTTGAATCAAGTGTAAGAGAAGCGATGGTTTTAACTAATACAGATCGTGGAAATGGTTTTAGTTATGCAGCCGTAATCAGCCGCAACTTCCGCAATGGATTCTTTGGCCAAATTTCATACAGCTACAATAACACCATGGACCTTTCCAGCAATCCGGGCTCACAAGCTGCTTCTGCATGGAGTAATTTGAATAGTGTTCGCGGAAATAATGATCTGGATCTTGCTATTTCACAATACTCTGTTCCGCATCGTATAACTGCGGTTGCATCTTACCGTTTTGAATATGCGCAAAATTTTGCGACTACTGTTTCAGTATTTTATGAAGGAAATGCACAAGGAAGATTCAGCTATCGTTACAGCAACGATATGAACAATGATGGTTTAAGTAATGACCTGCTGTACATTCCAAAAGATCGGACAGAAGCCGGTATGTTAATTCCTAATGCAGCAGATGCAGATGCTTTCTGGGCATATGTTCAGCAAGATAAATACCTGGATCGCAACAAAGGAAATTATGCTGAAGCTTATGGTGCATTATTACCATGGTTACATAATATTGATCTGAAATTATTGCAGGATTTCTCTGTAAGAGCTGGTGGCAGAAAACACACTTTACAATTCAGTGTTGACATGTTGAACTTCACCAATTTTATTAATAAAGAATGGGGTGTAAGAGACAGGCAGGCAGTAAGTAATGGTGGTATTTTACGTTACACCGCATTAGCCTCTGGAATGCCACAGTTTACCATGAATAAGGTAAATAATGAATACCCGACAAGAACCTTTGAGCCGGTAACAACAACAAGCAGCACATGGGGATTACAGTTAGGTTTACGTTATATTTTTTAATAGATAGAAAGAATTGAATACAAAAAAAGCTGCCTCAATTGAGGCAGCTTTTTTAATAATGAAGAATTATTAATTTGAAAATAATATAGTCGAATAGCACAGCCTAATTTAAAGGAGTTTAGAGTTTAGTGGAATGACTTAGTTTTTTTCCATTCATTAAATAAACTAAAAAGAAAATAACCATATTAACCTAATTCCAAATCCCCAATTCCTAATTACACTATAGAACCAATCAACCTTTCAACTTATCAACTAAATCCCCATTTCAAAAAAACGGGCAAGGCTTTACCCCAGGTAGGCATATCGTGACGACCATCCGGCATTTCATAATAAAATATGTCTTTGTTTTTATCATAACCCTTGGATTCAAGATCCTTTATTAAATCAAGCGTATCATCAATAGAATCGATGATCCCATTATTATTCCGGTCCTGCGTTTCATCCATATTCCCACATTGAAAAAAGAATTTCGTTCCAGGATGATATCTTCCTTTACGAATTTGATTATGCATGATCCTATGCTGATCATCATTGTATTTAATATCCTTTGCATCCATGGAGCGCCACCACAAAGAACCTGAAAAAACACCTGCCATATTAAATACTTCCGGCTGATGCCAAACAATATCCAAAGCTGATAACCCTCCCAGGCTGAAACCAGCAAATGACTTCTGAGTGAATGTTATTTCGGGATATGTTTCCTGTAAAAAAGGTAATAATTCCTGCAGGATGAATGAACTATACAAATCTGCCTTATTACCCAGGCCAAGATAATCGGGAACACCAGCTACGCCATATTCCCTTTTGCGATCAGTACCCGCTTCTATGGCTACACAACATAATGGATTGATTTCTTTTCTTTGATAAAGTCCGTGAAGGATTTTCTTCAAACCCACTTCCTCCATATTCTGCCCATCATTAATTAATAATAAAGGCATCTTTTTTAACACCGGGTAATCCTTAGGTAAAAAAACATGTATTAAAACATTTCTTTTTAAAAAAGAGGATATAATGATGTATTTAAAAAGGATGACTTCTTCTTTGCTGATCGTTTTCATTAGTATCAAAAATAAGTAAACGAAACTGACATAAGATTATTAACCTTATGAAAAAGATAAAAGGTTATTTAACTATATTACAATGGAAAAATAAATTTGAATGATGCCTTTCTGATGCGCATCATTTCTTTATCAAAATGTGATTTAAAAATTATTTATGAAGAAAATAGGCATTTTGTTCGGCAAAGAAAGATCATTCCCTATGGCTTTTATCGAAAGGATAAATGGAAAAGCAATTAAAGATGTTGTAGCAGAGCCGGTTCGGATAGACAAGGCCATGCAGGGTGAGCCCGGAGGTTATGCCGTTATCGTTGATCGCATTTCGCAAGACGTTCCATTTTACCGTACCTGGTTAAAAAATGAAGCATTAACAGGAACCGCAGTGATCAACAATCCATTTTGGTGGAGCGCCGATGATAAATATTTTAATAATTGCCTGATGACCAAAATTGGAGTACCCGTTCCCAAAACGGCAATTCTTCCTTCCAATGAATTACCAACAGATACTTCAGGTGATTCATTTTCCAACCTGGCCTACCCTATGGATTGGGAAAATATTTTTAATTATGTGGGGTTTCCGGCTTACATGAAACCATATGCCGGTGGCGGATGGAAAAGTGTTTATCGATTAGAGGATGCAAGGGATTTTTATGAAAAACACAACGAAACCGGCCAACTGGTTATGCTGTTGCAGGAAGAAATTGTTTTTGATGAATATTACCGGTGTTATTGTATCGGCGGAAAACATATCCGCATCATGCCGTATGAACCACGCAATCCTTTTCATTTAAGATATGCGGCTTCCTTCACTCCTTCTATTGAAAGATTAAAACAAATGGAAGATATTGTATACCGCATCAACCAGTACCTGGGTTATGATTTCAATACTGTTGAACTCGCCATCAGGGATGGTGTTCCTTATGCCATTGATTTCGGCAACCCGGCGCCGGATGCGGAACAATCAAGTGTTGGCATGGATAATTTTGAATGGGTTGTTGAAACAGCCGCTAATTATGCCATTGAAAGAGCATTGGAACACATACCTGATGCTGATAACCTGACCTGGGGTGAATATATCAAAAGATCAGCGGCTAAAAAACCGTTAGCGCAATAGCAGTTTAGATGTATGGATGTTTAGCTGTTTAGGTGTTTAGAGATTTTTCCTAACCCTTAACCTTAACTCTAAACTTTATCTAAACTCTAAACCCTGAACTCTAAACTCTAAACCTTAAACTCTAAACTCTAAATGGCCCAATTAAATTACAGTCATTTTACACTAGGCATTGAAGAAGAATACATGGTGATTGATCCCGAGAGCAGGGAATTAAAAAGCCATGAACAAAAAATTGTTATTGAAGGGCAGAAAGTGATTAAAGATAAAGTGAAGGCAGAAATGCACCAGGCAGTTGTAGAAGTTGGAACGGACATTTGCAAAAATGTTGATGAAGCTTTTTCTGATGTTGCGGTTTTGCGTAAAACCATGTTCGACATTGCACAATCGATCGGGCTTTCCATGGGCGCCGCCGGTACGCATCCATTCAGTCATTGGGAAAGCCAGTTGATTACGGATCATATCCGTTACAATGAAATAGTCAATGAATTACAGGAAGCTGCCCGCAGTAATTTAATTTTCGGTTTGCATGTACATGTAGGAATGGACACCCGCGAAATGGCCATGCACATTGCTAATTCAACCCGGTATTTTTTACCGCATGTTTTTGCTTTAAGTGTAAATTCCCCTTTTTGGGAAGGCAGGCATACAGGATATAAATCTTTCAGAACAAAAGTTTTTGATAAATTTCCCCGTACAGGCATACCCGATAGTTTTAACAGCATAGAAGATTATGATTGTTACATAAAATTGCTGGTAAAAACCAATTGTATTGACAACGCTAAAAAAATATGGTGGGATATCCGCGTTCACCCATTTTTTAACACGGTTGAATTTCGCATTTGCGATGTACCTATGACGGTTGATGAAACCATAACATTAGCCGCCATATTCCAGGCTTTGTGTGCTAAGATTTATAAACTGCGTTTACAGAATTTAAATTTTATTCAATATAGTCGCCACCTGATCAATGAAAATAAATGGCGGGCCAGTCGTTATGGTATTGATGGAAGACTGATTGATTTTGGAAAAGAAGAAGAAGTGAATACCAGGGTGCTCATTTATGAATTACTCGATTTTATTGATGATGTGGTTGATGAATTAGGTTCACGCCACCGGGTAGCGTATGTACACAAAATGCTGGAACAAGGCACAGGTGCAGACCGGCAGCTGGCTGTGTATGAAGAATCAAAAAACCTGGTAAGTGTGGTAGATTATATACGCGGCCAGTTTTTGGCTGGCGTTTAAATAAAAAACCTGTAATGAAAGTTGATTTCATTACAGGTTGATATCAATTTGAAATACTAAGAAGGCACGTTTTCCTTAGAATCAAGACGGAAAGAAATTTTACAGATCACTCCATAAGAAACGATCTTGCCATCTTTCACATGCCCTTTCATATCTTTTACAAAAACCGAATCAATGTTATGAATGGTTTTTGAGGCTTCTGTTACGGCATTACTAACAGCTTCATCAAAACTTTTTGGAGATGAAGCAATTACTTCAATGACTTTTACAATTGGCATAATACAAGATTTACTATGAAGAAAATAATTTACGTACCAGATCTGTAAGGTGAGAAGAAATGATACATACATTCATATGCAAATATCATACTAACGAAATTTGACATGTTCAAATAGAGATACTCATCCAAACAAAATGAATGATTTAAAAACTCCCGGCATCCACATCTTTGATAAACTTTGTAACGCCTTCCATAAATACTTTCTGGTCATCCCACATGGCCAGGTGACTGCCATTCGGGCAATGCAGGTATCGCCCATTCTTTACTTTTTTACTTTGCTCCTCCATCATTTTCGGATCCATGGTATCGTATTCAGCACCAACCATTAATGTAGGGACTTCAATTTTCTCCAGGTCATTCATTCTATCCCAGGTTAATAACCTGCCTGAAACGGAAAATTCACTGGGCCCCTGCATCATTACATACACCGGGTAGTTTACATGTTTAAAGGTTCGGTTAACTGCATCAGGCCAAACAGGCAGGCGGCAAATATGTTTATTGTAATATTCTGTTCTTAGTAATTGTTGGTAATTGGGGTCGTCCATTTGTTTCAGGGATTCATAAGCCATTAATGAATCCACTGCTGTCTTTCTCATTCCGGTTCTCAATTGCTCGCCATATTTAGCATATGATGGAATACTGGCCATCATATTACACACGATTAACCCTTTCAGATTATCCTGGTATTTTAAAGCATATTCCATGGCTAAAATACCTCCCCAGGAATTTCCAAGTACATAAAAATTTTCTTTATTGGCACCTATAGCCTGCCTAACCTGTTCCACTTCTTCTACAAAACGCTCCGTTTGCCAAAGTGAGCTATCTGTTGGCTGATCGGAATAATAGGAACCCAACTGGTCATAATAATAGAATTCAAATCCTTCTCTTGGAAAATAGCTTTCGAAACATTCAAAATATTCATGCGTCATTGCAGGCCCTCCATGCAGTAATAAAACTTTGATCCGGTTATTATTTCCTACACGTTTGGTCCACACATTAAAATTGCCAATTGGAGTGGTTATGGGAATGAGGCGAACGCCACCGCTTAATACAGCACTATCACCATAATTGAAATAAGTATCTACCGGCATTTCACTGGTATCCTCCCTGCCTGTTTTTTGCTGGCAGGAGATAACTAAAATAAACAGCAACAACATTAAGATTCTCATGTTTTATTATTTGGTTCAAAAGATAACCATTTATTTATTTAAATTGACCTGACTAAAACAAAATGATAATCATCTAAAATGCCATGATCTCAATTACAAACAATCATTTTTAAGTTTAATAAGATTAGTTGCCTGTTTTAAATATCGTTTACTCAAAAAATTTTCAAATGAAATGAGCCATAAGCTATCGCATACCAAAGCGGAATGATTATTTGGCGAATTCCATATGACTAAAAAAAAATAAAAAAACATATGAAATTTATCATTACACTGCTTTTCCTTTTTTCTACAAGTCAGGTGTTTTCCCAAACCCGAAAAGATAGTTTGCGTGTAATTGAGCAGTCTTTGCAATTAGTTGATCTCCATTTCACAGAACCAGAATTGGATTCAATGCTGGACGATGTAAAACAGAATACCCGCATTTATGAAAACATGCACAAACAATATCCACCCAATAATCTCGCCTACCCTTTTGCATTTAATCCTGCACCATATGGCTTTAAAATTCCACAGAATCAACAAAAAATAGTGTGGGATATTCCAAAAAATACGGCCTTACCAATTAACAGAAATGATCTTGCATTTTATTCAATACCCCAATTAGCATCTCTTATCAAAAACAAAAAAATCAGTTCAACGGAACTGACTACATTTTTTTTAAACCGGTTGAAAAAATGGGGAGATACATTAGAATGTGTGATCACCCTTACAGAAGAACTGGCTTTGCAGCAGGCAAAGCAAGCAGACCAGGATTTGGCCAAAGGAATATACCGTGGTCCACTACATGGTATACCATACGGGTTAAAAGATCTTTTTGCAGTTAAGGGATATCGCACCACTTTTGGATCAACACCATATAAAGACCAGGTAATTGATGAAAACGCCTATGTATACACGAAATTAAAAGAAGCAGGCGCCGTGCATTGTGCTAAACTTTCTTTAGGCGCATTGGCCTATGATAATATCTGGTTCGGTGGCTTCACCCGAAATCCATGGAACCTGGCACAGGGAAGCAGTGGCTCCAGTGCCGGATCGGCAGCAGCAACTGTCGCAGGTTTATTGCCATTTGCAATTGGCACAGAAACTTTGGGTTCAATTATTTCACCTTCCACACGTACAGGCGCAACCGGGCTTCGGCCTACTTTTGGAACGGTCAGCCGCAGTGGCGCAATGGTGCTTTGCTGGAGTTTAGATAAGATCGGCCCCATTTGCCGGAGTGCGGAAGATGCTGCTATTGTGTATCATTTTATACATGGCACGGATGAAAAAGATGCGGGTTCTGTTAATCATGCATTTAATTTTAATGGTAAACAGGATATTAAAAAATTGCGCATAGCCTTTGCCGATAATTATTTTCAGCGTTTGCCAAAAGATGCTATGGAATGGTCTGTGCTTGAAACTTACCGGTCGATGGGCGTTGAATTAATACCGGTTCAATTTCCCGATTCGCTCTACCCTTTTAATATCGTTAGCCTTGTATTGAATGCTGAATCTGCGGCAGCATTTGATGAACTGACAAGAGATAACCGGGATGACCTGATTGAAAGACAAGACAAAGATTTTTGGCCAAATAGTTTTAGAACGGCAAGATTAATACCTGCCGTGGAATATATTAACGCCAATCGGTACCGTTATAAACTGATGGAAGGAATACATGCATTCATGCAAAATTATGATGTTGTAATTGTTCCCACATATATGGGCAGGCAGCTTTCAATAACCAACTTAACCGGCCACCCTGCCGTTGTTATGCCAATGGGCTTTAATAATTCAGGATTACCGCAAAGCATTACTTTGTTGGGTAACTTGTATGATGAAGCTTCCATATTGGCTGCAGCCAAAGCTTTTCAACAGGCAACTGATCATCATCAGAAACATCCGCCTAAATTTGCCCATTAATCACATATAGAAATAATCAGCAAATGCATTTTAAAACATTCTTCTTTTCTACTTTACTATTTATTTTTCTCTATTCGTGCGGACAAAAAGAACAAGCCGACTTATTGGTATTTAATGCAACTATTTATACGCTGGACAGTGCATTCAGTACTGCAGAGGCCATGGTGATCAGCAATGGAAAGATCCTTGAAACCGGTGGCAGCCGGGAGTTGCAAAAAAAATATAAACCCACTGAAAAGCTCGATGCGCAAGGTAAATTTATCTATCCCGGATTTATTGATGCACATGCCCATTTTTTTAATTATGGATTGGGTCTGCAAACTGCTGATTTGAATGGGACTAAAAGCTGGAATGAAGTTCTTGAAAAACTCCAGGCTTTTGGTGCACAAAATCCTGAAGGCTGGCTGATTGGCCGTGGTTGGGATCAAAATGACTGGCCTGAAAAAAATTTCCCGGAAAACAGCAAGCTGAATGAATTATTTCCTGGCCGCCCGGTTTTATTAACAAGGGTGGATGGACATGCTTTAATTGCCAATGAAACCGCATTGAATTTAGCCGGCATTCAACCAGGTGATAAAATTTCCGGTGGTGATATTGAGGTAAGAAATGGAAAGTTAACGGGCATTTTGGTTGATAATGCGCAGGATTTAGTTTCCAGCAAAGTTCCGGATGCAGATTCCGCCCAGGTAAGAAAAGGACTGATCAATGCGCAGGCAAATTGTTTTGCGGTGGGTCTGACTACCGTTGATGACTGCGGGTTAAATTATGAAAATGCATTGCAGATTCATGATGCGCATAAAAGCGGAGACCTGAAAATGCGCATATACGTGATGTTAAGTGACTCGCCAAAAAATTATGAATGGGCGATCAAAAAAGGAAAATTGAAAACGGATCGTTTAAGTGTTCGTGCATTTAAAGTATATGCCGATGGCGCCCTTGGTTCACGTGGAGCTTGTCTTTTACAACCATACAGCGATAAAAAAGACTGGAGCGGATTTCTCTTAAGCAATCCAGAACATTTTGATTCAGTGGCATCAGTGATCGCTTCGCAGGATTTCCAGATGTGTACACATGCCATAGGTGATTCTGCTAATCGAACTATTTTAAATACATATGCCCGTCATTTAAAAGGGAAAAATGATAAACGCTGGCGCATTGAACATGCACAGGTCGTTAATAAAAATGATTTTGACATGTTCGGTCGCTACAGCATTATTCCATCCGTACAACCAACGCATGCCACAAGCGATATGTATTGGGCAGGTGACCGCTTGGGAAAAGAAAGAGAAAAAGGTGCTTATGCATTTAATGACCTGATGAATCAAAATGGGTGGATCCCATTAGGAACGGACTTCCCGGTTGAAGACATTTCTCCATTCAAAACATTCCTAGCGGCAGTAGTTCGGAAAGATGCCCAGGGAACGCCGGCAAAAGGATACCAGGTTGAAAATGCATTGAGCCGCCAGGATGCACTACGCGGAATGACTATTTGGGCCGCCCGTTCAAATTTTGAGGAAAATGAAAAAGGCAGTCTGGAAAATGGAAAATTTGCAGATTTCATTTTGCTGGATAAAGACCTGATGACCGTTGATGAAAAAGACATTCTTAACACCCGGGTTACTATGACCTTTGTAAATGGAGAAAAAGTTTTTGATCGCGGCAACACCAATGACCAGGATCAAGCTTTAAAAAAATAAATATTTATTAAGAGTTGTGGGCTATACCTGTTGATAATTTACAATTTCTGTAACCGGCAACCGCCTGATAAATCTGTATTTTTGCCGTTATGAATGGACTAGAGAAAAAGCGTGTAAGCATCGCAGTGCTTGACTTGTATGAAGGTGTTGCGAATGAAGGTATGCGTTGCATCAGGGAAATTATTGCACAATGGGGAAACACGAATAACCTTGATGTACAATTAAAAGAATTTGAAGTAAGATTAAAACAAGAAGTTCCCGGGACTGATTTTGACATATACATTTCAAGCGGAGGTCCTGGTAATCCCCTGGAAAGTGAAGGAAGTGAATGGGAGAAAAAATATTTTCATTGGTTAAATGAAATCGAATTGTGGAACAACGATCCGCTTCAGATCCATAAAAAAAATGTATTCTTTATTTGTCATTCATACCAGCTTACCTGCCGTTATTATAAAGTGGCCGATGTATCCAAACGCAAATCAACGGCTTTTGGTGTTTTCCCAATTCATTTGATTGGAGATGCAGATATGGAAACCGTTTTTGATGGTTTGCCAGATCCGTTTTATGCAGTAGACAGCAGGGATTTCCAGGTTGTAAAACCCAATCACCAAAATTTAAGAAAAATGGGTGCCAGCATCCTGGCCATTGAAAAAGAAAGACCGCATGTTCCGTTGGAACGTGCTGTAATGGCTATCCGGTTCAATGATTATATGATCGGCACACAATTTCATCCTGAAGCAGATGCTGCTGGTATGACCATGTATTTATTGCGGGAAGACAAAAAGAAAACCGTTATAGAAAATCATGGTGAAGAAAAATGGCATAGTATGATCGATGGCTTGAATGACCCGGGAAAAATCTTTCTTACCAATACCCATGTGCTGCCTAATTTTCTAAATCATGCATTGGAACAAATGACTGTATTAAGCTAGTTTCCATTCCGGCGTATAACGGCTGTTTCCAATTTCTCCTTAACTTACTGCTAAAACTATCATTCATGGTGCCAGCTTTGCGCAAACTTTTCAATGAACAGTTTACCAATGAAAAATACAATTCTTTTGTAAATGATCTTTCGGGCGTTCACCCGGGACAGTTAGATTTTCGGGTTGCTGAAACACCATTATTTATACCCCGTTCTTTTAAACAGAAAATGCTGGATGCCTGCGAAAGCATCATTGATATCATCAAAGATGAAAAATTTAAATCCCTCACTGAAAATGCCATTCCCCAGGATTTACAGGTTCCGCAGGAGAATGATCATTCCCATTTTATCGCCTTCGATTTTGGTATTTGCAAAAACAGCGATGGTGAAATTGAACCACAGTTGATAGAAATGCAGGGTTTTCCTTCACTCTTTGCTTACCAGGTACTTTTTCCTGAAATCAGCGCAAAACATTTTTTTCAACCAGAAGGTTATGATAATTATTTAAGTGGTTTTACGAAAGAAACTTATATCGCATTATTGAAAGAAATTATCCTGGGCCATCATCAACCCGAAGAAGTGATCTTACTGGAAATTTTCCCGGAGAAACAAAAAACCAGGATAGACTTTTTTTGTACTGAGGATTATACCGGCGTCAAACCCGTATGCATAACCGAATTAATTTCGGAAGGCAAACAATTGTTTTATTTGCGGGATGGGCAAAAAACCCGCATAAAAAGAATTTACAATCGACTGATATTTGATGATCTTTTACAGCAGACTCCCGAAGTGCAACAAAAGGGAAAAATTCTTTTTGATGATCTGGATGTAGAATGGGTTTCGCATCCAAATTGGTTTTACAGGATCAGTAAATACACACTGCCTTATATCAGGCATCCATATGTTCCCGCAACATTTTTTTTGAATGAGATAAAACAGTTACCGGCAGACCTTGATCAATATGTACTAAAACCGCTGTTTTCTTTTGCAGGCCAGGGCGTTATTATTGATGTAACGGAAAATGATATAATCAATGTAAAAGACCCGCAAAACTGGATCCTGCAACGAAAAGTAAATTATGCCAGCATTATACAAACACCCGGGGAAATGGCCAAAGCGGAGATCAGGATATTTTACTTCTGGAAAGATGGCGCT
>JAKFER010000111.1:0-4655 GCA_036675565.1 Chitinophagaceae bacterium
CGGTGTGGGCATTTCCTTTGGTGTTGACCGCATTTATGATGTAATGGAAGAATTAAAACTTTTTCCTGAAGATGTTCATACAGGTACACAGGTTCTATTTTTTAATCTTGGCGAAGCGGAAAGCAAGGTTGCTTTTAAACTGATGCAAGAGCTAAGAAATAATAATATCCGTTGTGAATTGTACCACGAAATTTTAAAATTTGACAAACAATTCAAATACGCGGAGAAAAAAAATATTCCGTATATTATTATTATTGGGAGCAAAGAGCTGCAGGAAAATAACTGCACCATAAAAAACCTGCGCAACGGCGAACAACAGACTATCCCTGTTGCCGGTCTTATAAATTTTGCCTTTATTTGACCTTCCAAATAAAACCAAAAAAACTAACAGATGAAACGTACATCACTATTCCTTGTCTTATCATCGTTTGTATTAATCTTTACTGCTTCCTGTAAAAAAGCTGGCAAAACAGGTTTGCTGGTTCCCAAAGACGCGGCAGTTGTAGTTCATATCAACAGTGCTTCACTTTCTTCCAAACTTAGTTGGGAAGAGATCAGCCAAACCGATTGGTTTAAAGAAATGTCGAAAGAAGCTGACGATAGCACAGCTCAACGATTGCTGAAAGATCCCGACCAATCAGGTATTGATACTAAGGCTGACCTGGTTTTTTATATGAAAAGACAAGGTCGCGGAGGCTTTATTATATTTGAAGGGTCTATTAAAGATGCCACAACGTTTGAAGCTTTTAATAAAGAAATAAACAAAGGCGCCGCTACAGTTAAAGATGGCGATATTAATTATATGGCGCTTGAAAAATCAGGGATGCTGGCCTGGAACAAATCCAAATTTGCTTATATAGCTGACTCGCCTATGCCGGATATGCAACAGGCTTTTGAAAAAAGCAGTTCTTTTGAAACCGATAAATTTCCGGCTGATAGTTTAAAGAAATTCGGGAAAGATGCGCTGACCTTGGAAAGCAGCGATAATCTTGATAGTGACAGTCGCTTCACTTCTATGATCAATGATGGTAGTGATATGCATTTATGGATGAACGCTTCCAACCTTTATGGCAACTCGTTAGGCGGCATGTTATCCATGATGAAATTCAACTTATTGCTGGAGAATAACGTTTCGGCCACTTCATTAAATTTTGATAATGGCAAGATCGTCATGAAATCAAAAGGCTATTACGGTAAGGAAATGAGCAAACTGCTTGCTGATTATCCCGCCAAACCGATAAGCAAGGATATTCTCAACCGTATCCCATCACAAAATGTTATTGGCGTAGTTGCCATGAATTTTCAGCCCGAAGGTTTAAAAGAATTTCTGAAAATTACTGGCTTTGATGGAATGGCCAATGGTTTTCTGGGTCGCATGAATTATAGCGTTGATGAATTTATAAAAGCAAACAAAGGTGAATTTTTATTGGCCGTCACTGACCTTGAAATGAAAACTAAAGAGAAAACAATGGAAATGGGTGAAAGAGAAGCGCCTTATAAATATTCTACCACAGAGCCTGACATGAAAGTACTTTTGGCAACTGCTGTAAATGATAAAGCTGCTTTTGACAAACTGATCGGTATCGTTCTTGCAGAAACGAAAGGAATAACTTCTTCAAATACGCCGGAGATCCATTATAAAATCGATAATAAATGGTTTGCGGCAAGTAACTCTGCTGATCATATGAATAAGTTTTTGAGTGGCGAAAGTACTAAAAATACTGTTGCGGAAAAGATAAGTGGCCACCCTCTTGGTTTCTATGTTGACATACAAAAAATAATCAAGTCTACTGAATCATCGGTTACCGATAGCAGCGGAAAATCAGCAATGACGGCTTCACACAATATGTGGCAGGATATCATTGCGACCGGCGGCGAATACAAAGACAAAGCTTTACAATTTGAAATGGAAGTAAATCTTGTAGATAAAAACACGAATAGCCTGAAGCAACTGAATCAATACATAAACAATATGTATAAGATCAACCAGGAAAAAAAGAACAAGTATAAAGATATAGTGATAGAGGATGTGGATACTACCCAGGCTCCGCCAGTTGTAAGACCGTAACAGAACAATGTTTTTAACTACTTAATGAACTAATAAAACATAATACAAGGTTACAGGTAAGTGCATACTGTAACCTTGTATTGTTTAGAATGATAACCATTTATGCAATTACGGATTCAGCAACTTTTGCCCGATTATTTTGAACAAACCCGTACGCAAGACTCGGAAGTATGGGGCAAAGAATTGTTGTTTGAAAAAGGCGAATTGATCAAGATAGTTGCTCCTTCCGGCAGTGGCAAATCATCATTAATGAATTTTTTATATGGTCTGCGGAATGATTACAAGGGCACCATCAGTTATGACAATAATGCTTTAGGAAATTTTTCCGTTGAAGATCTTTCCCGCCACCGGAAGAGCCATATCAGTATTGTGTTCCAGGATCTGCGATTGTTCCCGGAACAAACCGTTGAAAAAAATATAGAAATAAAAAGACAATTAAATCCCTTTTATCCTTCGGAAAAAATAAAAGAAATGGCAATAAGGCTGGGAATTGAGAGCAAATTAAATTCTACCTGCAGCACCTGTTCTTATGGCGAGCAACAACGTATTGCTATCATAAGATCGTTGATGCAGCCCTTTGATATTTTATTATTGGATGAGCCCTTCAGCCATCTGGATGATAAAAATGCTGAAAAGGCTATGCAATTAATGCTGGAAGAAGCAAGGCAACGAAATGCCACCATTGTTTTTGCCGATCTTGAACGTATAGATTATTATCCTTACACGAGGTTATTTCATTTGTAAACCCGATCCCGCCTTTGGCCTACCGTGTACCCACAAATATTTTGGAACACGGATGACACTGATTAAACTGATTTTCACAGATTGTATAATAAATAGAAATGGCAATTAAAAAAATTAATCATAGAAAAACAGATTTAATAAGGGATTATCCTGCTTTTATTCTGCGAAGCAGAATAAAACATCCGTTTTTATCCGTCCCACCCGTGTCATCCGTGTTCCCATCCTTCGTATTAAAAGATGTGGGTACACGGTAGGCCTTTAGCGGGACCGTCAATGCACAAGCCAACTTGTTGAAAACATTTTTAGCTTGGGTTAGCGAATGAATAAGTTGACAAAAAAATTTAGAATGAGTTTATCTTTTAAACCAATTCGTCCGTTGTTGCAAACTGGTACCAGTGCTGTATCACGTTGGTTCTCCTATATTGGCTTGGGCATCGGCGTCTTGTTATTGCTTTGTTCCATTCAAATGTATATTAATATTCAGCAAATGCTGAAAGAGGGCTCTATCCGTAAAGATGGGTTTGATTTTATTTCTATTACAAAAACAGTAACGAATGAAACAATGGGCCAGGCAGAAAAAAATCTTTTCCAGCCTGCAGATGTTGCCGAACTGAAATCAAAAACCTTTTTAGAAGATGTAGCTCCACTGGAAGCTAACCAGTTCCAGGTAGAATTAAGCGCCGCCGGTGTATTACCTTTCCAGACAAACCTCTTCCTGGAAACAATTGAGAATAATTTTTTAGACACTATCCCGCCCGGGTTTAGTTGGGGAGTTGGTCAAACAAAAATCCCTATCATTGTCTCCTCCGATTTTTTAGAAATTTTCAATGTATTCGGTCCAAGTTATAATTTACCCCAGGTTTCGCAGGAAACTGCTTCGGGTATTCCTATTTTTATTACCTGTCATGGCGATGGAAATATGGAACAGACTTTCCAGGGTCAGGTAGTCGCATTCAGTGACAGGATCAATTCTGTATTAGTGCCTAAAACTTTTCTTGACTGGGCCAACTTTACTTTTAAAGGAAAAAAATCTGATCACTCGTCCCGTTTATATATTAAAACCAAAGATGCTAATAACCCGGATCTGTTGAATTTCCTTGATCAGAAAAATTATAAGGTCAATAAGGATAAAACAAAGTTTGGCCGGATGAAACAGGTATTCCAGGGTATTTTTAGTGGCCTGGCGGTATTTGGTTTGCTGGTGGTTGTATTGGCATTGATGCTTTTTTCTTTCTATCTCCAATTGGTTATTGCAAGAAGTAAGGAAAGTCTTCGCTTATTACTTACATTGGGTTATTCACCCGGCTGGTTGAGCAAGAAAGTATCCCGGCAGTTTATTCCCATATATATTTTAATAGTGATGATAGCGTTGGCCTTTACACAATTAATGCAATGGGCATTTCATCATTTTGTCATGTATAACAGGCCGGAGTTGTCAACGACGGTGAGTTGGATAGTGCTACTGGTAGCACTATTACTTGTCGTACTTTCTTTGGTTACCAACTACAGGCTGGTAAGAAAACTTTTATATAAACTGTATTAGCAAAAATCTATGCGTCAACCTGGTTTAAAAAAGATTTCACTAAAAAATTATACCCAACTTTTAAAAATCTCCAAATCTAAAGCTTCAAATCAACCTTATCTATTGATCTGCTCCAGGTGGTGTTCCAGGTGCGCAACATAATCGCAAATGATCCAGCCCAGGCTTTTCATTTCCTTGTTATCATATTGCGGATCGACAGGGTATTCTAATTTCTCTTTCGGGATATTTTTTACTACATAGACGATCTGTTGATTCAAAGCTGTCCAAAGATCAAGCAAATGAGCAAGTGGCAGGTTTTGA
>JAKFER010000221.1:0-4604 GCA_036675565.1 Chitinophagaceae bacterium
CTGGCTGTAACCAAACTTTTCTCTCAAAGTCCTGATAATTATACCTGCTTTAAGCATAATAGCGATTTTTTAAATTTACAATTTCAATTTCTGTTACAAATATAGTCACTTTTAATTAAATATGCTAAATATGTAACAAATAATAGGCCATTATAGCATTTTTAACTGTTTAGGTATACATTTTATAATAATAATGTAACAACTATATCCTTAACTCAGATCTTCAGTTGCTGCTCCCGGAGCTCCTCTTTTAACCACATCAATCCCCTGATGCTGTGGTGTGTGTCCGTAGAATCTGAACGCCCTGTTGCGTGTCTCCACGCAACCTCCACGCAACAGAACTACAATAGTTATTCTCCCAGTATTTCACTTTAAACCTTGTGTGTTAATTACAACTTCGTAGCTATTATGCTCTCGGTTTCATAACCGGGAGTTATTATCCTTCATCCTGCGATCTTCTTATTTTGTAACTGGTTCGCTATCATAGGTAGGGCTGGCGGCAGTTATTAATTCCCGAACTGCAAATAAGAAAGCCGTTATTTGCAGTTGAGTAAATGGCAATCATTTAAGTCAAATCTTCAATTGCTGCACCCGGCGCTTCTCTTTTAACTACCTCAATCCCGTTATCTCTTCCTCCCGATGTTTCATACATTTCGCTGGTACCGATGATCTCACCGTTACCGGCTTTTAAAACAAAATAGTACTTGCTATTTAAGGACGTTTTCTTTTCATACCTGGAATCCGTAGGGGCATTGTCCTTAACCGATTGGATACCGTTCTGACAGGATGATTTGTAGATATAGCCTTCACTGCTCAGCACTTTTTCACCATTGCCTGCCTTTAGGTTAAAATAGTAATTACCATTGGAGCCTTTGAAAATTGAAAATTTTGATGCCATGTTTTTATTTTTATAGGTTATTAAATCGTTTACTTGCTTGGTGAAACACTTTCTCCCGAATAAACCTCCTGCTATAGCTCCGCTTATAATTCCCTATCATAAATTGCGGAAAGCCTCTCATCAGAATATTTCATAGTTTGAATTTTAAGCTAATTTACAAAATAGTATATTATATTCAATTTTGTCAACCAACATTGACAACTGAAAAGAATACTGGTTTAAACTAAAATTACTGTTAATCAATTGAATTTCTGTGGATAACTATGTATATAAATTTACAAAAATGGCTTATATTTAGTCAGATTATAGTAGTTTTGTAAACCATTAGCGGCATTCCCTCAATCTTAAATCCTTAGTATGTCTTCCCCCTTGTTTGCAGAACGGCTTAAATCGGCTCGTGCACTGAACGGCCTCTCTCTCCAGGACCTTGCTGATAAAATGGAAAACCAAATCTCCCGGCAGGCTTTACACAAATACGAAAAGGGCGATGTTATTCCTGACAGCAATATGATCGGTTTGCTTGCCACTGCCCTGCACGTAAGACCGGATTTTTTTATGCGGGAAACCAAAATAGAATTTGGTGAAATTGAATTCCGCAAATTGCAAAAACTACCTGCTAAAGAAGAGGGCAGGATCATTGAAGAAGTAAAGGATATACTGGCCCGTTACCTGGAGCTGGAAGAAATATTGGGCATTGAAACCAGTTTTACCAATCCTTTGGAAAATATCGGGCCTGTTAAATCTTTTGAGGATATCGAAGAAGCGGCTGTCAAACTGAGATTAAAATGGAAGCTGGGTACCGACCCCCTTTATAACTGTATTGAATTGCTTGAAGACAATCATATCAAAGTAGTTCAGGTAAATGCTGGCGATAGCTTCGATGGTATGCAAACCTGGGTCAACGGCAATATACCGGTAATTGCCATCAATAGGGATAAGGTCAAATCAGCAGATAGAACCCGGTTTACCATACTCCACGAGCTTTGTCATCTGCTAATAAAAGATCTTTGCAATCATCCCGGAAAGCAAAAAGAAAAATTCTGTCACCAGTTTGCAGCCGCTATGCTTTTACCGGCCCGGGCGGCAAAAAATGAATTGGGAAACGGCCGCACTAAAATAATGATCCAGGAATTAGGCCTGTTGAAAAAACAATACGGTATCTCTATCCAGGCTATAGTCATGCGGGCAAAAGACCTGGGCATCATCTCCCATGCCTATTGTAAACAATTCTTTTTCTTCCTCAATCAGATGGGCTGGAAGGTTACTGAACCGGTTGAATTCAATTACGAAGGCACCGAAGAATCCAATCGCTTCAGGCAGTTATTATATAGAGCGCTTGCAGAAGATATTATAACCCAAAGTAAAGCAGCCTCCTTAAACAATCAGTCCTTAGCGGAGTTTAGAGATCATTTTCTAAGAGTTGTGTAAATTTGGACAAACCATTATCTGTCCAAACCTTTTTCTGTGAAGATCGCAATAACGGATGCATGCATATTTATTGATCTGTACGAACTTAGTTTAACAGTTCCATTCTTTGGGCTTCCCCTGGAAATTCATACTTCTGTTGATGTATTCAACGAACTATACCCCGAACAGAAAGCTCCGCTTAGTGCTTTTGAATCAGTAGGCAAACTCATCATTCACAATATCCCGGAAACCGATCGGAAAACAATTATGGACACTGCTTACCCAAACACATTATCAGCAAGTGATAAAACAGTACTGTTTTTGGCAGAAAAGCACAATGCTATACTCTTAAGCAGCGACAAAAGAATGCGGCATAATGCGAAGGTCAGGTCCGTTGAATACCACGGTATGGTCTGGATAGTTGAACAATTGGTTGATAACAGCCTTATTGCTTCCACGGATGCGATAAATAAATTGAATACAATGGTAAATACAAATATTATCTACCAGAATAATACGGAACTCATTGCAGAAATAAATAAACGAATAAAAAAATGGCAACCCTTATGACAATTGTTTTATTTTTTCAAATTGCCGCCAGTTGACGGCAATATTTAGTAGTAAAGACCTTTGTACTACTCTTGCTGCCGTCCATATCGCATAGCGGTGTTTATGCTCATCAAAATTGTATTCCATTACTTCCTTTATTATCTGGCTGATGTAATAAATATAAAAATCAATTATATACTTTAATTCAAAATACCCTTTTACACAGGCTTTAGAAAACTTACTTTTGCAGCCCTATGGATGAAGAATTCGAACTCCCGGTAGCGTTTAACAATACAGAACTTAATTTCCCTGCCAGGCTGTTGAATTATGGCTATACTTATAAGCTGGAGGTTGATATGGACGGCACCAAACTACTCTTCGAGCCAGATGAAGAAAGAAACTGGAGAGCATTGATAGCATATGAAGAGCTGAATACAAATAAGAAAATAAATATTGATCTTCTGAAAGCAATTGCTTCCTCAATTGAAGGAATAATGCAATAATGAAGTTTTTAAGTCTTGAACATTTTCATCTTAGCTCATTTTTTGTCATCAGATTTAAAATCCACGCTCTGCTCTGCAAAGTCTCCGGACTTGCAGTAGGCTACGAGACCAATAGTTCGATAACCAATTAGAGTCTCGAAGCTCATAGCTCAAAGCTCGTGGCTTTTTTCAAAACGACATTTTAAACTTAACATAACACTAACTCCTTTTTCCCAACGTTTTATTCCGTTTATCCAATGAGATAGATTAACCAGCCTGGATATTGTTGCAGTTCTTTGTAGCAATGAAAGACCTGCTGGCATTATTGAACAATATCCATCCTTTATCCGCTGGCCTCCAGCAATATTTGACGGATAAAATAAAGACCCGCCAGGCTGCCCGTAAAGAAATCATTCTGCAGGCAGGTCATCTTTCCCGTCATATTTATTTCATACAGAAAGGCCTCTTGCGTACTTTTTATTATGAAGATGGTCATGAGATCAATTCCGGGTTCATGCTTGAAGGGGACATGCTTGCAGCAGTACAAAGTTTTTTTTACCAGTCAGCAAGTATTGAATCCATCCAGGCCATTGAAGACAGCAGGCTTTCATATATCTGTTATAATGAACTGCAGTTTATTTTCAACAATTTTAAAGAAGCCAATTTTATTGGCCGCATTTTGATGACCCGTAATTATATAGCAAGTGAACAGCGGCTGCATTGCATGCGTATGAAAAAGGCAGCGGCAAGATACCAGTTCATGCTGAAATATTACCCCCAGCTTATTTTACGGGTTCCTGCCAAATACATGGCCACCTACCTTGGTATTTCAGAAGAAACACTTAGCCGTATCCGTAGCCGTAAATATTAATTGATAATTATCAATTCTCTCTTTTGGTTCCTTTTCTACTTTAGTGATGGTAAGAAATCGCATCTTACTTAACTATTAAACCGTATCTGGCCACCTTCAGATCCATCCTATGTCCGCTATCCGGAAAATACCACTCCGCCTCGTTATATATCCAAAAGATGTAGAAAACATCACCGGCCGTCGTGATCGTACAGCCCGCAAACTCTTGCAAAAGATCAGGGAAGCATTAGGAAAGCAAACCCACGAATTCATCACCATCAAAGAATTCTGTCTCTTCACCGGCATCAATGAAGAACTCGTAAAAGATTTCTTACAAGACTAAGTTCATTGGTACCTCCGTTAATCAAATTTCCGGAATATATAAGAAGTTTTCATCTGGCAGGGGCCGTGAGTGGTT
>JAKFER010000044.1:0-4595 GCA_036675565.1 Chitinophagaceae bacterium
AAACGGTTTGTTCCTGCATAATTTCCCTGTGCAGCAATATTGCCTATCCAATTTTGCCATTGACTCATTACAGCTTGCATTTGCTCTGCGGAAGGCACAGCGCTACCTTCATTTTTTTCATTTCTGAATATCATCATAAATTCTTTCATTGTCTGAAAATTTTATATTTTTTAGTTTTAATTACATTTCTGGCATGGGTGCAATTTCTCTTACTTCAATGTTGCCTTCGTTTGCTATATGCGTAAAGCCCTTTGCAATTTCAGAGGCTTGTTCAATACTTTTGGCTCTGACAATCAGGTAACCACCTACAATACCTTCTGTTGCTGATTTTACTGGTTCGTTCAATGTTCCATTTTCAGTTACAACAGTGCCTCCAGATACCAATGGTAAGCCGCCAACCAAGCGTCCATCTTGACCAAGATTACTTATATATTCTCCCCAGGCTTGCATTTCTGCTTTCCCTTCCGCTTTAGTTTTGCCTGACATTGGTTTCCCACCTCTAAGCAATAATAAATATTCTTTCATTTTTAAAAGTTTTAATTGTTTAAAGACAGATAACAATCGAATTTTCAGAATTGGACAAATTAATTAAAGATTTTTCATCTGTCGATCTATCGTGGACTTATATCTAAGAAAAACCAGCAACCTTTTGGTTGGCTGTTTAGCCAGCTGGATATCTTGAAGCGTTTTTTTATGGAGAGTGGCTAAATGACCAGTCCACCTACACCGGAAGAGGCAAGCCAGCATTTTGCAGCACATGGTATGAAACAGAAATACTTCATATAATATATGAGACTATAAAAAAATAACATTAAGGTGTATTTAAATCCTTCATTATAGTAATACAAAATAAAATATGTATTTTGAACTGCATTGAGTTGCTGATCTGCCATTGAGCATTGCTCAATCATTACATAGTATCCTTCCAAAATTTGTATTATAAATACCAATTGCAGGAAATAAATCAACAGCCAGTTTCAACTATCCTTGAATATCAATTTTCAATATGAAAGATATTTTCGTATGTACATAATGTTTTTGATTCGGACTTTGTTATTGATACCCTGTTTGCTGTTTTCTATGTCCATATTATCGCAGAATGAAACAGCTTCGATTACAGAATGGGTTACATTACTTGGGGATCGAGAAGCAGATGATGCAGAAAGCCTCAATAAGATTTTAAAAGAATTCACAGGTAAGGACAGCACTTCCTTTCAACATTTTATTGCTGGATTGGAAAAAGAAGGAAAACGACAAAGAGCAGGTGATCTATTTTACATGCGTTTATATAATGTAAAAGGCATGCAATTACATCGCTATAAATACCCGGCTGGCGTTGAACAGGTAATTGATGCATTTAATGAAGCTGTCATAAGAGCATACAAAACCGGGAAGGAAAAACACATTGCTTTTACAAGTTGGAATTTCGGGACATTAATGAACGCTTACCAGGAAATGGAATTAGCTGTCACTTATTGTTTGAAAGGAATTGAGTTATACGAAAAAGAAGATAACCACCCTGACATGGCATTAATGTATGAAGAAATAGGGCGCCTGTTATTTAATACAAGGGATTATGTTCAATCAATATACTACTCTGATAAAGCGCTGAGTTTTAAAGTCCGCAATATTGAGAAATATAAAATACAAAATACCCTGGGACAGAATTATTATCAATTAGGCGAACTGGATTCGGCTTTGAAAAATTATAATTTATCATTCAGCAATGCGGTTTTAAATAACGATGAAGCCTGGCAAGGAATCAATGCCTGTTATTTGGGGCAGGTATACCTGGCACAAAATGAGTTTATAAAGGCAAAACAAAATTTTCATTACAGTTACCAGGTACACAAAAATTATGATATAACAATTGCGGCTCTTTCTTTGCAATTGCTGGCAAAAACACATTTAGAAACAGGTAATACAGACAGCGCGGCATTTTATATAAACAAAGCATTGGTTTTATTTAAAAATAATAGGAGGACAATCAATTGGCTGCAATATGATAAGAATTTAGAGCATGTATATTACACAAAAGCAGATTTGCATCGGAGTCTTAACCAAAAAGATAGTTTTTATTTCTATCACCGTTTATATTCTAATCTTCATGATTCTTTGGAGCAAGTTGCTGCACTAAGTAGCGGCAGGATTGCACAACTTCGCATAAATAATGAGCGAAATTTTCATGCATTGCAAAAAATGGAAACTGCAAAATCAAAAGAAGAGCAAAAAAGAAATATCATTATTGGAAGTATCAGCCTGCTTGCTGTAATCATCATTTTTATTTTAAACCGTCAAAAGACCATCTTAAAGTATAAGGAAGAAGTGGCTTTATTTCAAAAAGCAGCCGCTGATGTGCAAACCCAGGCTGCAAAAGATCAATTGAAAGACTTCACTAAAAGATTGCTGGAAAAATCAACTTTGCTGGAAGATTTGCAAAATCAACTGGGTAAAAAAGCATTTAGCATAGAGCAGCAGAAAATGCTCACTGAGCTTAGCAGCCTGACCATTTTAACTGAAGATGACTGGATAAATTTTAAAGAATTATTTGAAAAATTATACCCGGCATTCTTTATAACATTAAAAGAACAGTTTGCTGATATTACTATTGCTGAACAGCGTATGGCTGCACTCAGCCGGCTTCACCTAACCACCAGGCAAATGGCTGCTATTTTAGGAATATCAGTAGACAGTGTGAATAAAAGCCGGCAACGTTTACGTTCGCGTCTTAAAATTTCTACTGATACAAATATTGAAGAATTTATTGCTTCTATTTAACTTATCTCCTAGGCGGTTGACAATGATTCATTAAAACTTTCTTGTCCTTTTTTTGTATCCCCCATGTCAGCTTATTGTCGGCTGTAAATTTTGTTTGCAGCCATGTTCACCTGCTAAATTACACCTGTAATTAAATATGAGAAAAAAGTACACAACTATGCTCCTGGTCATCATTGCATTGATACTGATACTGGTGGTGTATTTGATTTTTGAAACAAGAATTGAAAACATTGACAAACTAAACCTGCCTTAAGATTATAAATCCTGCGAAACTTCCATTAACCGGCATATATCCACTACGAATGTGTATAGTGGAACCATATGGAATTAATAACCTGCCCCTGGAAAATGGGGCAATAAAAATTGAACTGATGAAAAGATTTTATTTTTTATCAATCCTTACAAGTTTTATCCTGTTAGGATTAACCCCTGAATTAGAGGCACAAACCATTCATTATGTAAAGGCGGGAGGAACAGGTAATGGAAGCAGCTGGGCAAATGCCAGTGGTGATTTACAGGCAACCTTTAATACCTCAGCAGCAGATGATGAGGTTTGGGTAGCAACCGGGACTTATAAACCAGGCCTGGATCCATTCGGAAACAGCAATCCGGCTGACACCCGCGACAAAACCTTTTTTATAAAAGATGGATTAAAAGTATATGGTGGGTTTAGGGGAACAGAAAACAGTATTGAAGAACGTGACCTTATCACGAATATCAGCACATTAAGTGGTGATATTGACAATGATAACACTTTAGAGAATAATGCCTACCATGTTGTTCTGGCTGTTGCTCCTGCTATAGATGGCAAAGGCATTCTTTTAGACGGATTTCATATCACAGGTGGTAATGCAAATGGAGAATCTGCACCTGTGGTAAATGGTGAAATCATTTTTCGTTTTGCAGGTGGCGGTATTTTTACCTCCCGCGGAATCAACATCCTGGAGAATAATAACCTGGATGGAAATTGGGGTATATGGGGTGGGGGAATTTACGCTACCAACGGCATAAACTCCATTTCAAATAACATTTTGTCTGAGAATGCTGCATCCCAGGGCGGTGGAATTTATACTTTCCTTGGCACACATACCCTAAAGAATAACAGCTTCTCTGCTAATTCGGCAACTTTTCAGGGAGGCGGATTTTATACCAGGTCGGGTACAAATGTTTTGTTGAATAACAAACTGTTGGGCAATTCGGCTGAATACGGCGGCGGAATATTTTTGTATGTAAGTACCAATAATTTAACTAATAATATCATTTCAGGAAATTCGGCAACAATACGCGGTGGTGGGATTGGCACCTTTGCCGGCACAAACAGTCTTATAAATAACAGTTTATCCGGAAATACAGCAAATGAAGCAGGTGCAATTTTTTCCGAAAGTGCTGTAAATTTTACTATAACAAATAACATCATCTGGGGTAACAGCAGTGGAATTCTAAGCCCATTCATATCTCCTGTAGTTAGTTACTCCATCGTGCAGGGCGATGGTGTATATCCTGGTACCGGGAATCTTAATGTGGACCCTCAGTTTGTGGAACAACCTACCATTGCATTAGGTACTATGGGCAACCTGCGATTGAAAGTCGGTTCACCGGCTATAGATGCTGGAATAGTCATCGGCACTTTAGATACCGATCTTGATGGTAATACACGTCCTGCTGGTAGTTGGTATGATATGGGTGCTTATGAATTCCCATGTCCCGTTGGAAATATCATTTATGTAAATGCAGGCGCCACCGGAAATAATACCGGTATTTCCTGGGCTGATGCTTTTACAGATCTGCAAAGTGCTCTTTCAAGTACATGTTCAGGA
>JAKFER010000040.1:0-4527 GCA_036675565.1 Chitinophagaceae bacterium
ATGAAGTAATTGTTGTAAATGACGGATCAAAAGACAATCTAGCGGAGATCGTAAAAGAATATCCTGTAACACTGATTAGTACTTATAACCGGGGTTTAAGCAATGCAAGAAATACAGGCCTTTATAAAGCCAAAGGTGAAATCGTTGCATATATTGATGATGATGCTTACCCGGATGAGCACTGGCTGCGTTATATAGCTTATGCATATTTAAATTCAAACCACGCCTGTATTGGTGGACCAAACCTGGTACCGCATGAAGATGGTCCTATTGCAAAATGCGTGGCGAATGCACCTGGTGGCCCCGTTCATGTTTTAGAAACCGATGAAATAGCAGAACATGTTCCCGGTTGTAACATGACATTCCGAAGGGAAGCCTTATTAAAGATCGGCGGGTTTGATCCTGTATTCCGTGCTGCGGGTGATGATGTTGATGTTTGCTGGAGAATACAAAATGCAGGACACACCATCGGGTATCATCCATCAGCACTTGTTTGGCACCACAGGAGAAATTCTCTTAAAGCATATTGGAAACAACAAAAAGGTTACGGAAAAGCTGAAGCCCTGCTTGAAGCTAAATGGCCTGAAAGATATAATGCATTTGGACATCTTGCATGGAACGGTCGCATTTATGGGAATGGATTTACCATGCCTATTAAACTTCGGAAAGAAAAAATATTTTATGGAACCTGGGGAACGGCGCTTTTTCAATCAGTGTATCAACCAGCGCAGGGATTCTTAAATGCAATGCCATTAATGCCGGAATGGTATCTTTTTTCAGCACTGTTGGCAACAACTGCTTTACTTGGTATTTTATGGGCCCCTCTCCTATGGGTATGGCCTTTATTTCTTGCATCAATTGTCATCGTTATTATCCAGGCGGCCATCAGTGCAAAAAAGAATGTTTTACTTCATTCATTAGAACAAAAACATATCAAGTACCGGGTACTGATTACTGTATTACACATTGTGCAGCCTATGGCAAGATTATATGGCAGGCTGACGCATGGCTTATCGCCTTGGAGAAACAGGAAAGCCAATATTAAAATGGCTGTTAAACATGCATGGAATAAAAAATTGTTTACGCATTGGTCTGAAGAATGGAATTCAACAGAATTTTACCTGGAACATATTGAAAAACGACTGATCAAATTAAAAACAAGAGTAAAAAGAGGTGGTGATTTTGATGCGTTTGATATACAAGCAACCAACACATTATTCTGTACAACCAAGGGTGTATTAGCTATTGAAGAACATGGCAGTAATAAACAATTTTTAAAATTCAGGATCGGGCATACACCCTCAATTATCGTCATTGCAGGAACGTTGTTGTTTTTATTATTAGCAACTGTTGCTTACAGCGAATCCATTGTAGTAACAATCATATCCTTATTATTAGCATTAGGTTTTGTAGCTGAATATCTGAAAGATGCCGCTGCCACAGCAGATAATATTAAAAAGGCATTTAAAAGTCTTGAACCGGCCAAAGAACTGAAACCTGTTTTCACACAAATAAATCCTGCACAAAATGAACAAAGGAGAACGGTTTTATATGAGGAATCAACAATCAACCTGGTAGATGTACATATTGCGGATAAGAACTTGAATGAAACATTCACAGAAGAAAATAATCATGTCTTTGACATCAAAGAAAGGAGATAAATAATAAATGAAAAAAAGACAGGTCTTTAAAAGGCTGTTTGATTATGTAGCGCAGTATAAATGGAAACTTGTTTTCATTATCCTGGTTTCATTGCTTGGTGTAGGCTTTGAAGTAGCTAAACCTTTGCCATTAAAGCTTGTAATTGATAATGTATTGGGTAATCAGCCCATGCCTGCTTTTATCAGCTATTTTTTTGGAACCGGATTAACCAAAGAGCAATTATTATTCATTTGCATCGGGTTGATTGTAGTGATCGTTATCTGCAGCGTTGTCATTTCATTAATCGCTTTTAATTACACGATTAACCTGTGTCGTCACCTGGTATATAATTTATCCATTGATTTTTTCAGCAAACTTCAACGTCTTTCATTATCCTTTTACAGCAAGAGCCAGATTGGAGACTTATTGCAGCGCATGAGCGGTGATATTTATGTGATCTATTTTTTAGTTGCACAGATCATCATTCCTGTATTTACTTCATTGGTTTGCCTCTCTGCCATGTTTTACATCATGGCAAAAATTGATTTGGTTTTAGCACTGATCGCATTTACACCTGTGCCCATTCTCGGCATCACCGTAGCGATTTTTTCCAAACCAATTAATGATACCACGCTGGAGCAATACAATACAAACGGGCAACTGGCGGGTTTTGTACAACAAAGCTTAACATCTATCAGGATCATCCAGGCATTTGGGCGAGAGTCTTTCATGAAGGAGAAAGTTCAGAAACATGCACAAGCTTTCAGTAATGCTTTTATGATTGCCAACAGGGTGCAGATGACCTACAATCAATTTGCTTTGCTCATTACCGGTTTTGCTTCCGCGTTATTAATTGCGGTGGGTGCTTATCGCAGTTTACAAGGCATGATTTCGTTGGGTGACCTGTTTGTGTTTCTCGGGTATATAACCGCCTTGTATGGCCCTGTAAATTCTTTATCTACAGCTATCGGAACGGCTATTACCATTGGTGCAAGAGGTAAACGTATTTTTGATATCATTGATTCGGATGACGTTGTTGAAGAGAAAAAAGATGCTGTTGAAATTTCGGCTAAGGGTGCTGTTGAATTTCGTAATGTAACCTTTGGATATAAAAAAGAAAACACGGGTGCACGACCCATCTTGAAAAATTTATCTTTTAAGGCAGAGGCTGGTGAGATCATTGCCATTGTTGGTCCTACCGGAACGGGTAAAACATCATTGATTTCCCTGCTATCCCGTTTCTATGATCCGTGGAAAGGAGAAGTGTTATTGGATGGAATAAATATTTCCAATTTCCAGCTTCATTCTTTGCGTGAGAATATTGCACTCGTATTGCAGGAGCCATTTTTGTTTTCCATGTCAGTTGCTGAAAATATTGCCTTTGGAAATCCAAAAGCAACGATGGAAGAAATCATCGAAGTTGCAAAGGCGGCACAGGCCCATCATTTTATAATGACATTACCGGAAGGTTATGATACCGTGATTAGTGAAACAGGTGCATCACTTTCTGGTGGAGAAAAACAGCGAATTGCCATAGCAAGAGCTTTCCTGAAAAAAGCACCCATTCTTATTATGGATGAACCGACATCGGCCGTTGATGCAATCACTGAATCAAAAATTTTCCAGGCTTTAAATCATTATTCAAAAGGTAAAACGGTTTTTTTGATTTCACATAGGTTGTCGACATTAAAACATGCAGACCAAATAATCACTATAAAAGATGGCGTTATTGTTGAAAAAGGAACGCATCAAAGTTTATTAGCAGAAGACAATGTTTATGCAGACCTGTATAAACACCAGCATATTAGTTAAGAATTGTTTGCCAACGTAAAATAAAAGATTCATGAATACAATAACAGAAAATGAAACGTTACAGGTATATCCATTTAAAGCAGGATCTAAAATACCTAGTGACTGGTATAAAGGCAGCATACCATCCAATATTGAAGTTGGCGAAAAAACAGTAACGGATTCTTCATTCAATTTCAAACATTTCTTTTCCAAACTTCCATCAGGATTAAATGTTGGATCGAACGTAACATTATGGCGTACATCCATCGCTACCGAAATAAATGGATTTATAGAAATTGGTGATTACTGTTATATCACCAATGCTTCCATTATCGCAGCTGAAAAAATAACCATCGGTTCCAGGGTTTTTATTGCAGGTGGCGTAACGGTTGTGGATTCAGATTTTCATCCTGTGGAACCTGCCGCAAGGCTGGCAGATATCATTGCGCTTTCGCCTGTGGGTGATCAAAAAAACAGGCCCACCATTAAACCCAGACCGGTCGTAATTGAAGACGATGTTTGGATCGGATTTAATGCAACTATTTTAAAAGGTGTGACAATTGGCGCAGGCGCTGTCATTGCACCCGGCGCTGTAGTGATTGCCAATGTGCCTGCAGGTGTTACTGTAGCAGGAAATCCTGCCAAACCAATATCCCAATAATCATGAGAGAGAATATTATACAAACTGGTAAGCGGGGTGCAGATGGACGCACCTATATCGAAAATGATTGGTATAAGAAAGGTATAGCACCCAATGCAGTATTTGGAGATCATGTGTACCTGGATACATCGTATGGTTTTGCTTCTTTTCATTCAAAACAAAATGAAGGATTGCTTATGGAAGAAGCCAGCGGATGTTATGATATTGTATCCTTTATTGTTTCCGGAAATGGAAAAATAAAAGTTGGCGAATATTCAATCATAAATGGCGCTACCCTCATTTGCAATCATGAAATCAACATTGGAAAACATTGCATGGTTGCCTGGGGCGCAGTAATTACTGATAATTGGTTTGAAGCTCAAGTGCCTTCCATCCATGAAAGAGCAGAGTTGTTAAAAAATGCAGCAAAAGACCCCCAAAGAAAATATCCATTT
>JAKFER010000238.1:0-4468 GCA_036675565.1 Chitinophagaceae bacterium
TGTGTCTGATTAACCTTGAGGATATATCGGCGGCATACCCGGTATAATAGCGGTCACATTTTTCAGAATAAAGCAAATAGACAAAATACATAAAACAAAAAAAGCGACAAATGTCGCTTTTAATTGTGCCCCGGATCGGACTTGAACCGATACGGCCATTGCTGGCCACAGGATTTTAAGTCCTGCGTGTCTACCAATTCCACCACCAGGGCTTTGGTGATTTAATTTATAAGAACTTTTTGCCTTGCTGGTCACCCCGATATTAATCGGGGCGTGTCTACCAATTCCACCACCAGGGCTTTGGTGATTTAATTTATAAGAACTTTTTGCCTTGCTGGTCACCCCGATATTAATCGGGGCGTGTCTGCGAATTCCACCACCAGGGCAAAGAAGTAATTAAAAAATCCCGACAAAGATCGGGATTTTTAATGGAGCGGAAGACCGGGCTCGAACCGGCCACCCCGACCTTGGCAAGGTCGTGCTCTACCAAATGAGCTACTTCCGCAATACTAAAGAACTAATGGGGTGCAAAAATAAGGGAATGAGAGATTTCAAAAAAAAAATTCTGATCTTATTTGTATTTAGGTGTATACAAAGTGTTTTCAGGAACCTCAACATTCGGTTTGCCTTCATACCCATAATTAGCCAATGCAATTGAAATTCCAATAAACAATGCTATTACGCATGCAACCTGCAGGTAAAATAAAAACGCCGAGGAGGAGACCCAATTATGTGTAAAATCGGTATCCTGTACTTTTTGTAATTCTTCGTGATATTCGCTTTGATGATCCATTTCTTAAAATTGATGGTGCAAAAATAACGCTTCGTATGAATGGTTTCTAATTTTTTACAATTTCTTTAAAATATTTCTTCTTTTTTACAAAGTGTTGCCAAACCAGGTTTTTTGTATAATAACCATTTAATTTCCCTGATTTATTATGCGGGCTAAACTTATCTTTTGGTACAAATAATAACCATTTTATAAATCCACGATGTGCCCTTGCAATAGCAAGGAAATAGCCAGCATCACCGCTTAATAAACCTTTACATGCTGAAATGGCATTTAATATTATTCTGAATGGGATCTTCCAGATTTTTTGCATGAATGGCATGTTCTTGCTAATCATGATCAGGTTGTTGCGAAAGTTTAAATAAGTTTTGCGGCTGTTCCCTTTTGGTAATGTGCCACCACCAACATGATAAATTTTAGCTGCAGGACAACTGTAAACCTGGTAACCTGCCAATTGTAAACGCCAGCATAGATCGATCTCTTCCTGGTGTGCAAAAAAGTATTCGTCAAACCCATTTACTTCATGAAACGCGGAAGCACGGATAAACATCGCTGCACCACTTGCCCAAAAAATGGGTTCCTGCTGATCATATTGTCCCTTGTCTTCTTCGCAATAATCAAAAACCCTTCCTTTGGCAAAAGGATAACCAAACTTGTCTAACCATCCTCCGGCAGCACCTGCATAGTCAAAGACATTTTTTTCCTGGTATGATAATACTTTAGGCTGGCATGCCGCAATAGAAGGGTCACTCTCCAATAAACTCACCATGGGTTCAATCCAGTGCTCACTGACTTCTGCATCCGAATTCAATAAAACATAATAATCCGAATCCACTTTTTTCAATGCTTCATTGTAACCTTTGGCAAAGCCAAAGTTTTTTTCGAGTAAAATTATTTTTACTGCAGGATAAAATTCTTTTAGAAATATAATGCTATCATCAGTTGAAGCATTATCTGCTACGATGATCTCTGTATTTTCATTACTGTTATTGATCACCGATGGAAGAAATTGTTGCAGGAAATTTTTACCATTCCAGTTCAGGATTACGACGGCTACTTTCGGTGAATTTATCAATCGGAATAAATTATTTTTTCAAAAATAAGGGCAAGGCGCTATATGATCATTAAATTCGAAAAATGTTTCAGCAATTCTTCAATTGGAAAACGGCCCTGGCCCTTGTTGCTATATTAATAGCCAGTGGTACTATTTTCTATTCTCAGTACCTGGCACGTAAGATAGCGAAAGAAGAAAGGCAAAAAGTAGAACAGTGGGTTGAAGCCAGTAATGTGCTGTTAAATGTAAATCATGATGGTGATACAAGACTGCCACTAAAGATCATCCAGGATAATGATGATGTTCCCATTATTTACACCAATGAAGCGGATAGCATTATTGATCATATTAATCTGGATTCTGTTAAACTGGCTACAAAAGAAAACTATTTACAGGATAAATTGAATGAATTCAAATCCGATAATCCACCCATCGTGTGGACAGATCCATCGGACAGTACAAAGATCAACCGTTATTATTACGGTCATACATCACTGTTAACCGAGGTGCAGTTTTATCCGATCATTCAATTAACCATTGTTGGACTATTTATCCTGATTACATTACTGGCTTTGCGAAGCAGTTATCGTTCGGTGCAAAACCAGGTTTGGGCCGGAATGGCTAAGGAAACGGCTCACCAGTTAGGAACACCATTATCATCCTTAGAAGGATGGATAGAAATGTTGAAACAAAACCCGGATAACCTGAATATTTCAGGTGAACTGGAAAAAGATCTTAACCGGTTGCGCCTGGTCTCCGACAGGTTTGGCAAAATAGGCAGTAAACCCAAGTTGGAAGAAAAAGATCTTGTTGAGCAAGTTACCAATATGGTAGAATACATTCGACGGAGGGCGCCTGGAAAAGTAAATTTTAGTGTGGATACGCATGGCCATAAAACTATGCCCGCACAAATCTCCGGACCCTTATTCGATTGGGTGATTGAAAACATTTTAAAAAATGCGTTGGATGCAATGGAAGGCAAAGGCTCCATTCATGTTGATCTGAAAAAATCGACTGATGAAATTATTATTGAAATTGCCGATACAGGAAAAGGAATCAGTAAACAAAATATATCACGCATATTTAAGCCCGGATTTACGACTAAAAAAAGAGGGTGGGGACTTGGCTTAAGTTTATCAAAACGTATCATTGAAACCTATCATAAAGGAAAACTGGCTGTAAAAAGTTCTGAACCGGGTAAGGGAACCACATTCCGGATTGTTTTAAATGATAAGGTTTCATGAAACTCTAAAATGAATTTTTAACTAAGCGTGTTATCCTTTAAATTTGCATTCCTTAAAAATGCGGCGGTGGCGAAATTGGTAGACGCACTACTTTGAGGTGGTAGCGATCGTAAAGATCGTGGGAGTTCGAATCTCCTCTGCCGCACAATCCCGGGTTAATCCGGGATTTTTTTATTGCATTCTCAGCAAGGTTTCGCCAATTTCAACGCCATTATGATATACCTGCACTTTATATTGCCCCGCAATAAATTTTTCAGGGGCGAAAGTATAAATGATTTTTTTTGAATTATTTTTTTCATAGTCAAACCGCTCTTTGATCGTAAAGGCCAGTGTTCCTTCTTTGGGTGTAATGAAATTTCCAGAATTCCAGATTGGGTTTTGAATAACCCTTCCAATCGGATCAGTAATCACAATGAAAACTTCAGTTGATGGAAGGTGCAGGATATTATTTTTTACTACAAAAGAAATAATCATTTTATCTGCTTTGGAAGCCTGGGTAGTGGATACTTCTTTTTTATTTTTTCTAACATCCACCACGTTAAAATGCATGTCCGATAAAATAAATGTGGAAGCCATATTCACCATTTGGGAAAGCTCTTTATTCTCCTTGCCTAACTTTTCTATCGATGTTTGTAATGAAACCATTTCTCCGGATAATTGCTCCAGTGTGGATTGCAGCCTTATTTTTTCTGATTCCAGTCCTGAGTTTTCATCCTGCATTTCAGCTAAAAGCATTTTCATTTCAGTAATGCGACTCCGGGCTCTTTGCAAATCTTTTTGGGTAGCATAACGATTTTTCAATATGCCGCTTACTTCTGCTTTTATCCGGTTTAATTCGTGAACACGGGATGAAAGTTTCTCATTGATAGAATCAACGGTCAACCGGGTTGAATCCAATTCAGCCAGGGATGCCGAATAAATTTGTTGTAAAGAATCACGAACTGCGTTTGCAATGGCTGCTGTATCGCGAACCGGAACTTTTTCAGTCAATCGATCAGCGTACCTCGTCTTGTCATATAAATGATAGATCCAGGTTGCCACCAGGCAAACAGAAAGCATTGCAAGCAATAATGATTTTGGTTCACGCATAAACTTCTATCACAACAACGGTTTATTAACCGTCTTATTTTTCAAACCAGCTGAAAGTTCCACCCACCCAATTTTTATCTTTATTATAGCGGACACCAACCATTTTTCCTTTACTTAATCTTGCCAGGTTATTGGTGGCAACCGGCCTTTCATCGCCATCTTTCCAAAAATAAAAAATCCTTATCTCCGCTTTTGCCATTTCACCTGGAGTTTCAATAATACTGGCATAATTCACTTTTCGTTGTAAGATCCAGTTTTGCGGATCATTTACATTTTTAATATCATTTTCCG
>JAKFER010000278.1:0-4463 GCA_036675565.1 Chitinophagaceae bacterium
TACATACGCATTTTTGAGCCATTGTTTATCCAAAGTCTTTTCAGGTGAGCCTATTAAAAGTTTAATATCATTGATCAGTTGGATCCTGAATTGCTGCAGGTCATCTTTTGTAACTACTTCTATTGCCATTCTTCACCTGTTCTATTTATGTGATAAAAACCGGGATCGGTTATGATCCCGGCTGATCTTTACACTGACTGTCCTTTTTTACGACTGCTCTTTTTTTTTGTACCATTTAAATCTTCTGACTTCTTCTGTTTTACGTCCTTTTTAATATCTTCTTTTTGCTCCTGGCTGGCTTCCTTATTTACTGTTTGGTGCACCGACTGATATTGCCCCAGGTCTTCTTTTGGCACCCGTTTCATTTGGGCATCATAGAGGGTAACCATTTTAAATTGGGGATTAGCTTCCATGAACATTTTGGATACCTGCCCATCTTTTTCGATTGTTACAGATTGGACGTTCCCTTTCTGTAAGGATTGCATTAATGCTTTTTCTTTATCAGGATCCAGCAAATCAGTGACTGCAAATTTTCCAACAGCAGCCTTCAGATCATATCCATAATTTTCATGGAATTGCTTCACCTCGTGATTATTATGTTTATCCATTTTTTCAAAATCCAGCTGAACCCATGCTTTATATTCCTGGCCTTCCTTGGTTGTTAATTCTTTGTGCACGGCTCTGCCTTCCAGTAAATTGTAAGCTTCTTTGGCAGTAATTCCTTTGCCTTTGTTCAGGTAAAAGGTCTGATCAACTTTTTCTCCATTGCTCCGTTGCAGGGAGGCATTATAGCTGTTAAAAAAATACATGTCCGTATTATCGGATTTACGGAAATGCAGTTCTACCTCGAAAGGTTTTTTATTCACTTCCGTCTGGTGAGAAATCCTGAATTCCGGCTGACCATGTTTCAAATGTGTTTCCAGCGCTTCATTCATACTATCACCAAATCCCATGTACTTCATATTATCTTTTAGATAATCAAGGTTTTTTTCATTCATCGTTGATAATTTTTGATTAATTAATATTTGTTTTAATAGTTCCTCCACTGTTCGTGCATAGGTTACATTATACAAGTCATAATCACTGATGTTGTTTGCAGCAAACTCCTGGGCTTCACACCGGTCTTTAAAAAAGTATACATCCTGCTTATCAAGGAAATAAGAAAGAGTATTATATGTCAGCCAATGATGATTATTTTCAAACGCTTTGGCAGCATACTGCAGTACGGAGGGCTGTATGACATGTTCCTGGTTCATTTTAAATCAGCTAGCGGAATAGCCCTTATAATTTTATGGTTATTCACTCTCAGGTCCAGGTGCCTGCCACCGTTTTTCTCTATCAGTTGTATGGCGAAGTATTGGGCATCAGGGATGGTGAATTTTTGCATGGCCACAACCATTCTTGAAAAGCTGTAGGCTTTTATTTTTTCCATATTCCCTGAAATATACAGCGGTGATAATTCATTTTCCTGGACTGCGGTACGTTTGCTTTTCTTTTTGTCACGGATATAAAAGCGCATAAGATCAATATCATAATCAATCGGGCTACCATTGCACAAAAGCAATTGGTAGTAAATCACATGCTCTTTAATGTATATACCCGTAACAGTTACCTGCATGTTCCATTTCTTATCCTTAACTCCCTTCATCGTGCGATGATTATTCAATAAACCATTCGCAAATGTTGCGATGGAGGTTTTATTTTTTTCAGGGAGATAATAAATCAGCTTGCCGGGTTGTTCATTATAGTTCACTATAAATGAATAAATACTTCCGTCGCCGGTAACCACACTTAAATTGGTTTCTGCAAAATGTCCTGAAGCCGCTTTTATTAAAAGGATATTACCCGTTTCTTTTACCTGTTGCACCAACACATCCTGGGTCCCGCGATCAACATGCTTGACATCAAAAGGAAAGACCAGGCTGGTCGTTTTATCAGTCGTAATTTCCAGAGAAGCAGTCTGTGCAAAGACGCATACATATAATAAGCATCCACCAGCCAAACTCACAATTCGTTTCATAATAGATGATTTTTTTATGGTTTTTAATTATTGTTTTTATCTTTTAATAAAATCTTGTATCCGGCCTTTATCTTCACTTTCACCAATTTTACTTTTTTACTTAATAGAGATTTGGCGGCATTCATTCCGGCGGAAGCCGCCTGAGCCTTGAGGGAAGGATCCATAGTCGAAAGTTCCATGCGTTGCAAGCTATTGTCAGTGGATTGTTTAGCCACATCCCTGCTAATGGTTCCGGGGATATAAATACCTGGCAATCCATCCATATCATGTACTTCCATTTTAATATTAAATAAATTGTTTTCATGCCTGATGGAGCTAATTTGAATTTGAAGTCTTTCTCCATTCAGAGATACAATACCATAAACAAAATTTCCTTCTGGTATTTTATGATGGTTTATAAAAATATCCTGTAACAATCTTAGTTTAATGACTGCTCCATTGACCAATACCTGTTCTTCATGAATAACTGCTTTGACCGCGTTTGATTCTTTGATTGATATTTTATCTTCTATACCGTAAAACCCATTCACAATGGTATCATCAATTGCTTGCAGAGAAATACTGAATGAATTTGAAGATCCGTCTGTTACTTTATCTTTCATTCTATTCTTCACTCTTTCGGGGTGCTGAATGTCCAGGATTTTATCAAGCGTGGTTTCGAGTTTTTGTATTTCAGGATCTTCACCTGATCCCTTCTGCATCATATTCATCATCGTCTCCAAACGGCTTACCTCTTGCGTTAATGACTCCGCAGCCGGACCTGTTGATTTATTGTATGGATCCGCAGATGCTATTGGATCGTTTATTTGGTTTTGCAGTAGTGACAATTGCCGAAGAACTTCTTCTTCAGGCTTTATTTGCTTTTTTTCAAATGGTGTGGTTTTAAGATGCTGGTTATATTTTAAACCAACTGAAGATTTCAATATTGAGTTTTCATTGGAAAAATTTTTTTCACTTTCCTTATCAGAATAATAAGGATCACTGCGCATCCATTCGACCATTTTTATGCTATCCTTTCTGGCCTTGTCATAGAAACTAAGTTTATCCATCAGGGATTCATCTTTAAAATTGGGATCAGGTAATTCAATGTTCAATCCCCCGGCTTTATCCTGAATGGCTTGCGAAGTATTTCCTCCACCCAGGGCATAAAATCCAAGGGTTAAAAAGGGTAATATCAATAAGGGTAAGGCCATCAGCATTTTTCTTTGTTTCACTTTTTTCATTTGTATTATTTTAATTGATAAATTTTTTCCAGTAGTAAAAGACTATCCAATAAACTTTTCTCTATGGGTTGATTCAAACTGTCCATGAGTTTTTTAAAAGTTTGTATTTGCTGGTAGGTTTCTGCTGATACCATGGGTGACTGTTCAATGGTCTTTGTTCCCATTTCATGAATATGTGACGGTATTTCAATTGGCATGGGAATGAATGAAGGTTGATCATAGCTGAATGCGATTAATAAACTCAAACAACTACTGGCCAGGCAAAAAATGATCAGGGCGGTTTTCATTTTACCAGGTGATATATCAGAGAGCCTGTTGTTAATGGCCTGGCAGCATCTTAATTGGTAACGCCTGCAGTTATCCGCTAAACTTTTCGCGACTTTGTCACTGAAATGATCATCTTTCATTTTTTCACCGGTTTTGAATTCGGATATCCTTATTCTCTAATGTCCGCCAGCGTTCCAGTAAAAACCCATGTGGGTTATGGTCCGACCTGGATACATTTCTTAAAAAACCTTCTGTTATTAAACTTCGGGTAACGATGGTCGTTGGTCTGATGATTTTTTGCTCTCCCTTGTAACGAAAATAAAATGGATACACATCCGTATTGATGGTTATACTGTCTGCACGCATTTCCTGGCTTATATTGCCTGAAATGAGGTTTGCATAATATCCGTTTTCCTTCAGGTTGTCATACTGTTGTTTTGCTGATGCATCCGCCAGGTACAACGCTTTGGTGATATTGGACTGTATCACTTTATCATCGGGATCCAGCGTAAAAAAATAATGATGGAACATCTTTACATGATCACGGGCTTCTACATCTATATTATCCTTCCGCTCTGCTGCATATGCATCCAGTATTTTACCGTTTGCCAGTATATATATTTTTTGTTGTGAATGATAGCTCACTTCATAACTTTTGTAAGTGGCATACGCCGCTATGATAGTGAAGGAGGCAACTACGATAATGGAAAACATTCTGATCTGCCTGAAGGCCGAATCAATATTTTTTGCTTTTCTGAACATGCTAACTTCCTTTGATTTTATCTTTAAAATAGCCGCTGGTATTACCGTAATCCGCCATACTGCTTCTTACTTTGTTGTATCCATCACTTACGGCATCACGAACCATATGGGTTCCACCGCTGGCAACCGTATGCGTGCCGGTACTCATCATACTGGTTACTTTATGCAGTAGCGTATTACCGCCACCTGCA
>JAKFER010000013.1:0-4361 GCA_036675565.1 Chitinophagaceae bacterium
ATAAATACTTTTTTGTGAGGTCGTATGTTTGAATGATACAGCATTATGTCTGAAAGTTCCGGTGCGTGGAGACACGCACCGGGGCGGCCTCACATTTGCGGACACACACCAAGGCGGAGGAAATAGATTGCTTTAAGGCAGCCTAGTAATGAGGTAAGGGTTTTCTTTTATTGATTGATAAAAAAATATTGGATATTTTTGGATAATTATAAAATATGGCAGTTTCTGAACAGATAAAAAGCTTGATTAAATCCTTTGGCGACGGCGATGATGCACGTTTTTTTGCTTCAGCAATGCAAATTGCCGCATCTGAAGCAAGACAGGGACATTCTACATTTGCACAGGAACTGAAGAAGTTAATTGATGATGCCAGGAAGAACCGTTCGTCTATTCAATTTGAACAAGGGAAGGTTGTGAACATGTCACCATCACGCAGAGAGGTGAATGAATTGATCGAGGTTTTTAATTCCCGTATTAACCTTTCTAATATGGTACTCGACCCTGCTGTCAAAAATAGATTGACAAAGCTAGTTGCTGAACAAAAGAAATGGGAACTACTAAACCATTACAACCTGTCACCGATCAGAAAGTTGTTGCTAACAGGGGCGCCTGGTACCGGCAAAACAATGACTGCTCATGCAATTGCAGGGGAATTAAATATTCCTGTCTTTGTCATCAGGTTAGATGGCCTACTTTCCAAATTCATGGGAGAGTCTATTGCAAAACTGAGGCTGATATTTGATATGATGCCGAGTCAGCGGGCTGTTTACCTGTTTGATGAATTTGACTCTATAGGGTCGCATCGCAACCAGGGACAGGATGTTGGAGAGATAAAAAGGGTACTGAATAGTTTCCTGATTAATATTGAAAAAGATACTAGCAATAGCGTGATTATTGCAGCGACCAATCTACACGACTCACTTGACCTCGCTCTTTTCAGAAGATTTGATGATATTATCAGGTATCCATTGCCTGCCGGGGAAGAAATTATAGAGGCGATTAAGAAATGTACTGCTGGATACAGTTTTGACAAAAAACTGAATTTTCCGGCAATTGCAAAAAAAGCAGAGGGCTTGAATTATTCTGACATTTCAAAAGCCTGCCAGGCAACTATAAAGGAAAAAATCTTATCCGGCTCACCAAAGCTTCACAAAGACTTTTTGGTAAACGCCCTTCAAATTAAAATGTCTTAATGGCCGGAGAATTGCCGCATTTAAAGATTGACCCATTTTTCAGGTCTAATGTATATGTTTACCCCAATCCTGGGGGGAGGCGGTTCTAACATGGAAATAGTCGAAAGGGATCGTGCAACTCATGGAACAAATATCATACAGCAACTCAATACGATCAAGCAAGAGTTTATCAATAAACATAACCAGGTCCAGCCTGCAAATATTGTTAGTGACGATGCGGTCTATGTTGAATTTATTTCAGAATGGGATTACTCTTTAAAATTTGAAAGTCTTAGCCAGGAGCAAACAGACGATCCAAAATATAAGCTGCTTAATATCAAAAAGGAGCTTACGATACAGAATGGTGAAGAAAAAGAACGGTATAGGGTAGCAGTGATGATGAAAGAAGGTGCTGTCACCACTTTTTTAAGAAAGGCCGGCGAGTACCTTACTACAAATACAAAGGACAAGGAGGGCAATTATACTGATACTCCAAAGAATCAACCATTAATAAATAATCTTCAAATTATTCAATTAGCAACACTCCGGGCTTTTTGGAGTGATGAACCTGAGATTCCTTTTCCGGATGAAAATGAAATAGTGTGGTGGGAAGTCTGGTTTAGAAAAACAGCAAATGACACTGATAAAATTGCAAGAGTCTTGCAAAACCTGAAAACAGTGGACGTGCAGGTTGGCCAACAGGAACTAAATTTCCCGGAGCACCTGGTCAGATTAGTAAAAGGCACAGCCAAACAATTATCTGAATCACTTATTTTATTGGATAACCTTGCTGAGTTAAGAAGACCACAGCAACTTAACGATTTTGTTCTAAATAAAAACGTCGATCTCGCGGACAAGCATAATTGGGCCAGGGATTTATTAGCGAGAACAAAATCCAATTTAGATGATAATTCAGTAATTATTTGTTTACTGGATAGCGGTGTTAATAATAAACATCCATTAATAGAACCTTTTCTTCCTGACGACAGATTGTTCACTTACAAACCAGCCTGGGGTACCAATGATACTTGGGACGATGGTGGTCACGGAACCGGAATGGGCGGACTAGCTATATATGGCGACCTTGCCGAGGCACTTTCAGTATCAAATAACATAGAAATTTTTCATGGATTGGAATCATTTAAAATTGTTCATCCAAATGATCCAAATCAGCCAGATTTATATGGTGCGATAACTGAATACGCCTGCAGTACCCCGGTTGTTGGTTTCCCAAATAATCCAAGGGTTTATTGTTTGGCCATCACAGACAAGAGTCTTGCATTTGGCGGACGACCATCTACATGGTCCGCGGCAATTGATAAAATAGCTTTCGGTATTACCATGGATTCCCCCCAGCTATTTATAGTTTGTGGTGGGAATGTAGAATATATGTTGCAGCAATTGAATGCCGCTCACTTTCATAACCATAATTTAACGGAATCTATCCACGATCCAAGTCAAAGTTATAATGCACTGACGGTCGGATCGTATACCAGGATGGACAGAATTGACCAGGCGGTTTGGCCAGGACTTACACCTTTATCCCCAAATGGTTTTATTTCTCCTTCAAATTCGACTTCTGTTACCTGGTCTGACCAGTGGCCTATTAAGCCGGATATCGTAATGGAAGGAGGAAATTTAGCTGTGCATGGTGGTGTAATTATGGACCATGTACCAACTCTTAAGCCATTATCATTAGATAAGGATTTCACCAATTATATTTTTAATCCATTTGGCGATACAAGTGGTGCGGCGGCCCTCGCTTCAAAAATGGCAGCTGAACTGAAAACAGCATATCCGAAATTTTGGCCGGAAACTATTCGGGGTTTGATCATTCATTCTGCTGAATGGACCGTCCCGATGTTGAATGGCGTAGTTTTAGGGAGTGCATCAGTAAGTGACAAACGAGAACTATTAAGAACTTTTGGTTATGGTGTACCCATTCGTGAAAAACTCTTTTACAGTGCTAAAAACTCATTGACGCTAATCGCTGAAAACACAATCCAGCCTTACCGGATGGAAGCAGGTAAAGTAAAGACAAATGAATATCATCTTTTCGAGATACCCTGGCCTATTGACATTCTGCAAAATACTTTAACGGAAGCCGATGTTACCCTGAAAGTTACTCTATCATATTTTATTGACCCCAATCCAGGTAATAAGCGATACGCTAATGATTATTCTTATTATTCTCACGCACTTGATTTTAAAATGATAAGACCTGCCGAAGATATCAATCAATTTAAGAGAAGGATTTCGGGAGCGGAAGAAAATCTGGGTACTGCATATAACGGTGTTGAAGAACCTTGGTTGCTCAAAGAATCAATCAGGAACAGGGGATCTGTAAAGAAGGACTTTATTGTCTCGTCCGGGGCTGATCTGGCAACGCGAAACATACTGGCCGTTTATCCAAAACATGGCTGGTACAGTTCAAGAAAAAGACTTGGCATGGTAGGTTCAATCGTAAGGTATAGCTTGATAGTCAGCATTGAAACTGAAAATAATGAAGTAGACATCTACACGCCGGTTATGAATCTGATTGAGAATACAATTCAGAATTAAGTAAAAACTTTACTAATGAAAAGTGCTTTTCATTTTACCAGTAAGGAATTAGGTTCTTTTATATCTTTTTCATATAGTGACGATATCTTTTCTAAATATTTATTAACCTGTTACTTTTTTCATATTTTTTTAACCAATTTGTGACTTGCTTAGTAACTAGTGGAATTCCGAAGATTAAGACCTTTCACTTCAATATAGGCATACACGTATGTCATTGTCGAATACTGAACAGAACCCTGAAGAGTGCGACGCAACGGAAGCTGAACAATGAACCGAACGCTGGCTAAATAAAAAAAGCTATTCTTCTACAGAGTGATTTTTAAATTAAGTTCTATAAAAATCTATTCTCAAAACGCCTTCATCTCTTTCTTCTTCTCATCTTCGTTTGCTGCATTCTTTACATATTTCTCCAGCCAGTTAAATTGTTCGGCCAGTGTATGCAAAATATTTTCACGGCCGGCATAGCCATGGCTTTCATACGGCAGGCTGATATACTTTACCGTACCGCCATGTCCTTTGATGGCATTGAACATGCGTTCACTTTGCATGGGATAAGTGCCGGTGTTGTTATCGAGTTCACCGTGGATCAATAGTATCGGCGTCTTTATTTTATCGGCATGGCTGAAA
>JAKFER010000282.1:0-4351 GCA_036675565.1 Chitinophagaceae bacterium
TTGATAACGTGGCGTTGAATTACCAATTATCTTTTGATCACCAGCATCACCAACAGTGTTCGTTCCTATATCTATCTTTCCATCACCATCAAGATCTTTGTATTTAATATCGCCAGGACCGTAAAAGAACCAACTGGCTTCCCATCTTTTCTGCGTAGCAACACCCGACTTCATAATATATTTACCGTTGGCATCTGTTACCAGGTTACCATTGCCATCAGTTTCAAAATCTGCATTGGTAAAGAAACGATCTGTTTCATATCCCCATATTTCGCCTAATAATTTGCCTTCATAATTTGAACTGATCAACTTAGTTGTATTAGCAAACTTGGTAATCTCTTCTTTAAAATCTGATAATACACCGGTAATATTAAAATTGATACCATTATCAAAACGATGGTTCCAATCAACAGCCAGTTCCCAACCTGTAGTTTCTAACTCGCCGAAATTTCTTACCGGTGCACCAACCCCCAACGTATTGGGTACAGTAACACCAGCAGTGATCATATCGCTGGTAGTTCTTTTATACCAGTCAAATGTGACACCCAATTTATTACTAAAAAAACGGGTGTCGACGCCAAAATCAAGTGTTGTAACTTTCTCCCAACTAAGGGTAGGGGAAACAAGCCCTGGAGTACCCACGGTAAGCATATTATTAGCGCCAACTAACCAACCCGAAGATGATGAATTCATAACCCTTAAAAAGCGGTTGCCACCTACAGCCTGGTTACCAACAGTACCCCATGAACCTCTGATTTTAAGCGACGACAATACTGGTTTTATACTATTCATGAAATCTTCATTGCTGATAATATAACCTGCAGAAAAAGAAGGAAAGAAAGCCCACTGGTCTTTCACAGGAAAACTCGATGATCCGTCAAACCTTCCGTTTGCTTCCAAAAGGAATTTATCTTTAAATGAATAATTTATCCTTCCAAAATAGCCTAATGTTGACCAGTGACCACGGTTATTGTCGGCAAACTGATCGCCGGTGGCCAAATTTGGCTCACCCATATCGGGGTTTAATAAACCCCTTCTCTCTGTTCTTTGCGACCAATATTGAAACAATTCCAGATCAGTTCCTGCGATAAATTTAAAATCATGATTATCGCCTATTTGCTTATTGTACGTGGCAAAAGCTTTTACAGTATTACGATCACTCCAGTCAGAAATATAAATAGCCCTGTCATATGTAGCGCTTGTATATTTTACATAGTCTAAGCTTCCGCCCCAGAAATTGTAAGCGCTAACACTTCCCCCGGTTTGATGTTCATGTTCATTGTTATTAGCATAAGTATAATCAACATCAAATGTGAGTCCTTTGGTAAGTTTGAAAGTACCGCCTACCTGAATGCGTCCAAGAGTTGTAACGATCGGCGTCATTTTTGCCTGCTGCACTTCCGTTAAAGCGCTCCTGAAAGGTTTGCCTTCATAAGTGCCGTAGGGATAATAGCCCCACCATCTTGTAAGGTAATACCATGGATCGTAAGTCTCACTGGAAAAATAATATGGCCTTGTTTTCTTTGCTCTTGATAAGATCACTTTGGCTCTTGCATCCAACCAGGGAGTAATACTGGATGTAACACCCAGGTTGACATTGAATCTTTCAAACTCATCAGGGTTTACTTTTAAAACACCTTTTTGACCTAAATAGCCCAAGCCTAAAGTATAACCGGTTTTAGCAGTGCTCCCACTCAATGTCAGATTATGTGTTTGTTGCGGAGACCAATCTCTTAAATAAAGTTCCATTGGATCCCAGGTACGATAGAAATATAATCGTCCACCATTTAAGATATCGAAATCACGGCCTTTTACCATTTCAAGCCCCAGATCCTGTCCACCATACTTTTCCTGCCATTCTTTCATTTTTGCAATAGAGGCCTGGTCAACATACAAACCCAAAGCTCCAAAATCCTGGCGATTGGGAGTGATACGCTGATAGGCTTTCAGGGCCATCTCGGCTCCTTCCGCTGCCGGTGCTACTTTTGGCAATTTTGTAGGCTGGCTCCATGCGAAGTTATTAGAATAGGTGATCCTGCTTTTATCACCACCTTTTTTACCAGTTTTGGTTGTAATTAAAATTACACCCCAGGCAGCTCTTGTACCATATATAGAAGTAGAAGCAGCATCTTTCAATACTGAAATGGATTCAATGTCATCAGGATTTATCATTCTCAGATCTGGAAATTCTACGTTATCCACCAGGATAAGCGGCTGAGCTCCTGAACCATTAAGGGAACCACTTAAACCTCTTAAACGGATAGTAGGATTAGTTCCAATATCACCACTCGGAGTTGTAATTGTTAGTCCCGGCACAGCACCTTGTAAACCACGGCCAAGATCGGTAAGAGGCCTTGACCCAAGTGTTTTTGAAACATTAACTGTGGAAACTGCACCAGTAAGATTTGCTCTTTTTTGTGTTGCATATCCTACTACTACCACATCGTTTAGTGTCTCCTCCTGCTGCGAAAGTGATACACTGATCGTATTTCCTTCGCCTACGGTAATTTCCTGTAAACCAAATCCAACATAGGAAAATTGCAAGGTCTGTCCTGTACGGGCCGAAATTTCAAAGTTCCCCGCAGCGTCTGTTTGTGTTGCCGTCTGTGTGTTTTTTACAGTGACGGTTACAAAGGCTATCGGGCTTTTGCTATCTGCAGACAAGACAGTGCCTTTGATGGTTCTTTCCTGGGCAAATAATGCCGGTGGAAGAAAGAAGGTCATTAAAAGGACCGCTACTGCAAACCGAAGAGTTTTTTTCATGGCAGTTTTAGTTTTTAGAATAATAAAATTGGTTCTCTATTTAAAAATTTACAATAATTCAATTCCTGCATCTGCATAGGGTTTCAGCATAGGATCACCGGGATCTAATTCCGTTACCAGTATATCTATTTTATCCAATGAACATATCTGGATAGGTTGATACGTATTGATCTTTTCGGCAATAGCCAGGCATACCACTTTAGCCGATGATTCGATCATTGCTTTTTTTAATTGTACTACTTCCCAGTCAATATCGGTAACTCCATTTTGCAGATCAATTGCATTGGTACCTAAAAAACAGATATCAGCTTTCAGTTGCCTGATCCTTGAGATTGCTTCAGACCCAATGGTGATCTTGGAGCCCTTGGAAACCCGGTCACCGATCAGGATCACTTCAATATTGGGATGATCCATGTATTCAAGAATAGCTGCAATACTTCCTGAAACAAATGTGGCTTTCAACTCTGCGGGTAGCATTCTTGCCATTTCAACAATAGTTGTGCCGCCACCGGTCAGTACAAACATGCCATTACTGATAAGCGCTATCGCTTTTTGCGCAATTGTTTTCTTTTGATGCTGTGAATAAACGCCATTGTTGGGAATATGAACCTGGCTGAACGAACGGGACAAAGCGCCGCCATGTACCTTTATTAATTTTCCTTCTTCAGAAAGCTCCTGCAGATCGCGGCGGATGGTATCTTCCGATACGTTTATTTCAAGACTAAGCGAAGACGAAAGAACTTTATTATGCAGGTTGACCTGCTGTAATATATAGGACTGTCTTTCTTTCTTAAGCATACTTGGTTCGTTAAAGAAGTTTAAATATAAGGGAAATAATGCATGAAACCGCAAAAAGCCTTTATTTTTTTTAACAAATGTTGATAAACCTGCATTTTTATAGGCACAATCATGCAGAAACAGCAAACTTGAGTCGCCATTTAAAGATCAATAGAGAATAGTCATGCGGTAATTTTCAAGAGCTTCTCAGTTACCGCCCTGTGTATTCAATTATCTGTCATTGTCACAGTTTCCAGCGGTTCGGGCAAACTGATTTTGTTTTACGCCAAAACGTAAGTTCTCATTACCAATAGAGTATTTTTAGCTGTACAGCATGCGAGGGATTAAACAGATGTACACGGATTTTTTAACCAAAGAGATTACGATAAATAATTTGAAAAAAGACAGTTATTGTGATTTGTTTCCTGGAATTTCATTTGACACGGGTTTAACGGATGATAACGGATTAATTCAGCTTGTAAGCATTTTGGATCCTTCATCGTTCGGTTCGCAATTCCATAAATACAAAGCACACGTCCGCCTGTCAGCAGGTAAAAAGCGCTTAAAATAAAAAACGGAAGCCCTGGAGCTTCCGTTTTTTTGCCAATAACCTGGTTGTTGATCACCCTATTGCTTAAGGTATCCATAATATTCTTCATCAGTTGCACAATCCCACCAAACAGGCATGCTCCAAATATTTGGATCAGTAGCGTGGGCATTTAAGGCAAGCGTATTTATAGAGTTGTATTGTATTTCATAAACCGGCGGTAATGCCCAGCGGCGCATCCAATACCTGGGATCTGTTGGAGCC
>JAKFER010000045.1:0-4347 GCA_036675565.1 Chitinophagaceae bacterium
ACTAAACGTCCAGGTCCTTACTCTTACATACTCATTGGCGCAACTGCCCGGTGTTGTATTATCACCGGTTAAGGTTGCAGTAATCGTCGGATCACAATTGTCCGTTGCTGTCGGTTCGGCTGCCAGGGCTGCTGCAAGACCTGCTGCATCGTCACACTCCACTGTTGCATCCAGGTCACCGGCTGTATTATCAATCACCGGTGCCGTATTGTCTTCTACCGTGATCGTTTGGGTAAACGTTCCGCTGGTATTGCCCGCCAGATCTGTAAACGTCCAGGTGCGTACCCGAACATATTCATTTGAACAAGAACCGTTGGTTGTATTATCACTGGACAGCGTAGCGCTTACCGATTCATCACAGTTATCAGTAGCTTCAGGTATTGCGGCCAAGGCAGCAGTTAAACCTGCTGCATCATCGCATTCCAATGTTGCATCAAGCGATCCGGCTGTAGTGTTAATGACAGGCGGCGTTTCATCCTCGTATTCAAGGGTAACCGTTACAGAATAATCATTTGTATTTGGTGTAGTTCCATTTATCTCAGTCAATCCTGTATACGTATTACCATTAACAGTTCCATCTATTGATGTAATAGAATAACTTGTATTCTTCTTTGCAGTAAACGAGAACGGGGTTGTTTGAGTTTCTGTTACCGCATTACCAGTTGGCGGATTATAGGTAATAGTAAATGACCCACCTTGGGCGCATTCGGGTGCTGTTACTGTCAATCCTCCTGATCCTCCTTCTAATTCATAAGTACCAGTTATTGTAATAGCAGATGGGGTGCTTACAACAGGGGAAGTGGGATTTGTACTTACTAAGGTGTAAATATCTGAGCCATTAATAATGGTTGATGGAAACTGAAAATAAAAATTATTTGAATTAGTAATACCAATGTTACTGCTATTTCCGCTACCACTGGTCGAAAATGTAATTGAATTTTCAAGCCCACCTAGGGGAGATGAATAATTTACTGTTACATTAATCCCAGATGGTAATCCACTTGTTGTAAACCTCATATTGCCATCCGTAAATTCAGTAGTAGCAACGAAACCGGAACTCCTTCCTGTAGCAGTTAATAAAAAATGAACACCCAAGTGCTTCTCATTAATCAAAAACTCATCATAATAAATATTTCCATTTTCATCTGCAAGAGTTGTTCTTTCATGGTGATCATTGGTACAGACCTGTGGAGTTTCATGAAAATCCAAATCAACAATTTCTCCAGGTTCCCATCCCGTGCCAGTAACGATCACATACATTCCGGGCGAATAATCCTCTTTGTCCGTCGTCACCGTCGCTTGTCCAAAAGCAATACCGCCCATGAGCATAAACAAAAATGCAAGAGAAAGCCCCTTGCATAAGCGTAAATATTTGTTCATAATTGTATTTTTCTGAGTGGTGGGTTCTGCGGGCAACACCTTGCATAACGTTGAAGATTTCATAAAAGCAGTTTAAGTAATGGCAATAATAATTTTCCTGATTTGGCTTAACCAGTTTAACAGGGGAAATTGGAAACTAACGGACAGGGATAACCATAAATCGCCATGCTGGCAATAAATGCATTATTCCTGTTCTATGATTCGATCGTCAATAAAAATAAATGGTTGGTGGTATTTCGTTGGAGGGATAGAAGGGGAGTGTTCTATGACGGACTACAAAAAAAATTTACTAACGTTAATCTCTAATTGTAAAATCTCTTTTTATTCACCGGCGACTGTTCCTTTCTGAAAAATCTGATGCCTTTCCGGTCAATTCCGGTGCTAATATAGGTTTCCCAACCCAATAATACAATGAGTTGTTAAAAATAAATTTTAAAGTCCAGTTTTACATTCATTACATCATTAGTATATATTTTAATTCACTCATGCATTGATCATACAACCTCATCCTTTCATTTTTTCTTTACATTTATCACTTAAATGATTCAATCAATGCATCTACGGTACTCCTTTTTTCATTTTGCATTTTTCATTTTTCTTTTCATCCCCTGCCTGTTACATGCAGAAAATTCCTACACTGATACCAGCCGCAATCTTTGGAACCAATACACCGCATATAAAGAACCGCTGATCCATAACCGGTTTTTCAAACACAGCGATCTGAACCCGCTGGTGCTGCAACATGCCGCCGCTCCCATTTTCACCCATACGGTTGCAGGGCAATCGGCCCAGGGTCGCGACATTCACCACCTGGTTTTTGGCACCGGTAAAATAAAGATCCTTTTATGGTCACAGATGCATGGCGATGAATCGACCGCCACCATGGCCTTGTTCGACCTGTTCAACTTTTTTTCCGCCAATGATGAAAATAATGAACTGCGCCAGTTTCTTTTGAATAACCTGGAACTCCATTTTGTCCCCATGCTGAACCCGGATGGTGCCCAGGTATGGCAACGCCGCAATGCACAGGATATCGATATCAACCGCGATGCCCGGGCACTGCAAACGCCTGAAGGACAGATCCTGATGAACCTGGTAAAAACCATACAACCCGCATTCGGTTTTAACCTGCACGATCAAAGCGTTTATTATACCGCCGGACCAACCCAACATACAGCAACTATTTCATTTCTTTCCCCGGCATACAACTATGAAAAAGAAATGAATGATGTGCGGACAAAAGCCACGCAGGTGATCGTAGCCATGAATAAAACCCTGCAGCAACATATTCCCGGTAAGGTGGCCCGCTACAATGATGATTTTGAACCCAGGGCTTTTGGTGACAACGTGCAGCGCATGGGTGTATCCACCATCTTAATAGAGTCGGGCGGTTATCCCAACGACCCGGAAAAACAACATATCCGCAAACTGAATTTTATGGCATTGCTAACCGCTTTTGAAAGCATTGCCAAAGGATCTTACACCAATGAAGATATCCGCCAATATGAAACCATTCCGCAGAACAGCCGGAACCTGTACGACCTGGTGATCCGCAATGTTAATATGGAAAAGGCGGGACAAAAATTTACCACCAACCTGGCCATTAACCGCTCCCAAATAAAAAGCAAAGATTTCCGGAGTATGAATTATCGCGGTGTGGTTGAAGAAGTTGGAGATATGGAAAAAGTTTTTGGCTATGATGAATTGGATGCCACCGGGTTAACCCTACACCCGGGAAAAACAAAATCGATGACAAAAAAGGAATGGCAATCTTTAAACCCGGTTGAAGAAATGGCATTGGTTAAAGATGGTTTTCTGTACATCAAATGGAGTGATGAAAAAGCTCCAGCCGGCGTGTTGAAAAACAGGTTGCTGAATATTTCCAATGAAGAAAAAAATGAAAAAGAAACCGGGTTGGGTGAACCTGCAAATTTCCTGCTTACCAAAAATGGTGTGGCTGTTTATGCGGTCATCAATGGTTATCTCGTAGATCTTTCAAAAACAGCGACGATACCCAATGCATGGGGGTTTTAAAAGTAAAAATGTAAAAGTCGTTCATTATAATACTTTATAAGAACTGTAAAATTTTTTATGAGCACCCATACGATTTGCCAGCTTGATCAGGCAATGAACATGCTGGTAAAATAATACCAGGTTGCTTTTGTTCAATGTTTTATTTCCTTTGTAGGTAATAACAGCATCCAGCATATCCAGTAATTCTATTTTGGCATAGGCCTGCTTAAAAGTTTTGCGGAATAGTTTGATAACTAAACCTGGGCGGTTTCTTTCTTCTTCGGTCAGCGAAAGTGGTATATTCATTTTGGAAACCATCTGCCTGGTTTTCTTTGTCAATCCTTTTAATGGCTTCTTTATCTCATGGTGATTAACCTTATAATTGATGCAATGAAATGCTTCAATAAGTTTATGCAGTGCTGCTACGAAATCGATGAGATCTTCGCGGTCACAACCATCCTCATACGCACTTTGGTTATTGCATAAAGCTAATTGCTGCCAGCAATTGATTTCTTCCCTGAAATCGTCCAGGTGAAAATTTTTAAATATTTCCCTAAGGCATCTTGATGGATGCCTTTTTGTATGTGGGAGAAAATGATGTGGCTTATAAAATCTTTTTCTTTCTGTCATGGCTGAACCGCTTTACTTATCTATAGAGAGTATATACTCGGTTGTAGTCCACGATTTTACCGGGTCCGTTTATATAAATTCCGCAGTATATTGTTTTCCTTTTCAAGTTCATTCATTCTTCTTAGTATCAGTATTTGTTCCTGTTTAGCAATCAGGGCATCTAACCCCATTTTGGCAATAGAAATATGCGTTTGTGCAGGAACAGAAACATTCTGTATATCTGAACTGGCAATAATTTCCTTTTGCTTTTCTAAAGCGTTTATACAATTCCTGATGTTATGAACATCGTAGGTTAAAAAGTAATCGGCAGGTACTTTATGCACT
>JAKFER010000140.1:0-4324 GCA_036675565.1 Chitinophagaceae bacterium
ATCCTGGTAAGGTCCAGTATTTCATTGCATTTACCACAAGTGATTTTCATTCATTAAATGTAAGAAATTGCACCCAATTGCCTGAAGTCTTTTATTAACAGTAGTTCGTTGAACCTCTCAGCTCCACTGACACCCGTACTGAATAAGGAGAATGCCATACCAGTGCGGGTTTTACTTTTCATATCATTACAGGTTATTACATATTATTACCTTAAATTGCGCCCAAAACCTGCGCCCATTGCGCCCATAAATGCCAACCATCAATTTTGAGTTAAGAAACCGGCCTGATAAAAAAGGGCATTGCCTGGTAAGAGTTGTCATACAGGATAAAGGTAAGCGTGTTTACATTCCCCTCGCTTTGAAGTTATTAAAAGCAGATTGGGATCCGAAAAAACAGATAGTTAAGTCTACGCATGCGAAAAGTGAAGTTATCAACAATGTCCTTAAATTAAAGATGGCCGACCTGCAGGCTTCTATGGCTACTGAATCGCTTCACGGTAACGTGTCCCTGGAAAAGATCGCTGGCAGAAAAATAAATAAAACCTCTTTCATGTCCTTCGCCGGGGCTTGCCTGCACAAATGGGAAAAAACGAAATCACCCAATAGCATACGGGCTTACCAGTCCATGTTAAAACAAGCTTTGCTTTTTGATAGGGAAATAATGGTTGAAGACATTACACCCGACTGGCTGGCAAGATATGAAGCTCACAACTGGAATGAATGCGGGGACGGGGGCACACTGAAAAGAATTTCTTTTATTTCAGTTATTTTAAAAGAAGCTATTCGCCAGGGATTAATTGAAAGAGATCCATTTTTGATATATAAAAAACCGGCAAAGAAAAACCCTCCTAAGGTTTGGCTTACTATGGAAGAATTAAGCAGGATTGAAAAGCTGGCAAAAGCAACCAGTAGTTCAGTAGTAAAAAATTCAGCTTATTGGTTCCTATTGGCCTGTTACACCGGTTTAAGATATTCTGACATAGAAAAGTTTGATAGTAAAAAGGCGGTCCAGGATGGCAGGCTAATTCTTTACACGCAAAAAACGGGTGAAGTAGTTAGTATCAAAGTCACGACAAAAATAAAAGAGCTGATAAAAATTGTCAGCAAACTTGGTCCAGTTTATTCAAATCAAAAGTGTAACCAGTATTTAAAAGCGGTTGCTCATCTTTCGAAAATTGATAAACTGGTAACTTTTCATACTGCTCGGCACAGCTTTGCGGTTAATTGTGCTAACCTGGGGATAAGCCAGGAAGTTGCAGCGAAACTTTTAGGTCATTCTGATTTACGAACGACTGGCATTTATTATAAGATTATCAACAGCCGGGTTGATAAGGAGATGGAGAAATGGGGCTAAAACAAATCCTTCAAAAAGTAAATAGCGATCAGTATAGCGCCCATGATCAGGCCGATGATTATTTGCTCACGGTATGGTTTCATTGTTAAATTATTTTCCCGATTACCTCTTTTCTCATAAGATTATATTCGCTTTCTGTAATCAACTTACCGTCCCTCATACCCTGAATTTTCTTCAATTTCGCCTCTATCTCTTCATGTGTTGGTTTGTTTTTATCGGTCAATTGATTTAATAAACCCTGTTCAATAGCGGCCTGTGTATTGCTTTTTGAACAGAGAACTATTATCAACCCAATTACTGGCGAAAGAAACAATGCCCATAAGAATGATCCCCAGAATCCAACCGTTCTGTTTTCCCCGATCCCAGCAACAACCAAGCACAGTATTATCCAGATAATAATAAATCCCATATAAATAGTTTTATTTATTTACAATCGCAATTTTCGTTCGGGATAAATTCAAAATCAGTATAAAGATTCATTACGGTAACATTTTCTTTTGGTATTCCAAGGTTTGTAGCTTTTATATCAGCTGATGATTGGTTATTGCCTGACTGATATATTTCACGATGGCCACACCGTATGTACGTCCTTTCGCCTGTGGCTTTACTTGTGCCGTAAATGCAGCCGTAATTTTTATACTTACCATCATTGTCTTTTTTACATGAAAAAAAGATTGACGATAATAAGAGTAAACACGTAATAGTAATTTTCATGCCATTTGATTTTTAGTTGATTGATTATTTAAATTTATTCGTTTAAAAAAGTATATAAAGTAAGTGCTATTGATGGGAGTTAATTAATACTCTTTTTTATATTAATTGTAACTAATTCTTTTAGTATTTGCTATATCTTGGACATCCACTTTAACCACCACCACCAATATGCAACCCCATCCCAACTGTTGTTCTATTTGCCAAACTGTTTGTCCATTTCAAAAACTTCCAAAACATATTTCTCTAAAGATTTGCCCATTTCGTTCTCAACTTTTGCAAGATCAGCCTTTTCCTGCTTTGCTTTTAAACGGGCTACATGATGAAAAAGTGTTTTATGATAAGCAAGTAAGAGCATCTGATTTTCTTTCACCTCATCAAAATTAACCGGCGTATTTTTTTCTTTCAGCATTTGAACCAAATTGGCATGGCTATCAGATGCTTTGTCGTTAGCTATAGCCTGTATCCTATTCGCTTCTGCCTGTATCTTGTTAGCTTCAGCCTGGGCTTTATTGGATTCGGCTAAAATCCGGTTACTTTCTGTTAATTCGGCCAACTCTCTACTATTCGAATGCTCATTCGATTCATTATTTTCATCATGTTTGACGAAAAAATAATCTTCCGGCTTGCCTAATGCAATAGCTACCCTCTTTATTTTGTCAATTGAAGGCGTTTTTTTCTCCCAATACTGGTAAGTACTTCGCTTTTCTCCCAACCGTTCTGCCATTTGCTCTTCAGTTAAATGAGCTAAATCCCTTGCCTGTCTTATCTTTTCATGTATTTGCATTATAGTTGCAATTAAATATTCGTCTTTTTTGATGAAATATTTGGAATTGACGAAAGTTTCATCTTATATTTGATATATCATTTACAAAGTAAATAAATAATGGCAAAAGTTCTAAAAAAAGAGGTATTGGATAAGATAAAGACAGACCCTGATCTTTTTCACTCGGTTTGTAAGGCTATGGATGTAACGCCGGCTTATTTGCCGGTAGCTCTTTCAAGGAATGGGAATACTATTAACAAGTATAGCATAGTGACATTAATAGCTTCTTATTTAAGAAGGGATCCAGAGGATTTATTGGAGGAAGAAAAACCAATCGGGGAACTAAAGTAATACGGATTTTTCAAATAAGCAAATACCCTTATTTAAAATGGCAGAACTAAAAATATATACGCCTGAATGGATTTCCGCCGAAGATGCTGCTAAGTGGCTGGGGGTTGATACTGTTACTCTTTTCAGATGGAGAACTTCAAAGGGATTGGCCTGGACCAACATAAACGGCAGAACGGTTATGTATGATAGAAAGCAGATCAATTCGATTTTAAACGAGAACAGTACTTACGCTGTACTTGGAGAAAAAAAATTATCTGTAGGCCAGTAAACGTAAATCAGCAACTTTTAAAGCATAGTATATGAAACCAGTTTATACACCGTACATATCAAAATCAGACAGGCCAAAAGGAAGGGCAAAGCAATTGAAGGCATTAGGAATGAAGGGTAATATATGGGCATTACGTGAAGCTAACGAACTTCTTTCTCCCTCTCATTTCAATTTTCCAAACAACAGGCCCAATCAAAAGAAGATCAGAAAACAACAACGTTCAAATCCCAACGCCTAACAATGCCCATAATCATTCTCTTAGCCGCCATTTTCATTCCTGCTGTTGTGTGGGTTGGAGTATTGAAGGCTACTAAACCAAAGGTTGTAACAAGAAAGTATAATGTATGAGTAAGCAAGAACTTTTACAGGAATTAGAAAACGTTAAGCACGATTCACTTTTTGCTGAGTGTATAAAATCAAACCCTGCCAGTAGCATTGATATGATTAGGGACCAAATAAAAGACAACAGGGTACTATGTGTTGAGATTATCGGCGAATCCCTGGTAACGGTAATTGAACAATTGTAAACCTATTAATATGAACATAGAAATAAAAGAATACCCAGTATTTGTAAGGTTTGCCGATGTCTATTATAAGTTAATTAGCGACGAGTATATTCTGAAAGTTGATGATTGGAGTTTCACGAAACAAATCGAATGGACGCCTACTTTACAATGTGACCCATTCGGCAACAATGGATGGGAGTTTATTACGGAAGATCAATTTAATGATGCCCATTTGCGTGTAACCGAATTCTTGAATTCATTTTTACCTGTTACTGTAAGCATAACTGAATAAAACGAAAACCTATGTCTGATATCCTTTGGTCCGCAATTATCATAGCTGTTTTATTCCAGGTGTTTAACATGCTGCG
>JAKFER010000160.1:0-25557 GCA_036675565.1 Chitinophagaceae bacterium
AAAATCAGCCCGGTTTATAAGTGAAAACCCGGGTCTATCAAATGATAGACCCGCAGATAGACCCAAAAAAATAAAACCCGCTACCAGAGCGGGTTTTAGAAGAAAACAAGGCGGACCGGACGGAATCGAACCTGTCCATCAATATAATTCTAAATCAATTTCTTACAAACGTCTTTGATATTGTACTCACCGAATAACTCACTACTTTTTCGTTGTCATTGAGTAACTGCAAATCTGTTCAAAGTTAGAAAATTATTGGATAATGTAGTGGATTTATTAGTCTGATAACGGACTATATCAATAATTTTTATTTATCACAACACGCCGATCCATCTTCAGGCTGTGCGCAGCAAGCGCCATTATTTTTTTTTGGGTTTTTGCTGTGGGTACAACAAGTTGTAGAATTAGTGGGTTTTGAGCAACATGATGACGCATCTTTTTCAGGTAGCGATTTAGTTTCTTTACTTCTTTGAAGAACAGGAATGTCTGTTAATTGCTTTTCCTTTTTTATAAGTTTGTTTGTTACTTATGTTGACGGATGTAGGCGGTCTTACATTAATATCTCCACTCACTATTGAAGCTACTCCCTGGGTTGGTGCATTGTTCGTTCTGCTTGCCATTCTGGTGACGCTGCTCAGCGCCCGAATTAGCCGCAAATAGTATTCATCACCTTTTGATAATCTTATTGAAGCTGCACATATCGCAACTGGTATTCCCGACAGTGATATAGTCGAATTAAAAAAAAGTTAGAATTGGTAATGGTTCATTATGTCAGGAGAAGAAAGTTGAAGGAGAAAAATTTTTATGCCACGAAACAGGAAAGCCTGGCTACTTTTTATCATTCCATAAAATCATCACCTGCGGAAACCACTCAACTCCCTGAGTAACCAATTTTGAAAAGTCATTCACTGTGAACACAAACGAGCCGAGGATGATATCCTGATCGCCGTCGCGATCGAAGTCGCACGCCTCCATGGTAATCCATTTCCCGTTTGCAGCCACGGGCGTGGACGCAGACGAAAACGTTAGGCCGCCTTTGTTTTCAAGGTAGAGGAAGCTGTTCGCCTGTTCTTTTGGATCATCGTAGAAGGCGATCGCTGCGATGTCGAGGTCGCCGTCGTTGTCGAAGTCGCGGGCAACAGCCTTGCTGGCACCATAAAAGGGAAAGAACTTTGTGATCTTAAAATTATTCCTGCCGTCATTCATCAATATGCGGATGCCGTGATAATTTTTTTTGACGGGCGACAAATCCCAGTTATCTCCGTTAGTCAGTAAAATATCAGGATGTCCGTCTTTGTTAAAATCAGCCAGCTCAAAATAAGTCATGCCGTATACCGGTGGAAATTGATAAATACTCTTTTCAGAAAACTTATTCCTTCCCTGGTTGGTAAAAAGAATCAGCTCTTCCCTTGCCTGAGCCATTAATGCCATGATATCGGGTTTTCCATCGCCATTAAAATCGCGCACCTCAACGCACCTTGCTCCGGGCTGAGATTTCAAAACATGCTCTTTGCCTGGGTCGCCGCCTTCAAACCAGCTAAGCTTCCCGGTGTGGTTACCAAACTGACAAATGATCACATCATTTACGCCATCCGAGTTTAGATCACTTACTTCGCAGGCAACGGGTCGAGCGAGACGATCTAATTTTTTCAGGCCCTTCACGGACGCGGTTGCAGTACCAAAGGCATAAAAACTTCCGGTAATTTTCTGCGATGGCTTTAGGGAACCGATGCACAGTACCCGCGGAGATGCAGGTATATGGAAATCGATATCCACAGGTGGGCTTTCTAATTTCCATGACGCCAGCAATGTAAGATTGCGCTTCATCGCATATAGTTCACGCTGAACGTCACCAATAAACAAAAGTCCGGAGCTGCTATCGTATTTCAGGAGGCTTGTTTGAGGCAATTGTGTTTTTATAAAAGAAAATGCCTCCGCATGAAAATTTTTGAGCGGGCTGTCGAATGTTGGAGGGTTGTTTTGCGGCAAAGGTTTGTCCGGGGCATTCCGGACATAATATTCCACGATTTTTTGCCAGTCCGCCTGAGGAAGCAAAGCTTTTTCGGGAAACACATGTAAAGCTTTTACCAATCGCGCCTCATCCTTTTCCATTTTTGCATATGGATCGTCACCAGCTTTCCTGATACCAAATCGCCAACCCATATTGGGTAACACACTTTCCCTCCAGGTTTTTTTGTCAAGCAGGGAGGGTTTGGGAAACAAATGGCAGGACGCGCAATACGTCTTTGCAAGTTCCTCACCGGTACGGGACACGCGGACCGAAGTAAATGCAAGACCCGCAAAAATCATTACAGCAAAACACCCAAGGGGAATGAAAAAAAACGGTAACGCATCATAAAGTAAAACTGACTAATCATCCTCTTTGGGGTCTGCTTTCAAGCCAAGGGCTTTTAAGCCTTTTTGATGTGCACCGAAGTATTCTTTGGGAAAAGGTTTATCACCATGAATAGTAGACCATACATACTCGCTGAATAACAAAGCATCTTTATCGATAAGATCCGGTTTAGAGAAATCCATTCGTTGTGTAAGTGGTGCCAGCCTGGCGGTAGTTTTGCTTTAATAGCCTCTTTGGGAGGATTCATCTCGTTGATAGGAATTGATGGTATCAGGCAATTATAAGCTGTATAATCAGGTTGCTCCTGAAAGCATTCCGTCATTAACGGCGCTGTGGCCACTAACTGGTTCATCGGTTGTACACCGAATATCTGGCATATCGTATGCAGCACGGATGACTGGTTGTAAAACTTACTGATGTGGGCATTTCGTTTTACATAAGGTCCCGCAACCATACAGATTGAACGATGCCCGTCTACGTGGTCCGTACCGCTTTGCGGATCATCTTCATTGATGAATATCGCCATATCCTTCCAGAAAGAACTTTTCGAAAGCGCTTCCACCACCCTACCCGTTGCCCAGTCGTTATCTGCTACAAAGGCACGTGGCGTAGGCGACTGTTCGTTGTACCCACTGGTATGGTCATTGGGCAAATAAATGATGATGAATTCAGGCAGGCTCCGCTTCACCTGTGGACGGATCAATAACAGAAAGTTTTTTACCGGTAAAATCAATAAAGAGTTTATCACCGGGTTCATACTCAAAATGCAGGGTAGCCGAGCGGCTGGTTTTATACTGCTTAAAATGATCGCAGAACCGTGAGTAACTAAAGCCATCCGGATATCGCTGTTTATATTCTCCCCATAATATCCAACGGGTAACACCGGTACGCCCAAGCTCTTTGTCAAAATAAGGGAACATCGCTGATAAAGATGCCAGGCGCTGTTGATCTGATGGATCAGGATCTTCCAGTAAAGCTTCCAGTTCATTGTCTTCTAACTGCAGAAGTTGCTCCACAGCCAGCCCTTTGACTTCAATAAGCCGTAAATATTTTTTAACGGTATTGCGGGAGATGTCTATAGCTTTTGCGATGCTCTGAAGTGCAACGCCATCATTACGGAGCCTGATAATCTGTTTTAGTTTACTCATGATAATCGTTTTTCCAGCCATTCTTAAAGTCTTTAAATGAAAAACTGCAAAGCAAAACGATTACAGAAAATGAACCCCGGGGTGGTCAGCATCGTCGGAATGTCAGCACCATCAAAAAACAAAGGTGGTCAGCATTGCCGGAATGACAGCCTGCTATCCTCTTGCCAGGTGGTCAACATCGCAGGAATGATCTCACACTCCAGTGAAATAAAGGGGTGGTCAGCATCGTAGGAACAGATGGTCACGATGATCGGAACAGGTGGTCAGTATGGTCGGTATTATACACTATTTGTGAATCGAGGTTTATTATACTTTTGTCTATAATATTTATTTGCAAATTAATTACTACATTCCACTGGCGTTGCGTCTTAATTATAAGATTTTCAACTGAATACATTTTTGCTCTTTGACATCTTGATTTTCATTGTTTAAAAATACATCTGCAATTTGAGTTTTTTCAAATGGCGCCAGGCTTATGTATTGCAGTATTTCATATGGAGAATGTTGCAACTTCAGTTTTTTCTTAGCGATGGCTACAAGTACGTAAACAGAGATTGCAGTCCATATCTGGGTTTTCACTGCGTTTTCTGTGAACTAAAGTCCTTCGCCTTATAATTGCCCCTGTACCGATTTACACAAACTTTAAAAACATCTTGGGAGGCAAAATCCATTATTTGAGAGAAGATCATTCTTCCTTGGTTCATTATCAACAATTTGCAACAAAGGAAAGCGCAATAACTTTCAAATCAACGCCGACTCAAAAACCCGCCAAACAATGAGCTGTCAAGACTTTCAAAGAACTATGATTAAAAACAACGCAACGCTAGTGACTACATTCAATTAATTTGTAAAAACTGATTGCTACTTTTCCTTATGTCTGTTCATGACGTATATTATATAAAGGAATATTTCCGAAGCCTTGCAAAAGGCGATACAGGAGCATTTGGATCCATCTTTGAGCTCTATAAAAAAAGAGTATTTGCTGTAGCGCTAAAAATGCTGAAGTCTGAAACAGACGCGGAAGAAATTGTACAGGATGTATTTCTTTCCATCTGGCTGGCTCAAGCTAAACTAAGCAATATAAATGATCCGGAGGCTTACCTTTTTACCATTACTTACAATACAATTTATGCCCGCTTAAAAAAAGCATCCCGTAACCAGCAGCTTTTAAATACAATCATAGATCACCTTACTCAAATACAAAACATAACCGAAGAAACCATTGCTGCCAATGAAACCGGGAGATTGATTAACGAAGCGATCCAACAACTTCCACCGCAGCAACGCACTGTTTACGAATTATGCAAGCAGGAAGGACTAAGCTATGATGAGGTCGCGGAGCGTATGCATCTCTCAAGGAATACGGTACGAAACCATCTTACAGAAGCCATGAAAACGATCCGTGCTTTTTTGAAAAAAACCACTGTGCTGTCTATGTCGCTGATGTTATTGCTTATTCACTGAACCGCTGCCTCTAAGAAAATGATTTGGAAATCTGACTGAGCGTCTCTGTTACCAGTCTGTAAATAGCTTTTGGAAATTGTCTTCCCCGGTAGGAAAGGATTGGTCTGCCGGCAGGCAGGGATGGGGCAAAATTCTTTTTGTCACAAAACACAATTGATGCAAGCTGCATAATCTTACCCATTGCGGTGAGTTCCTAAGATTAAGAAAAATATTTTTTCCTCCACTGGTACTTTTATTTTATTTCATACTCCCTGTATAAAGAATAGTAATTATGAGCAATGACCGTTTACAATATCTTTTAGAACAATATGCCGCGGATACTTCCACTCCACAGGAAACAAAGGAATTATTCGGATGGATCAAAAGGTCGAAAGATGATACACTGCTGAAAGAAAAGATAGAAAAGTTATGGTCAGGCCATGCGAATAATAAGCAATTACCCAATGTGGACTGGGATGCCATATACACAAAGATCATTAATACGCCTGTGATTGGGCAAAGGCATGTGTGGTTCCGCGTTGCAGCTGCAGCGGTTATTATTATAATACTTTCTGCGGGTAGTTATTTTTTATTTAATGATCACCCCATACAGCCAATTGCCAAAACAGAAACGCAGCAGCAGCCTAAGTTTGAGAATGACCTGGCTCCCGGAGGGAATAAGGCGGTGCTTACTTTGGCAAATGGTACTCAAATTGTTCTTGACAGCGCTGGTAACGGAGCATTGACGCAACAAGGCAATACAAAAATTATCAAGCTGAACAATGGCCAGCTTTCTTATAATTCATTAAATGGTTCTTCACTTAAAACAGGTGAAGTTTTATACAATACAATTTCCACACCACGCGGCGGGCAGTACCACGTTGTGTTGGCCGATGGAAGTAAAGTATGGCTCAATGCCGTATCATCACTGCGTTTTCCTACATCCTTCACTGGCAAAGAAAGAGAGGTAGAGCTAACGGGTGAAGGATATTTTGAAGTGGCGCATAATGCCGCAAAGCCTTTTAATGTATCTGTAAATGGAATAGAAGTACAGGTGCTTGGAACGCATTTTAATATCAATGCTTACAGTGATGAAGCAACCATAAAAACTACTTTATTAGAAGGTTCTGTAAAAGTGGGAAAAGGCTCAGCCAGTAAAGTGATTGCACCTGGCGAGCAGGCACAAATAGAAAATCTTGGGAATCCAAAGATCATAGTTCAGACAGTTGATGTGGATGTCGTATTAGCCTGGAAGAATGGCCGCTTTATTTTTCATGGAAATAATATACAATCTGTAATGAGGCAACTCGCAAGGTGGTATAACGTAGAGGTAAATTATCAGGGAAATGTTACTGATGAAGAGTTTGTGGGAGTGATCAACCGCTCACGTTATGAAAATATTTCAGAAATACTGGAGATGCTGGAAAAGACACGTACGGTAAGCTTTGCAGTAAATGGTCATAACATTACGGTGATGCCTTTTAAGAAATAGAATTGAAATAATTGCCTGAAAAAAAACCGCCCCGAAGGCAATCGGGACGGCAGATAATTTGGGTAAACCAAATAAATAAAACAGTTACGATCATTCATTCTAATACCCAAAACACAAAAGTATGATTTTATCCATTAGCGGTAACTTTTTGCTAAGGCGCAGGCTGCCGCCTCAATTACTGAAAGTTATGAAGCTCACTGCTTTTCTCCTAACCATCGCTTTTTTGCAGGTACACGCAAAAGGTATTTCACAGGTTACACTATCACTCAAAGAAGCGCCGATGGAAAAGGTGTTTCGTGAAATTGAACGCCAGACCGGTTATGGTTTTCTCTACACCAAAGAGATGCTTGCTGGTTTACCGCAGGTAACTATAAACGTAAGAAATGCACCGGTGAGGGAAGTATTAAATCAATGTTTCAAAGGTCAATCCCTTGAGTATTCAATTGATAATAATACTATTGTGATCACCAGAAAGTCTTCTATTGTTGATAAAATACCTGCTGCGATGCCTATCCCTTTACCGCCACCTCCAATTGAAATTCATGGAACGGTGGTGAACCAGCAGGGCGAACCTCTGCAAAATGTATCTGTATTAATATCAGGTACTACTATAGGAACGACCACAAACAATGAAGGGCGATTTACGATAAATGCTCCCGATGATAAAAATGTTGTATTGGAAATTTCCAGCGTGGGATATCAAACAAAGAGAGTGAATATCGGGAAACAGACAGAGGTTAATGTTACGCTGGAATTTGCAGTTTCGGATTTGAGTGATGTGGTGGTGGTAGGATATGGAACGCAGAAAAAGGGTGATGTGACAGGTGCAGTATCTTCAGTTAAAGGAGAAGATTTAAATTCTTTTCCTGCTAGTAACCTACAATTAGCGCTTAGTGGTAGAGTGTCAGGGGTTCAAGTTATGCAAAATAATGGATCTCCGGGCGCGCCTTTAAGTATAAGGATAAGAGGAACTAATTCCATTAGAGGTGATAATGAACCGCTCTATGTTATTGATGGTTTTCCAACGGAAAACTCACGGCTTATCAATAACAGCGATATTGAGTCAATAGAAGTATTAAAGGATGCTTCAGCTACTGCTATCTATGGATCAAGGGGCGCTAATGGTGTTGTAATTATAACTACAAAAGGCGGGAAATCGGGTAAAACATTAATAAATTATGAATCGAGCTTTGCTATTCAAAAATTACGCAAAAAGATTGAAATGATGAATGCAGAAGAGTATGCTAAATTTGAGAATCGGGTAGCTGAAAGTTGGGGACTTCCGACTCGATTTAGTGAGGATGAAATTAAAGCGGCCGGAAAAGGTTTTGATTGGCAAGATTTTGTTTATCAGAAAGCTTTGATGCAGAGTCATAATTTAAGTGTTAGAGGAGGTAATAGTAATACGAAATTTGTGGTTTCAGGAAGCTATTTAGGACAAGATGGTATAATAAAGAATAGTGGATATTATAGATATTCCTTAAATAGTAAACTGGAGCATCAGATTAATAAGAAATTGAATCTTTCTAGTAATGTTATATTAACTTATGTTGAGAAAAAAAATCAGAACAGTGGCGGCCCAGGTAGAGGTACAACTCTAATTGGAACCTCATTTAATGCGTTTCCTACCCTTACGCCTTATTTACCTGATGGGACTATTAGGGATTTAAGGAATTATTATAATTGGAATCCTGAAGTTATAAATCCTGCATATTTTATAGATGAGACAAAAGATATAGGAAGGTCAAATAATATTTTAGCGCGATTAGCATTAACCTACGAACCTATTAAAGATTTAAAAATTAAAATTACCGGGGGATTAATTAGTTCAGATACCAGGTCCAGTGTTTTTGTTACATCAAAATATTATACTGGAGTGAGTTCTGCTAGTTTGAGTCGTCCTAATACAACAAGTTTTTTAAACGAAGGATTCGTTACGTATGATAAAACAATTGGGAAGCATAGTCTTCAACTAATGTCAGGATATACTTTTCAAGATCATAAAACAACCTCACTAAGCGCCTCCGGTGCGGGTTTTCTTTCTGATATTTTGGATGTTTACAATTTAGGTGCAGCTAAAACTCCAGGTATTCCCAGTTCGTATTATGAATACTCAACTTTAATTTCTGCATTAGGTAGAATCAACTATGATTTTGATAAAAGATTTTTGGCAACAATAAATTTTAGAGCAGATGGGTCTTCCGTTTATTCTGATAAAAACAAGTGGGGTTATTTCCCATCAGGTTCAGTAGCGTGGAGGATATCAAATGAAGAATTTTTTAATGTAGACTTTATCTCTGATCTTAAAGTTAGAGGTAGCTGGGGTATGACAGGAAGCCAGGCGATAAGTCCTTATTCGACTTTGAGATTACTTTCCTCGGGAACAACAGGATTTGGTAATGGGGTATCAAATTATTTTGCATTAAGTTCTACAGTTCCAACAGCCCTTAAATGGGAAAGTACTAAGCAAACCAATATAGGTTTTGATTTATCTTTATTTAAATATAGACTGAATTTAACTGCTAATTACTATATAAAAAATACTGAAGATCTTTTGAATCCTGTGCCATTAAGCCCGTCTACTGGTTTTGCAAATACTTTGGCGAATATTGGCTCAATAAAAAATAATGGATTCGAATTAGAGATAGAGGGGAAGATAATTTCTAATTCAAAACTAAGGTGGAATATAGAAGGTAATGTGTCATTTAACAAGAATCGGGTAACCAAATTGTACAAAGGAATTGATATTTATGGGAGTAATTATAATGTAACTCTCTTTTCAGGTCCAATAAATATAATCAGGGAGGGAGAGCCTTTAGGATCTTTTTATGGATATAAAGAAGATGTTCTTAACGAAAATGGGATTATCCAATATATTGATATCAATGGGGATAATATAATTAACGATAGAGATAGAGTGATTCTTGGGAATCCTAATCCGAGAGTTGTTTATGGATTTAGCACAAATCTTTCTTATAAAAATTTTGATTTATCTATATTTTTTAACGGTGTAGAAGGTCGGGAAATTTTTAATATAGCTAAAGCGAATAGCACATTAGATGCTAGATTTCAGTCTAACTTCTTAAAGGATGTATATTATAATACCTGGGATCCTGCAAAACCTGATCCTCATGCAAAATACCCCAAGCCATCTGCACAGAATTTAGTGCGGGTTTCTGATAGATTTGTTGAAGATGGTTCATATTTAAGGCTCAGAAATATTCAATTGAGTTACAACTTACCTGTTGAAAATATTGGTCCTAAAGGCATCAAGAATATTCAAGTGTATATTGGTGGGCAGAATTTACTAACGTTCACTAAATATTCCTGGTGGGATCCAGAAGTTAATTCAAGTGGTAGTGGAAATTCAGTTAATCTCGGTATTGATTCTTATACCTATCCTACCGCTAAGTCATTTGATTTCGGAATTCGTGCAACTTTTTAAATTTAAAACAATGAAACGTTCTTTTATCTTTCTAATACTCGGTTTTTTCTTTTTTATATCCTGTAAAAAGGTTTTAACGGAGAAACCAAAACTTATTTCCGAAGAAAACTTTTATAAAACTCCAGATGAAGTTCAATCAGCTATAAATGGGATTTATGGACCCCTTAAAAGTAGCCTTTTTGATTTTACGTATCCTGCGCAATTAGTTTGTTATACGGATTTCGCAGAAGGTAGAGGTAGTTATGCTCCAATTAGTCAATTCAGCGGTTTGGATAATACGAATATTGGCAGAGTTGAAGCGTTTTGGAGACAACTTTATCAATCCATCCGAAATGCTAATAACGTAATTAATAACGTAAAGAATAACGAAAATCTTCCTGATGCCACTAAAAGAGCGCTTTTAGGTGAGGTCTTATTTCTTAGAGCTTTTGATTATTTTCATATTATAAGAAATTGGGGTAAAGCAGTTTTGCGAACTGAAGATAATATGCTTGAACCTGATGTTCCCCTAAGTGAAAGCAGTGATGTATTTAAATTTATTGAAGATGATTTAAAATTTGCAAGTGAAAACTTACCACCAACAACTGATAATGCAGGGCATCCGACTAGCGGATCTGCTAAGACCTTATTAGCAGATGTTTATTTTTATCAAGGAAAATATGAAGATGCTTTGAAATTTTCAAAAGAAGTTAAAGAGTCTGGCCAATATTCACTTGTTAAAATTGCAACTTATCAAGACTTTGAATACGATCTTTATGGACCGGATCTAGTGACCTCTCCAGAAGAAATATTTTATATTAAATTTTCTAGATCACCTGGTGATGCTGGTTGGGCTTATCCTGCCTTCTTGTCTATTCCTAAAAGTGGATATTATGGTAGCGGTTTATCATTATATGCTATAGTTATGGATACTATTAGATATAATGTATATGCTAATTGGAACAGAAAAGATATTAGACGACAATTATGGTTCGGATTAGGAGATTTAGGCTTCGGTCCAAATTACATCCTTTCTAGAAAGTTTATAGATCCAAGTACACTTACTTCTGGAACCTATGGAGGAAATGATTATCCTTTTTATAGATATGCTGATTTACTTTTAATTTATGCAGAATCCGAAGCTAGGGTAAATGGGGTTAATATGAATGCAATTGAAGCCCTTAACTCCGTTAAAAGGAGAGGTTATGGAAGAGATCCTTTGCAATCTTCGGATGTTGATTATGAATTGAATGATTTTGGTAATATTGACGATTTCGTAGATACTGTTCTTAAAGAGAGAGGATATGAAAATAGTATGGAAGGTGGTAAAAGGTGGTTCGATCTAAAAAGGCTAGGAAAGAATAAAGCAAAAGAGATAATCTTGGCGCATACAGGCAAGGTGATCGCGGATAGACATTTTCTTTGGCCTTTTCCAACTGCTGAATTTGATAATAATGGGGCCATGGAACAAAGTAGGGACCAAAATCCCGGATACTAAGCGTTTTATTGGTTGTCCAAATTGTTAATTTAAGAATGGGATGACATTGGGATTATCTTATTGATGTATTTGAAGTTCATCAAATGATTTACGTAACCGACTAAGATGATTTTTGATATTATTCTATCTAACAGAATTCTATTTCCTTTCAGTTAGAATGTATTAATTTATAGCTGACTTATTGATTAAGTTAACGTCTAAATTGGATTCCTCAGACCAGGAATAGTTGAAGGAATTAATTTTTCATCCCAATGCGAAGATAGTAAAAGGATACCAAGCCGAAATGCCCTCTCATGAAGGAGTACTTACGAATTCTGAACTTGAATCTATTATTTCTTATATAAAAGCACTTTATCGACCTTGATGATTAACTAAAGCTGTATTATACTCACCATAGGATGTTTCTATTGGTTTTGGTTAGGTGTGTTTATTTTTAAAATAAAGTAGATGAAAGAGGAGATTCCTTTCAAGCCGAGGGACTATAGAAGAACTGGCAAGGAAATACGATTTGCATTCATCGCAGATAAACCACAGGAAGAAGGAGTTTATAGAAAATCATATTCTTTTTTGAAAAGGAGATAGTCATAAATCGACCTATAGTGGTTGACTCAGGCTCTTTAGGTCCAAATTGAAGAATTCAAAGTGACTTTATAAAAAGAGCCTTTTTTTTAATTTAAATATACCGTAAATAGTGGAATTAAATTTTGAATCCAAAGTAATCAGAAAGCTTAATAAGAATATCCTTTGGCTTCTAATGCTTGGTTATTTCATTTCTATTTTAGACCGCGCGAATATTAGTGTTGCATCCTTGACAATGAATGATGATTTAGGATTTAGCCCAATGGTCTATGGATATGGAGCGAGTCTTTTTGTCATAGGTTATTTCGTATTTCAGGTACCCAGCAATATTATTCTTGAAAGAGTGGGCGCACGGTGGTGGTTACCCCGGATTATGATTGCGTGGGGATTGGTGACTGTGGGGATGATTTTTACAAATGGAAAAACCTCTTTTTACGGAATGCGTTTTCTCTTGGGTATTGTAGAAGCTGGATTTTATCCAGGAATTATTTTCTATTTATCTTTGTTTTATCCATATCAACATCGAACAAAGGCCATAGCTTTATTTCAAGTGGCCTCTCCCTTCTCCCTGATGATAGGAATACCCTTGATTGGCCTTTTTTTTAATATGCATGGTTTTTTAGGTCTTCATGGTTGGCAACACATTTTTATTTTTACTGGGATCCCGGCTGTTGTCCTAGCGGTTTTATATATTATATATTTGAGATCTACTATAGGACAAACTAAATGGCTCCTAAAGGAAGAAAAAGAGTGGTTGACTAAGGAAATAGAAAAAGAAACTATGGGGAAACCTAAGGCCCGAGTCAAATTTTACCAAGTCTTCGTAGAGAGCCAAGTTTGGTTGGCTACCCTTGTTTTGTTCTGCATTAATGTCGGCTTTTATAGTGTGGTTTTTTGGATACCTCAAATTGTTAAGTCTGTTGGGAATCACAATAATCTGGTGACTACTCTGTTTTCCGGTGTTCCCTATGTTTTTACCACATTTGCTGTAATTCTGGTTTCCAGACATTCCGATAAGAGCGGAGAGAGGAAAAAGCATCTATCTTTTTGTCTAGTTGCTTCCGCCTTGGGTTTTTATCTAAGTTCTGTCGCCACGGGCCTACCATTCGCATTGTTTAGTTTATCCCTTGCTACAGGTGGCTTGCTTGCCGCTATGCCTGTCTTGTGGACCTTTCCAATTTCCATGTTTTCGGGGGCAGCAGCAGCAACAGCCATAGCTACAATCAATTCAATCGGCGCGTTAGGAGGCATAATTGGCCCAAGCGTAATAGGATTTGCTGCTGAGAAGACAGGAAAACCTGCTTCTGGTCTGGGAGTCGTTGCATTGTTTATGTTTTTGGCCTTTGTTATTTCGTTATTTCTTAAAATCCATGGGAAAGAGATAAAAAGAAACGAGAAGTACGCTCGCAAAAATTAGTAATGTAAGATTTATGAAACGATAAATGTTAAATTGAAACACATTTTTTACTTTATTTAAAATAAATAAACTTATGGCTTTTAAGCTGATTGAAAACGAGGATCTAGAATTTTTTAATAAGATTCTTGGAGGGAATTTTGTAGTAACGGATCCTGAGAAATTGGAGGAAAACAGTCATGACGAAACTGAAGATTTAAGCTTTTTTCCTCAAGTCATCCTTCTACCTCACAAAACAGCCGAAATCCAAAAAGTATTATCATACTGTAATGAAAATAATATTTGTGTAACTCCGCGAGGTGCAGGTACTGGCTTAAGTGGGGGTTCAATACCATTTAATGGGGGGGTCAGTCTTGATATGAAAAGAATGAATAGAATTATAAACATTGACGAAGAAAATTTTCAGGTAATTACACAACCCGGAGTTATAACAGAAGAATTGCAAAATGCTGTAGAAGCGAAGGGGTTATTCTATCCAGTTGATCCGGCTAGTAGGGGTTCATGTTTTATTGGAGGAAACGTTGCGGAAAATAGTGGCGGACCTCGAGCAGTCAAATACGGGACGGTAAAAGATTATGTCCTTGGTCTGGAAATTGTTCTCTCAGACGGGAGAATTATTCGAACAGGAACACGAACTCTTAAGGATGCCACGGGGTATGATATTACCCATCTGATCGTAGGCAGCGAGGGTACTTTAGCTGTAATAACTGAAATTACTTTGAAGCTCATTCCTTTGCCAAAGAAACGTCTTTTGATGTCCATTCCTTTTACGTCAGAAAAGAACGCTACCAAAGCCGTTAATGTTATTTTAAAAATGGGAGTGATTCCTTCTGCTCTTGAATTTATGGAAAGAGAGGCACTTAAGAGGTCAAGTGAGTTCCTTAAAGAAACCTCTACTTATATTGAGATACCTAAAAGAATAGAGGCTCATTTATTGGTAGAAGTCGATGGAAATGACATAGATGATCTTTATAATGAGGCAGAAATTATTACGGAAGCGATATCCTCTTTAACAGAAGAGGATATTGCGGTGGCTGAATTAAAACAAGAACAGGATAAACTTTGGAAACTTAGGAGAGTGATAGGGGAGGCGGTAAAAATGGGCAGTATTTATAAAGAGGTGGATACGGTGGTTCCTAGGAGCGTTTTACCAGAGCTTTTAGTAATGGTTAAAAAAATTGGAGAAAAGTACGGTTTTAAGTCTATTTGCTATGGTCATGCTGGTGATGGTAATCTTCATGTAAATATTTTGAAGGAAGGGTTGACTGACCTAGAATGGAGTGAGGAAGTACCAAAAGGAATTAAGGAAATCTTTCGCTTCGTAGTTGAAATGGGAGGAACTATTTCCGCGGAACATGGAATTGGTTTGGTCCAAAAAAATTATATTCCTATTGTTTTTTCGACGGAAACTATAAATTTAATGAAAAGTATTAAAAACATTTTCGATGCAAAAGGAATTCTAAATCCAGGTAAAATATGGCCTGATTAAAATTGAATGAAGGTGTCATAAAAAGGGAGGATTTAAAATTAGAGATTTTAGACCAATAGTATCCTAAACGTTTTAATTCTCAAATAAAATCATTGATTTTATTGAATTAGGGGCGATTCAAAAGGATTTTAAAATAATAAACCCTGTATGATTAAGTTTTCATGTTTTGGGAGAAAATGTGAAAGAGATTTTCAAAGATAGGACAGGTAGGATATGGCGGATAAACATTTTCTTTGGCCGATTCGGTCGTCCGAATCAAATTATAACAATGTAATAGATTTAAGCCGTGATCAAAATCCAAGGTATTGACATGGGTGAAGGATTTCCAGAATTTTCAATGAAAGTTATAGATTTTTAAATCCAAAGTTATTTAGCTTTCGCTCAATGACGTTCAATATTTAGATGATGAACCCGACATAATTAATAATTATTAAACACACAGAGCAATGATTATGTTAATCATCAAAAGCTCATCTGACTAATGAAGAATAAATTTAAACATATGAAAAGAAGAACCTTTTTCAGAACTGCAATTACCGGTGTGGCAACTATAGGCATAGGTGGCATTGGAACCGTATCTGGCAACCTTTTAGAGAGAAAAAAACTGGTGCCCCCTTTAAAAAAGCCGCAGGGAAATCAACTCATACGAGGGCCATTTCCTATATTGTCAACCCCGTATTTGGAGTCCGGCGCGGTAGATTATGAGGTGCTTGCCAAGGAAGCAGAGTTTATCAGGCGCTGCGGAAGCCCCGGTATGATCTGGCCTCAATCTGGAGACAGCTGCGATTTGCTTACGCTCGAGGAAAAACTCAACGGTATGGAAGCCATCGCGAAAAATCTGGCCGGGGCAAAGTCGACCGTTGCCTTCGGTTGCCAGGGTAAAAATACCGAAGAGATGGTGGTTACGGCAAAACACATCGAAAAGCTGGCTGCAAAATACAATGCTCCCATTGCGATAATCTCACGACCGCCAGATGATGGGAAAACGGAGGCCGATTTGAAAAGTTACTACCTGGAACTGGAAAAACACGTGAACCGCCCAGTTATTATACAGACATCTGGGGGTGTCACCTATAAAGGATCCGAGCCCTCCGTTGATTTGTTGGTAGAGCTGGCGAGACACAATCCCGACGTGTTTGGCTACATAAAAGAAGAATCTGGTAAGAGCAATGAAAGGATGGCGTTGCAAGTAGCTGCAAAGCCCAATGTACATACGGTATTCAGTGCCATGGGCGGTTGGCAATGGCTTTATCAAAGCCGACAGATCGGAACCGAGGGTCTCATTACGGAGCGCCCGGCCTATGCAGATCTGCTTGTGATGATATGGGAGCAAATGGAAAGCGGAAACGCTAGTGGAAAGTTAGATGATCTTTTTTCGAAACTCCTTTTGATGCTAAACATGAAAGAGTTTGTGCCTGGCCAGGATTTAAGAGGGCCTCACCTCTATATCCTGCAGAAGCGAGGTGTTTTTAAGAACCGTCTATCCCGTGTGTATGAACGTAAAAACGGTAAACAGATCATCCCCGACAGGATGATCCTTGAGAACCAAGAACTTTCACAGATGCAGATTGACGAAATAGAAAGTCGCTTTGCCAGTTTAAAACAGTATTTGAGGATTTGAACTTATGATTAAAATTTTACCATTTCCCAAAAAATACATATTTCCATCGTACAGGTAAATATGGCTTTTGAATGTACATGTTATCCTACATGATGCTTTTGCGTTACGGAAAGTTCCGACGCATTGAAAAATATTAAAATGAACGACAGTAAATCTGATAGAGGCCCGTTTGCATATGCAGTTATATTCGTGGTTTCGCTTATAGTTGGATGTACTCAGAATACTTCCACGATAACAAAAAATGATTTTTACAATCAAGAATTCAACTCTTTCGTTGAACCGGATTTTCCGTTCATAAGTACCTACCTGGACGCCCGTGACCTGGGGCTTAATTTTCCGAAAGATAACGTGGTATCCAGGGGGCTTATCGTCAATCTGGATGACAGTGCATTTATGTGTTTTGACCGGGATCTGCTACGGTGGTCTGTAGCTTGGACGGGCGGGCGGCTCACAAAGAGCATGCTGCCTGAGGTATCGTACCATGATTTTTTCAACAAGCTATCCCACGTTCCGGAGATTGCTGGCGACCCAGCTTTCGGTAACGGAATCTACCCAGGGTGGTCTTCGCGAAGGCCCATCCAACAGGAGGTCCGCCCTGCATCACAGGAGATGGAAGGTTCCCATTGGGGGCCGTTACCTGCGGAATACGGGCGTTGGGATGGGGTTTACGTCCATGGCAACAAGGCGGTTCTCTCTTACAGTGTATCTGGTACGGACATCGTGGAGCTTCCGGGGGTGATACGTGAAGACGGCCAGGCCATCTTCACGCGGGCATTGGAAATAGGAGAATCATCCGATACGCTGTTCATGAACGCTGCGGAAGTAGTGAGCGGAAGCGGTGGCTATACTGAAGGCAAGGTCGGTTACATCCATTTTGGTAAGGGTAAAGATTCGGTTATGGCCGTGGGGATACAAGATTGGAGCGCGGGTGATGCTTCCGTGCGCTTGGTCGATGGCCATTACCTTGCCGTTGCCGTACCACCCTCTACCAACTCACGGGAATTGACGGTTGCCCTATGGCGCGGGCATGTCGGGCAGCTGGACGGATTCAAGGCAGCATTGCAATCGGCTCGCATCCGGATTCCCGCATTTAGGAATGGTGGGAATGGGCACTGGCCGGGAAAGGTGTACACGCGGGGTGAGATAGCTCCCGATACCGCAGCGTTTGTCGCCGACATCCTCACCTTGCCGGTCCCCAATCCATGGAAGCGCAACGTGCGGGTTATCGATATGGCCTTCTTGGACAACACTACGGCTGTTGTATCTACGTTCGAGGGTGACCTATGGGTGGTGGAGGGCGTCGGTGGCAACCTGGGAAGGATGTCGTGGAAACGTTTTGCTTCCGGGCTTTACGAGCCGATGAGCGTTGAAGTCCATGATGGAAAGATCTATGTTTTTGGGAAGGAGGGCATCCTCCGGCTGCACGACCTGAACGGGGACGGAGAAGCAGACTACTACGAGAACTTTTGTGACCTAATGCAGGAACCTCCGGAGTCTTACGCTTGGGCGGCCGACATGGTGTTCTCGGAAAAGGACAGCAACTTCATCATCGCACTGGGTGGTGCCGTAAATGCCCGGCCAGGTGTAACCAAGCCCATCATGACCGGCTTCCGAGCAGGCTCCAACCATTCGGGCACGATCATGCGGATTTCTCTTGACGGCAAGCGTGCGGAGGTGGTCGCCACTGGTTTCCGTATGCCCTTTCTCGGCGTGAACCCCCTCACTGGTAGTATAACGACGACCGACCAGCAGGGTAACTACGTATCATCCACGCCGATCTATATAGTGGAGCAGGGTGACTTCCTAGGTGTCCCCGCCACTGCACACCGTAACGACAACCCGGTTGGGAAAAGACCATTGACATGGATCCCGCATCGGATTGACCGCTCGGCGGGCAGCCAGGTCTGGATGACCAGCGGGAAGATGGGACCGCTTAACGGTTCCCTGGTCCATTTCTCTTTCGGCAAGCCGGGTTTGTTCCGGGTGCTGGTCGATTCCACCTCGCCCGGGTTTCAGGGAGGGGTCGCACCCATCCCCACCAAGCTCTCTACCCCTATCCTCAAAGGGGTACTAGGCCCGGTGGACGGCTCTCTGTACATGGCCGGCTTCAACCTGCTGGGCAGCAGCTCTGAAGGGGTCAGCGCTATTCAACGGCTGCGGTACACGAGCAAGCCGAGTTATATGGCGAATGACATCAAAATAGGTAAACAGGGAATTGTCCTGTCTTTCGACTCGGAGCTGGACACGGCAAGCGTGAAGGAGCTGTCGCACTACCACGCTAAACGGTGGGATTACCAGGATACAGAGCAATACGGCTCGGGCCATTTCCGGGTGAATGGAGAGCCCGGGGAGGAGATACTCCCGGTGCTTGGGGCCTACCCATCTGCCGATGGGAGGCGGATTTTGCTGCTGATACCGGATATGGTGAAGGTAGACCAAATGGAGCTGATGTACCAGTTGAGGGCGAAGGACGGCAGGGAGCTGAGCGATGGCATTTGGTTCAGCGTGAACCATGTGCCCGACCTGGTTGGCAAATCAGCGGAGTTTGCCGGGGTTGATTTCGGGCGGCTCGGGATCGCCAAAGCGGACATGGCCGGGCTCATAAAGACCGAGGAGCCGATAACGCGTGAGAGGGGGGCCAAACTCTTCAAAAGCATAGGCTGCGTGAGCTGCCACTCGCCGGGCACGGAGACAGCAGGTAAGTATGGTCCGCCCTTCAAAGGGATGTATGGCTCGCTGCAGGAGATGAGCGACGGCACAATCATCAAAGCGGACGATGCGTATCTCCGAGAATCGATCCTCGATCCGAGCAAGCACGTGGTCAAGGGCTACGAGGCGGAGATGCCTTCCTATGTGGGCGTGTTATCCGATGCAGACATCAAGGCGATACTCTTGTACATTATGTACCTAAAATATTAGTGAAAGACAAATGAATAAACCCGTTTTCTTCTGTACATCTTTTTTCAGTGTATTTAAAGGCTTTTCAAAATAAACAGAGCGATCAAAATTGTTAATCATGATATGTCGATTTCAACTCTACAATTCTTACAGCAGTAGGGGTGCCATGTTTCTCTTTTTATTGTCGTTGTTCTTGTCCTGTAACTCTGGGAATGATGCCAAAGATCAAACAGCAATCTATTCTTCTGACCCCCAAGTTCTGTCAGTAGGTCAACGGCTTTTCGAGGGTAACTGCTCTTCATGTCATAATTTTTTGCAAAGGAGCATCGGGCCGAGCCTACAGAACGCAACCACTGATTTACCGGCAGAATGGCTGAGAAAATTTATCCAAAACGCTCCAGAAATGATCACTTCGGGAGATTCACGGGCTGCCACGTTATTTAAGGAATATAAACAGGTAATGCCACCATTTCCGTCGTTAAACACCAGGCAGGTTGATGCTATTCTCGCCTTCATTAACAAGAACCAAAAATTGGCACCTATACCTCAGAAAACCAGTAGCTTTTTCATAAAGGATCCAATTCCAACCCGAATACCATTAACCGGCGGGCAGTTGCATATACAATACCACTCCACTGCTCCGGCTACCGGGAAGAAAGCCCCGCTGGCCAGGATCAACAAGATGCAATCGCTAAAAGGAAAACAGGAGAGACTGTTTGTAGTGGATCTGGAGGGTATTCTGTACGAGATAGAAGATAAGGAATGGAAAGTAGCCTTGAATATTCGAAAATTACGTCCACATTTTGTTTCCTTTCCGGGCATGGGCACGGGCTTCGGGAGTTTCGCTTTCCATCCTGAATTTCATAAAAACGGCTTGTTATATACTACCCATGCCGAAAGGGTTCATTCTGTCCCGGGGGATCTACGCTTAGCCGATTCTAGCAAAGTTGGCCTTCAATGGGTGTTGACCGAATGGAAAATTAGAGATCCTTCGGTAACGCCGTTTATAAGCAACGGTCGCGAACTGTTGCGAATTGATATGCCGACAATTGCACACGGCGTACAGGAAATCACATTTGACCCGCTCGCTCAGAAAGGCCAGGAGAATTATGGCCTACTATATATTGGGGTAGGCGACGGAGGAGCGGGCGAAAAGGGATATTATAAACTTTGTAATAGTAACAAGGGAGCTTTAAGTTCAGTTTTATGCATAGATCCGCTGGGGCATAATAGCGCCAATGGACTTTATGGTATTCCGCCTGATAACCCCTATGCGGATGAAAAAGATCCTCTAGTGGTTAAGGAAATTTTTTGCCGCGGATTTCGCAATCCCAACCGGATATCCTGGACTCCCGATGGGAAAATGCTTATATGTGATATAGGACAATCTAACATCGAGGAGATAAACCTTGGCACTGCTGGGGCTGACTACGGATGGCCCGAACGGGAAGGAACTTTCCTAGTAAATCCAAGAGGAGACATCAGCAAGGTTTTCGCCTTACCAGGTAATGAGCCTCCGAACAAATATACCTACCCTTTGCTTCAGTATGACCATGATGAAGGTAGGGCCATTTCAGGCGGCTTTGTTTATGATGGCTTGGCAATTCCGAATTTAAAGGGCAAATACGTTTTTGCAGATATTACCAATGGTCGATTTTTTTCAACAGAAAATCACCGATTGAAGCCAGGCGAACTGGCTCCAATTAAGGAATTAGAAATTTGGATAGATGGTGAGTTTACCACTTTTCAGAAAATAAACGGCACGGCGAAACCCGATACGCGTTTGGGAATTGGACCTAGAGGGGAATTGTACGTTTTTACAAAAGCCAACGGAAGGCTGTACAAAGTTGTTGGGTTTAATCCGCGATAAAAAGCATACAGGAGCAAAGTGCCCGTTAAGATTTTGGTTCTCCGTTTTTATGGCATCTACATTAATCATTATTGCAGTTTAGAGACTTGCGAGGAAGAACAAAAATTGAAAATTGAACTTATAGAAAATCAAAGATTAACAACAATAGTACTTTTAGAGGAAGAGCCTGTGTAGATGATATTATCAAAAAAAATTACGTTGGAAAAGCAGATGAAATGTTTGAAAGATTATCGCAACGCCAATCTATTGGCAGAATGGCAAAACCAAGAGAAATTGCCAGCCTGATATTGTATTTATGTTCAGACGAGGCGTCCTTTATTACAGGCTGCAATTACCCCATTGATGGTGGATTTAAGAAACTTAATAATTAACCGATTCCTAATAAAGATTATAATTTTATACTATGAAACTGATACGTTTTGGAGAAATCAATAAAGAAAAAACAGGTGTTATTATTGATGATGAGTGCTATGATACCACATTATTTGGGGAAGATTATAATGAATTATTTTTTGAAACAGATGGCGTAAGCAGGTTGCAGAAATATATTGAATCTAATAGGAAAACACTTCCGAAGCTTCCAAAGGATATTCGCTTAGGCAGCCCTATTTCCCGTCCTTCTAAAATCATTTGTATTGGACTGAATTATGCAAATCATGCAAAAGAAACAAACGCAGATGTACCTTCAGAACCAATTATTTTTTTCAAATCTACCACCTCTTTATGCGGCCCTTATGATAATGTTATTATCCCGAAAAACTCAACAAAAACAGATTGGGAAGTAGAACTGGCCGTCGTGATCGGGAAAAAAGCGTCTTATGTAGATGAAGCGGAGGCTATGAATTATGTAGCAGGATATTGTTTGCATAATGATATTAGTGAGCGTGAATTTCAATTAGAAAGAAACGGGCAATGGGTAAAAGGAAAAAGCTGCAATACATTTGCGCCGCTTGGGCCTTTTATGGCAACTGCTGATGAGATTACTGATGTAAATAATCTGCGTTTATGGCTAACTGTTAATGGAAACACCATGCAGGATGGCAATACTGCTAATTTTATTTTTAAAATACCATTTTTAATTTCTTATATAAGCCAGTTTATGACCTTGCTTCCCGGAGATGTAATCTCCACAGGAACGCCTGCCGGAGTTGGCTTGGGCAGGAATCCACCGGTATATTTAAAAGAGGGCGATGTGATGGGATTAGGTATTGATGGTTTAGGAACTTCTAGACAAAAGGTAAGGTCTTATGCACATGATTGATGCACATCGAAACTTTGGAAGCTTGATCCACTGTGAGATAATTGGATAACGGATGCCAACGGCCACGACCTGATGCTGTGCTAGTATTCATTGTTGTTCGTCCAGCCCGACCGTCCTTTAATTTGCATTCATCGATTAATTAAAAAATTTATTATTATTACTCTTTTCTTTTTTGGTTCTTTTTTCTTTTAATAATTCAAATTTTTGTGTGTATAAAAGGCTAACCTTCGGCAGCGGCCCATTTTCCCCACGTCAGGGTTCATTACCTGGGCTGATACAATCCGCTGCCGTTTTTTCCCCTAGTGGCCATGTAACAATTAGGGCTTTCATACCCATTATTAAGGACTTGGACCGATGGGGCAAAAATGGTTAAGTGTGTTAACTGTCTAAATTTGTACATAGGTTATGCTGCCGATAAATGGAGTTTTGACTTGCCCCTGGCAAGAATGATAAGTAGATAGTTTGGATCTGTGTGACTATGCACATAAACATTTTGACGAGCTGAAACCTACGCCGGAACTTAATGGCAAGCTGCTGCTGCTAAAAGATTTAATGACCAGCAGATCCAAACTTCTTAGCCAGAAAAATAGTATAAAAACCTATTTGAAAGAGTTAAAGCAGATAAACGATAAGGGATTCAAAAAATAATGGAACAATCTCATAAAACGGCTATTGTAGGTCTTGAAAAATCAATTAAAAGTATAGTGGCCGAAATGATAAAAATCATAAAGGAAGATGTAACTGTTTTAAGCACCTATAATTTATTTATAACATTACCAGGAATCGGGCATCTTACCGCCATTTATTTAATCTGCTGCACTAATAATTTTTCTATAAAAAGATCAGGGAAGCAACTTGCCTGTTATGCCGGGGTAGTACAATTTGAGCACAGCAGCGACATAAGCATAAGGGGCAGAAACCGGGTACACCGCATGGCCAATAAAGATCTCAAAAAACTATTGTACATGGGAGCAATATCAGCTATTCATAACCATCGGGAATTTAAAAATTATTTTGACCGCAAAAAAGCGGAGGGCAAACACAGTATGAGCATCTTAAATGCCATCAGAAACAAAATTATTTTAAGAGCAGCATCTGTTGTTAATAACCGAAAACCTTATGTGAATAACACCAGGCAGGTTGACGCTTTGGACGCATTCTGCATTGCTTAAAGTCGCCTGTAAAATAATCTGTGACTTTCTTGCTCCAATTTGCAACGATCAACGCATTTGTTGTCAAGATGGAAAAATATATTCGTAACCTTCTTCGCCGATACTGGATCTAAACAGGAATTTACCGAATTTAAAAAGCAGAGTCCAGGACCAGATTCTCGGTTCGGAAATTATATTTTTAATTGGCGGAACAAATAATATGTAACCTAAGGTTTGTAAACTTAATATTCCACCATTAAACCTGATAAGCTGATGCTCTTTGGGGAACTAAAAAAAAGCCAACTGTCCAAGATCAAATTCGCTTTGCCAAAAGACCCAGCCATTAATAAAAAAGTGCTGGCAAGTGGAAGCGGCAATACCAAAATATTTCTTGGCTGTGCCAAATGGGGGCGCCCCGAATGGGTAGGGAAGATCTATCCGAAAGGTGCGAAGGAAAAGGATTTTTTGAAAATACTATGCACAACATTATGGCTCTATCGAACTCAATGCCACACATTATAAATTATACCCTGCCGATAAAATAATGGAATGGTCACGTAAAGTGGAAAATCCCGATTTCAAATTTTGTTCGAAGGCTCACCGGGGTATGAGTTTCCTGAAACATTCACCTACCAAAGCAGGCGTCACAAAAGACTTCTTGAATAATATAAAAGCCTTCGGCAATCAATTAGGTCCTGTTTTTATCACCCACGATGAAAAGGTTAAGTGGGATACTCAATCTGAAAAAGATTTTTTTGAATACCTGGAAACATTGCCGACTGACATCACTTTTTTCGTAGAAGAACGCTGGCCGGATTTTTATACGGATAAAAAATTAATGGAGCGATACTATGCCCGCTTACGTGAACTTCGTATCGGTGCGATCATTACAGATACAGCCGGCCGCCAGGATGTACTGCATATGCAGCTTACTATTCCGAAAGCCTTTGTCCGTTTCGTTGGCAATAGCCTTCACCCAACCGATTATCCCCGCATTGATCAATGGGCAACCCGTTTCAAAAAATGGATCGATGCTGATATTGACGAAATTTATTTTTTCATGCACATGCATGATGAAGGCAAATCGCCAGAACTGACACAATATGTAGTTACTGCATTTAATAAGAAATGTAAACTGGATATTCCGGAAGTGAAATTTGTCACATAGTCCTGTTGTGAATCAACAATCCGATTTTCTGCACTATCTCATCGTCAACCACGAAATTGGATTGGGTGTGCCACTCCATATCTTCACTGATATATAATTCGAAGGGTTTGAATTCATAAGGCCCTTTTAACTTTACTAGATAGGTGTTCTCCCTAATGTTGTACTGGCTGATTTCATTTTCTGTTAGCTGTGAATAATGCCACACATCTGCTTCATAAGGATTTTCCTCATGCAGGAATACAAAATGAAAATCCGGTGTTTCATTCATCACTGATAATTTAAAACAATTCAAATTGCGGAGTAATCATAAAATCGTCACCGAATAAAGGCAAAGGAGTAACGGCGAAAGAAGCTTATAACCTACTGGATGGCCGTGCAGTGCACAAGGACCTGGTGACAAAAGAAGGTCAGCCATATAAGGCATGGGTCCAACTTGACTTTGAGAACAAAGACAAGAACAACAATTTTGAGGTAAAACAATTCCATGAAAACTATGGCTATGATTTGAAAGCGGCAGTTGAAAAATTTGCAGTAGCGGAATTGAACGACCCGGATAAAGCAAAGGCGCTGATGCAATCACTGGAAAAAGGGAATGTGCAATCGGTAACTATTGAAAAGGATGGCAGCAGCCACAAAATGTTTATGGAAGCAGACCCACAGTACAAAAAAGTGACCCTTTATGATTCTAACATGAAAATGGTTGCCAAAGAATCCCTGGAGCAATATAAAGCAGGCATAGATAAGG
>JAKFER010000224.1:0-25224 GCA_036675565.1 Chitinophagaceae bacterium
AATATTTGTTGCCTGCATCTGCATGGCTGCGTTTTTAACAACTACTGCCCAGGATGTTGCAGTAACTACCAATCAAACAACATTAACTAATACAGAAAAAACAGAATCAGAAGCGGAAGAAAAACCTGCATTGACTATTTCAGGCTCAGCTGATGTTTATTATCGCTATGATTTTGGAAAAACTAAGTATAACAACTATACCAGTTTCACCAACACACATAACAATTTTGCGTTAGGAATGGCCAGTGTGAAATTCGAACACGCATCCGAAAAAGTAAATGTAGTGGCTGATCTTGGATTCGGAGATCGGGCACGTGAATTTACATATACGGACGATGGCATTACAAGTGCAATCAAACAATTATATATCAGTTATGCACCTGCAGAGTGGATCAAATTTACCGCAGGATCCTGGGCTACACATGTGGGTTATGAATTATTAGACCCGCAATTGAACAGGAATTACAGCATGTCCTACATGTTTACAAACGGGCCTTTTTCCCATACCGGGTTGAAAACAGAAATCTCCAATGGAAAACATGGCTTCATGGTTGGAATTGCCAATCCAACAGATTACAGGCTGGTACCTGAGGGCAGCATTAATAAAAAGTTTTTCCTTGCCCAGTACAGCTATGCAGCCAGCGATAATGTAAATATTTATATCAATTATGTTGGTGGAAAATCACCAGACAGTTCTAAATCGGAACAAATTGATGTTGTGGTTACCAGTAAGTTCAGTGATCAGTTCAGTATTGGTTATAATGGAACCATCATTAATATGCATTCCTGGGATGGAGCCAAAAACCTGGAAGGTAAATCGCTTTTTGGTTCAGCAGTATACCTGAATTATGATCCCAAACCATGGTTCGGTCTTACACTAAGAGGCGAATATTTCGACGATAAAAATCATTTTAAAACCTTCAGTGGTTTTGGAGAAGGGGGAAATATTTTTTCAACAACCTTATCAGCTAATTTCAAAAAAGGCAATTTCATCCTGATCCCGGAAATACGTGTGGATAAAGCCAGCGAACAAATTTTTACCAATGCGGATGGTGCCGGTTCGCTTTCAGCAGGTAATTTTTTAGTCGCAGCTATATACTCTTTCTAATTTTTTCTATACAATGGCAATCGTTAGTTCCCTCCATTTCCATGGAGGGATTTTTTTTCCTATTGAAAATCTGATTTATGATTTCTTATGATAAATCACTATAATTATGTATAAACTTAAATCAGAATAATAACTATCATGGAATTGTATAAGGGGAAAAAAATATCAGAAATAGAAAAAAAAATACTTCAAGATCTATTTTCTTGTATTTTTGATTTAGATATCAAATTATGTAGTTCTCAAGATTTCTATAAGTTAGTTCATGATAATCTTTTAAATACCATTGAAGTAAATTCTGATATTGATTTAAAAAGTTTAATTGAAAAGATAGGTCATCTAATTATCAATGATGAAGATGAAGTTTTCTTGATAGACGAAATGCCCAATAAAATATATAAGTTTGAATGGGGATTATTAAAAGAGAATTGGGAAGAATTATGGTCACCTCCATCTGACGATATGATTATCATTTACATACCAAATAATAATATTATTCTAATTACTCATTGGGACATGGTTTATTTTTACAATAACCCAAAAAGTAATAAAAACATATAAAAAATTTGGTGATGCTTACGCAGAATTCCTTCCCGCATTGATAATCCCAAACGAACAACGCATGGCCAATTTTTCATAAGTAGTTTTCAATGGAACATGGACCATCTGGTCTTCCATTTCCCCTGCTTTTGTGATTGCATATTGTTGTATGGTGGTGAGTGGTAAAACAATTCTTTCCCGCATCTGTATAGACAATTGCTCAACCGGGTGATCAGCCATCAGTTCATTATTACCCGAAAGGATAAAAACATATTTTTTAGTCAGTTCAAATTCTTCAAAAATGATATTATATATTTCACTGAAACGCGGATGTTTGGATAAATGTTTTGTAAGTGGAAAATAACATTTCTGCATGGACATCTCGCAATTATCCAGCAATGCTTTAAAGAAAAGTGAATGTTTGTACATTTTTTTAACTTCGGCTATCCTTCCCTGTTTGTCCAACTGTTGCAAGGCAGAACCTACTCCAAAATACCCGGTAACATTTTGTTTTAACTGGCTCCAGGCACCTACAAAAGGAATAGCCCGCAAATCGTTTAATGACAGTTTCCCCGAACTCCGCTTAGCCGGCCTGCTGCCAATGTTGGTAGCACCATAAAAACGCAAAGGACTTACATGTGAAAGGTAATTGAGAAAATCAGGATGATTTTTTAAAGAATTATATGTTGCAAAACTCAGGTCGGCCAAATGCTGTAAAAGTATTTCTTCATCTTCTTCCAGTGTGCGATCCTGCTTTACTAATAATCCATTTGAAATCCCCGCATTCAGCAATTGCTCAATATTATATTGTGCTGATTCAATAGTGCCGAAATTGGAACTAACTGTTTGTCCCTGTATGGTTAATTGAATCTCTTTATTTGCAATCTCTTTTCCCATAGACGCATAGAAGCGATGCGTTTTACCGCCACCCCTGGCTGGCGGACCACCCCGGCCATCAAAAAAAACAACATCTATACCATTCTCTTCAGAAATTTTTGTCAACGCTTTTTTTACTTTATAGATACTCCAGTTGGCCATCAGGTAACCACCATCTTTGGTGCCATCCGAAAAGCCCAGCATGATCGTTTGTTTATGATCCCGTTTTTGCAGGTGCTTACGATAAACAGGATTTTGATAGAGTGATTGCATAATACCCGGTGCATTGGCCAGGTCATCAATCGTCTCAAATAATGGAACGATATCCATATTCAATTCTTCCTTCTTCCATCCACATAACAGGAAGAGACCAAATACCTCAATTACATTCAGCGCACTATTGCAACGACTGATGACGTACCGGTTACAACCCTCTTCACCATTATAAGACTGGATCTCTTTAACAGCATGTATAGACTGAAGGGTATCTTTAACGAGACTATCATCAAATTGCTGCGGGTCAATGTTTTCGTTTAACGATAACAGTTGGTCAATCTTTTCTGTTTCTGATAAATTATCATAATCATCGGGAAGGATATGATTTGAAGCAGCAATTGCTTCCAGCACTTTTGTATGCTCTTTGCTGTCCTGCCTCAGATCCAATGAAGCAAAATGCAAACCGAAAACATAAACCTTATTCAACAGGTTTTCAACCAAAGGAAGAAATAAACCATTGTGCTGGTAGATAATTATTTCCTTCACTTTTTCTAATTCCCTGATGATATGTTCCTTACTCAAATCAGTTCTTTGACCCGGGATAAAAATATTATCATACAATTCCTTTTCTAACTGGGACAAAATAGTTTCTAACCCTTCAAAAGTCAGTCTGCGCCTGATTTTGCGTATATCCAAATAATAACATTTAATAATTGACCCTCTTAATGCTGCTGCAACTTTCAATGTTGTTTCCGTATTCACTTCGGGATTGCCATCCCTGTCACCGCCAGGCCAAAAACCCATTTCAATGAGCGGGTTATTTTTTCTTAATGCATCATAAAAGTGATCCTGGAGCGAAGTGACTATTTTACCACAGGCTGCATAAAATACATTTTCCAAAAACCAGATCAGGCTGATAGCCTCATCATATGGTGTTGGTTTGATTTTTTTAAAAAAGGGTGTTTTTCCTAACTGTTGCAAGTACATGTTAATCAGGCTGGCATTATTTTCTGCCAGTGCTTTGGACAGGTCATTGATGATCCCTAATACGGTGCCCGGGTAAAATTGTGTAGGGTGTGCAGTCAAAACCAGCCTTACAGAATATTCTTCCAGTTTTTTTTCAAATTCAGCTTCTTTGCGTTGTTTAATAACTTCTGCTTCCAGGTTTTTAAGTGTTCCGGCGCCATCAAGGTCATAAATTTCCTTGAAAGCCGCATCCTCCAGTGCATCAAATAAAACCACCTGTCTTTCTGCATATTGCACAAAACGAAAAAGCATATCCATTCGTTCTTCTTCTTTGGTATAAGGAGTATGCCTTTCAAAAAAATCTTCAAGGATTTGTACCGGGCTTAACCCCTTTTTATAACCATCCTCACAATTATTTAACAAAAGAGAAAGCATGATGCCGGTTCTTTCTATACGGTGGAATGGCAATGAAGTAAACAGGCTGTTATATAGCTGGAACTTAATGCCCACATGATTATTAAATTGCTGCAGCCCACGCTGAAGGCGATGATCCATTTGAATTAAATTTTAAGAATAGTTGATGATTAAAATAGCAGCAAGCGCATTGAAAATAAGTTTTTTTTTAAAAATCATTCTGAAACATTGATTTTAATGGATTTTAAATTAACTTCATTCTGTAGTGGTAACACAATTAAAATATAATTTTCCTTCATGGCAGCCAGTTTTTACAGCTAAGGCCACCTCCATTATTATTACCACATCAACAACTATTACAACCCGCTAAGGGTTGTCATTTACCATATCATCCATGGGCATATTGCCGCTAAACCTGAGTAAGGTTTCAATACTATTTTCATTCCTTTTATTTCAATTTAAAAAATATGCGTGTTTTAAAATTCGGCGGGTCTTCGGTTGGCCATGCAGAAGCTATAAAAAAAGTAATAGATATCGTACGTGAATCAGGAAATAAAAATAAGATCGTGGTTGTGGTGTCTGCGCTTGGAGGTACAACAGACCAACTGATACATATTGGTACCAAAGCTGAATCGGGTGATGAAAGTTATAAATCACTTTTGCAACAACTGGAAGAAAGACACCTGGAAGCAGTGCAAAAATTATTACCACCTGCCGGGCAAAGTAGCGCATTGAGTATGGTGAAAAAATATTTCAATGACCTGGAGGACACATTAAATGGTGTGTTTCAGTTAGGAGAACTTTCTAAACGCACCCAGGATCGAGTATTAAGTTTTGGTGAATTGTTATCATCCAAAATATTATCTGCAGCGTTAAGGGCAACGGGGATTAATAATGTTTGGAAAGATTCAAGGGAACTTATACAAACGGATTCTGCTTACGGTCATGCACAGGTCAAAATGAAAACCAGCCAGCAAGTAATTGAAATTTATTTCTCATCTACTGACGCTGGCATTTTTGTCGTTCCAGGCTTTATTGCAAGGGATGAAAAGGGAATTACAACTACTCTTGGACGGGGAGGTTCCGATTATACTGCTTCCATCTTAGCAGCATCATTACACGCTGAGGTGCTGGAAATATGGACCGATGTAAACGGAATTATGACTGCCGATCCGAGACTGGTACCGCATGCTAAACAAATACCCTCCATTTCATATGCCGAAGCTATGGAACTCAGTCATTTTGGAGCAAAAGTTTTATACCCGCCAACCATCCACCCCGTCAGGAATCTAAACATCCCATTATTAATAAAAAATACATTTGATCCTGGTGCAGAAGGAACAAAGGTTGAAGCCATTTCAACATCCAATGGCAGTATCATCAGGGGCATTTCATCTATTAATAAGATTGCCCTTCTTAGCCTGGAAGGCAGCGGTATGGTAGGCATACCTGGATTTTCAAAACGTTTTTTTGAATCACTGGCTAATGAACAAATTAATGTCATCCTGATTACGCAGGGATCTTCGGAGCATTCCATTTGTGCTGGAGTGGAACAAAGCCTGGCTGCCAAAGCAAAAGCAGCCATCGATAAAACCTTTGAAAGGGAAATCGAAATGAATATCATCGACCCATTAATTGTTGAAGAAGATTTATCCATCATCGCCCTGGTGGGTGATAATATGAAAAGTCACCCCGGTATCAGCGGTAAAATGTTTGGCGCACTTGGAAGAAATGGTGTAAATGTGAGGGCGATTGCTCAAGGCGCTTCTGAACGCAATATTTCCGCGGTAATTTCTTCCGCAGATGTAAAAAAAGCAATCAATACACTGCATGAGCAATTCTTTGAAACCACCTACAAACAGGTTAACCTTTTCCTGGTAGGCCTTGGGAATGTGGGTCAAAAGCTTATAGATCAATTAAAAGATCAACACGATTACCTGCGCAAACATCTTCGGTTGCAGGTAAACGTTATCGGTATCGCAAACAGTCGACGCATGCATTTTGACGAAAATGGTGTTGACCTCGGATCCTGGCAGGAAAGGCTCAATAAAAGTGGAACGGAAATGAACCTTGAAACTTTTTTAAACGAGATCATTTCAAGGAATCTCCGCAATTCAATTTTTGCGGATGTAACCGCAAGCCCGGTTGTTGCATCTACCTACCAGGCATTATTGCAAAAAAGTATTTCCGTTGTGGCTTGTAATAAAATAGCCTGTTCTTCTAAATTTGAAAATTATATTCAATTGAAAGAAACAGCCACGGATTATAATGCGTCCTTTTTGTTTGAAACCAATGTAGGAGCAGGCTTACCAGTTATTGACACGCTTAATAATTTATTACGCAGTGGTGACCAGGTGAATCAAATTGAAGCCGTGCTGAGTGGTACTTTAAACTATGTGTTTAATCATTACAATGGCAGAATAAAGTTCGCAGATGTAGTGAAACAGGCGCAGAACGAAGGTTATACAGAACCTGATCCCAGGCTGGATCTTGGCGGAACGGATGTCATGCGAAAGATCATGATCTTGGCACGTGAAGCAGGATACAAAATGGATTTGGATGAAGTAGATAATCATTCTTTTATGCCAGAGGCCTGCATGCAGGGCGACATTCCATCTTTTTACCAGCAAATGGAATTACATGAAGATCATTTTAATCAATTGTATAATGACGCGGAAAAAGAAGGAGCGAAATTGAAATTTGTAGCCCAATTTAAAAACGGGAAAGCTTCAGTCGGACTAAAAAAAATTCCACCTGAACACGATTTTTATCATTTATATGGCAAGGATAACGTGGTTTTATTTTATACCAACCGATACACTGAACAGCCCCTGGTAATAAAAGGAGCCGGTGCAGGTGCTGATGTAACTGCTTCAGGTGTTTTTGCTGATATCATCCGGGCAAGTGCCTGAACAACTCTTTTTGTTTATGAATGATAAAAATAAATTTTCTACTGTAACAGTATCCGCACCTGCTACTATTGCCAACCTGGTTTGTGGGTTCGATATTTTAGGTATGGCCCTCGAAGAACCAAGGGATGTATTACAATTATCCATTACCGATAGTCAGGAAATTCAAATTACGAATAAGGATGAATATAATTTGCCAACGGACCCATTACAGAATGTAGCTGGTGTTGCTTTACAGGCCATGATGAATGAATACCCGCAGACTGTAGGATTTGATTTGGTTTCACACAAACAGATAAAACCTGGAAGTGGATTGGGTTCCAGTGCCGCCAGTGCGGCTGGCGCTGTAGTGGCGGCAAACATTTTACTGGATCAGTATTTTTCACCAGGGCAACTTGTTCAATTTGCCATGGCGGGAGAAGAATTGGCTTCTGGTGTCCGCCATGCAGATAATGTGGCTCCATGCATTTATGGTGGCATTACTTTAATCAGGTCACTCATTCCACCGGATATTATTCCATTAACTGTTCCCAAACTTTTTGTAACTGTAATTCATCCACAGATTGAAATCAAAACATCAGATGCCAGGCAGATCTTAAGAAAGAGTGTTCTGTTAAAAGATGCCATTACACAATGGGGTAACATAGCAGGTCTTGTTACCGGTTTTTTAAAAAATGATCATGCATTGATCAGTCGTTCCATGACAGATATCATTATCGAACCAATAAGAAGCATTCTGATACCCGGATTTAAAGAAATAAAAGCCAGCAGTATTGAAGCCGGTGCATTAGGAGGTGGCATTGCAGGCTCAGGACCCAGTATTTTTATGTTGAGTGCCAAAAATCAAACTGCCATCGATGTAAAAAATTGCATGAAAGATATATACCAACGGTTAGGCATAGACTATAATGTTTACGTAACCACCATCAGCCACCAGGGTGTCAGGATTGAAAATGAACCAGTTTAATACATCTAATTTTTTTGCATGAAATATTTCAGCACCAACCGGAAATCTCCCCTGGTAAATTTTAGAGATGCCACTTTATCCGGCCAGGCGCCGGATAAGGGATTGTATTTCCCAACTTTTATTCCGGCATTACCTGTTTCCTTTTTAGATAAGATAGATGTTTTATCAAAAGAAGAGATCGCATTTGAGGTAATACATCCTTATGTTGGCGATAGCATTCCACGAAAAGATTTAATGGACATTGCAGCCCAAACAATAGCCTTTGACTTTCCCTTAAAACAGGTTAATGAAAATATTTTTTCGCTGGAATTATTTCATGGACCTACTCTTGCTTTTAAAGATGTTGGTGCAGGCTTTATGAGTCGCTGCTTGGGTTATTTTGCCAAAACAATCGACAAAGAAATCACCGTTTTGGTTGCAACTTCCGGTGATACAGGTGGTGCCGTGGCAGCGGGTTTTGCCGGTGTTGAGGGTGTCAGGGTAATTATTTTATATCCTTCGGGGAAAGTAAGTAATGTGCAGGAACTCCAGTTAACTACATGGGGCGGGAACATACATACATACGAGGTTGATGGCAATTTTGATGATTGCCAGTCAATGGTAAAACAAGCATTTGCTGATAATGAATTGCAAAATAAAATGTTTCTTACTTCAGCAAATTCAATCAACGTTGCCAGGTGGTTGCCGCAACAATTTTATTATTTCTTTGCATGGAAACAATGGGCCGATAAAAACCATCCGCCCATAATAAGTGTACCCAGCGGTAACTTTGGAAATATATGTGCCGGGTTATTGGCAATGAAATCAGGACTTCCATTCAAACATTTTATTGCTGCATGTAATATCAATAAAGTAATTCCAGAATTTTTACAAACGCGAAATTACAAACCGCAAAAAGCAAAAGCAACCTTATCGAATGCCATGGATGTTGGCGATCCGAGCAACTTTGTACGTATCCTGGAGATTTTTGATCAGCAATTTGACTCATTAAAAAATGTAATGAGCAGTTACAGCATAACCGATAATGAAACCATCCATACAATTAAAACAGTAAAAACAGATTATGCATACCTGTTAGATCCACATGGAGCAGTAGGTTATGCGGCATTGGAAAAATATTTAGCCGATCATCCGCAGGAAAAAGGGATCTTCCTGGAAACGGCACATCCTGTCAAGTTTGATAATACAATGGAAAAAATCTTAGGCTATCCCTTGCCGTTGCCTGAACATATTCAATCACTTTATCAAAAAAAGAAAATCAGCACTAAAATAGATGCGGACTATAATGCTTTAAAATATGAACTCATTAAGTGAACCTAAAAAAATTAAATCATTAAGGGCAGCAATTAGCCACACCCTTGTACTTTATTGCAATAGTTTTTCTTAACTTACCTGAACAACCATTGCTGCTTATGAAGAAGAATAATCTTGTTCGCTATTCCATTGTTGCGGCGCTTGCCGGATTCATATTTGGTTTTGATACTGTAGTCATTTCAGGAGCCAATCTGCCCATCAAAGAACTCTGGAATACTTCTCCCCTTTTTCATGGATTTTTTATCATGTCTATGGCATTATGGGGAACCGTTATCGGGGCCATGTTTGGTGGTATTCCCACGCAGAAATTTGGCAGGAAAAAAGTTCTGGTGTGGGTAGGGATATTGTTTGCTTTGTCAGCTTTTGGAACTGCCTTTGCGCCAGATCCTTATACTTTTTCATTTTTTCGTTTTATTGGTGGCGTGGGTATTGGCGTTTCGTCGGTGGCTGCACCTACATATATTTCTGAGATCTCCACACCTGCAACACGTGGAAGATTGGGCGCCATGTACCAGTTTAATATTGTGTTTGGTATTTTAGTGGCTTTTCTTTCAAATTATTTTTTAGAAGGTTTTGGTGGGGAAAATGACTGGAGATGGATGCTGGGTGTATTAGCCATCCCCGCACTTATTTACACCATCATGGTAATAGGTGTTCCTGAAAGCCCACGCTGGTTAATTACAAAAAAGAATGAAATACAGAAGGCTAAAAAAATATTAGCTACCATTGGCGTTGATGATGTGGATGCAGAAGTCGAATCTATTATCCATGCAAATCAATTTGATGCTTCTACCGGGAAAGCGTCCCAATTATTCAGTTCAAAATACCGGTCCATCCTTTACCTGGCGTTCATGATCGCTTTTTTTAACCAGGTTTCCGGCATCAATTTTATTTTATACTATGCACCCGAAATTTTAGAAAGAGCCGGACTGGCAGCCCAGGATTCGTTATTCAATTCCATTGCCATCGGAGGCACAAACCTGTTGTTTACTTTTGTAGGACTCTACCTGATTGACAGGGCAGGCAGAAAAAAATTATTATTGATCGGATCACTGGGATACATTTTTAGTTTATCCATGGTTGTCTGGGCATTTTATTCGCAGGCAGGTCCTGGTTTCTTAATGATATTTTTATTGCTGTTTATCGCGTCGCATGCCATAGGACAGGGAGCTGTGATCTGGGTATTTATTTCTGAAATATTCCCGAATAAAGTTCGTGCATCTGGTCAATCATTTGGTGCAAGTATTCACTGGATTTTCGCCGCGATTATAACATTGATCACACCTGTTTTTTTAGATTCAAAAGATGGCATTTTTAAAGATAATCCATGGCCCATTTTTGCATTCTTTGCATTTATGATGTTACTGCAACTTATTTGGGTGCTTACTAAAGTTCCCGAAACAAAAGGTGTTTCGCTGGAAGAACTGGAGAAAAAATTAATGATGCGATAATAATACTGGTTCATATTTTATTTCATTATTGAATTTTTTTTGTGGGACAAACAGCATTGCTACTATTTGGCTTTTGTTGCCACGCTCGGTTTATCGTCCGGTAATTCTATGCGTCGATTTGTTGTAAAATAATAATATTCCAAACCCAGAAATTAGATGAAAACCATTTAATTTAAAAATTTATTCAAAATGAATCAACCATTATGGGGCATCGATCTTGGCGGAACAAAAATAGAAGGCGCCATACTTCCATCACTAAATGATCCTGCACCGATCATCCGTACAAGACTTGACACGGAAGCATCGAAAGGCTACGAACATATTATTTCGCAAATAGAAAAGCTGGTTGCTAAAATGAAAGACGAATCCGGTTTACAACCCCGCAGTATTGGTTTTGGCACCCCAGGTGTTTTAGATCCCGGATTGCAAACAATGAAAAATTGCAACAGCACCGCACTTAACGGTAAGCCTTTGAAAAAGGATCTTGAAGAGGTATTGAAAATTCCTGTTGTACTGGCCAACGATGCAAACTGTTTTGCACTGGCAGAAACGCATTGGGGAATTGTAAAAGAAAAATTTCCAAATGCTAAAGTAGTCTTTGGCATCATCATGGGTTCAGGCGTGGGAGGAGGAATTGTATTTGATGGAAAAGTATGGAATGGTTGTCATGGTATTGCAGGAGAATGGGGTCATAACTATTTGGATGATTCAGGTGGAGCGTGTTATTGTGGTAAAACCGGTTGCGTGGAAACGATCATTTCCGGACCATCGTTACAACGTTTTTATGCAGGTGTAACGGGCAACAATATCTCTTTAAAGGAAATCATGAACAGGTATCATCAGCAAAACGATGAAGCTGCTAAACAAACGATTCAGCGCTTATGCCGGTTTTTTGGTAAATCCGTTTCTGTTGTTACCAATCTTTTGGATCCTGATGTAATTGTGATTGGTGGAGGTGTAGGAAATATAGATGCTATTTATACGGATGGAATAAAATCATTAAAAGAATTTATTTTCAATAACAGTGTAGATGTACCCATTGTAAAACCAAGTTTGGGTGACAGTGCAGGTGTATTTGGTGCTGCGGCATTGGTGGCGGATAGATAAATATGATTTTAAACGTCATCAAGTATCTTATGTTTCAATAATAACAAAGATGAATAGAGTGCTGAAGCAGATGGACTGCGGGATGGAAGCGGTAGCCCGCAGCGCAGCGAGGACTACAAGCGGACAGCCCGGACCGATGCTGAAAAATTTATCAAATGCTGACAGTCCCGGAAAAAAATAATAAAAAAAGCCTCGTTACATGAGGCTTTTGATTTTTTGTTAATCACTTTCTTTAAACCAGGATTTTTTGATGGTATGATGAACCAAAATATATTCATCATCACGCTCATAAAAAAAGCCGATGTAGTTATTTTCTGCATCTATAACAACTTCGTATTCATTGCCCACATCACTAACTACCTGCATGGTATATTTTACTTCATCTTCATCATAATCATAACTCGTGATTTTGTAATTAGATGTGATGGTAGCCGTAGTATGCTTGAACATTGTGAGCTCCTTATTAAACTCAAAAAATGTTCCGCTTGAATCAATGGAAAAGACTTCCCAATCTTCCTTCAGATCGTCCCAGACAGCATCCTGACGGATACTTGTACTGATGGATAATTGTGCCATTGCATAAATGGTAAAGGTTAGCATGCTAACCAGCAGCAGTAGTCGCTTTTGCATAAAGGTGGTTTGTAGTTTTAATGTGGTAACTGATTACCGGCTAAAAGTAGAAGAAATATGGTAAGATTGCAATACCTATTAATGAGTATTCAAAAGGGATGTGCTAGAGAGATTGGCTACACTTCTGTACATAAAAAAATCCCGCAGGTTTGCGGGATTTACTATAAGATAAATTATTTATTTAACATCGCGGCCGCCCTGCAGCATATCTTTTAAGATGGTTAATTCATCCCATTTTCCTTCTGCGGCTAACGTAGCCTGCTCTGGCCATGTTGTTGGATCCTGTGCATTGAAAGTACCTTCTGCATCAGCCAGCAATTCTTTCAGTTCATCAGGTGTTTTCTTTGTAAGCTTTTCAAAAGTATCAACACCTGCAGCAATTAAAACTTCAGCTACTTTAGGACCAATACCTTCAATTATAGTAAGGTCATCTGCCTCTTTAGTTGTTTTTGCTTTAGCAGCCGGAGCAGCAGCAGTTGCTTCATCACCAGCTTTTTTACGGCTACCCGCACGGCGTGTACGCTTGGCTGGTTCTTTAGCTTCGCCTTTTCCTTTACCATAGATCTCGTTGTAATCAACCAACTCGATCATCGCCATTTCTGCGTTATCTCCTGTTCTTGCACCTAATTTAATGATGCGGGTATAACCACCAGGACGACCGGCGATCTTTGGACTAATAACGTCGAACAATTCTTTGATTGCTTCTTTGCTCTGCAGGTAACTGAAAACCACACGGCGCTGGTGCGTTGTATTTTCTTTGCTTTTGGTGATCAGCGGTTCAACATATATTCTTAACGCCTTTGCTTTTGCTACAGTCGTTACGATTCTTTTATATTCGATCAATTGATTTGAAAGGTTCATCAGCAACGCATCTCTGTGTGCTTTCTTTCTTCCGAGGTTATTTACTTTATCTCCGTGACGCATGACGATTGAAATTTGAAACCGGCAATGATTGTTGCCTGGTTAAGTGATTAAATATTCGGCTGCACCGTGTCAAGGAGTTGCAGCCTACGTTTATGATGTTTGAATGATAAAAGCTTATGCTATTAAAATTCGAACATGTTTTAATTAGAAATCTTCCGCATCAACACCCAGTTTAGCCAGGTCCATTCCAAAATGCAAACCTCTTTCATTCAATACCTGCTCAATTTCAGATAATGATTTTTGTCCGAAGTTGCGGAATTTCATCAGGTCTTCCTGTTCGTATTGAACCAGCTCGCTCAAAGAATTGATCTTGGCAGCTTTCAGGCAATTGAATGCTCTTACGCTCAGATCCAGGTCTTCTAATGGCGTCTTCAATACTTTACGCAATTGCAAAGTCTGTTCATCCACCAGGTCTTCTTTCTTTTCTTCCTTATTATCAAACGTGATGTTTTCATCCGTAATGATCATCAGGTGCTGGATTAAAATGCGGCTGGCTTGTTTAACTGCTTCTTCAGGATGAATGGTACCATCGGTAACCACTTCCATGATCAGTTTTTCATAGTCAGTGCGTTGTTCCACACGAGTATTCTCGATAGTGTATTTCACATTCTTGATAGGTGTGTAAATAGCATCGATCGGGATCAGGTTCAAGGGGGCATCTTTTGGTTTATTTTCCTCGGAAGGTACATAACCGCGTCCTTTGCTGATAGTGAATTCAATATCCAGTTTTACAGAAGAATCTAATGTGCAGATCAGCAGATCAGGATTCATAACCTGGAAAGACTGGGTTCCTTCACCGATCATACCGGCAGTGAACTCTGTTTTATTTTTGATTGACAACATGATCTTTTCATGTGCCACTTCATGATCAACGATTTTTTTCAGGCGTACCTGTTTGATGTTTAACAGTATTTCTACCACATCTTCCGTGATACCTTTGATGGTTGCAAATTCATGATCCACACCTTCAATCTTCACACCTACAATTGCATAACCTTCCAGTGAATTTAATAATACACGACGAAGGGAATTACCAATGGTAACGGCATAGCCGGGTTCCAGCGGGCGAAACTCGAACTGAGCTTCAAAGTCATTCACTTTTTGTAAAATGATCTTATCCGGTTTCTGAAAATTTAAAATGGCCATATCTGAGTTTAAAATTTTTAATTTAGAATGTCAGCCAGGGTTTGCACCTTTCGCTGTTTTAGATTTGCTGATTTGCAAGAAAGCTAAGCTTACTTACTATACAATTCCACGATCAAAGATTCTTTGATGTTTTCTGGCACATTTTCTCTCTCCGGATATGTTAAGAAAGTTCCTTTCATATCAGCTTCACTGTAATCTAACCAACCAAACTTAGGATTCTTACTTCCCATCTGGCTGGTGATCCCTGTATTGCCTTTGGTCTTTTCTTTCAGTGTGATAACATCACCTGGCTTAACCTGGAATGAAGGAATATTTACAACGGTATCATTTACCGCAATGTGCTTGTGTGTAACCAGCTGGCGTGCTGCAGGTCGTGAAGGCGCAATGCCTAAACGAAATACAACATTATCCAGGCGGGCTTCCAATAACTGGATCAAAACCTGACCGGTAACACCACGACGTCTTTCAGCTTCTTCAAAAGTTTTGCGGAATTGTTTTTCAAGCAAACCATAGGTATACTTGGCCTTTTGCTTTTCACGTAACTGTAATGCATATTCGCCTAAGCTTTTACGCTTACGCTGTGCACCATGCTGGCCAGGAGGGTTGCTGTTTTTACCCAACCATTTGCCATTGCCTAAAATAGGCTCACCGAAAATTCGGGAAATTTTGGTCTTTGGACCTGTGTACCTTGCCATAATTGTTTATTAGATTTTTTAGTTTCGATGTATGATCAGTAAAAATCTGTAAAAATGAATCATACACCCGTTAATAAAAATATTGAGCGGTAAACCGCTATATGTTATACTCTTCTCTTTTTGGGAGGACGGCAACCGTTGTGAGGTAAAGGCGTAATATCCTTGATCATCACTACTTCAATACCTGAATTTGCAATGGCACGGATAGCACCTTCACGGCCAGAACCCGGACCTTTTACATAAACATCCACTTTTCTTAAACCAGCATCAAGAGCAACTTTTGCTGCGTCTGCTGCGGCCATCTGGGCTGCATATGGCGTGTTCTTCTTAGAACCCCTGAAACCCATTTTACCCGCACTGCTCCAGGAAATTACCTGGCCGCTCTTGTTGGTCAAACTGATAATGATATTATTGAAACTGGCAGTAACGTGAGCATCACCATAGGATTCCACTTTTACTACTCTTTTTTTTGCTGCGGCTTTTGCGCTTAATTGTTGTTTTGCCATGATTCTTTCGAGGTAATCTTTTAAATGTTTTTAAAATCATCCTGTTTTAGCAAGATGCGAATCAATCCTCCGCCTGCACCGGGTTTCTGTAATTGATTCTATAAATGGTGCATATAAATAAAAACCAAAAGCCCAAAGCATTTGCTTCGAGCTCAGGAGTTCCTTATTTCTTGGTTGCTTTCTTTTTACCTGCAACTGTTTTACGCTTACCCTTCCTGGTACGGCTGTTCGTTTTCGTACGCTGGCCGCGAACAGGTAATCCTTTACGATGGCGTAGACCACGGTAACAAGCGATATCCAGTAAACGTTTGATGCTCATTTGCACTTCAGAACGCAGTTGACCTTCTACCTTGAATTCTTCAGTAATTGTAGTACGGATGGCGTTTAATTCATCATCGTTCCACTGGTTTACTTTTTTGCTGCGGTCTATGCTAGCTTTGTCAAGTATATATTTAGCGGTTGAGGGACCAATACCATAAATATAGGTAAGTCCGATTTCGCCTCTTTTGTTTTTAGGTAAGTCAACCCCGGCAATACGAGCCATATTATTATTTTAATTTTTAGATTTACGTTTTCTGTTTTGAGTTACCGATTATTGGCGGCACTCGCTGCTTTTATCCCTGGCGCTGCTTAAAGCGGGGATTCTTTTTGTTGATCACATATAACCTGCCTTTGCGGCGAACGAATTTGCAATCAGCACTGCGCTTTTTAATGGATGCTCTTACTTTCATCTTTATTGTTTTATTTCAAATTTCCGGCTACAATCAGCTGATGGCCAACGGTTACCTTATTTATACCTGAAAATGATTCTTCCCCTGCTTAAGTCGTACGGACTCATTTCAACTCCTACTTTATCGCCCGGTAAAATACGGATGTAGTGCATCCTCATTTTTCCTGAGATCGTAGCCAGTATTTCATGGCCATTTTCCAGTTTTACTCTGAACATAGCATTCGATAAAGCTTCAACTATTACTCCATCCTGCTTGATTAATGGTTGTTTCGACATAAATTTTTGGGAGCGCAAAGATAGGAGGATTATCCTTAAAAATGAAAAAAGCAAAATCTTTTTTCGATTCTGAAGAATAAATTGCGTTGATCTCGATTATTTTTTAACAAAAACTGGGTATTAAGGCATCTCCAGGTGCACTTTGGTCATATCATGGTAGAGATTTTGCAAATGATGCACCCCAATTGGCGTATTAAAATGCCTGCGATCTTCGCGATACCACATCTCAATATTTGAGAAATTATTATTAACGATCACAATCCTGAAAGGTCCTTTCATGTATTTTACAGATTCTCCATCTACTTCTTTTACAAAGCCCAACCTGGTCAATTGCTCATCATCTACCGGAACCGGGTAAATCTGGTCCAGATTAAACCAGAATTCCTGGATGCCATTATTGATCAGCGCCTGTTTTTCTTCGCGGCTGATATCAACTACCGTTCCTTCTCTTGAAACACCTTCATCCTCTATCCTGACAATATCGCCTTCTTTTAATTCGCCTAATTTCAGCATAATACTGTTTTTTATTTTTTGAATATTATTAAAGATAATAAGTTTTATGAATGAAAAATGAGGGGATCTATTCTGGAATTCATTCGGCCCAACTCATTACATAATCATCATTTTCAATATCTAAAGCTTCCTTTGTGATCATTAATGGGTGAAAAGTATCTACCATTACAGCCAGTTCCTTTGTCTCTTTTGCCCCAATGCTTTTTTCAACGGCACCCGGGTGAGGACCGTGGGGAATGCCGGCAGGATGCAAAGTGATCATGCCGCGGGTGACTTTTTTACGGCTCATAAAATCACCATCCACATAATAAAGCAGCTCATCACTATCTATATTACTGTGATTATAGGGAGCTGGGATGGCATCGGGATGATAATCGAATAAACGGGGTACAAAGGAGCATACCACAAAATTATTCGCCTCGAAAGTCTGGTGAACTGGCGGCGGTTGATGTACCCTCCCGGTAATCGGCTCGAAATCGTGAATGGAAATGGCAAAAGGATAACATTGTCCATCCCACCCCACCACATCAAAAGGATGGGTGCCATAATGTAAACCGTACAACATGCCTTTCTTTTTGGCTTTGATCAAAAAATCTCCTTTTACATCATTAGTAACCAGGTTTTGTGGTGGCCTGATATCTCTTTCGCAGAAAGGTGCATGTTCCAGTAACTGACCATATTTGCTCTGATACCGTTTGGGAAAACGAACCGGACTGAATGATTCAACGATGAACAAACGGTTCTGGCTGTCATTAAAATGAATCTGGTAAATAGTGCCCCGTGGAATAACAAGGTAATCCCCATATCCAAAACCCAATTCACCATAAGGTGTTTTTAACAGGCCACTGCCTTCATGAATAAAAATAATCTCATCCGCATCGGTATTCTTATAAAAATATTCGGTTGTGCTTTCCTGTGGAGCTGCTAACACAATATGGCAATCACTATTTACAAGAACAGGTTTTCGGCTTTGCAAGAAATCTTTTTCAGGTTTGATGCGAAACCCGTCGAAACTGCGATGCTGTAACATTTTTTCTTCCGCAATTTGGGGTGCAACATTTATTTGAGGTTCTGCTTTAATGATCTGTGTAGGTGGATGAACATGGTACATTAAAGAATAATCATTGGAGAAACCTTCCGTAGAAAATAATTGTTCGGCGTACAAGCCTCCATCAGGTTTACGAAATTGTGTATGGCGTTTATGAGGAATATTACCAAGAGAATAATAATATGGCATAGCAATGAATAATTAAAAATGCAAATGAAAAAAGATCTTAATTTCTGTATTGTAAAATTATCGAAATCAAATTTCCTGATTTGTTTTTAATCTTTTAGATAAATGTTAAACGGATGTCTTTCTTTTTCACAGGCGATGTGAACACTCCTAATTTATTTCGCAAGTAAAAAAACCGTGAAAACAAATTTGAAAAAATGAGTGATAATTCATTGATCGCTTTGGTCAGAATTACTGGCGACAACTTAATTAAAAAGAATTGGCAAAATCAAAATACTATTTTAATTAAATTCATTAACCCGAATATTCATAAGATGCCTGACACAAAACAAAGAATTATATGAAATGCTGACTTATATTCTATTTTTCATCGGGTTTTAAAGGTGCGGATTTATTGGTGAACGGAGCTTCATCCATTGCCAGGAAATTAAAAGTATCTGATTTGGTTATTGGACTGACGATAGTGGCTTTTGGTACTTCTACCCCCGAATTATTCGTAAATGTTTCTGCCAGCCTCCAGGATAGTGCTGAAATTGCCATTGGAAATATAATCGGCAGCAACATTGCGAACATCCTTTTAATACTGGGAGTGTCCGCAATTATTTATCCGCTTGCCGTTCAAAGCACCACGGTTTGGAAAGAAATTCCTTTTAGTTTACTTGCAGCATTGATTTTGGGCATTCTCGCCAACGACTACCTGATTGACCAGAAGGAAAATTCAGCATTAACCAGAAGCGATGGGCTAATACTAATTGGATTTTTTATCATCTTCCTGTATTATGTTTTTAGCATTGCCAAAAAATCTGAGAATAAAATAAACCCGGATTTTAAACAATTGAGCAATTTCAGATCTGTGGCATACATCATTTTGGGCTTAACAGGATTGGTTTTAGGTGGGACCTGGATTATCAATGGCGCAGTTGAAATTGCAGGTCAATTTGGTGTGAGCGAATATTTAATTGGTCTTACGGTAGTAGCCGTAGGCACTTCCCTTCCTGAACTTGCTACTTCTGCGGTAGCTGCTTATAAGAAGAACACGGATATTGCCATTGGTAATGTTGTTGGCTCCAATATTTTTAACATATTCTGGATATTAGGACTCAGTGCCCTAATTAAGCCCTTGCCTTTTCAACCTTCCGGGAATACAGATATTGCAATGACTGTATTTTCAAGCATTTTATTATTTGCATTTTTATTTGTAGGGAAAAAACATTTATTGGAAAAATGGCAGGGGGTATTGTTCCTGATTTTGTATGTTGGATATACAGTTTTTATAATAATGAGAAAATAAAAATACTGAAAGAAAATTATTATTTAAAAGTTTATAAAGATGAAAAAAAAATCGTAAAATCCTTCTATTGAGCTCCTAAAAGTGTTTGATGTATAAGACAACAGCCAATACAGAAGCTACAATATTTCCATTCATTTCATTTATAAAATCAGATAACCATCCATCTTCCATCCTTATCTTTTGTATAGGATAACCCATTACTCATTTCATAAACTTCTTTACCCGTCTTAGGATCGGCGTATTGTTTCTTTTCATAAACACGGATGCCGTTATTTTCTCTTGTTAAAAAAACAATCAACGCATTTAATGTCGGGGTCACATCGTGTAACCATTGTTCATCACTCTCTCTAACAAAGGCCTGGCTCATGGTAAAATGTTTTTATATCCATAATAAAAAGTATGCCGCTTTACCGGCATTTGAACTTCTGCAGTCATTTAATTATATTTAGCAAACCAAACTAATTTCTATGAGCTTCTTCACGCGTCTATCCAATGGTTGGACCATTACCATGAACAGTTTTAAAATCCTGCAAGAAAATAAACAACTGATCATTTTCCCGATACTTTCTGGTATTTCAATGTTGCTTATTTTAGGATCATTCGGAACGGCATTTTATGCTGCTGCAGGATGGAATGTTGATAATATTAGTAATGAAAACCCGTTGTTAAACTATGCCCTGATCTTTCTTTTTTATTTCGTCAACTATTTTGTAGTGGTATTTTTTAATACTGCATTAATCCATTGCACCCGTTTATATTTTAAAGGAGATGAAGTATCAGTTAGCAAAGGATTAAACTTTGCCATGAGCAGGCTGAGTGCCATTTTATTATGGGCCTTATTTGCAGCAACCGTAGGTACCATATTAAAAATTATCCAGGAAAATGTTGGCTGGATTGGAAAGATCATTACCGGGCTGATCGGCGTTGTATGGAGCATTGCCACTTTCTTCGTGGTTCCTGTAATTGCTTATGAAAATGCAGGCCCGCTGCAAGCCTTTAAACGTTCAACCCAAATAATGAAAGAAAAATGGGGTGAAAGTCTTGCCTCCACTTTTAGTTTTGGAATGATCCAAATAATAGCCGTTTTAATTGTTGGTGTTCCCTTATTTATTTTAGGATCCATGGTTAACATTTTTGCTGGTATTGCATTAGCTGTATTGGGCCTGATGCTGGTGTCAGTTATTTTAAGTGCTACCCAAACCATTTTTATCAGTGCAGTATATCACAATGTTACCGGCAACCCGGTTCAACATTTCAACCAGCAACTGATAGACAATATGTTTGAACACAAATAATGTATCAAATAATCGATCATCTTTGCAAAGCCGGTAATTATACCGGCTTTTATTTTGAAAAACATTTGAATGACACGTATTGGATTGATTTCGGATACCCATGGATTTTTAGATGAAAAAGTTTTTATTCATTTTAAAACCTGCAATGAAATATGGCATGCAGGTGATTTTGGGAATATTGCACTGGCGAATGAATTAGCGCAAAAATCCAGGTTGCCGGTGAAAGGTGTATATGGAAATATAGATGATCAGGATATCAGGTCTGCCTACCCGGAGAATTTAGTTTTTCAATGCGAAGATGTAAAAGTTTTTATCACGCATATTGGTGGTTATCCACCCAATTACAATAAAAGAGTGAAACCGTTGATGGATAAATATCAACCACAATTATTCATCAGTGGTCATTCGCATATTTTAAAGATCATGTTTGATGAAAAAAGAAACTGCCTTCACATGAATCCCGGTGCGGCGGGAAAACAAGGCTGGCATAAAGTAAGAACCATCATCCGTTTTTCCATTGATGGAAAAGAAATTAAAGATTGCGAGGTAATTGAGTTAAGTTGATTGGTTGATTTGTTTAGTCGTTAAGTTGTTTAGCAAACACCTAAACATCTCAACGACTAAACATCTAAACTCTAAACATCTAAACCCTAACATCAGAACCATCCACTTGCTGTTCCGATTGACCTGAATGGCCATGGAATAGATAGCAAAATGATCAGCAAGGCTATAAAATAAAATATCAGGGTATTACGATGCTTGGCTCGGTCGCCAATAGGCCTTTTAGCCTGCGCCTTACCTATGTGAATTAAGATCACAGCTATTAGCATACCTGCAATATGTTCTATTGCGAAGAAACGGGTTGTAGGATCTTTCATCGCCTCACCCATACCACCTGCAGCTTCAATCAATTTAAATCCTTTGGATCCAAAATACCAGATGGCCAATCCAATAAGAATCTGGAGATCAGCAAATATAGTAAGTAGTAAACCGGTCCTGTTATCAGAACGAATAAAAGGCCTGCCACCGGCAACCATGCTATTGAAAATTGCAATTAACAATAAGATCAGGATGATCCATCTGCCTACACTATGAACGTGAAGCAGGATGTTGTACATTTCATTATTCATATTACTGGCTGATTTTGGTTAAGCCAAATCTACAACAGCAATCCCTTTCATTCAAATTTGTTTTTTGATCATTCTCTATTGAGCAGAACGCCTTTAAAATTTCGTAAAATTACGGTTACACATATACGAAAATTTTTAGAGCTTAGGGTTTAGCGTTTAGATTCGACTTTATCAAAAGTTCAATAAACTGTTTAGTCGTTGATACGTTTAGTTGCTTAGTATTTTAAATCGAATTAAAACTTTCACCCAAATTCCAAATACCTTATTCCCAATTCCTGGAACTTATCAACCTTTCAACTAATCAACCATTCAACTAATCCACCCAATCTGCAATAAAAATATTCGTATCCCGGGTGCCCCCGTTGTTACGATTGCTGCTGAAAACAATTTTCTTACCATCAGGGCTGAACATAGGGAATGCATCGAAGCCCTTATCACGGCTAACCTTGGTTAAACCTGAGCCATCTTCATTGATGGTATACATATTAAATGGAAAACCTCTCTTGTATTCATGATTAGAAGCAAAAATAATACGCTTACTGTCAGGCATAAACGAAGGCGCCCAGTTTGCCTGGCCCAGGCTGGTAATTTGTTTTGCATTGTTACCATCAATATCAGCAACAAATACTTCCATATTGGTTGGTGCTACCAAACCTTCCGCCAGTAATGTTTTGTACTCCGCAACTTCTGCTTCAGTCTTTGGCCGGGAAGCACGCCAGATGATCTTTGTACCATCCGGACTAAACCATGCACCGCCATCATAACCTAAAGTATTTGTAATGCGTTTTTCATTCCCCGTTTCCAGGTCCATCACATACATTTCCAAATCCCCATCTTTATCACTGGTATAAACCATTAATTTTCCATCCGGTGAAAGCGTGGCTTCAGCATCATAACCTTTGGCATGGGTCAGTTGCTTCACAATGTTTCCATCAAGATCCGCTATAAAAATATCATAGCTGCTATATAAAGGCCAGATGTATTTACCGCCATATTTAGCCCGGTCGGGAGTGGGAGGACATTCATCTCCTCCCAAATGCGTTGAAGCATATATGATATGCTTATTGTCTTTGGTAAAAAAAGCACAGGTTGTACGTCCTTTTCCGGAACTGATCATTTTATAAGTAAATGGCTCTCCTGGCTTTTCAGGTACTTTGCCAACAAAAATCTGGTCGCAGGGAATTCCATTTTCAACAGATGTACGTTGAAATACCAGGTATTTACTATCGAAACTCCAATAGGCTTCTGCATTATCGCCCCCAAAAGTGAGCTGGGTAATATTTTTAAAATGCGTTTCTTCGGGGTAAATCAGTGTATCCTGGGTATTTTCCTTTGCAGCTGATGTAGTTTGTGCTTTTGGTGTTGAACAGGCTGACAAAAGGACCAGCATCAATAGCGATGCAAAATTCAGTGGCTTGATATTCATTTATATTCAGGGTTAAATTCTTACATTAAAAAAAGCAAAGATATTTTTGAGAGTAATACCGATTGTCAGTTAACTGTAAAACAAAGCGATTAGTTTTGCGCATATTATGGGAGCAGCGTTTAGGATATTTTTCAATAATTGCATACTTCAATAAGCTCAATAGCAAACAGAATGTTGAAGAGTGCGACGCAATTGGGTTCCATAGTAGTATTGAAGCTGGGTTCATAATAGGATTACTTACTAAATACTATTTTGATTATAAAAAATATATTACATACAATTAGAAATTACAAATGAAGATATTTATTGGCTTTGCGTTTTTGATCTTTTGTATATCAGCCTGTAATCAACAGAATGAGCAAACAGCCTATGATAGTATTTTAAAGGAACCTCCCTTCGATATTTTAACGGACAGCATTAACCGGGAAAAAGATAATGATGCCCTGTATTATCGCCGCGGATTAAAATTGAAAGAAGCTAATTACTCAGAACCCGCCCTGGCAGATTTTAATAAAGCCTGGTCTTTAAATAAGCGGGAAGAATATGCAGTCAACATAAGTTCTATCCTGCTTGATCAAAAACCTGATTCAGCGGAAGTCTTCCTGAAATCTGCCCTGCGTATTATACCAAGTCTTTTCTTTGAACTCCAACTGGCGGAAGCTTATATGCTTCAAAATAAAAATGATGAAGCGCTGAAAGTTTATGATGGAATTTTAAAAAATGAGCCCAGGCAAATTGATGCCTTAATGAAAAAGTCGGCACTGCTGGAAGAAAAAGGTCAGTCTGCAGCATCTTTGGAAAGTCTTGAAAAAGCTTATGAGCTGGCGCCTTTTGATGTGGAGATCAGTTATGCATTGGCTTATAAATATGCAGAAAACAATAACCCTAAAGCGATTACTTTAAGTGATTCGCTAATCCGGATGGACAGTTCTGCCAGCCATGCGGAGCCTTACTATTTTAAAGGAGTTTATTTCGCTAATACCGGCAATAAGGAAAAAGCATTGCAACTTTATAACCAGGCCATTCAGCATGATTACAATTTCTTTGATGCCCATATGGAAAAAGGGGTGATCTACTTCGACCAGGGTAAGCTGGATGAAGCATATAAAACATTCGAACTCGTGATAACGATCTCACCATCTTATGCAAATGCATATTATTGGATCGGTAAATTACAGGAAAAACAAGGTTTACTGAAAGAAGCAAAACTAAACTACCAAAGAGCTTATGGCCTGGATAAAACACTTACACAAGCTAAACAGGCGGCCGATAAGATCAGGTAATATTAATATTTTGTTTCAATTTTTTTTGGTTTTGGAGGGATTGCATCTTCAGGACCAGCATCACCGGCAGGTTGCTTATCATTAATGGCTGCATTGGCCTCATCGTCTGCTTCATTGTAAACCGCCTCATCTCTTTCTTCTATGGAACTATCCAAAGGAGGATAATCATCTTTGATCTTTTTTACAGGTTCATTATTCATGACTTTTTTATCTTTAAAAATCAATATTCTTATGCCATGAATATGATTCAACCCGGATAAAAGACGATTAATTATCTTGC
>JAKFER010000035.1:0-4191 GCA_036675565.1 Chitinophagaceae bacterium
AAAGTGATTCCAACCATTGCTAATGGTTCAATTGACAAAGAGGTATTTATTGGTAAGAACAATAGCGGCAAAAATTATAAAGGAAATATTGATGAAGTAAGAGCATGGAACCGTTCCATTTCCGCCAGTGAGATCAAAACCAATTTCTCCCGCATGATGGTGGGCAATGAAAGCGGCATGATCGCTTACTGGCGTTTTGATGAAACTATTGCTGGCCAATTCTTCGATCTTTCACAGTGGGCCGATGAATTCAACCGCAACGATGGAAAAATGAACCCGGCTTATGTAACCCGTTCGGCTGTGATTCCTACACCGGATCAACTGGCTTTGAAAGGCATTACCGATGCTTCAGGAAATTACATGATCTCCGGTATTCCTTATACTGATAATGGCATTACTTATACCGTTATTCCAGTGCTGGGTACTCACCAGTTTGATCCTGTTTCTGTTAACCGGTTGGTTTCGGCAAGCTCCAATGAGTTTACGGTGGACTTCAAAGACAAGTCTTCTTTCCCTGTTTCAGGAACTATTTATTACCACAACAGCACCATACCGGTTAAAGGGGCACAGTTCCAGATTGACGGGCAATATGCCCATTTGCAAAATGGCGATATTATAGAAACAGATGCCGCGGGTAAGTTTACTATTTATGTTCCGATAGGAACCCATGAAGTAAAAACCCTAAAACTGAATCACGTTTTTGAAAATAATGGATTGATCACTGACCGCTTTGGCAGAAACCTGAACTACCAGGGTCCCATCAGCGAAAGGATTCTTTATGATAGTACTACTATTCGCTTTATCGGGCGGGTAGCCGGGGGCTCTATCCAGGAAGCATTGCCGCTGGGCCATTCTTTATCTAAGAATAATCTTGGTGAAAAACTTTCTGTTAAGCTTGAGCTCGTGGGTGCACAAAACAGGAAGATCAATGCATCAGAGAGCCATACCGATAGTCTTGTAATAGTGAATCACCTGTTGCCTGCTAATCAGCTTGCCACGCAGCGTAATACAAAGGTCAACTATCTAACTTATTCCATCCTCATTCAACCGGATCCGGTTACGGGTGAATTTATAACCGACCTGATCCCGGAAAACTATAATATTGTTTCAGTAAGCGCTACAGGCCATGATGATTTGATAGGCAACAATCCCATAAATATTAACCTGGCCGACAAGTTCAATAAAGAAAAAGAAACTTATACACGCAAGGACTCAATTACCGCTGATGGCGGAAGTTTTGTGAGAGAATATACAGATACGGTTTTTTATAATGATAAATATAAATTCATTTACCGTGAGCAGCCAACCATTGCTTTGGTGCAGTTGAATAAAAGAGGCGAACCTATGGCTTATTTTGGTGATAGCACTGCAAAAACCACTTTATTCAATGGGGGCAGTATATCGGTAAATGTCTATGACCAGGTAAATGGTAATTACCTGTTCGGATATCCTGTATTCACACAAAATACTCCTTATCAATTTAAGGTAACTGCTTTTGAAGAATACAGGTATTATAACACATCCAACCTGGCAACACCGGCTTCAATAGATAAAGTGGGTACAACAGATGGTTTGGTTTCCATCGCCAATAATGTGAGGGATGGCGCCAGTACGCCTGATACCTTTAGTTTGAATAATGAAGGCGAAGGTATATATAACTTTTATGCAGGCACGCCTGAAATGGGCAATGGCATTGGCCGAAAAAGTTTTGCATTGGGCATCAAGATCGGTTCGCAAAATATTCTCTGGAACAATGGCGCCAGCCAGGAAGCCTATGTGTTAGGCGGAAGAAAAACAGGAACTGATTTTGTAACAGCAGGACCGAATCAGGTAACAACTGTATTACGTGATCCCGGAGGTTCAAATAGCTATGCTTATTATGAAGCCGGTACTACTTTGACTACGACCAAAGAATATACTGGAACTGCAATACAATCGGGTGATATTGAAATGACAACTCAATTAGGGCACCAGATAGTAACGGCCACAGGTTTTGGTTTCACTACGTCAACTGAGTTAAAATTTGAAAACACTATCGGGGGGAGGATTAGTCACGAAGAGAAATATACAGGCACAAATACCAAAACAGATGTTACAACATTTATGAGCCGTTATTCCACTAGTTTTGATCCTGAATATGTAGGAGCAGACGGCGATCTGTTTATTGGCAATTCCACAAATATCAGTTTTGGAAATACTTTAAACCTTACCCTGGTACCTAATAGCGAGGTAAAAACAGGTTCGGATGTGATATTCCTTACAGGAAGCGATTATTCTATTATACAGCGACAAGGTATTGATTTTGGTCAAAAATATGGTACTCACTTTGTTTATCCGGCCAGGCATATTGAAGAAATTTTAATCCCTAATCTGATTAAAGGCAGGAACAATATTTTACTGCCAAATACCACAAATGCTGCCGATGCACAGGCAAGGGCAGATAATTTGAGGCAAGTAGTTTATGTATCAAAATTGGCAGCCAGTGATAACCGCTACGGCGCATCAAATGATGATGCAACTGTATTTGGCATAACCGCAAGTAAAGGGGCATTCGATGGCCCTGGTTATAAGTTATATGTGCCATTGGCCAATTCTATAAGTGTTAGCGATACGATACTGATCATCAATCAGCATATTGCAAAATGGAAAGAAGAACTTGCGGAAAATGAAAAGGTAAAAGTAGAAGCAAATAAACTGGTACAAAATTATTCCTTCACAGGGGGAGCTAAGATTGAATCGTCAAAACAATTCAGTTCTTCAAAAGCCAAAAACAATAGTTTCACCATTATGGTAGGCGGCAGTATTTTATCAGAAAGAGGATTCGAATTTAATAAAACTGGTTTTAGTGTAAAGGTTGACGAGAGCCTGTCAACAGTACAAGGCGGCAATTTTTCAACAGGGAGAGATAGCAGCACTACCTTTGGTTATGTTCTCGATGAAAGCGGCTCCGATTATTTGAGTATCGATGTATTAAAAGCCGCTGATAGCAGTTTTGTCTTCCGTACCAAAGGCGGTGTTACCAAATGCCCTTATGAAGGCCCAAGGGTTACTAAGTATTATCAGCCGGGTACTATTATTGACCAGCCTACCATGCAGGCCGAAGTGCCGGCTATCAGTGTGGAAGAACCGGTAGTAAGCAATATTCCTTCTTCACGAAAAGCATCCTACAGCGTTAAACTCTTCAATGCTTCGGACATTAAAAGCGGCGCCAGCTTTAAAATACGTGTGGGCGATCAAAGCAATCCCCATGGAGCTAAAGTATATATGGATGGAACCGAATTGGGTACAGGCCGTGAAATAAGTGTTCCTTCCGGTGATGTACTTGCAAAAACGATCACACTGGAGCGTGGCCCCGTGGTCATGGATTATGAGAATATCCAGATCATTTTGGAATCAACCTGCCAGTCAGATATTGCAGATACCGTAATGGTATCGGCGCATTTCATCCCATCCTGCTCTGATATCCATATCAAATCACCTGTAGATAAATGGGTACTTAATACAGCTTCGCAGGTAAATGACAAGGGCGATTATTATTTGCCCGTCACCATCGATCAGTTTGATATAAACAACAGCCTTTTTGATCATATAGAATTGCAATACAAACCCACATCCAGCGCTATCTGGGTAACCGTAATGAAATTCTTCAGTGATACAGCAAAATACAATGCTGCCCAGGGAGAAAAAATAAAGATCACCGAAAATGGCGTTATCAATTACAACTTCGTAATGGATGCAACGGCATTGAGCGACCAGAATTATGATGTGAGGGCAGTAAGTTTTTGTATGGATAACGGGCAGTTGATTGCCACCACTGAATCAAATTTAGTAAGCGGTATTAAGGATAACTATAACCCGAGGTTGTTTGGAAATCCCCAACCTGCCAATGGCATACTTGGAGCAGAAGATGATATACGCATCAATTTCAACGAAGCTATTGCCGAAGGATTATTATCCTATGCTGATTTCCAGGTTACCGGCATCAGGAATGGTACCATAACTGACCATACTGTTTCTGTTAAACTGGACGGACAAAACGATTACATAGCTACAGAGTTCAGCAAAAACCTGGCGGCAAAGAATATAACAGTGGAAACATGGGCGTTAGCTGATGGACCTTCCAACGGTACCTTGTTTAGCCAGGGCGCAGGAACAGAAACATTGGAACTGTCCATGACAGAAGATAATTAT